>NZ_CP047941.1:0-638178 GCF_014279815.1 Synechococcus sp. NOUM97013 | reverse complement strand
AAATCTCCGAAGATTCAAATCATCGCCAATTTATGCCAACCGGAATCGAGTCAACATTCAAAGATCATTAGTTGGGCTGGCAAAGTATGCATTGAATTTCAAAAACAATGATTTACTGTTGATGAGCAGGAGCAATTATGAAATCGAAGGTTAGTTTCTTATGTATTCAATTATCTTCGCGATGCATTTTAGATTTAATTTAAATAATTTTTTATTGTTGATTGTAGTAGATTAGTATTAAACGCTATCTGGTCAAATCATCAACGCCATTGCAGAGGTGGTAAAGTTTGACAAAGTCACTTATCTTTAATTATATTTAAATACTCACAGATATGAATCGTATTTGTCAACTATAATTATGGGCCAAAAGCAACGAAAAAAAGAGTCACAAGAACTCAAATCCTGCAAATATCTTTTCTGGTCCACAGATATACAAAATAATATTAGTCTTTGCGCGTTCCAGGGCTTATAGCTATTCATTCTAATCGCAACTTTATTTGATTCAATTTATGCTTACTTTTAAATATTGGTTGCCAATGTAGCAGTCATAGAGACTAAAGATTCTTAGCAAATATATTCGATGATGAAAAATCAATTAAGGTTTTCGGGCTTATGATAGTCTTTTGGAGAATTTAGACTTTTGAACAAATGGATTTTCAATCGTTGAGAATAGTTTTTATGAGTGTAAAGCAGGTAATTCAAGTAGTATAATTTATGAATGACATGAAAGAGTAGATCTACAGAAGGCTTGGTACTCGCTGAAAAAGTACGCAAAAATTCTCTAATTGCTTACTAGCCGAGAACAAAATTATTAGCTTCATATATGTTGCGTGAAAACTTAAAAAAATTAAATGAATATTTACCCCTAAATGCTACCAATCTTTTGCTGGCGTTGCAAAAAAATGAGGATTACAATTATCAAGACAAGCTTCTGATATTTGAGATTTATGGATATAAAATGTATCATATTTACTATGCTGAACTTGTACATAGCCATGGCTATCGAGAAGCAAATCTAAGTCGAGTGGAGGGCACTCAACCGTCATGCATCTAAACCTATACTTGGAGAAATCAAAAGTTTTAAGAGCCTCATATTCAGCTCCTTCAATGTCAAGAGAAAGATAATCTATTACTGCAGGCGCGTTGGCTTCATCTAGTATTGACTCTAAAGTTCTAGTCTTGACCTTTATAATCTTTGCAGACTTTAACTCACCTCCTCTTATGGAGTAGCTGTTATCAAACGCATCCCCTACAATTCCTCCAAGCTCACCATTATCAATACGGAAATCAACAAGAGTTTCATTTGACGAAGTGATTGCGCACTCAAATACCTGACTGGTCCTGTTTTCACGCAGTAGTTTTGTAAAGTAAGGATTCGCATCGATCAAGATGCCTCGCCAACCTAGCTTCTTCTCTAAAAAGAAAGTATTACTAAATCGTTTTGGATGAGCTGCCGCAAGATCCACAAAATATCCATTTCGATGAAGCCCATTTTTGGCGTAATTGAACACATTTTCCAAAACAAATCTGAGCTGACCCTTTTGAGAACGAAGTGGATCATTTTTGGAATCAGGTGAGAAAGTATATTTCTCCATTCGCGAACTGAGGCGATACTTTACCTTTCGCCAGAAGCCAACATTTGCCATTGATAGATCCTATTTAACAGATGAATTGTTTTGTTTGACTTCACTTTCATGCGATTGAAGAGCCCACGCAACAAAAAAGTTACAAAACATTAAAAAATGCGTATTCAGGAAATTTAAAACGGAGAGGGTGGGATTCGAACCCACGAGGGTGTGACCCCTACACGATTTCGAGTCGTGCGCAATCAACCGGACTCTGCCACCTCTCCTTGCGCAATAAGCGCAGCTTCATTGTAGATGCACGCCCTCGTCTGCTCCTCGGGGTGGCACGCGGACCGATTGCAAATCCGATCGGCGCAGAACCTTGATTCGCGGCCCAACCACCACACGCAAGGTGCGCCCATGCGGATCCGCGAGGGCGAGGCTCAAGCCATCACTCTGTAGGCGCTGACCCTGCACCAATGGCAGTCGGCCCTGTTGTTCCGCCTGCAGGGTGTGGGTGATCGCGCTCCAACAGGCCCGCTGCTCCGTCCCAACGGGATCCAGAACGGCCACCCAATCCAAACGCAGATGCCCCATCCCATGACTCAGCCGTCCCGCCTGATGGCAACTGAGAGCATCGCCATGGGTCGCCAGGAGCGCAGCCCTGCCGCGATGACGGAGCAGCAGCCACTGACGCCCCCATTGCTCCACGTGGATCCAACGATCCTGCAACCTCAATCCAGCCTGAACGCACGCCACCACCAGAAGGAACGGCGCCAGGCGCCAACGCCAGCGCCGCAGGGCAGGCAACACCCAGGGCAGACAGGCCGGGAGCAACAACAACAGCAGCCATGACGGCATTCGACCGGTTAACAGCTGGGCCCAGGGCCAGTGACGAATCCACAACACCAACGCGATCAGCACTTCTGCCAGCTGCTGCACAGGCCAGATCAACCCAGGCAACAGCAGTGCTGTGATCGATGCCGGCAGGAGCAACACCATCAAGGCCATCAACATCGACGCCAGGGTGAGTGGTGACAGCAGAGGAGCCGCCAGAAGATTGCTCAGGAGGGCATACAGAGGAACGGCTCCGAAGTGGAACAACTGCAGGGGCAGCGTCCACAACAAGGCCGCCACCGGCACGGCCAGAGGAGGAGCCAAACGCGCGACAAACGACGGGCAGCAGCTGCGCAACTGCTGTTCGATGGGGGCAGCGGAGATCAGCAGACCGGCGGTAGCAGCGGCACTGAGTTGAAAGCCGATCGAGCGTGCCCAGGCCGGATGCACCAAGAGCATCACCACCAGGGTGATCAGCAGAACACCAAGGGGGCGGCTGCGATAACCACGCTCTCGAATCAGTAACGCCGCAGCGCCCATCAGCACCGCGCGCACCACCGAAGCCTGGGCACCCGCCAAGGCCAGAAACAGAACCATGGCCGCCACACCAGCTCCCAACCGAGACGGTGCTGGCCAGCGACGCGTGCAGACCAATGTGGTGCCCAGCAACACGGACAGATGAAAACCTGACGCCGCCAGGGCATGGGATAACCCAGCAACCCGGAACCCGTCACGCAAGCTCTCAGGCAAAGACACCTGAGCACTGCCGAGAACCAGCGCCGCCAGCAGACTGCCTCGCTCTTCACCTGCGATTTCGATGAAACAGCGGGCGATACGGCGGCGTGCATCGGCGAGGGGAGTCGCGTCCTGACGCAACAACCGGATGGCGTCGGTTCGCAGACGACTCCAACACCCCTGAGCAGCCAGTCTCCTGAAGGCATCCGAAAGCAGGGGATGGGCCGATGGCTGGGGCCTCGTCAGCGGTCCGCGAACCTCGATCCAGGCCCCCTCCAGCAAAGGCTGCTCGCAGGCTTCAAGTGTGAGTTCAGAGCGGCCATGACGGATCACGCCATCGATGCGGCTGACCTGCAGCAGCGCACGGCAACGGTGATCCCGAACCGGCGCATCAGCGCGGACGCGACCAGTCAGCTGCACCACTGGCGCAGGACCATCCACAGGGATGAGTTGAGCCGGATCACCGATCTGGGGCCGAGGCACCGAGGCCATCCCGCATCGGCTGCTGGCCAGACCGAGCACCACGGCGAAAGCGAGGAGCTGCTGAGGGGTTCGCGTCCAACGGCGTGCCCAGCCAGCCAACCCCAACGCGAGCACGACTGCCAGCGCAATACCTTGCGCTGGCAGTCGCACCTGAGCCGCCCCCATGCAGGCCAGGAGCAAGAGCAGGGCGCCCGAGACAGCCGGATTCATGCATCACCCGCGCAAGGTGATGCAAGGGTTCCCCGTGGTTCAGGCCGCCGTCGCCGCTTCCCGGTTCAACAGCGGGAAGCCCAAGGCCTCCCGTTCCGCCAGCCAGGCTTCCGCCACCTTGCGAGCCAGGTTGCGGATGCGGCCAATGGTGGCGGTGCGCTCGGTCACTGAAATCACGCCACGGGCCTCCAGCAGGTTGAAGGTGTGACTGCACTTGAGCACGAAGTCCAAGGCCGGTGCCGGCAGGTTCTTATCGATGAGATCCGCCGCTTCCGCTTCATAAATGGCGAACAATTGCTTGAGACGCTCCGGATTGGACGCCTCGAAATTGAAATGGCACTGCCCCTTCTCAAAAGGCAGCCAGATGTCGCCATAACTGCGCTCGCCGTTCCAGCTGAGATCCCAGATGTTCTCAACATCCTGGAGGTACATCGCCAGCCGCTCAAGGCCGTAGGTGATCTCAATGGACACCGGCTTGCAATCCAGACCCCCGCACTGCTGGAAGTAGGTGAACTGGGTCACTTCCATGCCATCCAGCCACACCTCCCAACCCACACCCCAAGCGCCAAGGGTGGGGGACTCCCAGTTGTCTTCGACAAAACGGATGTCGTGATCCGCAGCTCGAATGCCCAACGCTTCAAGAGACGCGAGGTAGGTCTCCTGAATACCGTCAGGTGATGGCTTGATCAGCACTTGATATTGGAAATAGTGCTGCGCCCGGTTGGGATTGTCGCCGTATCGACCGTCGGTGGGACGACGACAGGGCTCGGGATAGGCCACCGCCCAAGGCTCAGGACCGATGGCTCGCAACACCGTGTGCGGGCTCATGGTGCCAGCCCCTTTCTCGGTGTCATAGGGCTGCAACAACAGGCACCCCTGTTCTGACCAGAAACGATTGAGGGTGCTGATGATGTCCTGGAAGTGCATATGTTGGTCTATTCTTGTGATGGTGGGGGTTTAGGGCGGTGAAATCTGTTGATCCCTTGTTGATCCCAGAGCGAAAACCCCAGTAATTACGAGACCTGTTGATCCGTTTGTTGATCCCGCCAGATCAACCGCACTATTTTCCCAAATGACGGGTGGGATCAACGCATTACCACCCTCAAACCAAACGACATCTCTGAAGCAGAACGGCAGAGACACCCAGGAGGACCCTCAATCGCTCTTGCCCCTGGGCGGAGGGCATCTATGTTTGTGGATGTAATCAAGGCGCCTCTGGTCCTCGTAACGGCGCCTATGCGCTGCTGCACGGTCCGCCTTGGAAGGAGGAGGAACATCACTGCCTGCGTACAGCGGATTCTTCAGGGCATCACGCTGCTCTTTGGGAGGCAACGGACAGTTCCATCCAGCACCAGTGAGTTTCCGACGGAAGCGGTCCCAGCGGTACTGATCAGCGATCTGACCGTTCTCCGTCGCCTCAAGGAACTGGAAGAGCGTGTGAGTGCTCTTGCAACGGAAGCAGTGGAACTGATATCCGCCTCTGCTGCTGGATCCATAACGACCTCCTGTTTCACGAAGGCACGCAGTGACCCTCGTCTTCTCATAGGCAGTTTTCTGCTGTGCCGAACAGAAGGGGCAGCGGAAGATGTCATTGACTGACCGACCAGAGTGCTGCTGCTCAAAACCTTGGAGTTGATGGGAGATGTCGCTGATCACACCACGATCAATAACCTCTAACCAGTAACGCCATTTCTGTTCGTCAGTGATTGATTGAGACAACGATAGTTGCCCACCATCCCCAAAGGGATTGGCGTACTTGTTTGTTTCCATTTGTTAACAGCTGTCCAGAAAGTAGTTAGTTTTTGCATAAATAAACTTTGAGTATCTTCGGAATATTGATTCTATAGTTCCTTGAAGAGTTCTAGAGCACAGAGGCACTCAATTCCAGAGACAGAGAACGAACTCAAACAACTTACTCTTCAGTCACACCAACTGATCTAGACCTAAATACAGTTAAGGCAACGGTACAGATTGAATCCAAATGGAATCCAGTAAGGCACCCAAGATGAAACACATTAGTTTTTCCTCCAGTGAGGACTACATCACTGACCTTGAAGAGATGCTCATGAAGTAGCACAGAGTTGGATACTCTGCTCTGCACAAGCGTCTAGCAGTTGAAAAGAGCAATCAGTTACTCAACAGAACGATTTGATCAGCATCAGTCGCTATCCACGCACCTAAAGAACCAACGACCAGATGGTGAGTCAGAAGGTAGTTCGTCCAGTTTACGCATTAAATCCCTGAACACAATGCGATGACAATGATCCTCTTGACCAGAAGGTACAAGATTTAATACACCGCTGTCGGAGATGGCTTGGAGAACATTACTAGGTTCTGCGTACTGTTCAGCAGGGTCATCGTATTCCAATTCCAATAGATCAGGGACACCATCTCCCAAGGCAACCCAGTAACACTTTTCCTTAAAAACACTAGTCATATCCTCATCGCACGTAAGTTCAGAGCGATGGATGTATTGAACAGTTATGCACGTAAATGATTCAAGCAAGTTTGTTGGATGAGTTCGGAAGTATTCAGTTCGGTTCTATGAAGTGCTGCTCTATTCGCCTTGTTTGTCGGGCACTCCAGCACTAGGTACTGGTTATTTATTGACGGTCTGCTGTCGTCACAGCATCAAGCGAGGAAGTCCTTCCCAGTGACGGCAGGCCGTTCCGCCATAAAGCAAATTGCCTCAATGACTCCAGTGAGGCAGTTGAGGCGACACAGCAGGTGATCAGTACCGCTCCAGGCGTCGGACTCAATCAGGTTCTCCAACGCTTCAGCACACTGCATTGCCTCCCAAACGGATCCAAGAGACCCTTCGTTCCTGTTGGATCCAGTGCGCTCTCCTTCTTTCACACGCTCCTTGAAGCAAACCTCCAGGAACGCAACCGCATCGGCAAAGGTCTCGTTCTGCTGAACCTCGGGCAACTTCTTTGCCCTCTTCATGGCGGACAGGTATGCCCGATCTTCAGAGGGAAGAGTGCAGGGAGTCACTTCGGTGTTGGTTGCAGCGGTGATCTGGAACATCTGTTGAGTCAATGAGGTTTGTAAGGGCAGGTAGTTGAAGCAGGTTCAGCAGGAGATCTCTTCCTGTCGCAGATCCACCAGTTGGTCGTAGATCGCACCGAGAGCGTTGAACTCGGAATCCCTGTCGTCGCTGTAGTGGAGGGTTCCCTCGTAGAGCACACCCATCAGGAGTTCTTCAAGGGCGCTGTACTGCTCCTGGTTGATCTGGATGGATTGAGTGGTGGCGGCGGTCATCGGGTTGCCTCCCTCGTTTCGATGCACATACGATAGAACGACATTCTCTGCACGGAGACAGTCGTATACAACTTCAGAGAGAAGCACAGAACCTACGACTTTCTCCGTAAAGAGATGGTAGTATCTCTGCAGGCAGGCGCTGCTCTTGACTACGAGAAGGGTGGTCATCAACGACAGGCAGTAGACCCAGAACAACCTGGGACAAACAAAAATGCAGGTTTTGCAGTAGTTCTGGCGCTTCAGGGTGCGGTTCCCGCCCTAACGACAACCAACTACAGAGAGAGTCGTTGATCTGGCGCAGAGAGTGTCGTACCTTGACCGCATGAAGAAGGCAGCAACACCCACGACAACGACTGAATTCCTAGAGGTCCTGGTTCAGGGGTCAATGGAATCCGTTGACGGTGTTCTCCAGATCTGCAGAACCATCAGCACTGCGAAGGAGACCCTTCCTGAATCGGAGTTCAAGGACCTTCGTGATCGCTGGGGCAAGGGTCAGAAAATCACGTCCAAACTCCTGCAGATCGGTCTTGATGACCGCCTGGAAGGGATCCAGGAACACCTGCCTCCCTCGTACACAACGATCCATCAGGTCCACTGCCTGAACGATGAGGAACTGAAGGAGGCGGTGAACAGCGGCGCACTGCACCCAGGTGTTTCCCAGGGTGTTCTCACACGCTGGTTAAAAGAGTTTCGCTTCGTTGGGACCCAGGAGGCAGTACCAACTGACTTCAGTCCCATAGCGACTGTCCTCGGTCCATCTGCTCTTGATCCAGAGCACCTGGAACGGTTTAAGAGCGACTTGGAAAAGTTGGTCACAACCTACGGGTTCAAGACACAGCACCAGGAGGATCAGTCCACAACCGCCCTGCGCCTGCGAAGGAATAAGGACAGATCCCATGAAATGGTCGGGAAACTGCTCAACGACCTCAAGACCACCTGGAAGGACGCACCCGACAACCTGAAGACGCTCTTCAATCTGCAGTCGCTAGAAGACCTGATCCAAGGTCCTATGTCGGATTTCACTGGATTCCTGAACAGGGTCCGTGGTGGGCGTGATGGGTTCTGGAGTTTGCATGCCCATGACTACATCCACAAGATTGCCCTGGAGTACCTGAAGACCGACTCACGGGGTCAACGCTTCAACTACCGCAGGCGTCTGCGTGAGATCGCTCAACAGCACCCGCACCTTGCCGAGAAGGTGCAGAACACACTGGAGGACTGGTTGAAATACTGATCAAACACTCCGCAATGTGGCGGAATGCGATGGCGAGGAAATCATGTTTTTTAACTATGCAGTGCTCGTTGGTTAAGACAGCAAGCACTGAAGATATGGACATCCAAAGAACACAAACTATATAAATATATTCACGCAATCAACAATAATTATGTAAATCTGATGCAAACTGGTGTCATTGAATTGAGCGCATAAAAAGGGACCCCTCTACCACCGAAGGGTCATCATGTCTCACTCTCGCAAACGAAGAATGTATTCGTACTCCTATTTAGCGGACATCAGCGAAGATTATGCCGAAAAACTTGATGATGCACGCTGGTCTTGGTTACACACTCTCCTGAGAGAGTGTAAGGTAGATCTAGACAGGAGAATCCGTATTTACAAGGAAACAGAATCATGCACACGCTTCCAACAGGACGCAATATTAGCGTACATTTTACAGCAGAAGAGTTAGTCCTCCTCAAGGAGTTTGACCGATACTGCAAGGACAACTTCACTACAAAATCAGGTTGGGTGAAGAGGAACATCCACAAACAACTTCTGCAAGAGCAGAAACGACAACTAGCAAGTAAATGAAAGCCTTATCCATCAGCGACACCACAATGTCCATGCTGACCGACATCAGCAAGCGTCACAGCAACAAAAAGGCAAATCTGATCGTTGAAGATCTGATTGAGAAACCTTACGCCGACATGAAGAGGAAAGGAGGCAAAGTGCTGTGAATGAATCTGATCGGAAGCGCAAGGACAGTCGCAAACGAATCAAGACACTCAAGGGCAGAGGGCAATCCAAGGACCCCTCAAGCGTTGATGTACCCCAGGGCGACAGTCCCAAAGACGACTCCAACTTGATCTATGTGGGAGGCATCGCCAACTTCCATGAGCAGGAGGGCGGTAAATCATTTCGTCAGATGCGAGAGGACATCCGCAGGTCACAGGAGTTACAAGAACGCAAGAACTCAAAGAAACGCAAAACCAAGAACCCAAGTACAGAGGGAGGTGACCCTCGTTCACAGAAAATCCGTGATCTAAAAAATAGAGATAATTCGTGGCGTGGCTTGGAATAATTCAATCACTCTTTTTCTGTAAACCCGTTTTCGTCCACATTGATACATGAGTCATTGAATCTAACGAAAAACACGAAACTTTTGCAATACAACTGCAATAGATGTGAATCCAATGGTTCAGATCCATACCATTGCAGTTTTTTAGCGAAACTCAACTGATGTGATGGTGATCTCCTTGGATGAACCGTGACGGTCACGCAATTTCTTCATCACAGCACTCTCGGTCTTCCCAGCGAACTGACCTGCAATGTTCATTGTCCAGGTCCTCTTGGAATAACTGTATTGAGTGCTGATCACATACTCCACCTTGGCGACATAACTAGGCATCACGACTCCACTGGTGCTGGTTCAGGACCCAACCGCACAACATCAAACCAGGGAGGTACACACTGATTCGGGACTCCTCCTGGTGCCCAAGTCATGAACCGCAAGCGGGAGTCGGTTCTGGGATCCTCCCAATGAGCGAATCCAACATCCTCACGAGTCGCAGCACATAACTCGGGATAGTCGGAGATGTAGACCCGCTCTGTTTGCTCACAATCCACTGGGGTCCACCCAGCAGTCAGGAGTTGTTTCCTGAACTGTTTGTATGCGGTGTCGCAAGGAAGTGCGAATGCAGGAAGAACATTGATAGCAGCGAGGAAGATGCCCGCTGTTATGTGGAAACGATTAAGCATTGAACTCTGGTTAGGTGGTCGCCATGCGCTGGCGGTACTTGTCCACGACCTCTGCCTTATCAATCTCCAGGTACTCCTGGAGCGACCTATGCCCACTGATGTGCTGGATCTCTCGCAGCGACCATCCATCCCGATACAACTCCGTCAGTTGAGTGCGGCGGAACGAGTGGGATGAGATTCCCTGGAGGTTGTTCCAGTCGCACACACAGCGCAGTTCCTTATCAAAGGACTGCGTGGAGAGATGCTTGCGGCAGTGCTGGTTTTGAGTCGGACTCTCGTTGAAGAACAAGTGGTCAGCAGGTCCCAGATCCAGAGAACGCACCCGCAGCAGCAGTTTCTGCATCAGGTGGTCAGGCAGATAGATCTCTCGTGTCTCCTTCGTTTTGGTGGTCATCCGCTCCAGAACCACCATCTGACGGTCAGGAACAAGGTTCCTCACTCGGATGGTGAGCACCTCCCTGATGCGACCTGCTGACCAATACAAGGTTTCTGTGATCAGTCGGTATTTCTCGGGAAGGTGCTTCTGGATCAATTCACGCTCCTCGGCGGAGAGGACCTTTGAATTTCCAGAGCGGTTGACCTTGTGGAAGACAGACACGGAAAAAGGCGTGAACACCCAAAGCATACTGCGTCTCTGCACGGAGAGAGTCGTCTTCTCTGCGATTGGTTGCACTATCCCTGAAAGATCAACCAAGGAATCCAGTCCCAGACAGGCATTTGGTTTTGACCGATTCGTTGAGACGAGAAATGAGACAGATGCACGACATCTCTTGAGCATTGATGTCTGTGGCACATCTGAACTGTCCTGGAGTTTGACGCTGCTGCCCGATGACCGATCCAGAGGAACGGGGTTACCTGCCTTACGGGCATCTATCCCTAGCAGGTGAAGGCGCTAACGCTTGCCCCTACTGCGGGCACTACAAGCACCATCCGACGCTACTATGTGTTCCCTTAACGATCTGCCGCTTGTTCCAGGGCATCATTCCAAATAAGATAAATAAAGCGTTTTCTTATATTCAAGATTGAGCACACCCTCAGTTTCTAAACATTGAGCGGAGTCGGCATACTGACATTAGCGGGGATAAATTTTCATCAACCCACTTATAACCAATAGACTCAAAAAGAACATCAGGAAAGCGCATTGACTATTTAAGCGAACAAGACAAGGGAAACCTTCCAACAGCAAGCTCTTTCATTTTGTTAAAATACCCTCGCCTCACTGGACAAACGCCTAAAAACAAATAAGTTAAAAATAATATTGAGGATCGCAATGTCTCACGGTTTAATGTTTCATCATTTTCACGACAAAGAGAACCACCAAAAAGGACAAGGTTCAATATCCTCAGATGACCTAGAAATATTGATAAACAAAGTCAAAAGGAATTTCAATATACTCGATGCTCCAGAATACATTCAAAAGGCAAGCGACGGCACACTTCAACAAAACGATTTAACGCTAACTTTTGATGACGCATTAAAGTGTCAATACGATATTGCCGCTCCAATACTCAAAAAATACGATATCAATGCATTTTTCTTTGTTTACAGCAGTGTATTTGGGAACAACCCTGACCCACTTGAGTATTACAGAGACTTCAGAAATACTTACTTTGAAGATTTAGACTCTTTTTACAGATCATTTTTTGACGAACTCACTTCCAAATATCCAGATTGCGGAAAAGAATATGCCGAGACCTACCCCAAGGACTACCTAGAGTCCTTTCCATTTTACACCGAGAATGATAGACGATTTAGATTTGTCAGAGACAAGATCTTAGGAGAAGAACGATACAATTCACTGCTAGAGTCAATGATGCTAAACCTAGGTTACTGCAAAGATGATAGGCGTTCAATTTTATTCATGGACAAGCAAGACATTGCTTCCCTCTACTGTGATGGTCATGTCATTGGATTGCACTCACATACTCACCCTACCCAGATCCATTTATTAGACGAAAAAACACAAAGACGCGAATACGAAGAGAACCTAGAGTTTCTCAAGAAGACCTTGGCGATAAACCCACAATGCATGTCACATCCTTGCGGAAATTACAACAATTCCACAATTTCAATCCTTAGAAGTTTGGGCATCTCAATTGGATTTAGATCAAGCATGACCCCTTCAGTAGCGATGAGCAATTTAGAAATTCCAAGAGAAGATCATGCTAATGTTATGAAGCAAATTAAAAAAACAGGTATTTACACGCGATGAAAATTACTATATTTACCAGCAATCAGGCAAGGCATTTACATCTTATCTCGCAGTTGTCCGAAATATGCGACGAGTGCTACTCAGTGCTTGAATGCAATACTATTTTTCCTGGGCAGACTAAAGATTTTTTCGCAAAGTCTGAGGTGATGCAAGACTATTTTAAAAATGTGCAATTGTCAGAGAAAAAGTTTTTCGGCCATAACAGTTTTTCGCCCTCTAACAACAGAAGCATCTCTCTTAAGTCAGGAGACCTCAACAGAGTCTCTAGGGAAATACTTGAACCCGCTCTTTCGTCTGACTACTATGTAGTATTTGGGTCAAGTTTCATTAAGGGTTGGTTAATTGATGAGTTAGTGAGAAAAGGCGCTATAAACATCCATATGGGAGTAAGTCCTTACTACAGAGGTTCTTCATGCAATTTTTGGGCATCTCAAGATAATAATTTTCACCTTGTAGGTTCTACCATTCACAAACTTTCTAAGGGATTAGATTCGGGTGACATCTTATACCACGCGTTGCCTACAGTGAATGATTGCCAAAACACATTTGATTTCACAATGAAATCTGTCCGTGCAGCGCATCGCTCTCTTGTTCAACGAATTTCAGATGGTTCTATTAAGAAAATTACCTCAGAAAAACAGGATAGTTCTTTGGAGATTAGTTATACCAAGAATAAAGACTTTAACGATGAAGTTGCTAAACATTTTTTAGACAGGTCTGACACTATAGAAATGGTTGCTGAAGTTCTTGATGCCAATAGAAGAAAAAAGAGTTTCAAGAATGCTTTTTATGACTAATTCACTATGATTTTGCATTTGTAAGGGGTTGATTTTATGAAGCGATACTCATTGCTTCTGCTGAGGACAGCACGAGCACTACGCGACACTGCTGTGCGTCCTTACTGACGATCCGCCGCCTGCACCAGGGCATTGTGTCAACCAAAAAGCATCGTCAGCCGTATGTCGTGACTGGATCCCTAGAAAAACTTGACCCTACAACTGTTACCAAGCAACGAGCAGAGTAAACAGAAACTTATATGAGTTTCCTGCTGCCGTAGGGGTTCTGATCCTTCTTGCCGTACTGACGCTTGGTAACTTCTGGGATACGGTTACGCATTTTCATACGGTCATAGTGACGCCTCATGACGGAATAACTATGCCCAGTCAACTTACAAACATCATCAGCAGATACACCTTCCTCTAGCAAGTTGGTGACGAAACTGCTGCGTGTGGAGTAAAGAGTGTACTGATCCTGAAACTTATCTCCAATTTTTGCCTTGAGTTGGGACCATGCTTTTGAGTACATGGTGTACGAATAAGGTTTATTTGTTTTGGGGTTGGCGAAGATCAGATCACCGCTCTTGAGAGGTGGATACCCATTTTCCTTACGCCACTCAACAACAAAATCACGCCATCGCTCCAGATACTCTGCTGCCCGACAGGGAACCTCACGAGGGACCTTGGTCTTCGTCTTGCGAATATGAACCAATGAGATCGGTTTATCTTCCACCTCTCGTTTCTGACTCTCGGACCATCTGGTTTGTGGAATGATCTCAACATCGTCCCAAGGGACCCCACGCTCCAAGACATCCTTCTTGTTGTTAAAGCGCCCAATCATCTCGGATGGACGATTACCCAGGTTGTAAGCAACCAGCAGATAATGCCTAAAACACTGCTTCCAATAAGTGACCTCTACCCTGTTCACACCTACCTTTGACTCGGACCAACTCTTCAAGTAGCGCCATATCATTTCCCACTGCTTCACAGGAATTGGAGGGTTAGCAGATAGATCATCTAGATCCAACTGCTTCATTTTAATTGGAGGTTTACGACGCACATATCCTTTGGGAACCAGATAGTTGTTATACCATTCGTTGATCAAACCAATTTCAGAGTTTATCGTTCCATCAGTTGGCGGTTTGCGCTGATTCGGATTAGAACCTTTGTAGTATTTCCAACCTTCCGTAGTACGCCAGAAACGGAAATCATCAAAAGTATCTGCCTGAAGATCAGTGACCATTTTCACACCACGACTCTTGAAATAGTTAGGAAGAGCGTTGGCAAAAAATGCTCGCTTACTACGCCATGTGCCTTCCTGGATTTCGCCAGTAATCACACGCTGGTACGACTTCTCTATCCAGTCGTCCATCAGGTCCTGGACGCTCTTGGCGGTGATGCTGCCGCCGTCCTCCTCAATGGTCTTGAGTTTGCGCCACTCCTCATAGGCACGACGCTCTGCCTGTGCCCTGTCTTCGGTCTTCAGGGATCGCTTGATGTAGGTCCGCTTGTTGTTCGGACCAGCAGGGATGTACTGCCGAAACCACCAGAACCGAGGTTTGTTGGCGAAGCGGCAGATCTCAAACTCGCCACCGAGCAGAGGAATCTTTTCCAGCAGGGCACCGCTCATCAGTACCCACCTCGGTTGCAGGTGAAGGTCTGGTCGTCAATGGACAGGAACCACCTGATCACGGGTTTGTTGTCGTCACCTGTGTGAATGCCCCAGGCGAAGGAGATTCCTGGTTCACTGCTCGCCTTGCCGTTGAAGTTCCCTGAATTACCTCGGGAGTGAGAGAGACCCACCACCTCCTGGTCATCCACTTCCATCACGCCATGGCGTAATCCACCGTCCAGGAAGGCAGTGATCCGAAAGAGGACGGTGTGTTCGCCGCAGATGTAGCGGTACTTCCCTGCCGTGTTGAACCGCTTGGCGTAGTCCCTCAACGCTGCTGGATCAGGTATTGCCCAGACACCAACACCAACATCACCATCACCATCACCATCACCATCACCATCACCGTTATCGCCACGCCACCACGCTTTGAAGTCGTGCTGCTGCCCATCTACAGCGATGTACTGCCTCCCTGCAGAGCGCCAGAGGACCTGTGAACGCTCTTCCACTGGGTACGGATAGACCGAGAGCACCTCACCATCACCGAACTGGTTCTCGTACTCCAGTCGGGAGACCAGCGTCTGACCGTTGTCGCAGCGATAGAAGAACGGCGGGAAGTTTCTTGTGTACTTCTCGTTTGCCTCGGGACTCGGAATCAGCAGGAAGGTCGGTACGACACCTAGCGAGCACACACTTCTCCGCACTGCTGCAGCGAACCCCTTGAAGGGATCAACAGCACGGGAAGTATGCGCCCAGAGCACCACATGGTTTCAACAACCAACGGACCATAGCGTTGATCCCTTGTTGATCCCAGTAGTATTAGCAGCGCAGAACCCAGTCGCTCACACAATCTGGTTGAGAGTGGTGATGATGTCCTGGAAATGCATCCGAGCGCTGGAGCCAATCTCCAGCATTCTCTCGTTCAGCCCCTCCCCCCTCAGCTCAAGGAGAGGCAGCGGTGCAAATGGGCGATGGCGTGGTGGCGGTGGGGGTGACTGCGGCCCGGCCCCATCGTTCCCAGCCAGAAGCTGCCATCTCCCTGAAACACCAGCACCGGCTTACAGGCCCCCTTGCCATGGGTTTCCAACAAGGACATGCACAGCTTTTCAGCCACCTCGGCGCCCCTGGGGCGGGATCGCAGGCGACGCAACACCGGATCCACCTGCGAGAAAGACACGAACGTGGCTTTCTGCGAGTCAGTCACCAGGATCATCCCGTCGAGCCACTGGACTTCCTCGAGAAGATCCTCAATGGAAGGCAGCAGAGACGGCAGCGGAAAGGCCACGTGGCTCCCCCTGTTTCTTAATCATTTCTTTCTAGTTCACCGGTCTCGCTTGTCGCAAGCGGGACCGCCTGAACGATTAATCTCTCAAGCCTTCACGATCAGCAGCCCCATCAGGCCACCGGCGACGGGCCGATGGCGGGCCTCCTGGAAGCCCGCCTGCAACGCGAGGGCTTCCTGTTCCGATCCGTTGGGGAAGCGCGCGAGGCTGGCCTCTAAGTAGGCGTAGTGCTCTTCCAGGCCAGCACGCGCTGCAACCGGCACCACCACGCGGCGCAGATAAGTGCGCTGAAACGCGGCAGCCGTCGATCCCGCCGGTAACCGGTTGAAATCCAGCAGTCCGGCCCGTCCACCATCACGCAGAACGCGGCGCAATTCCCTGAGACCGGCCGCAGGATCGGACAGGTTGCGCAAGCCATAGGCCATCACAGCGCCGTCAGCGCTGGCATCCGGCAGATCAAGGGCCAGGGCGTCACCCTGCCTCCACAGAATCGGCAACCAGGGTTCCCGGGCGGAACGATCGGCAGCAACGACCAGCGGTGCTGCTGCTGCATCCACCCCAATCACTTCACCGCCCGGCCGCAGACGCCGGCCCAGCGCCAGGGCCAGATCTCCTGTGCCGCAACAGAGATCCAACCAGCGCTCACCGCGTTGCGGAGACAACTGGAGCAGCATCTGACGCTTCCACTGGCGATGCAATCCAAAGCTCAACCAGTCATTGAGACGGTCATAGGTGGGCGCAGCGTCATTGAAGAGCTGTTCAACAGCTTCCGCATCACCGGGTTTCACAACATCAAACCGTTAAGTGCCATCACCATCACCGTGGCCAATCCCACGGCCGCCGAACACACCAAACATCCCGCCAGCATCAGCGAAAACTCGCGCTGATCCATGGCCGCCTGCATGAGCTGAAGCGCCCATGCCACTAAGGCAATCACCACCAACACCAGCAACACACCCAGAGGGAGCGTCCAGCTGGCGGGGATCAGAGGCTGTGCTGCAGGCAGCACAACTTCCTCGATGGTGGTTGACGCGAAGAGCACCGTTGGGTCGACGTCAGTCTGAGTGGGGCACTACACGTTAAGAAGGTTGTTCAGGTTTCCAGCGGTCGCACGGTCAGCCCCCGACGCAGCAGATCCGATTTGATCTCTTCAACGGTGAGCACGCCGTCGTGCAGTAGGGATGCCAGCAGCGCCGCAGAGGCCTGACCACCTTCAGGGCCGCCGTCGAGAGCCTGCGCAATGTGATCCAGGCATCCAGCGCCACCGGAGGCGATCACAGGCACAGGCACGGCTTGGGACACCGCGCGCGTGAGAGTCAGGTCGTACCCAGCCTGGGTTCCATCTCCATCCATGGACGTGAGCAGAATTTCGCCCGCCCCGAGATCAGCCACCTGACGCGCCCACTCGACCACATCCAGGCCGGTGTTCTCACGCCCCCCTTTGACATAGACATCCCAGCCGCCCACCTCGCGGCGGCGTGCATCGATGGCGACGACGATGCATTGGCAGCCGAAGCGATCCGCCCCCTCCTGCACCAGCTCAGGACGTCGCACTGCTGACGAATTCAGACTGACCTTGTCGGCTCCGGCACGGAGCAGTTCGGTGATGCCCTCGACTGATCCGATGCCACCCCCGACCGTGAAGGGGATCGTGACCTGCTCCGATGTGCGTCGCACCAGGTCCACCAGGGTGGCCCGACCTTCGTGGCTGGCGGCGATATCAAGAAACACCAATTCATCAGCGCCTGCCTGGCTGTAGCGGCAAGCGAGTTCAACGGGATCTCCTGCATCGCGAAGGCCAACGAAATTAACGCCCTTCACCACCCGTCCATCGGCGACATCAAGGCAGGGAATCAGGCGGAGAGCGACCATGGCATTCGAGATATGGCTGTTAAGGTGCAGCCTCTCTCCAAGCCTCGCAGGCCATGCTGGGAAGTCTGATCAAACGGTTCACCGGATCGGAGCCTCTGCCGACCCCACAGCTCGAATCCATCGAAGTGGGCAGCAAGGTGCGGGTGACCCGGGTTCGCGACCGTATCCCCCAAGGCATGGTTGAACTGCTGAAGACCGATGCATTTGGAACCGTTACCGAGTTCCGCACGGTGGATGGCAAAGGAATCGGTGTGATTGTCGAGCTCAGCGACGGATCCAGCTCCTGGTTCTTCGAAGACGAAATCGTCGCAGCCTGAGGTTCGTATCTGTGAGTGACGCCCGTCAGCTGCTCGGCATGAAGGGTGCCAGCGGCACCACCAATCTCTGGAAGCTGCGCCTGCAGCTGATGAAGCCGGTCACCTGGATTCCCCTGATCTGGGGCGTTGTCTGTGGCGCAGCGGCGAGCGGTCACTATGAATGGCGGCTCGACCATTTTCTGGCGGCTGTGGCCTGCATGGTGATGAGCGGTCCGCTGCTCGCTGGCTACACGCAGACCATCAACGACTACTACGACCGCGAAATCGACGCGATCAATGAGCCTTATCGGCCGATCCCATCCGGAGCCATTCCTCTGGGCCAGGTCAAACTCCAGATCTGGGCTCTGTTGCTGGCCGGCCTGGGTGTGGCCTGGGGGCTTGATGTTTGGGCTCAACACACGACACCGGTGCTGTTCCTGCTGGCTCTGGGCGGATCGTTCGTGAGCTACATCTACTCAGCCCCGCCGCTCAAGCTCAAGCAGAACGGATGGCTGGGCAATTACGCCCTCGGAGCGAGCTACATCGCGCTTCCCTGGTGGGCAGGTCAAGCGTTGTTCGGTCAGCTCACCTGGGCTACAGCGATCCTGACGCTCGCCTACAGCCTTGCGGGTCTGGGCATCGCCGTCGTCAACGACTTCAAAAGCGTTGAAGGTGATCGTGAGCTGGGTCTGCAGTCACTTCCTGTTGCATTCGGAATTCAGCGCGCAAGCTGGATCAGCGCTGGAATGATCGATCTTTTTCAGTTGCTGATGGTTGCGGTGCTGATCGCCATCGGTCAGCATTTCGCTGCCGTTCTCCTCGTGCTGCTGATCGTGCCCCAGATCACCTTCCAGGACATCTGGCTGCTGCGTGATCCCGTGGCCTACGACGTGAAATACCAGGCCAGTGCACAACCTTTCCTGGTGCTCGGCATGCTCGTGACCGCATTGGCGGTTGGGCACAGCCCTCTCACACAAGGCATGTGAATCGAACCCGTCGTCACTGGTTGCTGATCGGCGGCTCTGCCGTGGTCATCGGCAGTGGTGTGGCCCTGGCGCAATCGGCTCTAGTGCGAGCCGTCGATTCCACCCTGCCCGACGCCCGTGGCATCAGCCGTTTCACACGGCCCGGCACGATCACTCTGCTGGCCAGCAATGGTGCTGTGATCCAGAAGCTTGGACCGGCGACGCGCGAAAAGATTGAACCCGGTCAGATGCCGCTGCTGGTGAAGCAAGCCTTCATCGCGGCGGAGGATCGGCGCTTCTACGACCACAACGGTGTGGATCTCTGGGGGATTGGACGCGCCCTGGTGCGCAACGTGCGTCAAGGGGCAGTGCGTGAAGGCGCCAGCACGATCACCCAGCAGCTGGCCCGCACGGTGTTTCTCAGCCAAGACCGCACTCTCACCCGCAAGCTGAAGGAAGCGGCGCTGGCCTACAAACTCGAACGCCAGCTGAGCAAAGAGCAGATCCTTGAGCAGTACCTCAACTACGTGTATCTCGGCTCCAGCGCCTACGGCCTGGCCGATGCCGCCTGGGTGTATTTCTCCAAAACCCCCGACGAACTCAACCTGCAGGAAGCAGCGCTGATCGCCGGTCTGCCCCCTGCTCCTTCGGTGTATTCACCACTGGTCAACCCTGAACTGGCCCTCGAGCGACGGGGAATCGTGCTCGATCGGATGCAACAGGCCGGCTTCATCACCAAGGCCGAAAGAGACGAAGCCAAAGCCAGTGCTCTGGATCTCAAACCGGCGATCCCTAAATACTTCAACAGCGCAGCCCCTTTCTTCACCAGCTGGGTGGCACAGCAGCTGCCGCAGCTGCTGACACCCGAACAACTCGAAGTGGGTGGCCTGAAAATCCGCACCAGCCTCAATCTCGACTGGCAAAAGAAAGCGCAGCAGGTGGTGCGGCAATACGCCCCGTTCAACACCGAAGGCGCCATCGTGTCGATGGAACCAGGCACCGGTCTGGTGCGCGTGATGGTGGGTGGGAAGAGCTTCAGCAGCAGTCAGTTCAACCGCGCCACCCAGGCGCTGCGCTCTCCCGGTTCCACCTTCAAGCTGTTTCCCTATGCCGCGGCCATCGACGCCGGCGTGAAGCCTGAAGACACATTTATGGATGCCCCCCGCTGCTGGTCGGGCTACTGCCCTAAGAATTTCGGCAACAAATACTTCGGCAAGATCTCACTGGCTGAAGCGCTGAAAAACTCCCTGAACACAGTGGCGGTTCAGCTTCAAGACAAGGTGGGCTTCGACGCCATCATTGCCACAGCCAATCAGCTGGGGATCGGCAATCAGCGTCCTCTCGGCAAGTACTACCCAATGGCGATTGGGGCCTATGAGCAAACCGTACTGGACATGACCACCGCCTATGCCGCGGTCGCCAACCGGGGCGTGTACGTCAAACCCATGGCGTTCGAGGAAATCCGCGGACCGGAAGGCAATGTGCTCTGGAGTCGCCGCGTGGATGGCGACAAGGGCCGAAGGGCCATGGACAGCGACGTCGCTGATGCCATGAACTGGATGCTGCAGCGGGTGGTGACAGGCGGAACAGGTGCTGCTGCACGGCTGGACGACCGCCCGGTGGCTGGCAAAACAGGCACCTCAGAAGGGGCGCGCGATCTCTGGTTCATCGGATCGATCCCCCAGCTCACGACAGCCGTGTGGTTCGGCTACGACAACAACGCCGAGACCAAGAGCAACAGCGGCGAAGCGGCTTGGGCCTGGAAACAATTCATGAATCAAGTGAAGGGCAACTACGCCATTCAAAATTTTCCGCCCAAACCGGTGCTCACGCGCACCTTCAAGGACCGGCGCCGCCAGGGAAGCCAACGCAAGGACGACGCAGAACTCAACGGCGATCAGACCGACACCGATGCCGATGTGTTCAGCAGCGGCGAGGAGCCGTCCGAAGCCACAACCGCTCCCCCGCGTTACGTGGCTCCAGCCAGTGGGCCTCCAGTGGACGAATTCTTCAGGCCGCTGCCGGTGCAGTGATCACAGCGGCATAGAAGCCGTCACCGCCTGAGGGATCCGGCCAGCGTTGCTGCTCGGATTCGAGGCTCAGCTCAGGATGGCGCTGCAACCAGCTCTGAATCTGCCGGGTGTTTTCGTCCGGGTGAATGGTGCAGGTGGCGTAAACAAAACATCCACCTGGAGCGAGCAAAGGCAACAAGCCATCCAGCAACACCGCTTGCAAGGGCAGCAGTTCCGCCACCGATGCGGCCGTGACGCGCCAGCGCGCATCAGGATGGCGCGACAGCGTACCCAGTCCTGAACAGGGAGCGTCCAACAGGATGCGATCGAACATCCCCTTCCATTGGGGGCGCTCCTTGAGAAGAGACGCAGCGTCCGCCGCCAGGGCGTTGATACTGCTGCAGCCAAGACGCGCCGCATTGGCGGCCACCCGTTGCAGGCGACCAGGGGAGCGATCCACCGCCCAGATTTCACCGTCATCACCCATCAACTCAGCCAGGTGCGTGGCCTTGCCCCCCGGCGCAGCGCAAGCATCCAGCACCTTCTGCCCCGGTTGTGGAGACAACAGTGGCGCCACCCACTGCGCCGCTCGATCCTGCACACACCAGTGCCCCGCGTCGTAGCCAGGCCATTGACGCAGATCGCCGGAAGGCTGGAGCACCCGGAGCCCATGGGAACAGCCTTCAATCGCCGCCGTGGCGATGCCATTGGCCGCCAACGACGCCGCCACCTGCTCAGGGGTCGACCGCAGACGATTGACCCGCAGATCAAGCGGGGGCACCTGGTTGCAGGCCAGCGCCACCTGCTGCGCCTGCTCAGGGCCACACCACTGCAGCAGCTCCCGACTGAACCACTGGGGCAATGATTGATCCTGCGCCAGACGATCCGCGGGTGTCTCTGGCACCGGCAGGCCCTCGCCAGCCTCATGGGCCCGCAACGCTGCCCGCAGCAGACCATTCACCACCGGCGCAAGTCGCGCCAGCTTGGTGGTCTTGGCCAATTCCACGCTGGTGTTCACAGCAGCGGCCGCAGGAATGCGCTCCATCCGCAGCAACTGATAGAGGCCGATGTGGAGCAACCAGCGCAGCCGTGGAGGCTGCTTGCGCGCCGGCACTTTGCCGAGCTTGTCGATCCAGGCATCCAGCCACTGACGCCAGCGAATGGCGCCGTAGGCCAGCTCAGTGGCCAGACCGCGGTCCGCGGCACCCAGTGGCCGATGCCGCAAGGCACGCTCGAGAGCCACATCGGCATAGGCCCCAGCGGCCACAGCCTCCAGGACGTCCCAAGCCAAACGCCTGGAGGCGAGACCAGGAGCATCAGATCGAGACGGCGACTCACTCACGCGTCAGAGACGGCACAACCTCCAGACCTAGCGCCTCGGCGATCTGCTCGGGATCGGGAGCCCACAGAAATTGCTTCAGGGGCAAACGACCGTCTTCATCCACCGGAATGCCTTCCGCCAACAACAGCTCACGCTGCATCCAGTCCGAGCCCTCCCGGCTCAGGCTCATAGAGATGCGCCCCTGAGCATTCACCACCCGCTGCCAGGGAATCGACGACGGCAAGCTGAGCCGGCGCAGGGCCCAGCCCACTTGCCGCGCACAGCCGTAGGCACCAATCCAGTCAGCCACTTGTCCGTAGGTCGCCAGACGACCAGGGGGGATCAGTGCCACAGCCGCCAGAACGCGGCTGTCAAACGGCGACTGCCGATCTTGGCCGTCAGCCCCCATCCACCTGACAACCGAGCAGAGCACCGGCCGCACCACCCACAGGGACGCCGATCCAACGGCCATCGCCACGGGACAACACCGCACCGAGGCCCGCTCCCAGCAAGCCGCCGATCACGCTTCCCTCCAGGCAGCTATTGGTGTCTGCATCGGGTGCCACGAGCGACGTCTGTCGATCTCGACCGTAGCCCTGGTCATAGTCGTACACATGCATCGGTTGCGCATTGGCCCAGCGGGGCGTCGCAGTGGCAGGAAGGCCCGCTGTCACTGACAGTGCTGCCGCAACGCTGGCGAAGACAATCCGTTTCATCAAGGCACCGTTCAACGTCCCCTCCATCCTCCTGAGGGAATCTGCCGCCAGGTGACTGAACCCCAACGCGCTTGCATCCAGATGTGACCGATCGGGGATTACATAGCCTCAGAGCAGAGTCTCGACGGATTCGATCGGCTGATGCCCCTGCTTCCCCGGCGCTTTGAGCGATTGCGCTCCGTGCTCAATCAACGGATGGCCGACCTCACCGTGCTGGTGGAACACGTGGAGAAGCCCCACAACCTCTCCGCGATCCTGCGCAGCTGTGATGCGGTCGGCGTTCTGGAAGCGCACGCCGTCAGCTTCAGTGGACGCCCGCGCACGTTCAACAGCACCGCCCAGGGAAGCCAGCGCTGGGTGCCGCTGCACGACCATGCCGACATTGGCAGCGCCATCAGCCATCTCAAACAGCGGGGCTTTCGCTTGTTCGGGACCAACCTGAGCGTGGATGCCCGCGACTATCGCGAGTGTGATTTCACCGGCCCCTGCGCCTTCGTGCTCGGCGCTGAGAAATGGGGCCTCACCGAGGAGGCCACCGCTCTGATGGATCAGGCGGTGTACATCCCGATGCGGGGCATGGTGCAGTCGCTGAACGTGTCTGTGGCCACAGCCACCCTGCTGTTCGAAGCGCTGCGGCAACGTCAGGTGGCCGGTCTGGCCCCGCAGAAAGGGGAAGGGATCCCCGCTGGTGATTACGACACGCTGCTGTTCGAGTGGTGTTATCCCGAGGTGGCGGCCTGGTGCCGTGATCAGGATCGGCCCTACCCCGCGTTGGGAGACGAGGGCGAGATTCTTGAGGAACTGCCTCGCACCGCCAAATTGCGCTGCTGAACGACGCTGAACTCAGAAGGGCATCAACACATCCTTGCTGCCCTGGGTGCGCTCCATCACCGGGTGATTGCGTCGCGCGGCCGGGAGGCGAAGCGCAAAGACCAAGGCCAGGATTTCCAGAGGCAAGCTGCGGCCGATGAACAACACCACCAGACCGAGGGCGATCGCCAGCATCTGCTCAAGCAGACCGATCACGTCATCAGGGTTGCTGCGACCCGATGCCCAAAGGGTCAGCATCAGAAGCAGCATCACAATGGTGGCCCAGAACGGCATGGCCTAACTGAATCCTTTCTCTATTTTGCAGCGTCCCGGCCAGTGCTGCTGACCCAAGCTTCAAGACCCTCACCCAGGAACGACAGCCCGAGCACCAGCACGAACATCGCCAAGCCGGGATAGAGGGCTGTCCACCAGATGCCGGTGGGCACGGCTGCTAACGCCAAATTGAGATCACTGCCCCATTCCGGCACCGTTTCGGGCAATCCCAGCCCCAGGAAACCCAAGCCTCCCAGCACCAGCACCGCATCGGCGGCATTGAGGGTGAGCAACACCGGCACCGAGGTAATCACATTGCGCAGCAAATAACGGCGCAGGACCCACACCGGCCCAGCCCCAAGAGTGCGTGCCGCTTCCACGAACAACTCGGCTTTCACCTGGGCGGTCTGGTTGCGCACCACACGGAAGTACTGAGGGACGTACACCACGCAGAGCGCCGCTGCCGCATTGGGAACGCCGCGGCCCAGCAAAAAAGCCAGCACCACCGACAGCAACAGCACAGGCAAGGTGTAGAGGGTGTCCATCAGCAGCACAAGCACCCGGTCCACCGCACCGCCGAGATAACCGCTCACCATCCCCAACGGCACCCCGATCACCAAGGCAATCGCCACCGCCAGCAGCACCACCTGAAGGGCGACGCCACTGCCCTGGAGCGTGCGCACACACACATCACGACCGAGTCGATCGGTGCCGCACCAGTGCTGCAGCGATGGGGGGGCATAGATGGGATTGTCGAGGCCGGCATTGGGATCGGGCAGCCAACCAGCAGACAGCAACAAGGGAGTGACGACGGCCACGAGGGCATAAATCGCCACGATCACCAGACCCCAGCGGGCCATGCGAGCCGACAGGCTGGGACGGGTGATGCCAAGGGGTGACGAGGCGAAGCTCAAGGAGGCAGCCAATCTGCTGCGCGCATTCTTGCCCGGCTTTGCGTTCTTGATCAGGATTGGGGCATGAAGCAGACCGACCGCTGGCGCTCACGTCTGACGGGCTCGATGCTCGGCCAATTGCAACTGGCGACCTATGCCGCCGTGCTGCTGGGATTCACCGGTGCCACCACCACAGGGTTGTTGTTGAGCGAACGCAACCAAAAGCGGCTGGGGGAGAGCGAACTGCGGGCAGCGGCGGACGCCGTGGCACAAGCGTGGCCATCCAACAGCAAGGGCGATCTCGCCACGATGCAGGCAACGCTTAAACACCACTCGAGCCGGCGGACCCATCTCTGGCTGGAGCAACCCAGCGGCAGCCTGATCACGCCGTCTGAAGGACCTCACCCCATCCCCAAGGAACTGGTGCCGGACGCCATGGCCGCGAACCCACAGCGGCGTGCCGGCCAGGTGGAGGTGATCACCGTGAATGGACGTGACTACCTCACCCTGCTCACACGCCATGTGAATGACGGGCCCTGGCTGTGGAGCAGCACGGAAATCACCAGTGTGGGCACAGCCCAGAGCGAATATCTGGCCTGGATGATCGTGATCTGGGGCGGATCCCTGGGGGCCTCTTTGCTGCTGGTGAGCGTGCTGGTGAAGCGGATCACCCGCCCCCTGCAGGAGCTCAGCGCCCGCAGCGCCGAGCTGACCGCCGACGCGCTCAACCACGCCGGCCTGCCAGTGCCCAAAGGCCCTGCTGAACTCACCCAGCTCACCCGCACCTACAACGCGCTGACGCAACGACTGGCGCAGTCATGGAGCCAGCAACGCCAGTTCGTCAGCGCCGTGAGCCATGAACTGCAAACCCCACTGACCCTGGTGTCGGGCTCGCTCAGACGGGTCTTGCGCAAGGCGCCAGACCTGGAACCAGCTCTGTCCCAACGGCTCCGCGATGCCGAAGAAGAGACCCGCAGCATGCAGCAGCTGCTCAACGACCTACTGGATCTCTCACGCAGTGATTCAGGCCGCCTGCAGGTAAAACAGGAACCGGTGGCCTTAAGGCCATTGTTGGCCACGGTGGTGCGTGTGCAGGCCCAAACACTGGATCGCACGATCCAGCTCGCGCTACCGACCGGCAACGGCGACGCATCGGAGCCGTTGGAGTGCGCCCTGGCTGATGAGGCTCGACTGCATCAGGTGCTGCTCAATCTGATTGAGAACGCGCACAAATATTCGCCACCGGACCTGCCCATCCAGTTGCGCTTGCTGAAGCACCACCACGCCCTCATTCTCGAGGTGGAAGACCGCGGCATCGGCATTCCGCACGCGGATCAAGCGCAGATCTTCGATCGCTTCCACCGCGGTTCGAACACTGCTGGCCAAAGTGGGAGCGGCATCGGACTGTCGGTGGTGCAACTGCTGGTGAACGCCATGGGTGGCAGCATTTCAATGACAAGCGAACCGGGCATGGGCAGCTGCTTCCGGATCCAATTACAGGAGGCACCGTGATTGCTTATCTGATCGTGGTGTCGCTGCTGGTGCCCTCGAACCTTTGGGCCGCCATCACACCGCACCTGCACAGTGATCTGAGCATGCGGCTGCTGCATGGCATCAGCACTGCGGTGCTGTTGCCACCGCTCTGGAGCCTTTGGCAGCAACGTCAGCGCGTGCAAAAGCTGCCAGCCGTCCTGCTGTCGAGCTTCGCGGTGGTGCTTGTGGTGGTGAACTGCCAAATCACGCTGGAGGGCATGGGCGTGCAATACGGCTGGGTCGACCATCTCTTCCTAGCCATCGCCTGCGTCGCCGTGCTGGGGTTTTATCTGCTCAGCGAACAGGAACCGGAGCAGCAGCAGGAGGAGCCGCGCACGTTTTGAGGGCAAGCACGAAGACAGCACCGCCGCCCTCCGCATCCTGCACAGACACGCTGCCGCCCATCTGCTCGATCAGCGTATTGACCACCGCCAGGCCGATGCCGGTGCCAGGGATCTCTCCCTTGTTGCGGCCGCGCTGGAAGCGCTCAAACACCTGATCCCGCTCATCGGCGGGGACGCCGGGTCCGTGATCGCGCACGCTGAGCAACACCATCGACTGCTCACGCCGACAGCCGATCTCAACAGGGGACTGCGGCGGGCTGTATTTGCAGGCGTTTTCAATCAGATTCACCAAGCACTGCACCACCTGATCGCGATCGGCGAGGGCATGGATCGTGTGGGGATCGAGGTTCTCCGGCAGACAGAGAGAAAAGCGTTGTTCGCCGGATCCTTCGCAAAGGGCGATGGCCTGCTGCACGGCATCGCAAACGTACAGCGGCTGCAGATTCATCTGCAGATGGCCCATTTCGGCACGGGTGAGCGCCAGCAGATCCGTCACCAGGTGCCCCAGCCGGCGACTTTCCTCTTCAACAATGGCCAGCTGGTGGCACTGCTCATCGCTGAGATTGTCGGCACGGCGTAATAGGCGTCGGCTGTAACCGGCGATCAAGGTGATGGGATTGCGCAGTTCATGGCTCACCGTGCTGGCGAATTGCTTCTGGCGATCGAACGACTCCGCCAAACGATCCAGCAGGTTGTTGAAGGCCATCGCCAAAGGCTGAAGCTCATCAGGTTGCTGCTCGGGTTGGAAGCGCTGCTGCTGCAGGGAATTCGAACGCACCGATGCCAGCGACTCACCAAAGCGCTTGAGCGGATCCAAACCGCGCCGAATTCCGCCTCGGTTGATCAGGATCGACACCACAGACGCCAACACCGCTGCCAGCAACAACAGCCCGTTGAGTTGCCGCTGAAAAGCGACCGCATCGCTCACATCGCGGAGCAGATGAAACCGCCAAGGCGTGCCGCCCCAGTTGATCTCTTCGCTGCTGAGCATGTAACTGCGCTCGTCATGCTCAAACAGCTGAGGAGCCATGCTCTGGTCGGATCGCGCCTCCGCCTGCAGCAACAACCCTGGGCTCGACGCCAGGCGATCGTTGTTGCTGGATTGCGGCATCACAAGGCCGGCAGGGAAGCCATCGGGATGCCCCCAGAGCACCAGGTCGAACGACGAAAAATCGCTGAGAATCCGCCTGAGTGCTTGCGAATTCTGTTGATCCTCGCTGCTGCGCAGCAGCCGTTCTGCCCTGCGCATGGTCTGCAGTTGGCGTTGATAGCGCTGCTCCCGGAACAGTTGCAGATTCACCGCCAGCAGCAGGCCATACCCCAACAACAGCGCCACCACCCCGGTGCGCTCCAGCCGGCGTTGAATCGAACGCGTCGAAGCGATCGCCGCTGATCGGCGCCAAGGCATGAACCAATGAGAGCAACGGCCCCTCAGTCCAGCGCCAAAGCTCATGGTTGTCTTCCCCCATTCAGGGGATGCACCGACCCCAATCGCCGAAGCTCAGGCCGCAAGGCGTCGGCGCAGAATCCTGCTCCCCCCGGACGCTGCCGGCAGTTCCTGCTCGATCTCCAGTTCCAGCACCGGAAGCGTCGGGTGCTGGTGCACCTGGAAACCAACGCTGGAGTCTTGGGGCAGTGCATCCAGCAGAACCCGGTTCTGGAAGGCACCCTGAAGGGTAGGCACGCCATCAAGGCTGTAACCAGGGCCGCAGCGCATCAGCACCTGTCCGCGCCAGATGCGGTCAGGTGCAGGGCCAACGGCATAGACGATCACCTGCTCGCCACGGGCCTGTGGATCGTCAGCCTGGGTGGCAATGGCGAGCACGGGTCGTCGTCCCGCCATGGGACAGGGCCAGCGCATCGAAAGCGGCGGATCCAGCATCCAGCCATGGGCTAGGGCCAGTTCCTCGCGGATCAGCTCAAGGCTGCGCTGCTGCCGACTTGTTTCGCGCCAATGCTGGGCCATGGCCTGCCCCAAGCGCAGATCCGCACCGATGAGTCGGAGCATCAACGCAAACAGCAAGCTACCCAGGCTGAGGGCCAACATCAGCTCGATGAGGGTGAATCCCTTCGTCTTGATCGGCTGCACGCGCCATCGCATCGGCTCAAGCCTCCTGCGAATCGGGCAGGCAGCGCCGACTGCTGAGACGCTGGCCTTCAGCAGGTGGCCCCCCTTGGTAGCGGCCGAGCCTGCTCACCCCCAGGGGCAGACTCACCACCAAACAACGGGTGTGATCCAGGCGCCCATGGCTGAGCACGGTGGTGCCGCCATCCAGCAGCAGTCCGTTGGCCGACACGCGCATGACGGCAGGCAAGTTGGTGTGCAACTGGATCGGCCCCTGGTGGAGGACCTCCTGCAACGCCACAGACACGCCAGGGCAGGGGGGCAACTCGGACTGCAACGCCTCCGCCTCAGGAGCACTCCAGGCATCAACGCTCAAAGCGATGCCGCAGGCCATCTGCTCCCGTCGCGCCACGGAGCGGGCCCTCTCCAGACCGAGCAACAGACGACGGGCGGCGGCATCGAGCTGCAAACGATCACGGTCGCTTCCGCTGGTGACCAAGGGAAGCGACACCATCAGCCCCAGCAAGGCCACCACGCAGAGCAGCTCAATCAACGTGAATCCGGCTTGAGAACGGGTCATGGCCGGCACAGTCCAAAGGCAGCAGGGCTGAGCAACTGACGGCGCTGCATCAGTACGGACCCGTCGTCATCCAGCAGCGCGAGCTGCTGCCAGAGGCCGCGCAGCTGGGAATCCTGCGTCCATTGCCGTGTGATTCCCTTCGGCAACGGCAACGCGGCATCGGCTGCGGCAGCGACGGCAACCGCATCCCACTGGCAGGGCGCCACTGCCGTCATGCGCTGCACGGTGTTTGCCGGGTGTTGCGCGAGCCAACGTTGCGTGGCGAGACGCAGCATCTCCAGATCAGCCGCTTTGCGCTCCATCGATGCGGTGTCGTGCACCAACGCCGCCGCTTGGTTCCACACACCAAGTGCAGCAGTGCTGCTGATGCCAACCAGCACGAATGAAACCATCACCTCCACAAGGCTCATGCCGCCCCCCTGGCTTGCACGCGGCCCAGCAGCTGGGGTTGCGATACAGCCACCACCGCAGGGCCGGCTGGGTCCAACTGCAGTTGAAACCGGGCAGCGCGACCATCGACCAGGCGCAGATCCAGCTGACCGCTGTCGTGATCCGCACGCCAAGCCACCAACTGCCAAATCTGATCGTTCACTCGTCCCTGGCGCAGACGATCCGGATCGGCGTGGAGGCAATCACTGCTGGGCTGATGCCATTGATCGGAGGATTGCAACAGCAGGCAGGCCTCCGCAGCACGGGCACCGGCAACAAAGGCCTGGGCCGCGGACTGGAGCTGATCGAGCGCTTGGAGCCTTTGCAGGCTGGCCTGATGGCGCCAATGACCTTGCAGGGAAAGCGTGTGGATCGAGGCACTACCAAGCAGCAACACCGCGGATAGCGTCATTGCCAGTGGCATCACGAAGCCACTGCGCCGTTGCAACACCAACCGCTCTCTTGATTGAGGGAGAACCAACGCCACAACCTGAAAACGCGACTGGTGGAAGCATTCCCCGCCAACCACCCATAAGGTGCAAACACCCACGCGCACGCCATGGCTGATGCTGCCGCGAGCCGGCTGTTGATCGTCGATGACGATCCCGAACTGCTGCAGCTGCTGTGCGACGAGCTCAGTGAGAGCGGTTGGGACTGCCATGTCGCCAACTGCGGCAGTGATGCGCTGCTGCAGCTCCGGCAGGAGCGCTTCGATCTGGTGGTGCTGGACTGGACCCTGCCCGATTTCGAAGGCATCGAGATCTGCCGGCGCCTACGCAGCAGCGGCGACACCACCCCCGTGCTGATGCTCACGGCTCACGACGATGTGGATGAGCGAGTGCAGGCCTTGGACCTGGGGGTCGATGACTACCTCACCAAACCGTTCGAGCTGAAGGAACTGCAGGCCCGCGTGCGCGCCCAGCTGCGGCGCAGCAACTACAGCACCAGCGAACCATCAATAGAGAGCCTCAGCTTGGGGGACCTGCGCATCGATCTGCTTTCACGCGACGTGCGCCGAGGCGAGAAGCAGCTGAAGCTGTCGCAGCGGGAATTCGATCTGCTGGCCTATCTCGTGCAACACCACGATCAGGTGCAACCCCGGCAAACGATCCTGGACAACGTATGGGGAGCACCGTTCGTGGGCGATCCCAACACCTTGGATGTCTACATGGGCTATCTGCGCCGCAAGGTGGAGATGTCTGGCCAGCCAACGCTGCTGCATACCATTCGCGGCGTCGGCTTCATGGCTCGGGTGGAGCCCAGCTGAAGCGCAACTGCAGATCAGCACCACCGCCAGGTGCTTCGGCGATTACGACCTCACCATCCATCGCCCGCATCCATGCATCCACCAAGGCCAGACCAATCCCAGTGCCACGGGTGCCGGCGGCAGTGCTGCCGCGCCTGAAACGCTGCAGCACCAACGCCCGCTCCGTTTCACGAATACCGGGGCCTTGATCCAGCACTTGCAGCACCAGCTGATCGCCGTCGTGCTGCGCCTGCAGCTGAATCGATCCGGAGGCGTAGGCCAGTGCGTTGCCGACCAGCTCCTGCAGGCATTGCTGCAGGCGGTCGGCATCGGCCCACAACGCGGGCAATGGCGACTCTGCAGGTTGCGGTAACTGGAGACGTCCAGCAGCAGATGTCGACAACGTTTCGTAGATCTGCAGCAACTGCGCTTCAGGATCCAGAGCACTGGCGTGCAACTGCACACGCCCGGCATCGATCAGGGCCAGATCCCGCAACACCCGCAGCAGCCGGGTCATGCGCAGAGCTTCGGCGCTGACTCGATCAGCAGAGCGCTGGGCAGACTCCGGCAAGGACTGACGCTGCAGGCGCTGAGCATGGCCCGAAATCACCGTGATCGGGGTGCGCAGCTCATGGGCGACACCATCCACGAACGCACGCTCCCGCTTCCAGGCAGCCGCCAACCGTTGCTGCAAGTTGTTGAACGCAATAGCCATCGAGCGCAACTCTTCCGGCTGAGCTGCAGGATCCAACAGGTGTTCTCCGAGGTTGTCGGCCTCCAGACGCTGCAGTTGTTGATCCAACTGATCGAGGGGGACCACCAGGCCACGACGCAGCACGGGACGCAACAACAGCGACGTGAACAGGATCGACACCCCCGCTGCCGCCACCAGCAGCAGCTGGGTGGTGCGTTCCTGCTCCAGTGACGCAGTCACGTTCTGACGCAGCTCCAGCCAGCGCTGTTCACCGCTTGGCAACTGCACAGCCCGCCGGCTCACCAGCCATTGCTCTCCGGAGGCAGCGGGCTGAATGCGGGGTGGCTTGTCTGCGCCCTGGGCGAGCAGCGACACCTCCAGACCAATCCCTTTCCACGCCTCAGGGACCGGTTGACCAGCAGACACCTGTTCAACGAGGGCCTGAATCAGGTCACGATGCTGCTGACGCCGTTGCAGATCCGAGAGGGCACCGTTGAGACCCAGCAACAGGGTGTAGCCGGCAATCACCGTGAGCACGGCCGTGGACTGAAGCCACCCTCTTAATGACCGCAGCGGCTGGTGTGTCAACGGCTGAGACGAACCCTAAGAACCTTCTTAGGAAGCTTTAGCCGTTCATTCCTGTACGGACCATGAGAAAGGGAGATGGTGAATCTGTGAGCACCACAGGTGCCAAAACCATTCATCCAATCCACGGACCAGCCATGACCACTCTCAACAGCCGGCTCCAGCTGGCCATGCTCAATCGCAAAAAAAGTCGCAATCTGCTCCAAAAGGGCTTCACCCTCGTGGAGCTGATGATCGTGATTGTGATTGTTGGAATCTTGAGCTCTGTAGCTTTACCCAATTTTCTCAGTCAGTCCAACAAAGCAAAAGGCACAGAAGCCAAATCCCAAATTTCAGCCATCATGAAAACTGCAGGTGGCCTTTATGCAGATGGCGGAATGAACGCCATTGACATTACTGGAAACCCAACTTGCAGCCGACTAGGAGGCCCAGATAATTTTGTTGCAGCTGATGATACCGTCAATCCTGCAGTGGCCCAATCAGGCGGAAAATTCAATTATGTTTGCGAAAAAGATGGAGACATCTTAAAGGTCACAGCAACAGCTAGTGCAATGGATGACTCCATCGAGACCAACACCGTCCAAATGACGCTGAATGTGCCATTGGGTCAAATCGTGACGGTTACAAACCAAACCAGCGAAATGTTCGGCGGAACAAAAGCAGACAGCAAGCCTACCGGCTAACCATCAAAAACCAAAAGAATGCCAAATCTTCAGCAATTGCATCATAGCATTTGAAATCGCCGCCCTTAACGGGCGGCTTTTATGCGATTAAAGAACTTCAGCACTCACTCATTATTCAGCAAAAACCAATCGTAACTTCAGCTCCAAATCGCAATTATCAAATAAACTATTAATAGAAAATGCGTCAGGCTAAGAATGAGTTTAAAAAGCAAAATGCACCAAAAAAAATCACTCGGATTTTCACTGAGTGAAGTTTTGGCAACCGTTGCCATCACTGGTTTGCTGTCAAGCGTGGCAATACCCAGCTTCAAAGGCAACATTGATCGCTCTAGACAAAACGAAGCCGTCTCCAGCGTGTCCCAAATTCAAACCACAATCGCTGCCTACGCCGATGAGTACGGCAGCCTTCCTAGCCAATGGAGTGAATTGAATAAAATCAGCGCGGTGATCACCAACGATGGTCCAGCTGAAGACAATAACTTCGAGCCCATCACACTCTTGGGTGGTTTTTATGATGTGACGATCACAAATGATGGCAATCTGTTCACCATCACAGCCACACCCAATGACAATTCCAATCTGAACGTCATCGCATGCCTCGACCTTGCCAACGGGGCCAGTGGGATGAATAAAGGGACAAAAGACGAAGAAACAACAACACCCAATTGTGGATAAAATGAAAAATGCAATCTTCAGAAAATTATCGGCAGGACCAAGTCAAGTCCCTAAATATGAACAAGGTATCGCACTAGTCCTCAGCTTGATGATGGGCATGGTGTTGATCTCAGGAGTGACAGGCTTGCTGCTTCGGCAACTGATGGCCAGAAAACTCGGTGCTTCCGAGAGTTATCAACAAATGGCAGAAGCCGCCGCACTCAATGGCTTTAATCGCATCTTGGGTGATCTCAACACCAATGAGAGCACATTGTATAAAGGTTATCTCTTCACGCTTGACCATCACAGCGGGGACGAAAGCACTGCAGGCAGTGAGAGGTGGGGTTGGAATGCATCTAATGAGGCCAACTTCCCGCTGAGAGAACTCTGCACTGACCGAAGTCAAATGCCGGAAGCGGTACCTGGAAGTTCGAGCAGCTCTAATCCTCCCTACATCGCCTTAACAGAAAGTTCATCAAGTCAGCGCGATGATGGTCAAGAGAATATTCAATTGCATTATCGACTCAGGGGTTACACAACCACGGCTACAGCAAGCAACAATGGTCTTGGGGAGGGTCGTTTTCAGGTTGAAGGACTCGTGGTCAGAGACGGCGACGATCCCAAAACAGGCTATTTGGCAAGAACGCTGTTACTCCGATCCCTCTATGTGAGCTCAATTGTTGCTGGTGATGGTGACTGGGCAGTTTTAGCAGGTCAAAATCTCTGGCTAGGAGACACTCAAATTCAAACACGCAATGGCGATGATGGTGATGGAAAAATCTTGTTGAATGTCAACTCAGCAGATTATTACCTCACAGGAAATGGATGCATCAATTTGCTCGATGATATTCATGCAACAGACAATACAAATCTTGAAGGAAGAGTGATCCCAATCCTTGAGAAAGGGCTACCAACCGGTAGTTTATGGAATCAAGGTTTGACAAAAGACACAGAAGACGGTTCTGATGAGATCAGAATCTGGAGTTTTGACGACACCGAGACATTTGAACAATGCACTGCCATCGCCTGCAGCCGCGACAGCAACATTGAGGAACTAACTGGACGCAGCGATCTACAAGACAACAATGAAAACGGAGCTACAGTCCGGCTGAGTTCCAACGAACTCTGTGGTGGAACGGGTGAAGACTGCCATATTTTCGTGGAGCACATTAATCTCAGCGACACCCGTCTTCTGATCGAAACGAGCGCAGAAAGGCCTATTGTTCTGCATCTAGAATACCCAAACACGACAACCAAAGAGCCATTAGAAACTGGTATAACAGGTAGCATTAATTTGGCGGATGGGAGCCAACTCTGTGGAGTTGATGCAGGATCCTTCGAATGCAACGAGAAACCAGAGCAACTGGTTATTCTCTCAACAGTACCCAAACCAGCCAGATTGAGCACTTGCGAGATTAGCCCTCAAAATGAACCCTACGTGCTCGCCTTTGAGGGGAATAGCCTTCCCTATGCCACGGTTCATCTGATTCCAGGCGTCGTCAAAACCGGACCAATGGCAACGACCCTGAATGGTCTGATTTGGGCTGATGGAATCTGCACCAATGCAGGCCCTTTCTCATTGATCAGCGAAACCAAAGCAAACAGCAGCGTTGTAAGAGATCTCAATAGCCAATGGGGGTGGGAAGATCAGAATTTTCCTGGCTACGGAAAAATGGTCACCCGCGGCATTCGCGGCACAGGGCTTGACACATTCCGGCGCTGGTAAGCAAACACTCAGATTCAACTCAGGAAAGCAGCCAGAAGACCATCTACATTGAAATTATCTAGACAGACACATGGTTAACAAATCCACGACTCACCATGATGTTCAGAAGACATTCCAAAATTCGAGGCTTCAGAAGAAGACCAAAAGATGGATTCTCGATGGTTGAAGTTCTGATTGCTGGAATTCTGATGGCCTCAGCTCTCGCAGCCGTCGGCAGACTCTCTGTAGCGGCCCTGAGCAGCAGTGCACATCTATCGAAGCGCGCCAAAATCGAAGCAGCTATCAATAACAATATCCAAGCCCTGCAAAAAGAAGACTCATACCTTACACATGCATGGATGGAGGAGAACTCAGGTCAAATACAGACATACATTGAATCCAGTCAATCCACAATAGAAAATAATCAGTGCGGAACTAATAGTGAAAGCATAGCCGACTGCTATGCCGCAAAAAAGGGACTCAGCAATGCAAATAAGCTTTCTGTTATCACATGCGATACAGACATAGGCTGCGCATGCAATGCACCTGACTTAACACTACGGCTGTATCTTGAATCGAAAGTTCCTGAACCAGAACTGGAAGAAATCGAAAGAACCTTTGACTATGACTCAACCCTAGACATCCTAAAAATTATCTACAAATTCACCGCCCCAGAGCAACAAATTGGAAAAGAGCAACGGGAAATCGAGATGACACCAAACTTCGCATCAAATTGCTATCAAACATCATGAGACAACATTCAGCAGGATTCACACTTCTCGAACTCATCGCTGGCGGAGCATTGGTAGCCATGGGCGTATCAGCCGTGATGCCCTCCTTATTTAGGAACATGCGACAAGGGGAGGTTGATCGCTACACCCAACAACTGGAAACAGGATTATTCAGTTTGCGGGCCAAACTTGGCCAACAAAAAACCAGCTGCACCTTGAAATTTGAGGGGGCTGAACTAACAACTTTTAAGTCGCCTAAAGACCTTCTGGAAATGAAAACGCATCCGGAAAGAATTGAATGCTGCAATAGCGACATCAAGGCAGCCAATCAAGCAAAGAACATCGACAGCGGATGCACCAGTGGACCTAATGTTGGCTCGTTATTGGCAGAGAATTTATCCGGAATTGAAAAAGACAGGGTCATTCGTGATCGGTCACTGCGACTAATCGAGCAAGAAGGAACTTCTATTTCCGATGCGGTTGAAGTGGCCGTCAATTTAGAAAATTATGAACTGACTCCACCGGGAACTAGCACCATGTCTGATGACCTCATCTTTTTGATCCGATCCAAAGAAAGCGACCAGAGCAAACTACGCACGCGATGCCTTCAGATTTCAGGAACAGGAACAATTTTCAGCGCTAGCTGGAATGACACACAATCAAGATGCGAAAAATGAAATATCTCAGACAATACTCATCTGGTCATCATTCAAGATGACGAATACTTTCTCTCAATTGAGGCACACTGAAAAAAGAGCCATAAACTCATGATGTTGCTCAAAAAAAGATTCTCCAAAACTCATAGGCTACCGCGCAACGGGTTTGCGGGAATGAGTGAGTTGGTCATCGCTGGTGGTGTCGGAACACTCTTGATCATGGCTTCGGGCTTAGCCCTTCAATCGACCGGGACACTGATTCATCAATCCGAAGAGAAGACAACACTACGCCAAAATTCAATCAACGGGTTGCGATTACTACGATCAGAAGTTGAACGAAGCATGCATCTTGTTCTTAATCGAACAGAAGCATTTACTGACGAGCAAAGCCATATCAATTTGAACGACAACCGCTATTCATCCCTAGTTTCCGACTGCAAAGAGCTTGTGGGTGAGCGACCATTTCAGCCACTCTTCGGCGTAAAAATGGTGGAACTTAATCAACCTGTTCTGTATGGCATGAGTACAAGATCTGGTGGATTTACCATCGAGCGTTGTGGGGCTCCACTCACACCAGATGGGAAATACAATGAAACAGCAAATCTGTTCCTTTCCCGCGTTATCGATCATATTGGAGCCATTCCTTGCCGTAAAGAAGATGAGCTCAAAGAAGGCGAAAGCCTTGCTTCAGTATGCGAGGAAGATGGCCCTGATAAATCGCAGATCTTAAACAGCAGTGATTTTACCTTCACTCAAGGAAAGACTCCGAGCCGCACGGAACGTCAGCCAGCACTCCGAATCGAAACCGACAGCAACTTTAAACTAGTGAAGTTTATTGACCCTACCGCATCAGAGGAAGGTACTGAAGAGGACAACATCACCGAAAGCTTTATCAACAAGCTTGGCGTTGGCGACAAAGAAGTCACCTACCAACCGCTTTATTTCACCGCCTTTGCACGCGCTGACAAACGTGTAGAAAATTTTGGAGAAGAAGGAGTGGGTGGCCCTTTGAATGGAGCGTTTTTCCAAAACATTACCAGCAGTAATGTGCGCTTTGTCATCGATGGATCAGGATCGATGAGTGCCTGCGTGATGTGGGGAGATGGGTACGGCTCTTGGCGCACTTTTTACGATCCCAACCTTGGTCGTTACCGCGACACGCGCCAAATCTGTGCCCTCACGCGAATGGAAGCGCTGATCAGCGAGATGACTATGATCCTCGAGCAGCTACCCAACAACACCAAAGTAGGGCTTACATCCTTCAGCTCCAAAGGGTACGGCAATAACAAAGAATGGGATGCTTCTAAGGATGGATTAGTAAGACTTGGTGATGAAAACAAGCGCGATTCGGCCATCCAATTTGTCAACACGTTAGATAACGAAAAAGTTACAAGATGGGGTGGAACTGATCCATGGAATGCCATCCAAAAGGCATTCGACGACACTGAAACCGACACGCTTTATCTCATGTCAGATGGCCAGCCCAACCGAGACCGTAATGGAGGCAGTTGGTCGAGTAGGGACCACCAATCAACAGCTAATTTCTACGCCAATGAAAATGATGATCGAAAATATGATGGAAAAGATCGAGCACTCATTGTGAATACAACTTCTCTAGGGCTGCAATCACCATGGCTGGAGAAATTATCTGAATTGACACAGGGTTACTACAACCAGATCGACAAAAATTCCCTTGAGGAGAGTCAAGGTAGCAAAAGCTAGTTCAATTAAGGGCTCTGATTCAGCTTCAACACCGCCATGAAGGCCTCCTGCGGCACATCCACCTTGCCCATGGCCTTCATCCGCTTCTTGCCTTTGGCCTGTTTCTTCAGCAGTTTCTTCTTGCGGGAAATGTCGCCGCCGTAGCACTTGGCCAACACGTCTTTGCGCATAGCACTGATGCTGGTGGAGGCAATGATGCGGCTGCCGATGGAAGCTTGCAGGGGAATCTTGAACTGCTGGCGTGGAATCAGCTCCTTGAGCTTCTCCACCAGGCCCTTGCCCACGTTGTAAGCCTTGTCGCGATGCACGATCGTGGTGAGAGGATCCGCCCGCTCGCCGTTGATCAACACATCCAACCGCACCAGTTCATTCTTGCGGTAGCCGATCAGGTGGTATTCCATCGAGGCATAGCCCTGGGTGCGCGTCTTCATCTGATCGAAGAAGTCGGTCACCACTTCCGCCAGCGGTAATTCGTAGATCAACGTCACCCGATCGGTGGTGATGTATTTCATGTCGACGTACTCACCGCGCCGCTCCTGGCAGAGCCCCATCAGCGCGCCGTTGTAGTCGTTCGGCGCATAGATCTCCATGCGCACGTAGGGCTCTTCGATCGATTCACGCTGCTGCGGATCTGGAAGCGTGGCCGGGTTGTCGATCATCACCTCCGAACCATCGACCATGTTCACCTTGTAGATCACCGACGGCGCGGTGACGATCAGATCCAAGTCGTATTCGCGCTCGAGACGCTCCTGCACGATCTCCATGTGCAGCAGGCCGAGGAAGCCGCAGCGGAAACCGAAGCCCATGGCACTGCTGGTTTCGGGCTCGAACTGCAAGGCCGCATCCGACAGCTGCAGCTTGTCGAGTGCTTCGCGCAGATCCGGGTACTGATCGGCCTCTGTGGGGAACAGGCCGCAGAACACCATCGGCTTGGCCTCGGTGTAACCGGGCAAGGGCTCATCGGCCGGAGCATTCACCAAGGTGATCGTGTCGCCCACTCGCGCATCAGCCACCGCCTTGATCGACGCCGCCAGGTAACCCACCTCACCAGCGTGCAGCTCATCCACCTTCCGCTGATCGGGCGCCATGATCCCGATCTCATCGAGTTCATAGGTTTTCTTGCTCGCCATCAACAGCACCTTGTCTTTGCAGTTGATGCTTCCGCTCATCACGCGGAAATACACAATCACGCCCCGATAGGGGTCGTAATAGGAATCGAAGATCAACGCCTTGGTGGGCTCCTCCACCGTGTCGGCCGGCGGGGGAACCTTGTCGACCACGGCCTGCAGGATCTCGGGCACACCCAGGCCGGTCTTGGCCGAACAGGGAATGGCATTGCTGCAATCCAGGCCGATGATCGCCTCGATCTCCTCTTTGATTCGGTCAGGGTCCGCCCCCGGCAGATCGATCTTGTTGAGCACCGGAATGATCTCTAGATCGTTCTCTAGGGCCAGATACACGTTGGCCAGGGTCTGCGCTTCCACACCCTGACTGGCATCAACCACCAGCAACGCGCCTTCACAGGCCTGGAGGCTGCGGCTCACCTCATAGGAAAAGTCGACGTGGCCAGGGGTGTCGATCAGATTGAGGGTGTAGGTCTCCCCATCGGCGGCGGTGTAGTTCATTCGCGCCGCCTGGAGCTTGATCGTGATGCCCCGCTCCCGCTCCAGATCCATGTTGTCCAGGAACTGGTCCTGCATGTCGCGGTTGGCCACCGTGCCGGTGTCTTGCAGGAGCCGGTCCGCCAGCGTCGACTTGCCGTGGTCGATGTGGGCGATGATGCAGAAATTACGGATCCGTGAGACGGGAGCGTCGGTCATGCGATTGGCGGAATCCCGGCTCGGGCTGATCAGTTCGTTGAACCAATCCTAGGGAGCCACCAGCGGCATCCATGAAGCGCCCAGACGCGGCCCTGACTAGCCGCGGTAGTAGTTGATTGGAGGCTCAGGCCGCCCACCACGTTCAATCTGCAGCTGCAAGCGGGCCAGGTATCGGCTTGCCACCACAGCGTTCTCCATCTCAAACGAAGAAAAACGCTCTAGTTGGCGGCACTGACAGGCGACCACATCTGCACGGTCAAAGCCAAAACCCAGGTCGGCGGCCAGAGCGATGACCGCATCCAAGTCGATGTCCAAGGGCAGGTGGCTGTCACCCCAGAGCTCCACGCGGTGTTCAGCAAGCCGCTGCTGAAGCTGATCATCCGTTCGTACGCGCTCCAGAAAAGCCACAAGCTGGTCTTGACCGCTCATCCAAGCCCCCCCAGAGGCAAGAATCCACCGATCCACTCCACCGCCAGATCAGAGAGCTGCAGGTCTTCCGAAAGCCCGCGCAGATACTGATACGACGGTCCATTAGTGCCGATGATGTTGGGAACCAAGCGATCCCCAACACTCACCACGAGCTCACCGTCTTCGTTGATGGTGCGCTCAAGCGACACGAGGTTGTAGCTCTGGCCGGCGCGTGTGTTGAAGGCCACCTCAAGCGCTTGTGTGCCATCGGATTCGGGCAAGAAGCGCACGATGCGATCTCCATCGTCGTAGGCCGACGCGTCCCCAAAGGAGCCGCCGCGGTAGCGAGTGATGGAGGGCGCTTGGGAAGGAAAGGGCAAAAGGGGTTGCAAGCGCGTGTCGATCTGCTCATCGAGCAACTGCGACATCTGGGTATAAGCCAATCGCTGTGCATCGGTGGCCAGTGGCTGCTCGCCATTCAGCACGCGCAAGGCCTCGGCCTTGGGGTCGAGGTTGCGCAATTCCAGTGGCGCGGCCTTAAAGGGGTTCAACACCCCAGTCAATGGATCCACCTCGGGGTAATAGTCCCCACCATCCGGACGCAGGTCATACAACTCCCCCTGCCAATTGGCGGGCTCGTAGGCATCATCACCTGAGAAATAGCGCACATATTTGAAATCCTTGGTGCGCACCGCTTGCAAACGATTGGGACCTGGCAGCAAACCGTGATCCCAGGCCCCCTCGGGAACAGAATTGCGAGGATTCTGGCCTGCATAAATGTCGTCGTAGGTGTAAAGCACGGACGACTGCACTTCGAGATCATCGATCGGAAGCGATGAAAACCGTGATGCCCGGCTCAGAATTGATGAGTAGTCGACACCGCTGAAGTTGTAGCTCTGCAGTTGTTCATCACTGGAGCCATACAGACCAGCCACGGTGGGCAGAAAATCCACCAATGACACCAGTGCATCACTGGTCTGTCCGCCTTTGAAATAGCGCGGGTTCGACCAAATCATTGGGACCCGGATCGATTCCTCATAGGCGTTGAACATCTTCTGCACCATGCCGCCATGCGACATGCCCATCTCGCCGTGATCACTGGTGCTCACGAGCATGGTGTCGCCCAGAACCTTTTGCTCACGCAGCGTGTCAATCACCTCACCCATCTGGCCATCGGCAATGGCCATCAGATTTCCATAGAAGTTGAGGTAATTCAGCTTCTTTTGATCGGTCGGCAAAGGCTGGGTGCCGGCCTGACCCAACAACCACTCACGCTGAATCTGAGGTTTGTAATTCCCCGCAAGGTTGATGCCATTCTTGGCCAACACCGGAGTGCTGATTGGTTCAGTCACCGTCGGGGGCAGGATGTCAATGCTCCCCTCGATCATCTCCGCGCTGTAGCCGAAATCCGTCTCCGGATCCTCATCACTCCAGGTGAGGGGATAGGAGAGAACATCGTGAGGGTTGACCAGGGACACAACCATGGCGAAAGGCCGATCGTTCGCAGACGCAACGCGCTGCTCCAGCCAGCTGGTGGCTTCCTCAATAAAGCGAGAGTCGTTGTCGGCATAGCCGCCGCCTGCATTCTCAGGCTTCATGTCTTGCCCAGCATCCGGACCTTGCCAGGCCTGGAAGTCGTAAGGCTGCATGTCTTGATAGACGACCTCACCGTCTTCAAGGGTGATGGTCTTGCTCAGGTGGGTCTTGCCGAAAAACGACACGTCATACCCCTGATCCATCAAGACGGTGCCCAAGGTGGGCAGGTCAGGGTTCAGCTGCACCTGTGAATCGAGCACTGGATTCTCGATATCACTCAACAGCAGGCCAAGTTCGTGCTGAGCGGGAAACTTGCCTGTGAAGAAGGTTGCCCGCGCCGAAGAACACATCGCCGTGTTGGTGAATGAGTTCTCAAACGACAGTCCGTTATCGAGCAACCACTGCCGGGTCGGGAGGTTTTCGCGTGCCCAATCACGCGGCAACCAGAGGTCTTCCGGTTTGACTTGATCCCTAATGAACACCACCAGATTGGGTGGTCGTGCAGTGGACGATTGCGCATCGTCAATGGTCTGGCGAATCTCAGCAATATCTGCGGACGTCTTCGGCTCCCCGCGACCGATCTGAGCACTCACATTTAGAACGTCGCGCGTCAGCATCAACTCATGGTCACTGAGCTGATCAGGGTTGAACCCCATCAATTCAGCCACGCGCCGTTCCGTCGCTGTGGGTAGAAGTCTCAGTGGATCGCTTGCATCAAACGACCGCGCAGCAGCGGAGCCCATCACGGTCAATCATCTACAAAAAACCTAGACATCTCAGAACAACTGTCAATCACGAACTCTCGCTCCTGGTCACCGAACGAAAAGAGTGTTGGATTCAGCGGAGCGCAACAACTGCTCACTTTGAATAGAGCCTGATTTCGATCAAGCGCCATGCCATCCCCCTGGCTGCTGCTTCTGCTGGCGATCAGCGCCGAAGTGGTGGGCACCTCCTGCCTGAAGCTGTCGGAGGGATTCAGCCGTCCGGGCCCAACCATCGTGGTGCTGGCGGCCTATGGCATCTCCATGACCTTGATGTCGCGGGTGGTGCAAGTGCTGCCGATTGGGCTCACCTATGCCCTCTGGAGTGGCATCGGCATCGTGGCCATTGTGTTGATCGGGATGCTGGCCTACGACCAGATGCCAAGCCCAGCACAACTGATGGGCATGGGACTGATCACCGCTGGAGTGGTGATCGTGAATCTGTCGGGTTCGATGAAGAACGGCTGAATCAGGCCCCCGTTCCATGGGAGCCTCAGCAACAGTTTTGACGTAACACCCCCATGCAGCGTTGGCGTCGTCTGCTGCTGATCACGGCCGTGGTGGCCGCACTCGCCGTGTTACTTCACCTCATTCATGTGCATGGGCTGGAACCCATCCGCGCCCAGGTGGAGCAGCTGGGGGTGTGGGCACCGCTGGGGATCGTGGTGCTGCGCGGCATCAGCATCCTGCTGCCCGCCCTGCCAAGCACGGCCTACTCGCTGCTGGCCGGAGCGTTGCTGGGCTTCCAGTCAGGCTTCATCACGATAGTGGTCTGCGACCTGATCTTCTGCCAGTCGGCATTCCTGCTCGCACAGGTGTATGGCCGAGGACCGGTGCGGCGCCTCGTGGGCGAGAAAGCGATGGTGAGGATCGAAAACTTCGGACGCAACCAGCTGGAGGGCAATCCCTTCCTGCTGACGGGAATGCTGATGACCGGGTTCTTCGATTTCGTGAGCTACGCCGCTGGCCTCAGCGGGACCCGCTGGCGAGGCTTTGCCGTGCCGCTCCTGTTGAGCGTGCTGTTGAGCACGGCCCCGATCGTTGCCCTGGGCGCCGGCATCTTCCAGGACGGCCAGAAACTGCTGATCGGAGGGGTGCTTGGGGTGTTCGCCCTAGCCCTGGTGGCGGGCCTGGTGAAGCGCCGCACCCGCAACAACGCCGAATCAGACGCTTAGCCCGAGCAGCGCATCGCTGCGCTGACGCGTCTTGACCAACAGCTCTGCGTCAGCGTTGAGGTCTCGTCCATAACTAGGGATCAGAGCCTGGAGGCGCTGCTGCCAATCATCGCTGGCCAGTCCTGAGGAAAAACAGCGTTCCAAGACCTCCAGCATGATCCGCACCGAGGTGCTCGCCCCAGGCGAAGCCCCCAGCAACGCCGCCAACGATCCATCGGCAGCCGTCACCACTTCGGTGCCCATCTGCAGCTTGCCGCCGTCTTGGGTGCGCTTGATGATCTGCACCCGCTGACCGGCCACGGACAGGCTCCAATCCTCATCGCGCGCTTCCGGCAGGAAGGCACGCAGGGCCTCCATGCGGTCCGTCTCGCTCTGGCGCAATTGGTTGATCAAATACTTCACCAGCGGCAGGTTGTTGACCCCCACCTGCAACATCGGCAGCAGGTTGGTGGGACGCACCGAAAGAGGCAGATCCAGCAGCGAACCAGTCTTCAGGAACTTGCTGCTGAATCCCGCATAGGGCCCGAACAGCAGCGAGCGCTGACCATCAATCCAGCGGGTGTCGAGATGAGGCACCGACATCGGCGGGGCACCGACCTTCGCCTTGCCATAAACCTTGGCGTGGTGCCGTTCCACCAACGCCGATTTGCCACACACCAACCACTGACCACTCACCGGGAAACCGGCATAGTCAGCCGCCTCCGGAATGCCACTGCTCTGCAGTAGCGGCAAGGCCCCACCGCCTGCACCAAGAAACACAAAGGGGGCTTGAACGGAGCGGCGACCGGTGGGGCCCTTGAGCTCTAACTGCCAATCGCCGGAGGTCATCGCTGGAGTGCGCAACCGACTCAGCCCCTGCACGCTGGTGCCGAAACACACCTCCAGCGCACCGGCGGTCTGCAGGGGCTGCAGCAACGCTCGGGTGAGCGAACCGAAATCCAGATCAACCCCCCGTTCAATCCGCGTTGCTGCCACGGGCTGATCGCGCCGGCGCCCCTCCATCACCAGAGGCATCCAATCGGCAATTTCGGCGGCATCCACGCTCCACTGCATGGCCGAAAACGCAGGGAGCTGACTGAGTTGTCGATGCCGCTGCTGCAGGAACGCCACATCGTCCTGCCCCCACACCAGGCTCAGATGCGGCACCTGGTGGAGAAAGCTGGCTGGGTCCAGCTGTCCCTTTTCGGCCAAAGAAGCCCAGAACTCCAAGCTGCGCTCAAAAGCCGCATTGATGGAGAGCGCCTTGGCGGTGGCCACCGTTCCGTCGGGCTGTTGCGGCGTGTAGTTGAGTTCGCAGTTGGCCGCATGGCCGGTGCCGGCATTGTTCACGGCCGCACTGCTTTCCAAGGCAGGCCCCTCAAGCCGCTCCACCAGCAGCAGGCGCAGCCCTGGGTCGAGTGCATGCAGCAACGACGCCAGGGTGGAACTCATGATTCCCGCGCCCACGAGCACAGCGTCGTAACGGTCCATGGCAGCGACGGGTCCTAAGCCCTAAGGCTATGAATCCGCCCGGACGCACGGCTGCCTACGCTGGATTACATCGAGATTGAAGTCAGCCATGAGCACCGAAACGATGCCTCTCACCAGCGAGAATGTGGAGAAGGTGCTCGATGAGCTGCGCCCCTTCCTGATGGCTGATGGCGGCAATGTGGAAGTGGTGGAGATCGACGGACCGGTGGTGAAGGTGCGCCTGCAGGGTGCCTGCGGCAGCTGCCCCAGCAGCACGATGACGCTGAAGATGGGCATCGAGCGCAAGATGCGCGAAGCGATTCCTGAAGTGAGCGAAGTGGTGCAAGTGCTCTGAAGCGCCTCTTCGTCTACGGATCACTCAAAAGCAACGGCAGTGCCCATCACTTGCTGAAGGGCAGCAAACGCGATCGAGACGGCATCGTTGATGGCTTCGTCGAAATCGAACACCGTAGTTATCCGATGCTGCAGAGGGGGGACGGGTCTATTGAAGGAGAGGTGTACTGGGTGCCCGACCTTGGTTGGCCAGCCTTGGATGATTGGGAAGAGGTGCCTGAGGTGTACCAACGCACCAGCGTGACCCTCAGAGATGGGCGCAGCGTTCGTATCTACGAAGCGGCTCAAGGGAATCTCCAGCAGACCCCCCCTCAGTCGTTCCAGCACCCCTCTTAGCGTTGCTGAAGAACTAACGCCTGGCCGTGGAGTGAGCCTGCTGCTGCTGCTCTGGCCGTTGGCGCTTATCCAGCGGCCGGAAACGGAGTCTCCGCTGTGGGCCCGACGCAGCCTGATCCTGTTGATCAGCGTCCTGACCCTGCGTTATCTGTCTTGGCGCTGCACCGCCAGCCTCAATCTCGAAAGCTCGGTTTCCACCGGCCTCAGCGGCCTGTTGCTGCTGGCGGAGAGCTGGCTACTGATCACCGGTCTGCTGCCGCTATGGCTGGCCTGGCGCCGCTTCCCGGATCGACGTCGGGAAGCCCAGGCACGCCTTCAAGCGTGGCAGGCCTCGCAGTGGAGGCCCCACGTCGACATCCTTGTTCCCACCTACGGCGAGCCGCTGGAGGTGCTCCAACGCTCGCTTCTGGGCTGCACGCAACAGAGCTATGCCCACACCAGCGTCTTGGTTTTGGATGACGCTGGCCGTGAGGAGGTGAAGCGTCTGGCCAAACGACTGGGCTGTCGCTACCAGCATCGCCCCGAACGCCTGCACGCCAAGGCAGGCAACCTCAACGCCGGGCTAAGCGAATGTCATGGCGAGCTGGTGGCGGTGTTCGATGCGGACTTCATCCCCCAGCACCGATTCCTGGAACGCAGCATCGGCTTTCTGCTGGACCCCGATGTGGCCCTGCTGCAGACGCCGCAGTCATTCATCAATGCCGATCCGGTCATGCGCAACCTGCGGATGGAGTCGTGGCTGCTGCCGGATGAGGAGAGCTTCTATCGCTGGATCGAACCGGTACGGGACGGCTGGGGGGCCGTGGTCTGCGCCGGCACAGCCTTCGTGGTGCGACGGCGCGCCCTGGATGAAATCGGCGGCTTCGTCGAGGGTGCCTTATCGGAGGACTACGTCACCGGCATTGCCCTGCGTGCACAGGGCTGGAAGCTGCTGTACCTCCAGCAGAAGCTCAGTGCCGGACTGGCCGCAGAGTCCATGGAGGATTTTGTGCGACAGCGCCAACGCTGGGCCAACGGCACGCTGCAAAGCCTGGGACTACCCCATGGCCCGCTACGGGCTTGTGGCCTCAGCCCCGGCCAGAGATTGGCCTACCTGGAGGGCGTCATCCATTGGCTGAACAACCTGCCGAGGTTGGTGCTGATGCTGATGCCGCTGAGCTACGGGCTGGTCGGCATTGCACCAATCCTGCTGGATCAGCGAGCCATCATCGAGTTGATGCTGCCGCTGTGGGGAACGGTGCTGCTCAGCATCGGCTGGCTGAACCGCAACAGCCGCTCAGCCCTGCTGACCGAACTAACCGGCTGGGTGCTCACCGTTCCGCTGGTGGTGAGCCTGATCTGCCAAGTCCTCGGTTCCTCCGTTGGATTCCAGGTCACCCCCAAGCATCGCCAGCGTTCCCGGGGCGGCTGGTCGTGGTTGTTGGCGCTTCCCCTGATCGTGCTCAGCCTGTTCAACCTGGCGAATCTGCTGGAGCTCGTGCATCAGCTGATGCTGCAGGGCTGGGGCGAACTGGGGGCACTTCAGCTGGGGCTGGTCTGGGCAGGACTGAATTTGTTGGGAACTCTCGTCGCTCTTCGCGCCTGCTGGAACCCTCCCCAGAGCGATCCCTCACCCTGGCTCAGCCTTGATCACGCCGCGAACGTGACCGATGCCGGGGGCCATAGCCATCCCTGTCGGATCACCGCCATCAGTGAAAGCGGTGTGGAGCTGGCCTTCGCCACGAAGGTCCCGCCGATTGTGGCTAGCAGCCAGCTGCAGTGGACAACGATCGTTCCACCTCTGCCGGTCGAGCTGCTCAAGATCCAAGAGCGTCGGGCAGCCCTGGACTGGGGAGAGCTCAACAGACGACAGCAGCACAGCCTGATCCACTGGTTGTTCTGCAGCGATGGGATCTGGCCGGACCGGAGGCCCCGACAAGAAGTGTTGGGGCTGCTGATGCTGCTGAAACGGTTGCTCTTCGGCGGCTCAGATCCTCAAGCGTTCGACCGTTCCCTTGTGCCACGTCGTTCCTGAATGCAGAGCAGCACCTTGGGGGCTCGGCTCAAGGACAACGCTGCTGATCAAAGTCGCAGGCGTACACCGCTGGTTTTTGCCAACTCAAGGGAATCTCCAGCAGATCTCTCGTGCCGGTGATGCCCTGCATCACAAAAAGCAGCGCCGCCAGCACCGAGGCCGTGACATGCAATCGGCGCAGGCGAAGATCCCGCAGGATCTCAGGCCGGGCCCCCAAAGAAAACAGCATCAGACCGGTAACGGCAACGCCAGCCCAGTAGTGGGACTGCCAGAACGCAGGCGAGAGGGGATCATCCGAAAGTCGCCACACCTCCGGTTGGGCTCCGAGCGTGAGCACGCCAATCCAGGTGATCAAGCTGAAGCTGAGGCGCAGGGCTGCCGCCTTGCATCGCCAAAGAGCAAAAAGGCTCACCCCCGTCCCCAGCAGCACGATGAGCAGCTGGATGGCACGACCAGCGCCGCCAGAGAAATCAGCTGGTGGCGCCTTGGTGGCGATGACCACGGTCAAGGCGATCAGCACCAGGAGCACGACACCCCCCGCGAGCCAACGGCCCAGATCACTGTGATCGCGGCCCACCACCGGTGGATGTTTCACCTTGGCGACGCGCCTCTGACGGGTCTGCCAGGCAAGACGCACCACCATCCCGATGAGGGGATAAATCAGAACAACCGCAAGGGCGGGATGAAGAATCCAGAGCCAATCAGTGATGGTCACAAGCGAGTGTTCGCGCCCTTACGCGCTCAAGCATGGCCAGCGGAATGAATCCCACACCATGAGGGCGTGCAAATTTAATTAATCCAGAAAATTAAAATCAATCAAGCAATTTTCGCACTGCACATTGACAGGAAACCAAAAAAATCATTCATTAGATCATTGGCATGCCTAGCGAGGCAAGCCGATGCAGGCAGCGCTCAGGCCAATCAGCGAAGCAGCCAGGCTGAGGTCCCTGAGTGACTATCGGATTCTGGGAACAAAGCCTGGGAAAGGCTTTCACAACATCACTCGGATGGCACCAGAGATCTGCCAGTCACCGATTGCCCTGATCTCTCTGGTGGAAGAGTCAGTGGTTCAAATCGAAGGTGGGCCTTGAAGCCAGCGAAACCGACATCAATCACCATCAATTCCTGACGGCAGCGGAAATCGAATGGCGACGGTGGTCGGGATGGCAGATGGAACGCACAGCTAAAAACAGACCAGAAAAAAGTAGGGCTGAGTCGTTGACCAAGAAGCAAAGACCCTGAAGGCCAATGAAGTCACTGCCAACGTGGTGGCACCCATCCTTTGGCTCACGCCATTGCCGTGTCCATGCGCGACCTCTGCCCTGCCCTGGCCAACAAGACCTACTTCAACTACGGCGGTCAGGGTCCTCTGCCGACACCCTCACTGGAAGCGATCACAACCAGCTGGAAACGCATCCAGGAACTGGGACCGTTCACAGCAGAGATCTGGCCCTACATCAGCAAGGAGGTCAACAGCACGCGCGGCCAGCTCGCTCGAATCTGCGGGGTCCCGCCCCATCGACTGGCCCTCAGCGAAAACGTCACCACCGGCTGCGTGTTGCCGCTCTGGGGACTGCCCCTCAACGAGGGCGATCAGATCCTGATCAGTGACTGTGAGCACCCCGGGGTGGTGAGCGCCTGCCACGAATTCGCCCGGCGCCTGCGACTCACGCTTGCAACTCTGCCGGTGAAACAACTGCGCGCTGGTCGCGACGGGCAGCAGCAGACCGATCAGGCCCTGCTGAGCAGCCTGGAGGAACACCTCAGCCCAAAGACTCGCTTGGTGGTGCTGTCCCATCTGCTCTGGAACACAGGCCAAGTGATGCCGATTCGAGCCGTGGCCGAACGGTTGACGCAACACCCTGCTCACCCCTACCTGCTGGTGGATGCGGCCCAGAGCGTGGGTCAGATTCCCGTCTCTGACGCCGCTTCAGCCGCAGACATCTATGCCTTCACCGGCCACAAATGGGCCTGTGGTCCTGAGGGTCTGGGCGGCCTGGCCCTGTCTGAACGCGTGCTGAGCGAAGCCAACCCCACGATCATCGGCTGGCGCAGCCTTCAAGACGAGAGCCGAGCGATTGCCGGTGACCCCGATCCGTTCCATCACGACAGCCGCCGTTTTGAAGTGGCCACCAGCTGCGTTCCGCTCATGGCCGGGCTGCGCCGTTCCCTGGAGTTGCTCGACCAAGAGGGATCTGCGGAGGAGCGACTGGAACGGATCACATCGGTGAGCGCCTCGCTCTGGAACAAGCTCAATACCCTCCCGGGGGTGACGCCGTTGCTGGATGGACCACCACCGGCCGGTCTGGTGAGCTTTCAGATCGGCCAGGGAGCAACGCAGCGCGATCCCGCCACAGTGGTGCAACGGCTTGGAACGCAACAGCTGTGGATCCGCGATCTGGCGGATCCCTCCTGTCTGCGCGCCTGCACACACATCTGCACCACGGTGGATGAGCTCGAACGTCTCACCCACGCGCTGAACCAAGAAGCCACCGCCTCTTGATTGACAGACTGCTGATTGACAGCCTGTTGATCAACCCAAGCGGCGCAGCGCTTTTTCCGCCTCTTCTCGATCGTCGAAATGCACCTTTTCGGTGCCGAGGATCTGGTAGTCCTCATGCCCCTTCCCGGCAATCAACACCAGATCACCGGGCTCGGATGCCGCGATCGCCTGAGCGATCGCCACGGCGCGATCGGCTTCCACCACACGCTCAGCATCGGACGGCAGACCCTGCACCACATCCATGAGGATCTGTTCAGGATCTTCCGTTCGAGGGTTATCGGAGGTCACCACCACGGCATCGGCCAGCTCCGCTGCAATCGCGGCCATCTGAGGGCGTTTGCCCCGGTCGCGATCACCACCGCATCCGAACACGCAAATCAAACGCCCGTCGGCAAAGGGGCGACAAGCCTCCAGAGCGCTGCGCAATCCATCGGGCGTATGGGCGTAATCCACAAGCACAGAAGGGCGTTGCTCTGCGGTGGGGGCCGAGGGCATCACGCGTTCCATCCGTCCTGGAACCCCACGGAATTTGGGCAAGGCCTCGAGCAGCAGCGGTAGGGGCAATCCCTGCTGAAGCAACGCGCCCACGGCCTGCATCACATTCATCAGGTTGAAACGTCCCACCAAAGGCGAATGAAAGCGGGCATCTCCCTTGGGTGTGATCAACAAGCCCTGCACACCCGCGGAGGTCATCTCCAGATCGCGCATGCACAGATCTGCCTCCTGCTCAAGGCTGCATCGCCAAGCGCGTTCGCCCAACCGATCCGCCAGTCGACGTCCCCAGGGATCATCCACATTCACCACGGCACTTGGGCCGTCCCCCACAAGAAAAGGCTCCGCGAACAGACGCGCTTTGGCTTCGAAGTAGTCCTCCATCGACGGGTGATAGTCGAGGTGGTCCTGGGTGAGGTTGGTGAAGACGGCCCCAGCAAACCGGCATCCCGCCACCCGTCGCTGATCCAGGGCATGGGAGCTCACCTCCATGGCCGCCACCTGGGTCCCGCCGGCGAGGGCCTCCGCCAGCTGCGCCTGCAATCGGTCCGCCACCGCCGTGGTGTGGGTGGAGGTGATGCTGTGGCCAGGCCAGCGATTCACCAACGTGCCGAACAATGCCGCAGGACGGCCGCACTCCGCACTCAGATGCTCAATTAGATGCGTTGTGGTGGTCTTGCCATTGGTGCCGGTGACCCCAATGAGATGCAACCGCGATGAGGGCTGCTGCCAGAACGCCGCGGCCAGCTCACCCGCCCAATGGGCCACAGGTGCCGGAAGTACCAACACCGGATCTTCACTGGTGGGTGGATGGGAAGCAGCGGCTGCGGCGCCGATCAACGCTGCCGCCGCACCGGCCTCCAACGCCGCTTTCCAGAACTGACCACCATCCACCCGCTCCCCTGGAAGCCCCACAAACAGACACCCGGGTCCGACGCTGCGGGAATCGCAGGTGATCGCTTCAATCCCCGGGTTGGGGAAGCCTTCCGGCACGGGGAGCGCGGCCGTTTTGAGAAGGGAATGAAGCGTCTGCGTCACCAACAACCCCCATGAATCCAGCTTTTCTAGTCCGATCCTGCGCTGGTGGGAGATAGCCGTTGCAACCAACTGAACAGTCCCTCGGCATTCAGGCGCGGCGAGACCCGGGGTAAGGGAACATCCATGAGATGCAGAACCGGCACCTCAAGGTCGTAGCGAGCGTGCAGGTCTGGGTCGACACCCGGAGCATCGATATCAATGACCGTGAGTTGCAGGGGAGGGCGCAACTGGCTGAGATCCAACTGCCGCAGCCGCTGCTCCAGGCCCTCACAAAGGCAGCAACCCTGGCGGCTGAACAGGGTGAGCTGAAGCGGTTCAGTCGGGGACGGGGTCACAGCCGCAGGGGGTGAAGGGATGGCACCGGCTGATCCGGCGCAGGGTGAGCCAGCCACCACGCCATGGACCATGGCGCTGAATCGCTTCCACTCCGTAGGCGCTGCAGGTGGGAATAAAACGACAGCGGGGGCCAAGCATCGGCGAGATCCAGCGGCGATAGAAGCCGATCAGCGCCAGCATCAACTGCGCCAGCGTCTGGTTGAGGGATCGCGCCAAGGTGTGAGGTTTGTCGCCAGATAAAGTGTTTGATTCGCGCATGTGAAACCGCGGTGCGGACCCTGTGTCCAGCATGACGGTTGAGCGGTGCGGATGCTCCAACACCTTCCTTACTTATGTCTCGTTACCGCGGCCCTCGCCTGAGGATCACGCGGCGCTTGGGAGACCTCCCCGGTCTCACCCGGAAGGCCGCAAAGCGGTCCTATCCCCCCGGTCAGCACGGCCAGGCCCGTCGCAAGCGCTCTGAATACGCGATCCGTCTCGAAGAGAAGCAGAAGCTTCGCTTCAACTACGGCGTGTCTGAACGCCAACTCGTGCGCTACGTGAAGAAAGCGCGCGCCCAGGACGGTTCCACAGGAACCAACCTGCTCAAGCTGCTCGAGAACCGTCTCGACAACGTCTGCTTCCGTCTCGGTTTCGGCCCCACCGTGCCTGGCGCCCGCCAGCTGGTGAACCACGGCCACGTCACCGTGAACGGCCGCGTCACCGACATCGCCAGCTATCAATGCAAGGCCGGTGATGTGATCGCGATCCGCGAACGCAAAGGCAGCAAAAAGCTGGCTGAAGGCAACCTCGAATTCCCCGGCCTGGCCAACGTGCCTCCGCACCTGGAGCTCGATAAATCGAAGCTCAGCGCCAAGGTCGTGAGCAAGTGCGAACGCGAATGGGTCGCACTGGAAATCAATGAACTGCTGGTGGTGGAGTACTACTCCCGCAAGGTCTGAGACCTGCTCATCCCGTTCATGGTCATCGTCCCCGCCCGGCACCGCCGAGGCGGGGATTTTTTTGCACCTGCGCGGATCAGTGCCTCAGTGAATCCGTGCCTCAGCGGATCAGGTTGGCCTTGAAAAAGCCCAGACCCAGGCCAAAGCCTTTGGGTTTGTCTTCCAGGAACGTGATGGCCAGTTCAAAATCCATCAACCCTGCCTCCTCGATCAGCTGACGTGACAGCTGACCGTCACGCTGCTCCAGGTAGCGGGCATGAATCTGCTCTTTGTTCTCGCTCAGAAACGTGACGATCTCGCTAAGCACGTGATCCCGCCATTCATCTTTTTCAAGCTGCTGCGGTGCGCTTTCAGCCACGGCGGAAGATCTGATCTGACCCGACGCTAGCGGCGGTCAACAGGCCGTTTCCTAGCCTTGCCGCTTGATCGCAGCCACGCCTTGCAGCGTCCCGCACCAGCACCGGCCGACAGCACCCGAGCCATTCATCACGGCGAGAGCTTCGCGGAGGGCACGGGCACGGTGATGCCTCCGATCTATGCCACCTCCACGTTTGCCCACGGCAACCCCGAGGGGTTCGACTACACGCGCTCCGGCAACCCCAACTTCCGGATCCTGGAGGGTGTGCTGGCGTCGGTGGAGCACTGTGAACACGCCACGGTGTTCGGCTCCGGCGTGAGCGCGATCACCGCCATTGCCTCCGGACTACGTCAGGGCGATCTGGTGCTGTGCGAAGAAAATCTCTACGGCTGCACCGTGCGTCTGTTCGAGCAGGTGTTCGCCAAGTTCGGCGTGCGCACGCAATGGGTGGACTTCACCGCCCCATCAGCGGCTGAGACCATTGCCGCCAGCCAGCCAGCCATGGTCTGGCTGGAAAGCCCCACCAATCCCTTGCTGAAGGTGATTGATCTGGAGGCGGTGTGTGCCGCTGCCAAGGCCGCCGATGTTCCGGTTGTGGTGGACAACACCTTTGCCACAGCCCTGGTGCAACGCCCGCTGGAACTGGGAGCCACCCTCTCGCTCACCAGCACCACCAAATACATCAACGGCCATTCCGATGCCCTGGGTGGGGCGGTGTGCACTGACGATCCCAGCTGGTACCAGAAGATGGTGTTCGCGCAGAAGGCCCTGGGCCTGCAGCCGTCACCCTTCGACTGCTGGTTGATCACCCGCGGGATCAAAACCCTGCCCCTGCGGCTGAAGCAGCAGATGGCCAATGCCGCCGCACTGGCGGATCACCTGGCAAATCACCCTCAGGTGAGCTGGGTGCGTTATCCCCACCGTTCAGACCATCCCCAGCAGGACGTAGCCCTCAAGCAGATGCGCCATGGGGGAGCCATCGTCACCATCGGCATCAACGCCAGCCGTGACCAGGCCTACGCCGTCTGCAAGGCACTGCGCTGGTTCACGATGGCTGAAAGCCTCGGTGGCGTCGAGAGCCTGATCTGCCATCCAGCCACCATGACCCACGCCGCTGTTGCCAGCGAGGTGAAGCAGAAGCTGGGCATCAGCGATGGGCTGATCCGCCTGTCGGTGGGTTGTGAGGATGTCTCGGATTTGATTGACGATCTCGACCAGGCGTTGTCTCAGCTGCAATGAGTGCTCGCGACTTATGGCGCGATCCCTGCTGGCAGGCCAGCGATCTGGGCCATCCGCTGCCCGATTCCCCTCACGCCGTCTCGGTGGCCCTGCCCACCTGGCGTGATGTGATCGCTTACGAGGAAAACGATCCGAACTGCCGCAACGCCCTGCGAACGGTGTACCCGCGCTTCGGTTTGCATCCACTGGTGGCCGCACTGGCGAAAGAGGCACTGCAGCAGGCCAACGCAGCTTTTCCTCAGGGATCAAGCAGCTGGCCTTATCCCAATCGGGCTGCAGCAACCGCGGCTCAGACGCACTGCTCGCGGCAACAAGCCAACGGAACCACACATCTGGAAACCATCCATGGACTGACCTGCCTGGTCGCCGATGCCATCAGCACACCAGCAGCTAAGGCGTACTGGCAACACACAGGGCTTGGTGCCTCCTCCAGGCTTGCCGCTGTGGCCCTTGGTCATGACAGCGCGCCAGATCCAGAGGCCGGTGCATCCGCACGCTTCAACGTGGTTCAGCGTTTGGCTGAGATCTACGGCTGCCAGCACGAGGCGATCAGCCTGCATCCCTCCGGGATGGCCGCCCTGCATCGAGCGCTTGAACTGGTGTTTGATGCGAAGCCGACACGGCCGGTGCTGCAGATCGGCTTCCCTTACGTCGACGTGCTGAAACTGCCGCAGGTGGTCTTCGCGGGAGCGGAGCTCACGCTGGATGACCGCGCGGCCAGCGTGCAATCCACGCTCGACGCCCTGCAACCTGCTGCGGTGGTGGTGGAGCTACCCAGCAACCCCATGCTGCGCTGTGTCGACCTTGCCGTGATCAGCGAGCTCGCGCACCAACGCAACATTCCTGTGATCGCCGACGACACCATCGGCTCCGGTCTGAATGTCGATGCCTTGCCGCACGTCGACATGGTCTTCAGTTCCCTCACCAAAAGCTTTGCCGGTCGCGGCGATGTGCTCGCGGGCAGCCTGGTCATCAGCCCCCACTCCCCTTGGCACGCACAGCTCACTGAAACGGCACGACAACGCCAACCCCTAGCCCCACTAGCAGACCTCGATGCCATGGTCTTGGAGCAAGGAAGCCGCGATGTCGGCGATCGCATCCCCCGATTGAATGCCAACACCCTGTTGTTGGCGAAACGCCTGCGCCAGCACCCTGCGGTGGCAAGGGTGTTTCATCCTGGTGACTGTGAGAACTTTCGGCAGCTGCAACGACCGGGCGGAGGCCATGGCTGCTTGCTCTCCTTTGAACTCAAGGGCGGCAGCGAACAAGCGCAACGGGTGTACGACGCCCTAGCGGTTTGCAAAGGTCCCAGTCTTGGGACCGCTTTCACACTGGTCTGTCCCTATGTGCTTCTCGCTCACTACGAGGAGCTGGCCTGGGCGGAACGCTGTGGCGTGCCATCCCATCTGCTGAGAGTGTCGGTGGGCCTTGAGGACCCGGAAGAGCTTTGGCAGCGCTTTGAACAAGCTCTGAGGGCTTAGACACACAGGGGCTTTTGGGGTCACTGATGTCGATCGCCACAAGGCTCGGTTCCCATCAGCGACCGCAACACCTGAATGGGGTCGATCTATCAGATTTTGAACAAGCCCTTAAGACACAGGCGAGTAGTCAAATGCTCTATCTACATTGCTGAAATTGGCCAATCTCCGACTTCCCATGTCTCGCGTTTACGCCGATAACAGCCAGGCCATTGGCAACACCCCCCTGGTGCGCCTCAACCACGTGACCAAGGGCTGCAAAGCCACCGTCCTCGCCAAGGTCGAAGGTCGCAACCCCGCATACAGCGTGAAGTGCCGGATCGGCGCGAACATGATCTGGGACGCCGAGAAGCGTGGTGAGCTCACCGAAGGCAAGGTGATTGTGGAGCCCACCTCCGGCAACACCGGCATTGCCTTGGCCTTCACCGCAGCAGCCCGCGGTTACAAACTCGTGCTCACCATGCCCGAGTCGATGTCGATCGAACGTCGCCGCGTGATGGCCGTTCTGGGTGCTGAGATCGTGCTCACCGAAGCAGCCAAAGGCATGCCCGGTGCCATCGCCAAGGCCAAGGAGATCGCCGCCACCGATCCTGGCAAGTACTTCATGCCTGGGCAGTTCGACAACCCGGCCAACCCCGAAATCCACGAGAAGACCACCGGTCCTGAGATCTGGAATGACTGTGATGGCGCCATCGACGTGCTCGTCGCTGGCGTTGGAACCGGTGGAACCATCACCGGTGTGTCGCGCTACATCAAGAATGAAGCCGGCAAGGCGATTGAATCCGTCGCCGTGGAACCCACCCACAGCCCAGTGATCACCCAGACCATAAACGGCGAAGAGGTGAAGCCTGGCCCCCACAAGATTCAGGGCATCGGCGCTGGCTTCATTCCCAAGAACCTTGACCTCTCCGTGGTCGACAAGGTGGAGCAGGTGACCAACGACGAATCCATCGCGATGGCTCTGCGTCTGGCCAAGGAGGAAGGTCTGCTGGTGGGCATTTCTTGTGGCGCCGCAGCCGCCGCTGCCATTCGCCTGGCACAACAGGACGCCTACGCCGGCAAGACCATCGTGGTGGTGCTGCCTGACCTGGCGGAGCGCTATCTCTCCTCTGTGATGTTTGCCGATGTTCCCACCGGCATCATCGAACAACCCGTCGCTGTCTGAACAGGATCAGGTCTTTCCTGAATGCAACTGAAGCCCTGCTGAATAGCAGGGCTTTTTTGATGTCAGCTTTCAGGCGGTGAACAAACTAGCAATGGCTGAAATTGCCGTTGTCGCGAAGAGAAAAGCCAGCATCGCCTGCGCCAGCACAACCTTACGAATCTCGGTTGATTGCGCACCAACATCGGTCATCCCAAAGGTCATCCCAATGGCATAAGCGACATAGAGAAAATCAAACAAGACTGGACGTCGATCATCTGGAAAAGAAAACACCTTTGTGGCTGATTCCGCATTTTCTGCATCATCCCTATCGGCATTCACGTGGAAGAAAATCTTGGCGTAATGCATGGCATAGCCGTGATGCAGGCTGATCCAAATCAGCAAGATCGAGACAAAATAAATAAAAATACGCAGATCCTCTGGCAGCACTGGCTGTTTGGAACCGAGATCACTAACACAAAGGCTCATCACACCCAGGCCGAGAAAATTAATCGCCACCGTGCTTTTAATCAAGAGACCGGGACGCAACCTTTCATGATCAAACAGCGCCTTGGTCTGCGCGTAATCCATTGACCATGAAGTTTTGAAGAAGAGCACTGCATCCACCACCAACGCCGCCAACATGCCGATGGACAGTGCTTCCTTACCCGTGAACGGGTGATAGAAGAGCAACGTCAAGATGGTGCCGATGGTCAGGCTGCGACGCAATCGATAACGATTCAGAAAGATGTGGCGCTGTCGAGGAAGCATCAACTGTGGTCGTCTGATTGGAAGGGTTTCGATTGGGGATCTGAACCTGAAGCGCGTGCGGCACATCGGGCTTCAGGAAGCACTGCCTCTGGAGCAATCCACATCGCATCACCGTAGGAATAGAAGCGATAGGCCTCATCAATGGCGACCCGATAGAGATCCAGCAGTCGTTGACGCCCGATCAGGGCACTGACCAACAGCAGCAGAGAACTCTTAGGCAGATGGAAATTGGTCAACAATCCCTGCACTACCGCAAAGCGGAAACCAGGCTGAATCACCAGATCCACCGGCCCCTTCAACGGTTGCAGCGTTCCTCCTGATGCTGCCGCGGCCCCTTCCAGGGCCCTCACACTGGTGGTTCCCACAGCAATCACCCGACCTCCGCGTCGGCGACAGGCCTCCACTTGAGCCACCAGATCAGGTGTGACCTCCACCCACTCGCTGTGGAGGCTGAGGTCACGAAGATCCTCCGTTTCCACCGGCCGGAAGGTACCCAACCCCACGTGGAGAGTGATGGTCGCCATCTGCACGCCCCGGTCCTTGATCGCCTGCAGCAACTCATCGCTGAGATGCAGACCCGCTGTGGGAGCCGCCACCGCTCCCGGGCGGGAGGCGTAGCGCGTCTGATAGCGCTCCTGGTCGGAGTCGTCATGCCGGGTGATGTAGGGCGGCAGCGGCACCTCGCCGTAGCGTTCCAGCAGGCCCTCGATTGCTGCCGCATCGGCATAGCCCAGAGGGAACTGGATGATGCGACCGCCACTCGATCCATCGGTGGCCACAACCTGCAACGGGAGGGGCTCCTGCTCCAGGGCTTCCAGCCACACCTGATCGCCAGGCTTCAGCTTCTTGCCCGGTCGTGCCAGACAGAGCCAGCGCCCCTCACCCTGAGGTTCCAGCACCAGCAGTTCGGCAAGGCCTCCGCCTGATCGGCGCACCCGAAGTCGTGCTCGCAGCACACGGGTGTCATTGACCACGAGCAGATCGCCGTCCTGAAGCTGCTCGTGCCAATCCCACACCTGAAGATGTCCCGCCCGCTCGATCGAGTCTTCCAGTGCTGGCACCGACAGCAACCTTGCGGCATGTCGCGGCTCCACTGGCGACTGAGCGATGCGCTCCTCCGGCAATTGGTAGTCGTAGGAGCTGAGCTGGAGATCCCGAGGGTCAGCCACAGAGCGTGATCATGATCATTCCATGCTGCCTGAAGACCGAGAGCCGGCCGGGTCGCGACCATTCGGCACGAAATAGCGCACGATCGAGAACACGCGGCTCTGGTCATCGGAGAGCGCTTCGAACAGGGCCCGAGCCCGCTGATTCAGCAACGCAACATCGAGACGGTCCCTGGGAATCGCCACCGGCATCACCACGGTGGTGATGCGTTCGGGATGCCGTTGCTCCGCCGCCGTCACAAAATCACAGAAAGGATCCAGCAGAGAACTGAACGGGCTGTCGAGCAGCACCAACTCGAGCGCACCGGTGTTGGGTCCCACGTAGCGATCCCACATCTGACTGAGATGTCCGGCGTCCTGATCGTTCTGAACCACCACCACCGCGGTGACTGAATCGGCAAAGGAACAGGCGTAACGCACCGCCTCGAAAGCGGGCCGCATCATGCTCGGAATCCAGACGATGGCGTGATGCCCAGTCGGCGGATCTCGGGGGACCACTTGCAGAGGAGCCGCATCAGGGTCGGGGGCCAATGCCGCAAAGATCTGGCGGTAACGGCGGCGGATCACAGCCAGTCCCCACACCAACAGCGGGATGGCGATCACCACCGTCCAGGCCCCTTCATCGAACTTGCTCACCACGATCACCACCAGCACCACGAAGGTGGTGAGCGACCCGAGCGCATTCATGAGCATGCGACCTCGCCAGCCGGGGCCCCGTTGCATCCACCAGCGACGCACCAGGCCCAGTTGCGACAGGGTGAAGGCTGTGAACACCCCCAGGGCATAAAGGTTCACCGCCACGGTGGTGTCACCCCGGCAGATCACGATGATCAGCGCAGTGATGCCCAGCAGCACACCGATACCGTTTTGATAAACCAACCGATCTCCGAGCAGATTCATCTGCATCGGCAGGCAACGATCCTCCGCGAGCATCGCCGCCAACCTGGGGAAGCCGGAGAACGCCGTGTTGGCGGCCAGCACCAGGATGAGCAGGGTCGTGATCTGCAGAGTCCAATACAGAACACTGCCGTTCCCGAAAACGCGCTGTCCGATCTGGGCCAGCACGGTGATGTCGGGATTCGGCGCAATCCCATACATGAACCCCATGCCGCTGACGGCGAAGAACATCGCTGAGAGCAGGACGGCCATCACCAACAGCGTCTTGCGTGCATTGACCGGTGCCGGCTCACGAAACACCTTCACCCCATTGGCGATCGCTTCAATGCCCGTCATCGCTGAGCAACCGGAACTAAACGCGCGCAGGATCATGAACAACCCGATCGGCTCCAAGGCCGCCGTCAATGGCGGTGGATCGGGATGCCAACCGTGATGGAAGGTCAGATCTCTCAGTCCCGCCACCGTAAGCAGCGCGATCATCAGCACGAAGGCGTAAGTGGGGATCGCAAACACTCGCCCTGCTTCCTTCACCCCGCGCAGATTGGCCCAACCCACCAACACCAGCAGCACCAGGGCAATCGGCACTTCGTAGGGCAGAAGCGTGGGGTCGAGCGATGACAAGGCCTGGGTGCCCGCCATCAGGCTGACCGCTGCCGTCAGCGCGTAGTCGATCAACAACGCCGCAGCGGCCACCAGCCCGACATTGCGTCCGAGATTGTCGCGGGCCACCACATAGGAACCGCCGCCATTGGGATAAGCGGCAATCGCCTGTCGGTACGACAGCACAACGATCACGATCAAAGCGATGATCGCGAGCGTGATGGGCAGCGACAGCTTTAGGGCTGCGCTTCCACCCAGAATCAAGATGCCCAGCGCCGCCTCAGTGGCATAGGCAACTGATGACAGCGCATCTGACGACAGAATCGGCAGCGCCTGAATGTTGGGAAGTCGCTCATCGCCTGCACTGGAGCGCGGCAACGGATGCCCCAGCAGACGGGAGAACCATCGAACGGACACAGCAGTTGTCGACCATTGCCGCTCCAAGAGTGGCAATGGTCGACAAACCTGGCAGATGCTCGACGCGGGACGCTCAGGCCAACGACCGATCAGCGCAAAGGCCGATCAGCTCACAGGACCAAGCTTTCAGGCCGGGTCTCAATCAGTTCAGCCAGATCCTTCAGGAAGGCCGCACCGTCGGCGCCGTAAATCACTCGATGGTCTGCGGTGAGGTTGACCTGCATCTGCCGCTTCACAGCGATTGATCCATCCTTTCCTGCCACGACCGTAGGCCGAGAGGCCGCCACGGCAAGGATCGCGCCGGTCCCCGGGGGAAGGATGGCATCGAAGCGATCCACACCAAACATGCCCAGGTTGGAGAGCGTGAACGTCCCGGTGCTGTACTCCTCAGGCTGCAGTTGCTTGCTGCGTGAGCGACTCACCAGATCTTTCCACTGACGAGACATCTCATAGAGGTCGGTGCGATCGGCCTGACGCAGAACAGGCGTGATCAAACCACCGTCTTCCATGGCCACAGCCACGGCCACATTCACATCAGCGGGGTAAGCCATGCCGGCAGCGGTAGTGGCGGCATTGACCTGGGGGTGACGGGCCAGGGTGACGGCGACGGCCTTGGCGAGCAGAGCCGTCATCGTGACGCCCTTCGACTTCACCTGTTTGTAGAAAGCATCGAACTTATCGGTGGTGATGGTGTAGCCGACGCGGAAGCAGGGCACAGCAAGACTGGCTTCCATGTTGCGGTTCACCGCCCCCTGCAGGGTGTTGAACGCAACTGTTTCACCGGGTCGACCGAAACTATTGCCGGCGGGAGCGCTCGGTGCAGGAGCCGCGCCAGTGGCTCCTGCCACCACGGCAGCCGCGGAACCCTCACCCACACGCGGCACACTCACAGGGCGACCGGCAGCACGCTCAACGTCTTCGGCCTGGATGCGACCGTTCGGGCCACTGCCACGCAGAGTCGCCAACTCAATGCCCATCTGTGAGGCCAGCTTCTTGGCCCGTGGACTGGCGATCACTCGCCCATTGGCGGCTGGTGCAGCCGCCGGCGCTGGTGGCGCCACGGGTGCGGGTGCTGGGGCAGCAGGGGTCGCCGCGGGCGCGGCGGGAGCAGGGGCAGCGGCTGGAGCCGGTGCTGTGGCAGCGGCAGGTGCGGAAGGAGCGGCGCCACCACCGGAGGGGGACTTGGCCTGAGCTTCAGCAATCTCAGCCTCCGTTTCAACAATCAACCCGATCGTTTCGCCCACTGGAGCGGTGCTTCCCGCAGGCATCAGCACGGCAGCCAGGTATCCCTCGTTGAAGGACTCCACGTCCATATCGGCCTTGTCGGATTCGACAACGAGCACCGACTCGCCGCGGCCAACCTTGTCGCCAGGCTTCTTGAGCCATTCGACGATCTTCCCCTCCGTCATCGTGGAGCTGAGGGCAGGCATGAAGATGTCGTGGGTCGCCAAAACCGTCTCCAGAGGGGCTATGTAGGGGGGATTTTACGGGCCGACAGGGCGGCCCTTCGCAGAGGTCAGCCCTGCTGGATCGACTCGATCACCCCGTCACGAACCACAACAGACACCTGCATCTTGCTCACCAGGTTGTCGCCCACCTGGATGTCGCAAAAGCTCTCCAGCTGGCCCTGCTCCACGATCTGTTCCATCTCCAGCTCGCGCACCTGAGCCTGCTGCTGCAGCAGGTTGCGCTTCTGCTCCTCCAGTTCAGCCCGCTTGGCAGCCACCTGCTGCTGCACCTGCCCCACCTGCTCCTGAACGCGGGGATCCAGAGGATTCGCACTTTGACGACGCACTTCATCCACCACCTGCTGACCCTCCTGTTCGAGCTGGGCCAGCTGCTGATCGGTGGTGGCGATGGCGCCACTGAGCTCACGTTCGGCTTCCTCCTTCCACGCCGGAGTCACCACCGCGCGAATGGTGATGGAGCGCTTGATCGACAAGGTGGTGCCGTCGGACATGAGGGCCAGGAAGCAGCGCCAAGCGTCTCAGTCCCGCGCCGGATGGTCAAGCCACCGCAGCAGGCCCGGACTCAACGGCCGTACAGGCCCTCAATCACGGTGCGATCGCGGTCCGTGATGCGATCGCGGCGCTGCTTGAGCGTCTGCGTCAGCAAACCGTTCTCGATGGAAAACGGCTCGACCAGCGCCACACCGCCCAGACGTTCATCTGCCCTCGAGCCGACGCGAGCAGCCAGCAACCGATTGAGCTCTCCGCGCAGCAAACGCAGCAAAGCCGGATCACCAGGGCGACCCCCCAGATCCGGGCCTGGATCACAGCCCTGTTCCAGAGCCCAGGCCTGAAGCGACTCCTGCTTCGGGACCACCAAGGCCGCCAGCTGGCGCTCGTCCTGCCCCACAAGCATCACCTGTTCCACCAATGGCGAGGACACAAGTGCTTCCTCCAAAGGACCCGGCTCGAGGTTCTCGCCGCTGCTGAGCACGATGGTGTCCTTGGCACGTCCGGTGAGTACCACGGATCCATCGGGCAGAAGCATGCCCAGATCACCGGTGTCGAACCACCCCTCGGCATCCAACACCTTGGCTGTGGCATCCGGCTTACCCAAATAGCCCCCCATGACCTGAGGACCACGCACCAGCACCACGCCGCGTTGCCGGTACCCCAGCGGGACACGGGTCTCCGCATCCACCACGCGAAACTCCGTCTCCGGCATCGGCAATCCGGAACTGCCACGGATGTTGCGCCAGGGCCTGCGACAACTCACCACAGGACTGGTCTCGGTGAGGCCATATCCCACCAGAAGTTCGATGCCCACCGCTTCGAAGAACGCATCCACATGGGGGGCGATCGCGCCACCACCATTGATCGGATAAAGCAAAGCGCCACCGCTGAGCTGCTGGCGCAACTTCGGCCAGATCAATTGAGAGGCCAGGGCATGGGCTGGCCATCGCCGTGTCAACTCCGCCAGGGCACGCAAACGATCGCGCTTGCGCAGAGGCTCGATCAAAAGATCAAGGCTGCGGCGCCGAGCCAGGGTGTAGGCCTTGCTGTTGGCCAAGGCCGACAGGAGCAGGCGCTGACGGGCAGGGGGCAGCGTTTTCACTACATCGTCAAAGCCCGCTTGCACCGCCTCCCAGAGCCTGGGGACCGTGGCCATGATCACCGGTTTCACCCGCGGCAGATCCTTTTTGAGCTGCTTAATCGTGGTGTAGCTCTGCGAACAACCGCAAGCGAAGAAGTAGTACTCCGCACTGCGCTCATAGGAATGCCAGATCGGCAACACGCTCAACACCGGTGCTCCGGCATCCGGGCGGGTGACGGCGGCCAGGCTGCGCATCTGGTGCAACAGATTGGCGTGGGTCAGCGGCACCCCTTTGGGCCGACCGGTTGTGCCGCTGGTGTAGAGGACCGTGGCGATGGTGTCAGCGGCCGAGGCTTGCTCGCGGCCCGCCATGGGATCGGGAGGCTGATGCCCATCGGCACGGCTCAAAAACGTGTCGAAATCCAGCGCACCCGCCGGTGCTTCACCCTCCAACACCAACACGAAGCGCAGACGGGCTTGCAGATCTACAGGCAGCTGCAGGCGGTCCAGCAGATCGCCGGTTTGCACCACCAGGGCCACAGCCTTGGAGTCCTCGAGGATGTAACGCAGTTCCTCCACCGGCGCGGCTGCCCCACGCACCGCATCTACCCCACCAGCACGCATCACCCCCTGGTCAGCGACCAGCCATCGGGGGCTGTTCTCGGCAAACAGGCCGACCACATCGCCAGCCTTGAGCCCGTGCAGCTGGAAGGCCGTGGCAGCGCGCGCAATGCGTTCTGCCAACTGCTGGTAACTAAATCGCTCGGGATGGGCCGCATGGGGCGCATCGACGGCCATCACCTCGCCATGGTTCGTCGCCAGCCACGGCCAAACCTGATCGACGCGTCCGAGGGCCTGCACATGGGACTGACGAGCGAGTGCCTCCTGCTCACGGGGTGTGGGTTGCCAGGAAGCATGGGCGGCAGCAGTCACAGGAACAGAGCGCGGTCGCCCAGGCCTATCACCTTGACGAGGCTTCGGCAATCGCCATCCCCTCAATCACCGACTGCCAACGGAGCCCGAATCGGTGAGCCAGAGCATCACGGAGCAGAGGGCGCACTTCCTCCAAGGACAGTCCAGGGACCCAATCGCTGAGACGGCCAACCTTCCGATCCGTCAGGCCGCAAGGCACCACGGCCTCAAACCCCGCCAGATCGCAGGTCACATTGAGAGCCAATCCGTGCTGGGTGATCCAGCGACGACAGCCGACCCCGATCGCCGCCACTTTGCGCTGATCCAGCCAGACCCCCGTGAGCCCATCGATCCGCTCACCATGGAGATCAAGGGCTTGCAACACATCCAGCACCACCTGCTCGAGCTGGCGCAGATACCAATGCAGGTCGGGTTGATGACGACGGAGATCCAGCACCGGGTAAGCCACCAACTGACCAGGGGCGTGATGGGTCACTTCGCCGCCACGGTCAATGCGGTGCAGCGGTGCCGGAGGCTGAAGCGGATCAAAACGAAGATGGGCTTCACTGGCACCACGGCCGAGCGTGTAGCAACTGGAATGTTGCAGCAACCAGACGGCTTCAGCACCACCTGCGGCAGCGGGCTCTGCCAGCAGGCCTTCCTGCCAGCACCGTTGCTCCTGCCAGGCCTGCGCAAAGGGAACGAGTTGCTGCGGCTGAAAAAGAAATGCCGAAGACTCATTTGCGGAATCAGGCGGCGTCACTAGCTTGCCGATAGGACCAGGCATCGGAGGGATGCATGAAGCTGTTGATCCATGGTCGCAACTTGGATATCACGCCCGCATTGCGGGATTACACCGAAACCAAGCTTGACCGGGCCATTCATCACTTCAACGATCTTGTTCATGAAGCGGATGTGCACCTCTCGGTAGCCCGCAACCCCAGAGTTCCGCAACAGACGGCTGAGGTCACGGTGTTTGCCAATGGCACCGTGATCCGGGCCCAGGAACGCAGCGAGAACCTCTACGCCAGCATTGATCTGGTGGCGAGCAAACTGGCCCGGCAGCTGCGTCGTTTCAAGGACCGTACCAGCGATCACCATCACAGCCACGGCCATCGCGCCACCGAAACCCCAGCCACCGAAGCGGTGCTCAACGACAGCCCTGTGGAGGAATCGCTGCTAGATGGCAAGGAAGCTCAGCTGCCGAACCCCGGCGTGCGGCGCAAGTATTTCGCCATGCCCGCCATGAGCGTCGATGACGCGCGCCATCAACTCGACCTGATTGATCACGACTTCTATCTGTTCCGCGACCGTGACAGTGATGAGCTGCAGGTGATCTACCGACGCAATCACGGTGGATACGGTGTGATCCAAGCTCGCAACTGAACCTTTCTTGACGGATTCTTCCGTCTGATCCTCAGCGATGACCATGTCACCGCGGCGTCAGGACCTGCCGGACCTTCCCCCGCTGATCCACCAGGCCCTGCTCAACCCACTCCTCCAGGAGGAGGAGCTTCATAACCTCTGCGATGCCTCCAGACAGCTTGGATTCGGGGGCGTCTGCGTCAGCCTGAGCCACCTCGAGGCAGTGCGCCAGCGACTGGGGGGAACCGGACCAGTAAAACTGGCCGCCACGGTGGGATTCCCCTTCGGAGCACTACCGGCAGAACTGAAACAAGCGGAGGCGGAGTGGGCCGCCGCCCATGGCGCTGATGCTCTGGATGTCACACCCGATTGGTCCGCGCTGGTGAATGGCCGGGCCAATGCCTTCGCCGAAGAACTGGCTGCGATCGCGGCGCTGGATCTGCCCATGACGGTGGTTCTCGACGTCAATCAGCTCCAAGACGAACAGCTCGCTCTGGCGGCAGAAGCCGCCATGGATGCAGGTGCCGCCGCACTGCAGGCCGGCAACGGCTTCGGGCCCGCTGTCACACCCGAACAGATCAAAACCCTGGGGCAACACACGCGCGGGCGCTGTGCCATCAAGGCAGCCGGTGGAATCCGGGCGTTGGAGCAGGCCCTGGATCTGGTGGAAGCGGGTGCCAGGGGCCTGGGCACCGGCCATGGTCCGTCACTGGTGCAAGCACTGCGCCAGGAGCGATGAGCGGCGACAGACGCCTTCAGGGCCTGGCCCTCAAGGTAGGGCCACTGGGTGAGCACGACAGGCTGCTGACCCTGCTGAGCGATGAGGCCGGGGTGGTGCGGCTGGCCGTGCCTGGCGCTCGCCGCCCCAAAAGCAGCCTTGCTGCCGCCATTCCCCTCACTCTCCTGGATCTGCAGGTCGTGGGTCGCCGCGGCCTCCAACGCGTACGGCAGCTGCAGGTGCGTCACAACTTCAGCGGCGTCGGGCAGCATCTGGAGACCCTGGCGGCCGCCCAAGCCCTGGCGGAACTCTCAATTGCTCTGGTGAGTGATGACAACCCCATCCAGGGCCTGCTGGAGACGGTGCTGATTCACCTGGAAAGACTGGAGGCCCTGAGCCGCTCATCGAACCCGGATCCCGACCTCAGCCTCGCGATGGTGGTTCAGGCCGGCGTGCACTTGCTGGCGCTTGGCGGCTACGGCCTGCCGCTGCAGGTCTGCTGCCAAAGCGGTGCTGAACTGATTCCACCGATCGGTGAGTGGGAGTGGCGCTGCAGCCTGCTACCCGAAGAGGGTCTCGCACTCGGAAGTCTTCCCGGCGCCAGGCTGCAACTCAACCCCTCCGAACTTGCACTGCTGCAACGGCTGCCCCGAGCGGATCTTCCCAAGCGTCCCAATGGTGAACTGATGGGACCGCGGCCGGTGTGGCTCAAGCTGCTGGCCTTGATCGATTGCTGGTGCCGGGTTCATCTGCCCCGCCCTGTGCGCTCGCTGAAAATGGTCAGCGACAGCCTGCCTGCGCCGTAAGCGATCATGACCCGGTCATTGCAGGCACCGTGAGCGGATCTTCCCTGAACAGTCCGGAGCCCGCGCTCCCGACCGGTGGAAACCCGGAAGGCCCTCGAGGCCTGCAGACGGTGGTGCGCTTCGACGGCTTCCGCCGTCTCTGGATCGGCCAGATCTTTTCGCAGCTGGCCGACAAGTTCTACATCGTTCTGATGGTGTATCTGATCGCCCAGTACTGGGTGACCAACACACCGCAGGACAATGGAGCCCTGGCGGAAATCGCATCAGCGATCCGCATGGACTTTGAAACCCGTGCGCAACGGATCACCCTGCTGGCGACAGGGGTTTATGTCGCCAACACAATCCCAGCAATGGTGTTGGGTTCAGTGGCGGGAGTTTGGGTCGACCGCTGGCCCAAACGGCGGGTGATGGTCGCTTCGAACGGGTTGCGGGCCCTGCTTGTGGTGTTCACCCCGTTTTTCCTGCTGCCAGGACCCCATTGGCTCGGCCTCAGCTGGGGGTACTGGGCCCTTCTGGTGATGACCTTTCTGGAATCGGTGCTCACCCAGTTCTTCGCACCGGCCGAACAGGCCGCCATCCCGATGCTGGTGCCCAAGGAACATCTGCTGGCAGCCAATTCGCTCTACCAGGCCACCAGCATGGGAGCGACGATCGTTGGTTTTGCCCTGGGAGAGCCGATCCTGCGGGGATTGGACAGTCTCTTTCAGGCAATTGGCCTCAAGGGTGGTGAATTTCTGCTTCTGCCATTTTGCTACGGCATGGCGGCCATCTCATTGAGCACGATCCGGATGCGCGAACAGCCCCGGACCCATAACGGCGAGTCGGTCTGGAAAGAAATCGTGGCAGGGCTTCAGGTGCTGCGTGAGCGCGCCTCAGTGCGGACGGCCATGGTGCATCTGGTGCTGCTTTACAGCCTGCTGGCAGCTCTCTACGTGCTGGCCATCAGCTTGGCGTCGGCCATTCAGGGTCTTGGCCCCACCGGCTTCGGAAGCCTGCTGGCGATGAGCGGGCTGGGAATGGCCATCGGGGCCGTCGTGGTGGCGCAGATGGGCCATGGATTCAGCCGCCGCCGACTGGCAGCCACCGGACTGGGGGCGATCACCTGGAGCCTGGTGCTGCTCGGGCAATTGCGCGGCAACCTCACCTACACCCTGGGGCTATGCGCGCTGCTCGGGGCCGGTGCCGCGCTGGTGGCCATCCCCGCGCAGACCACAATTCAGGAGGACACGCCTGAATCGCAGCGCGGGCGCGTGTTCGGGCTGCAGAACAATTTGATCAACATTGCCCTCAGCCTCCCCCTTGTGCTGGCAGGCGCTCTAGTGAGCAGTGTGGGGCTGCTGCCGGTGCTGTGGATCCTGGCTGGCCTGGCCCTGGTTGCCGCCCTGATCGAGCGCCCCTGGCAGCGCTGCTAGCGTTTGCCTAGCCCTTCCCTCAGTGGCTTTGACGCATATTGCCTGGCTGGGCAAAAAAACTCCGTTCTGCGGCAATGTCACCTACGGGCTGAGCACCACGGAAGCCCTGAGGGCCCGTGGTCACCAGACCAGCTTCATCCATTTCGACAACCCGAAAGCACCAGGCAGCAGCACATCCCTTCTGGCTAACGATCCGGATGTGAGCCTGCCCTACCTGGTGAAGTCGCAGGTTTACACCATCCCTTCCCCCGGCGCGCAGCGGGAGCTCCGCGACTCGCTGGAACGGCTCCAGCCGGATCTGGTGCACGCCAGCCTCACCCTCTCACCCCTGGATTTCCGACTGCCTGAGCTCTGCCAGCAACTGCAGGTTCCGCTGGTGGCCACCTTCCACCCTCCATTCGATGCAGGCCTGCGCAACCTCACAGCAGGGACACAACAGCTCACTTATCAGCTGTATGCCCCTGCACTCTCCCGTTATGACCGGGTGATCGTGTTCTCTGAGCTGCAAGCTGACGTGCTCGCACGCCTCGGCGTCCGAGAGGATCGCCTGGCGGTGATTCCCAACGGAGTCGACACGACGCAATGGCGACCGGCCGATGCCTTGCCCTCTGCAATCGGCAGTGAGCTGCAGAGGGTGCGTTCACGCCTGGGCACCGAACGCGTCTTCCTCTACATGGGACGGATTTCCACAGAAAAGAACGTGGAAGCACTGCTGCAAGCCTGGCGACTGGTGGACACCGCCGGCTGCCGTCTGGTCATCGTTGGCGATGGGCCGCTGCGCAGCACGCTTCAGAACAGCTACGGCCAGATGGAGAACGTGCTGTGGTGGGGCTATGAGTCCGACCTGGCCACGCGCGTGGCCTTGCTGCAATCCGCCGAAGTGTTCCTGCTGCCGTCTCTGGTGGAAGGCTTATCGCTGGCACTACTGGAGGCCATGGCCAGCGGATGCGCTTGCGTCGCCACGGATGCGGGAGCCGACGGCGAGGTGCTCGCCGGAGGAGCCGGCATCGTGATGAACACGCTGGGGGTCACCAGTCAGCTGCGCACGCTGCTGCCCGTGCTTCGTGATCAACCGGTGCTCACCCAAGCGCTGGGCCGACAGGCGCGCGAGCGGGTGATGGAGCGCTACACGATGGCTCGGAACATCGATGCGCTGGAAAACCTCTACGGAGAACTCACCCGCACCGCACCTCTGGCGGCTTAGCGCAAGGACCTGCCATGTTCCGTGGCAGCCAGAACTGCTTCGATCAGTGCCGACCTCAGGCCGGCTTGCTCCAACTTGCGCACTGCAGCCATGGTGGTGCCCCCCGGTGAACCGACCATGTCCTTCAGTTGGGCGGGATGCAGATGCTGTTGTTGCAGCAGGGCCGCCGTCCCGCCGAGGGTGCGCTGCGCAAGGTGATGCGCCTGGTCACGGGGAAGCCCCGCTGCCACCGCACCATCCGCAAGGGCCTCAGCGATCAACGCCACATAAGCGGGACCTGATGAAGTCAACGCCAAGAAAGCATCCAGCCTCGACTCCGGCAGTTCCAACACCTCGCTGACGGGTGCAAAAGCATCCCGCACCCACTGCTGTTGCTCGGGCGTCACGCCCTCTCCCCAGGCCAGCCCACACAACCCCTCACCAACCAGGCAGGGGGTGTTGGGAACCGCTCGAACACACACGCGACCTGGAAACGTGCGCTGCAATCGCTCCAGAGTGACTCCCGCCAACACAGAAATCACCAGGGATGCTGTCGAAGGTGCGGGAGGGATCACGCCAGCGGCCACGGCGTCGAGCTGCTGCGGCTTGACCGCCAGCAACTGCACCGGAGCCGTCCAAGCTTCGGCAGCACGGGGATCAGAAGCCGGAACAACCGTGAAGCCGGACGGCAACTCTGTGCGCAGACGTTGCGCACTTGCTTCAAGTCCCACCACACCGATGCACTCGGAAGCCGCAAGAATCTTCCGCTCGATCAGCGGTCGCACCAGGGCCTGAGCCATGCGGCCCAGACCGATTACACCGACGGAAGCAGTCACCGAAACGGACGCGCTGATCAGAGGGCCGTGGCGTCAGACGCCGCCCAAGCGGGTGCAGGAGCAACGCTGGCTTCTGCGGAGGCCTGTTCCACATCTTTGGTCACCACCGTGGGCGTGGTGCTCTCTTCCTGACTGGCATTGGTGACGGTGACGCAGCTGGGGGCAAACAGGAAAATGCTTTCACCGACGCGCTCCTGATGGCCATCAATGGCGAAGGTGCCACCGGCCACAAAATCCACGGCACGCTGAGCCTGATCAGGCTCCATCATCGTGAGATTAAGGATGACAGTCTTGCGCTCGCGCAGGGCCTGGATGGCCCGAGGCATCTCATCGAAGCTGCGGGGCTCCATCAAAGACACTTCAGCGGCACTGGAGCTGATGCCAGGCATGCCGATCACATTGGTGCCTGAGAAACTCTGATCCATCTCGAAGGGATTGGATGCATCGAGAGGAGCCAGTGCGCTGCTGTTGGCAGACGTCATGCCCGGCACAGCATCGTCGTGCTCACCCGTGTCGTAATCGAGCTCGTCATAGTCGCCATCGAGGTAATCATCCCCTGCAACGACCGCACGAAGGCGAGAAATCAACGACACCGGAAATCTGCGTAACCTTGACCTTGAATAGCGCTCCGCGGAGTTGTGAGCAAGCGTGTCCAGATGGATTGATGTCCATTCCGGACAGTCAGCATGATCCGCCGTTTTTAGGGCCCCGCCTGGGGGCGAGCACCAAACAGCGCCGATCCAACGCGCACCCAGGTGGCACCGGCAGCCGCGGCCTCGGGCCAGTCGCCGCTCATGCCCATCGAACATTGCGGCAAATCCATGGCATCGGCGAGCTGACGGCAATCCTCAAACAGACCGCGCCGATCAGCTTCTGACAACCCGAGCGGAGCCATGGTCATCAACCCGCAAGGATTCAGCCCCTGCAACTGACACAAGCCAGGCCAGGCCTGCTTCAGCGCAGAGGGGTCCCATCCCGTCTTGTCAGGATCGGGCCGGAGCTTGACCTGGAACAGCACCGAGGGACGCCGGTTCTCCTCGAGCGCAATGCGCGAAACACGCTCCGCGAGAGCCAGTGAATCAATGGAGTGAATCCAATCAAAGGCCTTCACCACCGGCCGCACCTTGTTGGCCTGCAGACGTCCGATGAAATGCCAGCGCAGACCGGCAACATCCGACAGCTCCTGCTGCTTCGGCAGCGCTTCCTGAACGCGGCTTTCCCCGAAGTCACACTGACCGCAACAGGCCAGCTCACGCACCGCCGAAGCAGGCTGGCGCTTGCTGACTGCCAGCAGATTCACACCGTTAGGCAGCCTTGAACGCAACTGCTCCCAGCGGCTCTGAAGCTCCGTCATCCGCGCTGTTCCATTGGGACGGCTCAGATGAAGGTCTGATCAAACAGCTGCTTCCAGCTCTCGTGCTCTTCCGGTGAGTCCCGACGGCTACGGGCCAGATTCAGTTCAGCGTGATGCCGGGCATCCAAATAAGGAATGACCTCAAACTGAGCCCCACGTGGCTGCAGGGTCACCAAAAAAAACATGCGCTGGGCGTACAACGTGGCGTAGACATCCCGTCCCTCACCAGCTGGCGCCACTTTGTAAAGCATGCCAAAGGTGGGGTGATTGAGATAACCCTCAGCGCTCACAGATCCACGAACAGTGACTACAGGGCACCGTACCTGCCGCGCAGGACAAGCACCACGATCAGTCCAACAGCAGCCAGGCCATTGAGAAGCCGTTGGGCACCGATCTGTTGCGAGGGCTCGGGTCGAAAGGCTTCGGCAGGCAACCAAGTTCCACCGCGAGCCATCAGGGCTTCAGCCCCCTGTTCAGCCCGCAGCAGGATGTTGGCCAACAGGCGTTCACCCACCGACAGCACAAGTCCAAACGAGGTCTTGAAGCCAAGTCGGCGCAGATTCACGGCCCGACTGGCCAGGGAACGCAGAAGGTTCTGAAGCTCCTCCTGCACCAGGGGGAGAAAACGCAGCGCAAGCAACAGCTGAAAACTGAGTCGGTCAACGGGGACACCGAGTCGCGCCAGCGGAGTCAGCCACCAGCTGAGCGCCCACATCAACTCTTCGCTAGGCGTGGACAGCAGCATCAAATTGACGCTGTGCACCACCGTCACGATGAGCGTGGCGCTGTTGAGGCCCAGCTCCGCCGAGCGCCTGTCCACCACGAGAGGCCCCAGATCGAAGGAACCGAGCTGCAAAGGGCCGAGGCGCACGAATTCCCAGGACGGTGACGCCAACAGGAGACCGGGGACCTCATCCGTAGGGCGGAGGTTCAAGCTGGCGCCCGGCTCACCTGTGGGCAGCAGCATGGCCAGCAGACCGATGCCACAACCCAGCAGCACAACCAGCAGAAGCGAGCGCCACCACAAACGTGCCGGCAATCCACTCACCGCAGTGATCAGAACAAGTGCCAGCACGAGCGCCACCCGCCAGATCGGACCAGCCAGCACAGGCGTGAGCAAAAACATCAGCACCCACATCAGCTTGAGTCGTGGGTCGAGCTGACGCAGCCATCCGGCGGCACCATCCACGTACTGCCCGATCGGGATCTGCCGGAGCCAATCCATTGCAATCAGCCCTATCGGTTCTGCTGCCTGGCGAGATCCCGCTCGGCATCGCGCTGCTGCTTACCCCGCCAGAACAACTTCAGCGGTGATCCGTCAAAGCCCAGTCCTTCACGGATCTGACGCTCCACGTAGCGGCGATAGGTGTCACCAAACAACTTGGGATCATTCACGAACAGCGTGAAGCTTGGCGGACGACTAGCCACCTGGGTGCCGTAGTACAGACGCCCCTGCCGGCCGCCACGGGTGGTGGGCGGGCTTCTCCAACTCAGGGCCTCCTTCAGCACCTCATTGACCACGGAGGTGCTCACCCTGCGGCGATGCTGCTCGACCGCAAGCGCAGCCAGAGCAAAAATGCTGTCGACCCGCTGACCCGTCAGTGCAGACGTGAACAGCATCGGAGCCCAGTCGAGGAAGTAGAGCTTGGCGCGCAGCTCCTTTTCCATGGCGGTCATGGTGTGGCTGTCTTTCTCAACGGCATCCCATTTGTTCACGACCACCACACAGGCCCGGCCGTCCTCCTCGATCCGGCCCGCCAGTCGCTGATCCTGCTCGGTGACGCCATCGAGAGCATCAATCACCAGAACACAGACATCACTGCGTTCGATGGCCTTGAAACTGCGGTTGATCCCGAAGAATTCAGGGCCGTAATTGACACTGCGACGACGTCGGATGCCAGCGGTGTCCACCAGACGCCAGGGCCTGTTCTCCCTCACAATGCTGGTGTCAATCGTGTCGCGGGTCGTGCCGCGAATTGGGCTCACAATGGCGCGCTGTTCGCCGCAAATCGCATTGAGCAGGCTGGATTTCCCCACATTGGGTCGGCCGATGATGGCCATCTGGATGGGTTCTTCCTCATCACCCTCCTGATCCTTGGGAGGGAAGAACTTGAGCACCTGGTCCAGCACCTCTGCCGTGCCAGCGCCGTGGATGGCTGACACCGGATAGGGCTCACCCAGACCAAGGCTCCAGAATTCGGCAGCCATGGCCAAGCCCTGCTCGGCCGACTCGCACTTATTCACAGCGAGCAGAATCGGACAAGGCTGGCCGCGCAGAAATTCAGCAATGGCTTCGTCGGCAGCCGTCAGCCCCTGCTGCCCGTCCACGATCACCAAGGCAACGCTGGCTTCTTCCAAGGCAAGAGAGGCCTGCTCTCGGATTTCCGGCAGGAATTCACTGTCATCGTCGAACACCAAGCCACCGGTGTCCACAACCTTGAACTCGCGATCCCCCCAGTAACCGTCCTGATAGGTGCGGTCACGGGTCACCCCTGGCTCATCGTGAACGATGGCCTCTCGGCTGCGACACAGGCGGTTGACCAGCGTGGACTTACCGACGTTGGGGCGCCCGATGATTGCGACGACGGGACGCGCCAACTCGGTCTCAAGCGGGGACTGACTTGACAGTACAGAGGCGCCTGCACAACAACCGAAAAGACCAACCTGAGGGCGCGAATGGGAATTCTTTCAGAGCGAGACACATAAGACCAAGACGAGACAGCTACGAGTGCAGTGCGGCCACTGTCACAACACCATGCTTGAACTGATCGCCACCCTTGTGGTCGACCTCTCTGACCAGAAGCTGACCGTCTACGACGCCAATCAAGAGATCGTGCGGGTGATTCCCGTGAGCACCGGCAAAGCATCAACACCCACCCCCACTGGGGAGGCCAAGGTGTTGACCAAATACCGTTCCGTGACCATGCGTGGCCGGGGCTATGTGGCACCAGGGGTGCCCTATGCCATGTGCATTACCGCCAACGAAATGATCTGCATGCATGGCGCTCCCTGGCAGGAGGATGCAGGCCAGGCCTTTGGCGTTCCTCGCAGCAATGGATGCGTTCGTATGCCCACCCACCAGGCGCGATGGCTGTTCGAAAACACCCGCAAAGGCACCAAGGTGGTGATCCAGGTTTGAGGCGCACTCAGCCCACAGCCGGGTCCCCAGGGTGGCCCTGCACGGGATCGAGCGGCGCTGCCAGCAGCGGCGGCAGATCGCCGTCTTCGAGCAGCGCCTGCCCCTCAATCGCCAAGAAAGCCAGCAACCAATTGACCACCGTGGCCCGGCGGGTTCGCCGGGGATAAAGCTCACCGATGCGATAGCCCGTGAAGTGGAGCTGCTCCTTCAAAAGCTGCTTGTAGGGCTTAGGGATCGATCGCGTGAGACGCACGGAAGCCGGCCGCGTCGCGATCACTGGAGGAGCCTCCGGAAAGGCCTCACTCCAGTCGGCAGGTGTCTGCGGACCGGCTCTCCAAATACCATCAGCGGCAGTGGAGGGGCGGTAGCCCAGACGCTCCCATACCAATTGGGCGACGAACTGATCGCTCAAACGGTCCTCAAGGATCGCCATCAGCAGAGGCCGGCTCAGGCTCCAGCTGGGAAACGTCATCAGCAGCGTGCGGATCTGACCATGCTTCGGCGCTGAGGGCCCCATGGCAACCCCCTGAGAAGTTCCTTCGACGACAGCTTCATGTATGTGTTTGACACCACACTCGAGCCGGAGACGTCACTGGTGGCAGACAACGCCTACCAGCGACTGGTCTTCCTCCTGCCTGTGGCTGTCATGACCGCAGTGAAACGTGACCAGCGCCGCATGCTGAAACAGCAGTCGACCGGGAAGGCTGCACCCCCTTGGCACGGCGACGGCAGGGTCAGCTTCACCTACAGCGCCTCCGCGGGCAGCCATGCACCGGTGTATGTCGACCGTCGCGACTCTCCCCTAGGAACCCAGGGGCTTCAACGGGTGCGCCCGGGCTGCAAGGTGCGACTCACCCTGCGCCAGATTTTTCGTCGACAGCCCAAGCCAGGCACCAAGCTGCAGGTCCTGAAAGCGCAGATCCTCCATCTGGACGCACCGCATCAAGGAGGACTGGCCAGCCCGCACAGCATCCAGGACGTCAGCCTGGCGCTCCCCCTCGACCTGCTGCAGGACGTTGAACGACTGGCGATCCAGGAAGACTGGTCAATGCAGGCCTGGCTGCACGATGCCATCGAAACGCAGGTGCGCCAGGCCCGCCTCCGGCTCGGCCTGGATGAATCCGTGGCTTGATCCCCCGAAAACGACCACTGGCGACAATGGCGTGATGGCAACCCCGACGATCACCAGGGAACTGCGGCTGCGCGGCAGCCGCGTTGAGCGCTCCTTGCGTTGCCGCGTACTGCAGTCACCGCTGGCAGGCGTCAGCGATCGGATTTTCCGCTCCCTGGTGCGACGTTGGTCGTCTGATGCTTTGCTGTTCACCGAAATGGTGAACGCCACCAGCCTCGAACTCGGCCATGGCCGAGCCAAGGTGGAAGAACTCAGCGAAGAACGCGGACCGATCGGCGTCCAGTTGTTCGACCACCGACCTGCAGCCATGGCGGATGCCGCCCGTCGTGCTGAAGACGCTGGCGCGTTTCTGGTGGACATCAACATGGGATGCCCCGTACGCAAGATTGCTCGCAAGGGAGGCGGAAGCGGTCTAATCCGCGACCCTGATCTGGCCTGCCAGATCGTTGACGCCGTGGCCTCTGCCGTTGGCGTGCCGGTCACTGTGAAAACTCGACTCGGCTGGTGCGGCAGTTCGGAACAGCCCTCAACGCATGACGATGCAGTGGCCTGGAGTCGCCGGCTGCAGGATGCCGGGGCTCAACTGTTGACCCTGCATGGCCGCACCCGCGAACAACGCTTCAGCGGCAACGCCAACTGGGACGCGATCGCGGCCGTCAAGCAAAGCCTGCACATCCCCGTGATCGCCAATGGCGATGTCTACAACCCGGACGACGCCTTGCGCTGTCTGAAGGTCACCGGTGCCGATGGCGTAATGGTGGGCCGTGGAACGATGGGCGCTCCTTGGCTTGTGGGTCAGATCGATGCCGCAATCAACGGCCAGCCCATCCCTCCAACACCAGAACCCAGAGAACGCCTGATCCTGGCGGCCGAACAATTACAAGCCCTGGTGGAAGCACGCGGCGACCACGGCCTGCTGATCGCACGGAAACACATGAGTTGGACATGCACCGGCTTCACCGGTGCCTCGCAATTCCGCCAACAACTGATGCGAGCCTCCACACCGGATCTCGCTCTAGCGTTGCTGAAACAGCAGCAGGAACTGCTGACCTAACCGGCCGTAGCGGCTTAGCCCAGCAGAAGATTACGGGTGCCCGTAACCGCTTGCGTCGCCAACAGCAGAGCCACCAACACATTCAGGGACACATGCAACTGGCGCATCCACAGCCTGCCGGCGATCTCCCGTTGCACAGCCATCGTGAAAAGGAGCAAAGCCAGAAGCGCGAGGCCACCCCAGGTGTGGGATTCCCAGATCGCTGACGGCAGACGAGAGCGTTCCACGATCAACAAGGGCTGCAGGCTGATCAGCAGCAGAAACAGCCAGCAACTCCAGGCGCACAGAAGACGGAACATCAGTCGTCGTGTGCGCAAGAGCGCCACGAAGGCAGCGGCGACAGCCGCAGCCTGGAGCGACACCACAAGCCAGGTCGCCAAACCGGCTCCACCATCCGCTAATCCGTGGCCCAAAGCGAAGAGCACGGCCAGCAGCAGACCTCCTGTGGCCCAGCGGCCATGCTCCACGTGCTCCACGGGAACCGTGGGGGCAATCGGATTGAGCTGCAATCGCCGCTCCCTGGCCAGGATTCCCAGCCTGATCGTTGCGCCGATCACGGGATAGACAAACAGGATGATCAGCACCGGATGCACCAGAGCAAACCATTGGCTCACCGTCAACGATGGAAGGGCAGCAATCAAGGCAACACCTCAGGCCAGAGCTGACGAATCAGCAGAAGTGAGAAATAGGGTCTCGCATCGGGGGGCACATCCGAGGCGGCGGCCACCCTCTGATCAGGCCAGCCCACCCGTTGCGCGAACAGGGCCTGATCCAGCAGTCCCTCCTCCGACAGGACCTCAAACACCCAGGGCCAGCGATGTCCCACCTTGATCAACCCAATCACGGTGGACCCATCACGTGCGCTCTGCAGCAGTTTGCGGAAGTCGCTGGCGTTCTCCGGACATGGACGAATCAGCAGCCCTTCCTGCTGAAGCGCCAAGGGAAGATCGACCGCCACCTGTGCCGCGGCTGCGGCTGCGGCGCAAACGGAGGGAATCCCAGGAATCAGTGCAAAGGGAAGGTCGGGATGGCGGCGACGCAGAGCCAGCTGCACATAACTGCCGGTTGCAAAGAGGGACACATCCCCCTCACACAGCAACACCACCCTGCGGCCTGCCCTCACCTGGCTGGCGAGCACATCGGCAGCCTCATGCCAAGCGGAAATTCGCGGCTCTGGCTCCGCCACCATCGGAAATGCCAGCGGCAGGAGTTGTTGTTGTGGCTGCAACCAGCGCGACGCAATCGTCAAGGCCATCCCAGGTTGCCCTTCGCGGGCCACAGGGTGAGCCACCACATCCGCCTGCTCCAGGGCCTTCACCGCAGCGACCGTGAGCAACTCCGGATCACCAGGACCGACTCCCACCAGCGTCAACTGATCAGGAGCAAACGTGGGCGACAAGGACAACGGCGCAAGGGACAGATCAACCATCCAGCATGCTGAACGGGTTGGTCAGAGGCTCTTTTCAAGGCCATTTGCAGCATGAGTGAACTGACGCTGTTTTCGGATCGCTCCAGCGACGTACTTCTGCACACCCTCGACAGAACACAGATCGAGAAGGAGCTCAAGCAACGCAGGATCGGCTTTGAGCGCTGGCCAACGCAGACACAGCTTGACCCAGGTGCCAGCCAGGAGGAAATCCTCGCGGCCTATAAGCACGACATCCAACGAACCCAAGCACGGGGGACCTACCCCACCGTTGATGCCATTCGCATCCAACCGGATCATCCGGACCGTGCCAATCTGCGGCAGAAATTCTTAAGCGAACACACCCACAGCGAAGACGAAGTTCGCTTTTTCGTGGAGGGTCAGGGCCTGTTCTGCCTTCACCTCGGGGATGAAGTGATCCAGGTGCTGTGTGAAGCCTGCGACTGGATCAGTGTTCCCGCCGGAACCCGTCATTGGTTTGACATGGGGCCGACCCCAAAGTTTTGCGCCATTCGCTTTTTCTGCAATCCCAGCGGCTGGGTAGCGGAATTCACAGGGGATTCCATCGCTGAGCGCTATCCCCTGCTCACAACCCCGGCCGAATAGCAGTCGTCAGAAGGGTGAAACGCGACTTCACGCAGCCAGAAGCAACCGGGCATCAACGGCTGACTTGAACGCAGCAGTCTTGCCGGTAGCCACCTTCACCGCACCTTCATCAGCAAGCAGCAGAGCCGATTCGAGGTCAGCGCACCGTCCGATGAGGTCACGGAGAAGAGGATCAGCCTTGAGGCCATTCCACTGCTCATCGGTGGTGCCATTCCGCAGAGCCTGCAGGGAATCGGCGACAGCGGTCACAGGGTCAATCACTCGACTTCGCAACGTGACTGGAGCAATTTTAAAAGCGTCCCAACAAACATTGCGCGTCGCTTCGGACTGCTTTGGGTCCACGGTTACGGAAGGCTGACCTCGACATGGACCAACCACGCCGAGTCATCACATCTGGAAGGCTTGGTGGCCCCTCAAACAAACCGACAGCTCAAACCAGGAGCGATCCTGTCGACGAAACACTCTTCGTCAACTCAGAACTCAGCCTTACATTGCATTTTCAGGGATAGCGTGTGCATACCATGCAATTTCAGCAGAAGCGTGGTCAGCAGAGTCCACACTGAGTGGGTCTGTGTACCAGAGGAATGCACGAGCCTGATCATCAAATGCTCGATAAACAGGGATGAGATCCTGGGCGTCATTAATCTCATCAAAAACCCGAAAATCTTCCGCAATATATTGATATCGAAAACTTTGCGACCAAATAAATTGCTCCGTGGGATCTGCAGTCCAGACTGTCTGACCGGTGATCTGATCACGGAAACGCGCCGTTGCCACGGAATCGCTGACGTCCGCAGTACTCAAGAACAAAGGATCAGGATCCTCAGCACCAGAGCCCTCTCCCAATAGCAGGGTCCATTCCTGAGGCAAAGACGACAAGTATTGAATGCCAGACGATGAATCATCGAAGGAATACACAGGCAAGCCCTGCTCTTCAGTTGAAATCTGACTGACAAGATCCGCATTTAAACTGGTAAACCACATCGATCCATCTGGCCCCTGGCCAATCCGGTGCATCACACGGTTGCGAGAACCGATGTCAGGCAGTGGGAAAACCGTTTGATCTCGGCGTCCTGATTCATCAACATCCAAGCGAACCAGGTCGTCTTCCTGGTATTGGAACCAGACAGAATCTGGCTTGACACCCAATACACCACCAGCTCCTTTGGAAAGAGTCTGGGGGTAAGCCCTGAAAGTTTCAGATGCAGGATCGAAGCGGGCAATACCACCCAAACTTTGCTGCGTACCAACCAATTCAGGACTGTTGTCACCCTCAATCGTGACCCAGATAAAGCCCTCAGGACCTTGAAAGATATTGATCGGACGTGTGTTATCAGTTCCAAAGCCTTCGATCTCAAAAAGGCTCAATTCATCATTCAGATCAATCCTTCCAATCTGATTGGTCTGCAAGTTCACAAACCATGCGTTTCCCACCTGATCAAACTCGATATTGATTGGAGCACTAGCTGCAGGCTTAATACGATCATGATTGAAGTTGGGAGCGATGGCAGCGCGAGTCGGGAGTTCAAAACGACGTTGATCTCCTGTCGCGGGATCCACCCAACCGAGCACATCGGAGGTTCTCCCGGTATACCAAAGCCTGCCTTGGGGGTCGATGGCGAAACCATGAGGCCCGACAACACCCTCGACCTGAGGATTATCGAAAGCAACATTATAGGTAGCCAGAATCGAACCATCACGCTTGCTAAGTTCAACAATTTGATCAAAATCCTCCAAAGTTACATACCAACGACCTTCTTCACTAAACCGGATTCCATGAGGGTAAGACCCCTGTGGAAGCTCAAATAGCTCAACACGCCCATCAAGCGTCAGACGTCCAACACGATCATGCATGCTCTGGGTGAAATACACCATCCCGTCCGGACCGGGATAGATTTCATGGGTGTTATAAACATCGCCATCCGACTCTAAATGAACGTTGTAATCGATAACATCACCCGATTCACGCCCAACAACTGAAGCGAAAAATTCTTTGAAAGCTTTTTCTGACCACCGCGCACCTCCTCCAATCGGACGAGGTTCAGTCACATTTTTAACTTTTTGGATATCACCGTGAGAATGCCCGCTTCCACTCATGGTTTTGATACATCTCAATCCATCTTAAAAGAAAGCCAGGACGCCTCAAGTATCGACACCGACGGAATGCATCCGCACATCATCCGGATGCTCGAGCTCTCCACGGAGAGCATCAACTTCTGCTTCAGCCAACTGCTCCAGGCGGGGCACTATCACATCTCTTGAATATCTCTGCTCACAGAGAACCCAATACACCCCGAAGTGGCGGGCTTCGCTTTGGAGCAAGCTGCCATAAAGAGCCCGTAACGCCACTTCAGAACTGTGCTCTGCGAGCAAAGCCATGCGTTCGTGACTGCGCGCCTCAATCAGACCCGCCACAAGGAAAGAATCCAGCATGCGATCAGGCTCCGCCCGTCGCACATGCTTGGCGAGAGCCGCCCCATAGCCTGGAGAACGCAGCGGCTCGAGATAACGACCACGCGATTTGAGCAGATCCAACACCTGCTCGAAATGCTCAAGCTCCTCACGCGCCAGCGGGCTCAACACCTCACCAAGCCCAGGTTCGCAGAGATAGCGGAACATCAACTGAACAGCTGAGCCAGCCGCTTTGCGCTCGCAATGCGCATGGTCGATCAGAACCTGCATCGGCTTGGCAATTGCTTGCTCAACCCACAAGCGACTAGTGGGGGCGGCCAACCAACGAATGCTGCTCACAGTGGATGTGATGGCGGACTCGTCAAACGCAACAGAGGGTGTGGACGTGACCATGGTCATGCTTCCACCTGTCGCAGGTGATGCAGCAACCCATCAAAGGCGAGCTCGTAGCTGAAGGGACCAAAGCCGCACACCACACCAACCGCTCGATCCGCCAGATAGGACTGATGGCGAAACGACTCACGCGCATGGGTGTTGCTCAAGTGGAGCTCCACGTAAGGAATTGCCACACCGAGCAAAGCGTCGCGTAACGCGATGGAGGTGTGGGTGAAGGCACCCGCATTGATCATGATGCCGTCGGCCGTGCCCATGGACTGGTGGATACGCTCCACAAGAGCACCTTCAAAGTTGCTCTGGTAACAGTCCAACTGCACACCGGCAGTGGCGGCACGCTGTTTCAGTTGTTGCTCAATCGCATCAAGCGTCTGACGCCCATACAGACCGGGCTCCCGCTGCCCGAGCAAATTGAGATTGGGCCCATTGAGCAGCAGCAGTTGCATCGCCCGCGGAAATGGTGTCATCCGATCGTATCCAGCGAGGCCCAGCTCATGGGCTGGTAAATTATCGCGGTGTGTCGGGTCGGTGCCCGAGTGGTTAATGGGGGCGGACTGTAAATCCGCTGGCTCTGCCTACGTTGGTTCAAATCCAACCCGGCCCATCCACACATGCCCTTGTAGCTCAGCGGTAGAGCACTCCCTTGGTAAGGGAGAGGTCTCGAGTTCAAGTCTCGACAAGGGCTTCCCCACAACACCCCGGCACCGGGTGTTGAAACTCGGTAACGCCTGGCCTTGATGCAAGCCTGGCCTCAATCAAAGCTGGTAGTCACGCGCTAGCGAGAGTCCGGCTCCACTCATCGCAAGCGAATCGGGAGCTTGCTCCTCGTTTCGGGCCAGCGCGGATGACTCACGACCAAGCTCTCCTGCCACTGCCTAATCCGATGGGCGAGCGACCCTGACGTGCTGCTGATCCTGAGTCGCGTCAACAAGCATCGGGGCAATGGAAGTGGACGACAGATCAAGCCAGGTGACAGTGCTGGCATCAAGACCACAAAAACAGGATCATGAATAGATGCATTGTCTTGTCATCGACGACCAAACGATCTTTCTGGATCTTTTGGCAGCCTTGGTGGAAAGCTTCCCTGAGATTAAGAGGGTCTCCAAAGCTGATTGCGTGCAAATGGCCAACAGCATCAGTACCCAGCAACCCATTGATATCGCAATCGTGGATCTCATGCTTCCTGATGGGAAAGGATGCGAGCTGGCAACAAGCTTGTTGCAACAACACCCTGAGATCCAATTGATCATTCTGTCTGGAGCAGCTCAAGAGTTCATTTGTCCACCACACCTGTTGGATTCGATCAGTGGGGTGATCGACAAGGCCGATGCTTTCGAAGCATTGCGAAACTGCCTAAATCAAATCATCCAACCCGTTCATCAGACGCTGACCGAGCGACAAAAAGAAATCTATGGCTTAATTGGAGAAGGAAAAAGCAACAAGGAGATCGCCCAAGAACTTGGCAGCTCAATTTCCACTGTGGAAACACATCGCAAAGCCATTGCAAGACACATGAACCTCAGTGGCGCCGAACTGATTCGAGCGGCCGCTCTCAATCAGCACATCCAAAAGATTGACTGATGCCGAAGAAGAAGCAGTCACTCGCCGAAAAACTCAGCCTGACCACCGGTGCACAGCTCATCCTCGTTGCTGGCTCGCTCAGTGTGTTCAGCTTCAGCCTCGGGCGCCAGGGTGCCATCCAACAACGTGAGGCTCTCAGAGCCCGAATTCCTGTCGTTCAAGTGTCTGAGCAACTGAGCAAAAAGCTCAGCTATCCAACCATTATCAATGAATTGAATGAAGCCGCCATTGCAGCTGACCCTGAACTTCTCAACGACTTTGACAGGCTCAGCAATCGATTCTGGCGACAATTACATTCATTCCCGGTCGACTACATCAATTTTGGTGGAACCAATGGCATTTTTCTAGGCCTAGAGAAAACCAATCAAAGCGAGATCCTTCACTATGAAGATAGCGAACGCTTTGGTCGCGGAACGATGGCGGTTTTCAGCATGACTGAGACAGGAAACCGACGGAAGCAAGAGGACACTATTCCAGGCATGAGTGCCACCCACCAGGAAGCTTGGTATGTCGACACCGTGAAAGCGGGGAAACCCACCTGGAGCAGCATTTATGCCTGGGAGGACAAGCCCGATACATTTTCAATTTCCTACAACGCACCGATTGTTAGCAACGATCAACAGCTGCTTGGCGTGGTTGGCGTTGACATGATCATCAACCAACTCAGCACATGGCTACAGGACGTCTGGAAAAATGACCAAGGCCTAGCCTTGATTGTTGAGGCCAATGGAGATCTTGTCGCCAGTTCATCACCAACACTCACTCTGGTTAGAGACGGAAAAAAAATTCGCAGAGCCAATATCAGCGAGCTCGATCATCAATTGGCCAGTCATTTACATACGCAATACTTTCAAAGCCGATCACAGAGTGGCACAGACCAGTCAGCATCAATATCAACGCCATCAACACAGCCAGGACTCTTCAAGGTTGACAACGAGCACTTCCTCACCAAATCAACAGCTTGGGGAAAGAACTATGGCCTTGATTGGTATCTGATCACTGCTGTCAAAGCCGATCAGGAGTGGGGTGCCGCGCAGCGAAATCAAATTCTCTTCTTAGGCATCAGCATCACGGCTATTCTGATCGCTCTTCTGATCAACCGGCGCCAGATTCGCGGACTTTTGACACCTCTGACGGCACTCACATCAGCAAGCCTGAGTACTAAGCATCAGATCAAAGAGGGTGAGCTCGATTCCGAAAGCTCGTCCCCCCTGGCCTACAACTGCGACCTTGGTGCCTCCAGCACCCGGGAAGTGCTTGATCTGAATCAGGCCATTCAGTCCATGGTGGAGGCGTTCAATCGCCTCACCCAAACCATTCGCCAAAAAGACGAACAGGCCTTAGCGGCCATGAGCAGCAAGCTCAAAGTCAGCCTAGAAGCCGCTTCGATTGCCCATGAAATCAAGCAACCGCTCAGCATCGTGCGCCTCACATCACAGAGCCTGCACCACGCCCTCGACCGCACGGTGAATCAAGCCATTCCAAAAGCCATTAACGATGGATTGGTCACCCTCAATCAGGAAACCGAGCGCATCAGCACGATCACAGAAAAAATCAGGGCGCTTCTTCGCAATGCTCAGACCAAAACCGAGCCAGTGGATCTGATCCAGGTGATTGAAAGCAGTGTGCGTTATGTCGAGTCGAACCACAGCAACCAGCGCTGGTTCGACAGCACACCGCTGCAGCAGATCTCGGATGAATACACCGTTATTCAAGGCGATGCCATTCAGCTGCAGCTGGCGTTGATCAACCTGTTCAAAAATGCCGTTGAAGCCCTAAGCAGCGAACCACGGCTCGCTGGACAAGATGAGAAAAGCCCACTCATCCGTGTGTCCCTGCACCGCAACGGCCACCAGTGGATCATTGATGTGGACGACAACGGCCCGGGGATCCCTGCAGAGCGACTGTCGGACCTGACGCTGATGAGCAGCAAACCCGAAGGCAGTGGTTTGGGGCTGTTCCTTGTTCGCAGCGCTGCTGAAGGACATGGCGGCGACCTCGCCCTCAGCCCAAGCCCTTTGGGAGGCCTGCGGGCACGCATCACTCTGCCGATCAGAGCGGCGGATTAATCCCTACCCAGAACTGGGGATTGTTCGACGAGGCGAAGATTCTGAGGATCGGGTGAGAGCTCCGTAATGACCTTGTTTTGGTCAGTCTTGACCTGCTTTCCAGTCTTGATGGCTTGATCTGGCTTCAGTCAGGCAAAAAGGTTGGTGAGCGTTTTCATCAGCATCAAACCACTGTCAGCCGAAACCTGAAGAAATGCTCTGAAATCTTCGGACTCTCCTTTCAAAAATCAAGCGGACAATGGTTAATCGATGGCAACCCTCAGCTTCTCAATCTGGAACGCAAAGTTCATCAATGCGCCCGTTTCCTGCAGAAAGCTCCGCTCAGATTAGACGTCAGTTTTTTTTTGGATGGGACCCTTGTGTCTCCTGCACCCAACGGTTGGCTGACTGGACGCAGCAAAAGACTTGGCACGCCGCACTCCCAGGATTTGCTCACGACCAACATCGTGGATGCCTGGTTATGCCCACTGCATGAAGCCCCCACTGACGGTAAGGACCTGACGATCTTTCACTTATGCCAACTTCCCCTGCAATTACTGGTCTACCCAGACCATCCACTGCTGAAACGCGGTGATCTCACGCTTGATCAGGTCAAGCAGTACCCCCTTGAGCACATTCCACCTAAGGCTTATCCAGGCACGGAGAGGGTGCTGCAATCCCTTGATTTCTCTCCGCTGCGAAAGACAAAAAAACAGACCACGCAGTCAGGAACCAGTCAGCAGGCAAACGCAAGCACCCTGCATCTGGGCTCCGTGCTGCGACACGATCAAGACAAACCAAAGCTCGTTGCTTTACCACTCCGTCTGAATGTGAACACCGGTGTTGCGCTCGTCACGAGACGCGAGCACAGCGCCACAACTGCCATTCGCGATCTCAGGACAGATCTTGAACAGCGATTGAAAGACTTCCAGCTGATGCATCCCGAGGTCCAGCTGATTGGATCAACAGCCAACCGAACTGGTCGCGCAGACGAGGAATAAACATCTTCATCGGATGACTGGTTCATGCGAGGAACGGACAGACCGCTCATAAACACTTCAGTGTTCCTCACGCTCCTTTGCACGACCATCTCCCCCCCGCTAGCACGTGGAAAACGATTCCCGTATGGCTGCACCGCCACTCCTGCTGGCACTGGATCAAGGCACCAGTAGTTCCCGGGCCGCGCTCTACGACGAACGTGGATGTCCGATCGCCAGTGCCACCGCTCCCCTGGCGATCCAGTACCCCGCTGATGGCTGGGTGGAACAGGACCCCATGGCCATCTGGGAAAGCCAGCGACTGGCGATGAGCCGCCTGGAGCAATCCATTACTCCAGAGCAGCGCAGTGCTGTCGTCGCCTGCGGCATCACCAATCAACGCGAGACCACCATTCTTTGGCGCCGTAGCGATGGGCAGCCCTGCGGCCCAGCTCTGGTCTGGCAGGACGGTCGCACGGCCGCTCTCTGTGACCGATGGAAGCAGGAAGGGCTGGAGCAGGAGTGGAGAGCACACACAGGACTGCTGCTGGATCCCTACTTCAGCGCCAGCAAAATCCACTGGTTGATCCAGCACGAATCCGCAGCCCGCCAAGCCGCCAACCAGAACGACCTCTGCTTCGGAACGGTTGAGAGCTGGCTGCTTTGGCATCTGAGCGGTGCCACCCGGCATTGCTCCGATATGAGCAACGCCAGCCGCACGCTGTTGATGGACCTGCAGCGTCGAGAGTGGGTGGAGTCGTTCTGCGAGCAGGCCCAGCTTCCCACCAGTGCCCTGCCGACACTGGTGCCCTGCCGCGGCAATTTCGGAGCGATCGCGGCAGGGCTGCCGTTCGCGGGTGTGCCCATCGGCGCGCTTCTGGGTGATCAGCAGGCCGCCACCCTCGGGCAGTTATGCCTTGAACCTGGCGAAGCCAAATGCACCTACGGCACCGGTGCCTTCCTGGTGGTGAACACCGGCGGCACAATCCGCCGCAGTGATGCAGGACTACTCAGCACGCTGGGCTGGACGAATGACCAAGGTGAACCGACGTATTGCCTTGAAGGCAGCCTGTTCAATGCAGGCACCGTTGTTCAGTGGCTGCGGGATGGGCTCGGCATCATCGAGACCGCCGATGAGATCAACCGGCTCGCCAATGGTGTGGAGAACTCAGGTGGCGTGATGCTCGTTCCGGCATTCACCGGCTGGGGCACCCCCCATTGGGACCCTGGCGCCCGTGGGCTGCTGATCGGCTTAACCCGGAACAGCTGTCGTGCCCAGATCGCCCGTGCAGCGCTCGACGGCATCGCCCTGTCAGTGGCTGGCCTAGTGCAGCTGGCAGAGCAGTCAATCGGGCACAGCCTGGGCGAGCTCGCTGTCGACGGGGGAGCGGCAGCATCGGATCCCCTTCTGCAGGCGCAGGCGGACAGCACAGGTCTGCGTGTTCGACGTCCAGCCCACCTGGAAAGCACCGCGCGGGGTGTGGCGTTGTTGGCCGGCGTGCAAGCAGGGGTGATTTCAGATCTCAGTGATCTGGTCTCAACGCGGGAGCAGCAGACCGCGACCTTCACCCCCTCGATGGGAACGGAGGAGCGACAAGCCTGGCTCAAGCGCTGGAACGATGCTGTCGCAAGGAGTCTTCACTGGCATGGATGACACCTGTTACGACATTCTGATCATTGGTGGCGGCGCCAGCGGCGCTTGCGTCGCCTATGAAGCCGTCCGCCGCGGCCTTCGGGTTGCTTTGCTCGAAGCCAACGACTTCGCCAGTGGCACCAGCTCACGCAGCACCAAGTTGTTGCATGGGGGTGTCCGGTATCTCGAGCTGGCATTCAAAACCGCTGACCAGGCGCAACTGCGACTGGTGAGGGAAGCCCTGCTGGAACGCGGCCACTGGTTGCAGCAAGCTCCATTTCTGGCCCATCGCCTGGAGCTAGCGCTACCGACCGACTGCGTGATCGGGCAGCTCTACTACCGCCTTGGACTCGGTCTTTATGACGCCCTGTCCGGCAAGGCAGGCATCGGCAGCAGCAGATTGCTTTCGAGAGAACAACTGCAGGTCGCCCTGCCTCAGCTTCGCGACGACATCCGCAGGGGCGTGGCCTACAGCGATGGACAGTTCGACGATGCTCGACTGAATCTGCTGCTGGCCCTCACCGCCGAGCGGGCCGGTGCTGTCGTCAGGAACCGCACGCCGGTGGTCGCACTGGAAAAGAACAGCGACGGGCAGGTGTGTGGGGCCATCAGCGAAAACGCAAGCGGGGAGCGTCAGCGCTGGCGTGCACGCACCGTGGTCAATGCCACTGGGCTGCATGCCGATGCGGTGCGACGCATGGCATCGGCGGACTGCAGTGAACGCATGCTCACGAGCCGCGGCGTGCACATCGTGCTTAAACAGAATCTCTGTCCTGAACGGATAGGACTGCTGCTCCCCTCCACCGATGACGGACGCGTCCTGTTCATGCTGCCCTTCTTCGGGGGGACGCTGGTGGGCACCACCGACACCGCCTGTCCTCAGGAACAGGCGGCACAGCCGTCCGATCAGGAGCAGACCTACCTGCTCGATTACGTGAAGCGATGGTTCCCTGAAGTAGGCGACCCCGACATCGGCAGCTGCTGGGCAGGCGGCCGACCGCTCCTCAAACCCGCCGATGCCGATGTGAACAGCAGCCGTGTCGTGCGGGAGCACGAGGTGGAGACCCTGCCCAGTGGATTGGTGAGCGTGATGGGCGGCAAATGGACCACCTGCCGACCGATGGCGATCGACACGCTGGAGGCCGTTGCCAAGCAACTGGACAGGCCCTTGCCACCCCCCAAGACGCTCCCCTTGCTGGGATCCGACGTCGATCCCTCCAGGACCTCGGAACGGCTGGTGCAACAACGTCAGCTACTGAACGATCTGCTTCCTGACTCCCCCTGGCTTCAGCACCAGATCGAGCACCTGGAGGGCAATCACGGGCTGGCAGCAGCCGAGCTCGTGAGCGGTTGGACGGCCCAACAACGGGAACCGCTCAGTGACGTGATTCCGATCTGTGAGGGAGAACTTCGCCACGCCGTCGCCGCAGAACATGCCCATGGCATCACCGATCTGCTCGCACGACGAAATCGACTGGCCATGGTGAACTGCAGCGAAGCTGAACGCCTCACGCCTGTGGTGAGGACGATTCTTGAAGAGTGCGGCAGGGAGGACAGCTCAGCGCTTGCGTTGAATGCATGAGCGCTGAGCTGGCTGGGGTCAAGAGGGCTGCCGAACGTCCTCGGCGTCCCGCACATCCTCCACTCCTTCCACGTCTTCCACCTCACCGATCAGCCACCAGCTGAATCCATGGGCGGGGAGATAGACAAACCATGAATCCGATGCAGGCGGGTATTCACAGCCCCAGAGCACCTCACGGGTTCGCTCACCGCGCCAGCGACTGAGATCGAGTCGCAGGGAGGCTCCGGCCGCGGAGAGATTGGCAGCGACGAGAACTGTCATGCCGCCATCACAACGCACGTAGCTGATGACACTGGGATGCGTGCAGTGCAACAGCTCAAAATCACCGTGGCGAAGGGCCGGCAGCAGCCGCCGACAGGTGAGCATGCGCCGATGCCAGTTGAGCAGCGAAGCAGGCAGCTGCTTCTGAACCTCCACATTCACCACGCGGTAGTCGTATCCCGGAGAAGTAATCGGTGGGAGCACCAGCAGAGGATCAGGTGCTGTTGAGAACCCACCATTTCGCGCTGGAGTCCACGCCATGGGGGTGCGGTTGGGATCGCGATCACGCAGTCCAGGCCAGTCCCCCATCCCCAACTCATCTCCGTAATAGAGGCAGGGCATGCCAGGAAGGCTGTACAGCAGAGCATGCAGCACCCGGTTGGATCCTGAATCGCCATTGAGCAACGGGGCTAAACGACGATTGATTCCCCAGTTGAGCCAGTGCCCCTGACCTTGATGCAGACCCGCGCGAATGGTCTGAATCACGTCTTCAGGAACCAGGTGGCCGTCCCCCAGCCACAGCTCGTCATGGTTGCGCAAGGGCAAGGCCCAACGACATCCATGCACAGCTTCCTGCGCTTCGCTCAGACAATTGCGCAAGCCCTCAACAGCGCCACTGGCAATGGCGGCGAACAGGTGGGCCGTCAGGGCGAAATTGAATGCGCCATGCAGCTCATCTGTCATCAGATAAGGAGCGATCTCATCCAATGGCTGAATCGCTTCCCCAAGCAGGAGCACATCACGGCCATGGGAGTCGACCCGGTCGCGCAAACGCTTGAGAAACGCATGCGTTTCAGGCAGACCTTCACAGCGGGTGCCTTCTGCTTCATAGAGAAACGGCACAGCATCCAGCCGAAAGCCGTCCACACCTCGCTCAATCCAGAAATCCACCACATCCAACATCGCCTCCTGAACCAGAGGGTTGTCGTAGTTGAGATCCGGCTGATGACGCAGGAATCGATGGAGGTAGTACTGCCCAGCTACCTCATCCCATTCCCAGTTGGACGACTCGAAATGACGGAAGAGCACCGGAGCATCCGCATAACGATGCGGGTCATCACTCCAGACATAGATGTCGCGTTCAGGACTGCCCTGAGGTGCCCAGCGCGCTCGCTGGAACCAGGGATGGAGGGTGCTGGTGTGATTCATCACCAGATCCATCACAACCTTCATGCCCTGACCGTGCGCTGCAGTCAGCACCCGGTGAAATGCAGACAGATCTCCGAGGTCGGGATGAATCGCCTTGAAATCGGTGATGTCATAACCACCGTCCTGCAACGGGGAGGGATAGATAGGCGTCAGCCAAATCGCTTCCACACCAAGCCAGCGCAGATAAGGGAGACGGCTTGCCAACCCCTGAAGGTCGCCAATGCCGTCACCGTTGCCATCGGCATAGCTGCGCACGATCAGCTGGTAGATGACGGCCCCGTTCCACCACGGCAGCTTCTGAACCATCAAGCCGATCACTCTCTCTTTGTAGTAGGCGCAATCGGCTGTGCCGTCATCCCCTCAGCAACGGTTGATGGGACGGACTTGCGAGCATGACGACCAGCAAACCCTGCTCCTGACGTAATGGCCGAGGCCAGCACCGCCACCGCGTTCACCGATGCCGATCTGCAGCGGATGCGCGAACCGGTCCTGAAGGGCGTCACGCAACCGGAACGCTGGCGGCGAGAACAACTGCAGCGCCTGCGAAACCTCGTCAGCAAAAACGAATCGGCAATTCTCGAGGCACTGCATCAAGACCTGGCCAAACCTCCCCTGGAAGCCATGGCCGAAGTGGTGGCCCTTCTTCAGGAGCTAAAGCTGGCCGAACGGCGATTGCGCTCCTGGATGCGGCCGCAACGCATTCCCGTCCCAATCGTGCAGAAGCCTGGCCGCGCCGAACTGATCCGGGAGCCCCTGGGATGTGTTCTGCTGATCGGCCCCTGGAACCTGCCATTCAGTCTGACTCTGTGGCCCCTCGTGAGCGCACTGGCCGCGGGGAACACCGCCGTGATCAAACCTTCAGAACATGCTCCGGCCACCGCCGAACTGATCGAACAGTTGATCCCCATGCACTTCGGGGAGGACGTGGTGACCGTGGTCAATGGAGACGGAGAGGTGGCCGCGGACTTGGTGCGTCAGCGCTTTGATCACATCTTCTTCACCGGTGGCGGACGGATCGGCGCCAAGGTGTTGGAGGGTGCAGCAACCAACCTCACGCCCGTCACGCTGGAACTGGGGGGCAAGAACCCAGCGATCGTCCTCAACGATGCCGATCTCGACGTGACAGCGCGCCGCCTGGTCTGGGGCAAGGGTTTCAATGCCGGGCAAGCCTGCATCGCGCCGGATCACCTTTTCGTTCAGGAGGATGTGCGCGAGCCCCTGCTGGATGCCATCGCACGGGAGAGGCTCAAGCTGTATGGCGAACAACCGCTTGAGTCGAGCGATCTGTGCTGCCTCATTCACGACAGGCACTACAGCAGGCTGGAAACCCTGTTGCGCGGTGCTCAAGCAGAGGGACGGGTGCTGCTTGGCGGTGAATTCGACCCTGAACGACGCCGAATCGCACCCAGCCTGATTGCCGTGCGCGATGAGCATGACCCCTTGATGGCCGATGAGCTGTTCGGTCCCCTTCTCCCTGTGCTCTCCATCCCCAATCTGGATGCGGCCATCGCACACATTCAGAAACAAGACAAACCCCTCGCCCTCTATCTCTTCGGCGGCGACACCAACGATCAGAAGCAGGTGCTGCGTCAAACCAGTTCTGGTGGGGTGTGCTTCAACGATGTGGTGATGCAAGCAGGTGTTCCTGATCTGCCGTTTGGAGGGGTGGGCGCCAGCGGCATGGGTGCCCACCACGGTGAAGCGGGATTCCGCACCTTTTCCCACGAACGCTCAGTTCTGCGTCGCCCGTTCTGGCTCGATCTCCCTCAGCGTTATCCCCCTTACACGCTCAGCCCAGACACATTTCGTCGTTTGCTGAGCTGAGCATCTGCAGTGAATGGCCAGGTGGGGACTGGCATCAAGCCGGAGGCACCTTATGGTTCGCCCAGCCACCGGAGACGCATGCGCCGCACCCTCCTCACCATCCTGACCTTGCTGGCCCTTTCGCCCCTGGCAGGCCATGCGGCATCGGTGACCGTCAAATCAGGTGAGACCCTGTCCGACATCGCGGCTCGCTACGGAGTCTCCGTCAACAGCCTGATGCGTCTGAACGGACTGCGTGATTCTGATTTCGTGCAGGCAGGCCAGCGGCTACGAATTCCCGGAACCGTCAGTGCTGGCTCGGGTCGCCACACCGTGCGATCCGGCGACACCCTCAGCGGAATCGCAGCGCAGTATCGGGTTTCGGAACGTCAGCTGATCGTGCTGAATGCCTTGCCCAGTGCCGATCACGTGGAAATCGGTCAAACACTGAAACTGCCAAGCAATGCGGTGCTTCCTCAAGCTGCACCCCGAGCGACTGCGCGCGTTCAACCCGCCCCGATCAAGGCCGATCCCAACGCCACCTCACACACCGTGGCGCGGGGTCAGACCCTCACGCAGATCGCCAAGGCTTACGACATCCCAATGGCGTCTCTGATCAGCATCAACGCCATCGCCAATCCCAACCAGGTGAAAGTGGGCACCCAACTGATGCTGCGCTCCAGCCAACCGCAGCTGGACACAACATCGGGTCCCAGAGATTCAGTGCCAGCCTCGCAAGCATCTGAAGGTTCAGGGGACTCGGTTGACGCTGTGGCCACAGAGACGGTGACAACAGAAGCGGTGGTCACCGAAACCGTTGCCAAGGAACCGGTGGTGACCGCTGCCGCCACTACAGCACCAAGCACCAGCGTCGAGCCCAAACAAGCCTCCTGGAGAACCTACGGCCCCCTCCAAGTCGATTGGGGCAACTGGCAGTCGATGGCTGGCAGCGAGGTGGCACCAACCCTCAATGGAGAGGGACAGTCCCTTTACGTTGCCGTGAACTGTTCGGCGAAAAAAATCAACGTGACGGGCGCCAACGGCATGTGGAAAAGCTGGATCGCACCCCAGACCGAGTTTGAACGCGCCCTCGTGAAGGATCGCTGCTCAGCCATCAAGAGCTGAGCTGCGCTCAAGCTGCGTAATGCAAAGGCCAGGGCTGACGCAGAAAGCGTCGGCCACTGTCCTTGAGATACAACCGCTGACTGCCGTCGTTGCTTTCGTGGATCAGTTCCTCCTGAACCAATCGTCGCGTTAACCAACCCCAGTGCGGTGCACGACCTTCCTCCAGATTGAGACGGTCGCTCAAGCTGCGGGCATCAGTCCCGTGCTCCTGGGCGAGGCATTCGAGCACCGCTTTGGCTTCATCGGACCAATCCAAACGTGGCGCCTGCGAAAGACATCGGTCACAACGACCGCAGGGAGGCACTAATTCGCCGACTGACAGCAGAAGGGATTGCTCTCGGCAGTGCTCGCCTTCGGCTACAGCTTCCATACGACGCAACTGCTGCTGCGCCAGTTCAATCCGCCGCGCCTCCTCCACCGCATCCGTCCCGGAGGCACGCCTAAGCGCGTTCTGCATGGCCCAGCCAAGACTGGTGCGGTCCCTGGGAGAAAAGAGAACCAGGCAATGGGCAGGGCGACCATCACGCCCGGCCCGCCCGGATTCCTGCAGATAGCCCTCAGGAGTGCTGGGCAGATCCAGATGCAAAACAAGACCCACATCGGATCGATCCACACCCATCCCGAACGCCACTGTGGCCACCAGTACGGGGGCCTCGGCCTCGAGAAAATGTGCCAAAGCGCGCTGTCTCACATCAGGCTCAAGACCAGCGTGATAGGCAATGGCCTGGACACCATTGGCACAGAGACGTTCCGTCCACTGCTCCACAGACCGGCGCGTGCGGGCATAAATCAGGCAGGCGCCACGGGCCTGCTCAAGAGCCTCCATCACATCGGGCAAGGGATCTTTCGCCCGACGACGCATGGCGTAGTGCAGATTGTCGCGGCGTGCAGAACCGACCTGAATCAGAGGTCGCCTCAGATGCAGAAGGCGCAGAATGTCGGCCCTGACCCGAGGTGCGGCGGTGGCACTGAGGGCCACCATCGGCACCCCCGGGCACAGATCTCTGAGTTGACCGAGACGCCGATAGTCGGGCCTGAAGTCGTGCCCCCAGGCACTGATGCAATGAGCTTCATCCACGGCAAAAGCAACCAGCTGGCCCGTTGCGGCGTGCTCTTGAAGGATTGAACGTGTCGCTTCTCCCTGCAGCCGCTCGGGGGCGAGATACAGCAGACGGAGATCACCATCAGAGAGCTGGCGCAAAATCTCACGGCGTCGATCGGGCTCGATACCGCCGTGCAGACAGGCCGCGGCGATGTCACGACGACGCAGCTGCAGCACCTGGTCCTCCATCAGGGCGACCAAAGGCGAAATCACCACCACAAGCCCTGAGCGAACTAGGGCAGGCAATTGATAACAGAGGGATTTGCCCCCTCCAGTCGGAAGCACTGCGAGACAGTCCTGGCCACGCAGCAGACACTCGACCACTGGACGCTGTCCAGGACGGAAGTCATCCCAGCCGTAATGGCGTTCCAGCGCATCCAGAAGCAGATCCAAGACACACCATGGATGGCGTCTTTAGCTTACTGAGCACCAGATCTAGGGAATAGGCGGGGGTTCCAGCTGGTCAGGCGATTCCTCCACCAACTGCAGACGAACACGTTTGCCACCTGCCAATTCACCAAGCGAAACGCGGAGCGTGGCTCCACTCAGGCTTTGCAGCGCAGACAAAACATCCCGGAGATAAGGCGTGCTGCTGCCGCTCTCCACCCAAAGACGCTCTTGCAGGCCGCCCAATCGGCGCCATGACGTATGCAATTTGAGAACCGCTGATTCCAGTGCCTGAGCCTGTCCGACGGCATCAGCAAGAAGCCCAAGGGCATCAAGACGCTGTGCTTCCTGCATGGCTTTTTCCAGATCGAACTCACCCTGCTGGAAGGCACGCACCGCCTCACCGGATTCGGTCGCCTTGGTGATCCATCGCGCAGTGTGCGTCACGTCTTTGATGCGCTCCAGCTCCGGTTCATCGCGAAGCACCTTGCGCAGGTCGTCCTGCTGTGGCTCAGGCAATTTCGCCAGTTCGCGGACCAGAGGCGCGACAACCTTCGGTGGAAGCAAGTTCTCCTGGGTGCGCTGACGAATTTCTTCAGGGAGAAGGGGACTGGTGGCTGCGGTGAACTCATCGGTGAGACGTCGCACCTGTTTACGGGTGATCTCCTGGCCCTCATTGGCGGCTTCCGAAATCATCAACTGCACTTCGGGAGCCGCCTGGGCCGTTTCCATGAAGGCCCGCTTGGAGAACTGATTGACACTGCTCTCCTCCAAAACGCCCTCACCCAACATTTCCTGAGCGGACTCCGCCAACTGAATCAAGCCATAGGCACGGGTCTTGCTGATCTCTCGCTCGCGCAACCACTGCAGGAAGCCAGCGCCACGCCCCTCTCCACCTCGCTTTTCGCGATCGCGCACAGCCTTGAGGATGCGTCCGCGCCAGATTTCGGTTTGCAGGTCGAACTTGTCACAGACCGCCCAGGCCTGCTCAAGCCGAGCCAGAAACTCCATGGTGCTGATGTCATCCTGCTCAGGATCGGGAAGATCCAGCTCCAGCACAGGCGGCTCAGGTTGTGTGGGTAGCAAGGTCAGCAACGCACCGAAGGCTGGATGCTGCCATGGCACAGAACACTTTCTTCAAGTGCAGGACGACATTGTGTGTCGCTCGATCCCTGAACGGGAGACACGGCGATACGCTCTGCATGCAGCCGAGTTCCAGCGCAGCGATGGCGATCTCCCGCGGTGACATGGTGCGCATCAAGCGCCCTGAGTCTTTCTGGTTCAACGAAGTGGGCAAGGTGGCGTCGATTGACACCTCCGGAATCCGCTATCCCGTTGTGGTCCGCTTTGAACAGGTCAATTACAACGGCCTACAGGGCACCGACGGTGGCATCAACACCAACAACTTTGCGATGTCCGAACTCGAGCCCGCTTGAGTCTTGCCGGAACTTCCGGAAGTTGAGACGGTTCGCCGCGGATTAGCGAGCCGTCTTGATTCGTTTCTCATCCAACAGGTTGAAATCCTTCGTGAACGGGCTGTAGCCAGCCCGGGAGGGATCATCACGTTCTGTGATGGCCTCCGAGGCCAACGTGTCGGTGAATGGACTCGTCGAGGCAAATACCTGATGGCCTCGCTTCATAAACCAGGCACCCATCAAGCCAGCGGTGTGTGGGGCGTTCATCTGCGCATGACCGGTCAATTCCAGTGGCATGACGAGCCCAGTGATCCCTGCAAACACACCCGTGCTCGCTTTTGGAACGAGCAGGGTCAGGAACTGCGTTTCGTTGATATGCGCAGCTTCGGGGAAATGTGGTGGGTGCCTAACGGCACACCCATCGACTCGGTGATCACTGGCCTGAAACGACTGGGTCCCGAACCATTCAGTGATGCCTTTAACGCCAGCTACCTTCAGCGCGAACTGAAAGGATCCACACGATCGATCAAAGCGGCACTTCTGGATCAATCACTGGTGGCGGGCACGGGCAACATTTACGCCGACGAAAGCTTGTTCGTCGCAGGCATCGCACCTCAAACGCCAGCGGGTCGCCTCAATCGCCAACAATTGGAGAAATTGCGCGACAGCTTGGTTCACGTATTGGAGATCAGCATTGGCGTCGGCGGAACCACCTTCAGCGACTTCCGTGATTTGGAAGGTGTGAATGGAAACTATGGAGGCCAGGCCGCTGTCTACAGGCGAACTGGCAAGGAGTGTCTGAGCTGCGGAACCCCCATCGAACGAATCAAACTGGCAGGGCGCAGCACCCATTGGTGCCCCACCTGTCAGAGCTAGGCAAAGCTTGCGATAGGACGGAAACTGAAAGCCAAGCCCTTGGTCCATGTCTGCCGATCACCAGGCGAGTGCGCTGATCTCCACCATGCAAGCGCTGCACCGGAGAGGCTGGTGCGATGGAACAGGGGGAAATTTCAGTGTTGTGGTCGATCGCGAGCCATTGCAACTGCTGATGGCGCCGAGTGGCGTCGACAAAGGCACTGTCACCAGAGGTGATCTGATCGTTGTGAACGGCGAAGGGAAGGTGATGAAAGGCAACGGACGAGCCAGCGCTGAAACACTGATGCATCTGCGCATTGTTGAGCAATGCGGTGCTGGCGCCGTTCTGCATACGCATTCCATCAATGCCACATGGCTCTCCAGAAGATTTCTAGATCAAGGATCTCTCGTCCTCGAGGGCTGGGAAATGCTGAAAGGCCTGCAGGGCATCAACACGCACGCCACCAGCATTGAGCTGCCAATCATCAACAATGACCAGAATCTTGAAACGTTGAGTGAAACGGCGGGTCAACGGCTTGAACAAGCACCCCATGGCTTGCTTGTTTCGGGCCATGGTCTCTATGCCTGGGGAGCTGATCTTCAGCAGGCCCGTCGCCATACTGAGATCCATGAGTTCCTCCTGGAGCTCGCCTGGAGACAAACTCTCGTCACCAACCGCTTGTGATCCAAGTCATTCTGCTGGATATCGAAGGAACCACGTGCCCAGTGGATTTCGTCGCGAAAACACTCTTTCCCTATGCACAAGCGCACTTAAACCAAACGCTCGAAAGAGGAAGAGACGAGCCAACAATTGCCAACATCCTCCAGGAGGCAATTGACGAATGGCATAAGGATTCAGATCCGACCTGCCAGCAGATGCTGGCCATTGCGAATCAATCTCCACCATCGAATGCACAAGTTGCTGAATACCTTCAGCATCTGATCAAGTCAGACAGAAAATCAACCGCCCTGAAAGAACTTCAGGGAATCATCTGGAAACAAGGCTACGAATCCGGAGAACTGACAACACAGTTATTCGCCGATGTGTTGCCCAGCCTTGATGCATGGACCTATAAAGGAATGACCTTGGCTGTCTACTCTTCAGGAAGTGTGCAAGCGCAGAAACTGCTCTATGAACACACAAGCCAAGGAGACATTAGCGACAGATTCAGCCACTGGTTTGACACACGCACGGGGCCAAAGTTAAAAACTGAGAGTTACACCAAGATCTGCCGAACCCTCAACACACGAGAAGAATCTGCTCTCTTCATCAGTGATCATCCCGGAGAGTGCGATGCAGCCCTCTCCGCAGGATTACGCACAACCTTCTGCCTTCGACCTGGCAACCCCCATCAAGACCCCGGCCAGCATGATCTGATTCAAAGCTTCCACGACCTGATGCCATAACCCTGGCCTTCCCATCAGGTTTATGCACAATCAATGGGCACAAAAAAAGCCACCCCATCGCGGGGTGGCTTTCTTTGGATCACAGCAGTGATCAGAATGTTTTACCTGGCATCGAGCTATTTTCTCAGGGGGCTACCCCCCAAATATCGTCGCCGCTGCTGCGTTTCACAACCGAGTTCGAGATGGATCGGAGTGGGACCACAGCGCCATGGACACCAGGATAGAAAACATTCTCAAGGAGTGAACCCTGAGAACTGCATAGGTCATCACCTTCCACTTTCGCTTCAAAGTGATGGTCAGAATCGAATAAAACTTGCCTCAGACAAGAGCCAAATGAATGGTCAAGCCCTCGGTCTATTAGTACTCCTCCGCTGCATCCATTGCTGGACTTCCACGTAGAGCCTATCAACGGGTGTTCTTCCCGTGACCTTACTGGGTTACCCCATGGGAATACTCATCTTGAGGTGGGCTTCCCACTTAGATGCTTTCAGCGGTTATCCACTCCGCACATGGCTACCCAGCGTTTACCGTTGGCACGATAACTGGTACACCAGAGGTGCGTTCCTCCCGGTCCTCTCGTACTAGGGAGAAATCCTCTCAATATTCCTACGCATACACCGGATATGGACCGAACTGTCTCACGACGTTCTGAACCCAGCTCGCGTACCGCTTTAATGGGCGAACAGCCCAACCCTTGGGACCGACTTCAGCCCCAGGTTGCGATGAGCCGACATCGAGGTGCCAAACCTCCCCGTCGATGTGAACTCTTGGGGGAGATCAGCCTGTTATCCCTAGAGTAACTTTTATCCGTTGAGCGACGGCCCTTCCACTCAGAACCGTCGGATCACTAAAGCCGACTTTCGTCCCTGTTCGACTTGTAGGTCTCACAGTCAAGCTTCCTTCTGCTTTTGCACTCGTCGGCTGATTTCCAACCAGCCTGAGGAAACCTTTGCGCGCCTCCGTTACCTTTTAGGAGGCGACCGCCCCAGTCAAACTGCCCACCTGATACTGTCCGCTCCCCGGATAACGGGTGAACGTTAGAACCCTAGCTCTGAAAGAGTGGTATCTCACCATTGACTCCCTCGTACCCACGAGCACGAGATCAACGTCTCCCACCTATCCTGCGCATTCAGAGCCCGGGCACAATACCAAGCTACAGTAAAGCTTCATAGGGTCTTTCTGTCCGGGTGTATGTAGTCCGCATCTTCACAGACAATTCTATTTCGCCGAGCCTCTCTCCGAGACAGCGCCCTGATCGTTACGCCTTTCGTGCGGGTCGGAACTTACCCGACAAGGAATTTCGCTACCTTAGGACCGTTATAGTTACGGCCGCCGTTCACCGGGGCTTCAGTCGCCAGCTTCGCTTACGCTGACCGGCTTCCTTAACCTTCCGGCACTGGGCAGGCGTCAGCCCCCATACATCGTCTTGCGACTTAGCGGAGACCTGTGTTTTTGGTAAACAGTCGCCAGGGCCTCTTCACTGCGACCACCTTGCGGTGGCACCCCTTCTCCCGAAGTTACGGGGCCATTTTGCCGAGTTCCTTAGAGAGAGTTACCTCGCGCACCTCGGTATTCTCTACCACCCCACCTGTGTCGGTTTCGGGTACTGGCAGTTATGCCTTAACGGGTATAGAGCTTTTCTTGGAAGCTTGACATCACCAACTTCGCTGCCGTAGCAGCTCGTACTCACGCCTCAGCTCGGAACGTTTTCGCCGCTCCTCAACGCCTTGAACGCTTGAACCAGTAACCAACATCTGGCTTGGCTAGCCTTCTCCGTCCCTCTTCCCAAAACATAACCGGTACAGGAATGTTGACCTGTTATCCATCGACTACGCCTTTCGGCCTCGCCTTAGGTCCAGACTAACCCTCCGCGGACGAGCCTGCCGGAGGAACCCTTAGGGTTTCGGTGCATGGGATTCTCACCCATGTTTTCGCTACTCAAGCCGACATTCTCACTTCTATGCAGTCCACGCCCGCTCACGCTAACGCTTCGCCCCACATAGAACGCTCCCCTACCATAAATCCGCAGCTTCGGTACAACACTTAGCCCCGTTCATTTTCGGCGCAGGATCGCTCGACCAGTGAGCTATTACGCACTCCTTTGAGGATGGCTGCTTCTAGGCAAACCTCCTGGTTGTCTGGGCAATCCCACCTCCTTTATCACTTAGTGTTGATTTGGGGACCTTAGCTGGCGGTCTGGGCTGTTTCCCTCTCGACCATGGAGCTTATCCCCCACAGTCTGACTGCCTCGCTACACACAGGGTATTCAGAGTTCATCTCGATTTGGTACCGCTCTCGCAGCCCGCACCGAAATGGTGGCTTTACCCCCCTGCTGGAGCACGAGACGCTACGCCTCAACGTATTTCGGGGAGAACCAGCTAGCTCCGGGTTCGATTGGCATTTCACCCCTAACCACAGCTCATCCGCTGATTTTTCAACATCAGTCGGTTCGGACCTCCACTTGGTATCACCCAAGCTTCATCCTGGCCATGGTTAGATCACCCGGGTTCGGGTCTATAAACACTGACAAACGCCCTATTCAGACTCGCTTTCGCTATGGCTCCACCATTTCCGGTTTAACCCGCCAGTGCCTATAAGTCGCCGGCTCATTCTTCAACAGGCACACGGTCACCCTATAAGTAGGGCTCCCATTGCTTGTAAGCTCACGGTTTCATGTTCTATTTCACTCCCCTCCCGGGGTTCTTTTCACCTTTCCCTCGCGGTACTGTTTCGCTATCGGTCACACAGGAGTACTTAGCCTTACGAGGTGGTCCTCGCAGATTCACACGGAATTTCACGTGCTCCGTGCTACTCGGGATACAGCTAGGTCAGTTCAGTTTTCGTGTACGGGACTTTCACCCTCTGTGGTGTGTCTTTCAAACACTTCCACTAACATTCCTTTTCCACATTGCTGTCCCACAACCCCAATAGTCGAAACTATTGGTTTAGGCTCTTCCCCGTTCGCTCGCCGCTACTTAGGGAGTCGTTTTTACTTTCCTTTCCTCCAGCTACTAAGATGTTTCAGTTCGCTGGGTTGGCTCGCGCCAGCCTATGGATTCAGCTGGCCGTATTAAGGGTTGCCCCATTCGGAAATTCCCGGATCAAAGCGTGTTTCCAGCTCCCCGAGACTTATCGCAGGTAACCACGTCCTTCATCGCCTCTGTGTGCCAAGGTATCCACCGTGAGCCCTTTGTAGCTTGACCATATAATCTCCAACACGCTTGCCGTCGTTGAAACGGATTCTCACTGATTTATTCCTAAATCAATAATCAAACTCCTGATTGCTCGACACAATCAGAAGAACGTGATGGAGTCTCGGCTCTTGCTCAAGAATTAACATCATCCTCAAAAAAGAATGATGCATCCATGAGAGATGCTTTATTCTTTCCAGACTCACCTATGCAGTTGTCAAGGTTCTGCTAGACATCCAACTGATTGCTCAGTTCGAGCCCAGCATCTTATCAACCAAATTCAGAGAAAAACTCTTCACTTAGAATGACAGGAAGCTGAGTTCATGCCAGCGGACACATCTAAATCACACGCCATCGAGTTCACCTTCCATAATTCAGAAGATGGAGATTAAGTTCGGACAGTGGAGGTTAGGAGACTCGAACTCCTGACATCCTGCTTGCAAAGCAGGCGCTCTACCAACTGAGCTAAACCCCCAACACCGAATGGGCCATCCTGGACTTGAACCAGGGACCTCACCCTTATCAGGGGTGCGCTCTAACCACCTGAGCTAATGGCCCAGGAAGACTCAACCCTTGTGGGGTGTGACCTAGACAAAGTTTAGGAACTGAACATCTCCTTCAGTCTCTTGATAATTGCTCATCAATTACTGCTCTTAATGCTGAGGTACCGATCGACCTAAGGTGACAGGATTTCGGCCTAAGAATAAAAGTACTCAGGCATCAAAATCATTGTGTTGTCTCCCTGTTAGGAGGTGATCCAGCCGCACCTTCCGGTACGGCTACCTTGTTACGACTTCACCCCAGTCATCAGCCCCACCTTCGACGTCCTCCTCCACAAGGGTTGGAGTAACGGCTTCGGGCGTGGCCAACTTCCATGGTGTGACGGGCGGTGTGTACAAGGCCCGGGAACGTATTCACCGCAGTATGCTGACCTGCGATTACTAGCGATTCCTCCTTCACGTAGGCGAGTTGCAGCCTACGATCTGAACTGAGCCACGGTTTATGAGATTTGCTTGTCCTCGCGAACTTGCTGCTCTTTGTCCGTAGCATTGTAGTACGTGTGTAGCCCAGGATGTAAGGGGCATGATGACTTGACGTCATCCACACCTTCCTCCGGTTTATCACCGGCGGTCTCTCTAGAGTGCCCAACTAAATGCTGGCAACTAAAGACGTGGGTTGCGCTCGTTGCGGGACTTAACCCAACATCTCACGACACGAGCTGACGACAGCCATGCACCACCTGTCACTGCGTTCCCGAAGGCACTCTCTCGTTTCCAAGAGATTCGCAGGATGTCAAACCCTGGTAAGGTTCTTCGCGTTGCATCGAATTAAACCACATACTCCACCGCTTGTGCGGGCCCCCGTCAATTCCTTTGAGTTTCACACTTGCGTGCGTACTCCCCAGGCGGAACACTTAACGCGTTGGCTACGACACCGGAGGGGTCGATTCCCCCGACACCTAGTGTTCATCGTTTACGGCCAGGACTACAGGGGTATCTAATCCCTTTCGCTCCCCTGGCTTTCGTCCATGAGCGTCAGTGATGGCCCAGCAGAGCGCCTTCGCCACTGGTGTTCTTCCCGATATCTACGCATTTCACCGCTACACCGGGAATTCCCTCTGCCCCTACCACACTCAAGCCCAACAGTTTCCACTGCCATGATGGAGTTAAGCTCCACGTTTTAACAGCAGACTTGAAGGGCCGCCTGCGGACGCTTTACGCCCAATAATTCCGGATAACGCTTGCCACTCCCGTATTACCGCGGCTGCTGGCACGGAATTAGCCGTGGCTTATTCCTCAAGTACCGTCAGATCTTCTTCCTTGAGAAAAGAGGTTTACAGCCCAGAGGCCTTCATCCCTCACGCGGCGTTGCTCCGTCAGGCTTTCGCCCATTGCGGAAAATTCCCCACTGCTGCCTCCCGTAGGAGTCTGGGCCGTGTCTCAGTCCCAGTGTGGCTGATCATCCTCTCAGACCAGCTACTGATCGATGCCTTGGTGAGCTCTTACCTCACCAACTAGCTAATCAGACGCGGGCTCATCCTCAGGCGAAATTCATTTCACCTCTCGGCATATGGGGTATTAGCGGCCGTTTCCAACCGTTATCCCCCTCCTGAGGGCAGATTCCCACGCGTTACTCACCCGTCCGCCACTAACCCGAAGGTTCGTTCGACTTGCATGTGTTAAGCACGCCGCCAGCGTTCATCCTGAGCCAGGATCAAACTCTCCGTTGTAGATCATTTCCTCTTAGACGTTCTCACGTCCTCAAAATGATTTGCGTCACCCATTGCTCAGTTTTCACTCGCAACAGTTGAGGCCTCCTTTCGCTGACACAAAAGGGTTCTTAAGAGTGCATCTCTAGATTTCTCTTTCAATGACTTTCCAGGATCTCAGATCCGGTTGTTGCTCCACATCGCGCACACCGACAACTCAAAAGCTCGTGAAAACTTTCAAGCTGTAAGCACGATGCTTCTTTGCAACGAATAATTGTTGACGGGACCTCACACCTTCATCGCTCTTTCATCAAATCCCGCAACACACATCAAACGATGTATCTCGCGGTCCTTGACGCGATGAAAGCGTCAGTTCCTAAACTTTTCGATTGTCCAGGTTCTGCCTTCGCGCCCCCTCTCAGGAGCGGTTGGCGGTGCGGCCTCGCGACCGCTTGTGAAACTTACAACACCGTGGGATCGCTCCCTCTTGGCCTCGTAAGCACTCCCAAACACTACAAGCTCGCGCTCTTCACGTTTAGAAGCTGCCTTCGCGCCCCCTCTCAGGAACGGTTGGCGGTGCAGTCTTGCGACCGCTTTTGAAACTTACAACACCGTGGGATTGCTCCCTCTTGGCCTCGTAAGCACTTCCAAACACTACAAGCTCGCGCTCTTCACGTTTAGAAGCTGCGCTTCAGGCTTTAGCCCCCCGCGCAGTCCAAAACCATAACCCCTTCACCATCTACTTCGCAACCCCTTTACCTATCTCAAGGGTTGCTTCCACTGCCGGCATCTGTCGCCGTCACTACGTTTCAGATGAATGGAGTGCAGTCATGGCAGGACGGTTCAGCCAGCAGAACCAGCGTGTGCGTCCAAGCTCCAAGGAAGATCAAGTGGTGCAGAAGGCACGTGAGCACTTCGAGCGGACCTTGATCCCCGTGAAAGGCCAGCTGGCCGGAAGTGTTGCCGCACTGGAACATCCACGCCACGACGAAGCTGCCAACTACGGCGAAATCTTCCTGCGGGACAACGTTCCCGTCATGGTCTACCTGCTGACCCAAAAGCGATTTGACATCGTTCGCCAGTTCCTGAGTATCTGTCTGGATCTGCAAAGCACCACCTATCAGACGCGTGGTGTCTTCCCAACATCCTTCGTGGAAGAGGAAGGACAGCTCATCGCTGACTACGGACAGCGTTCGATCGGACGCATCACGTCCGTGGACGCCAGCCTGTGGTGGCCAGTGCTCTGCTGGATGTATGTGAAATCAAGCGGAGACGAAGAGTTCGCCTCAAGTCAGGCCGTGCAACGCGGTGTGCAACTACTTCTGGATCTGGTGCTTCACCCCACCTTCGAAGGCACTCCGGTTCTCTTCGTTCCGGACTGTGCGTTCATGATTGATCGCCCCATGGATGTCTGGGGCGCTCCATTGGAAGTGGAAGTGCTCCTGTATGGATCACTGCGTTGCTGCACCCAGCTGATGGAACTGGGGAGAAAGCATCAGGGCAGCCGACTTCTGGATCAACGGCTGGTGCTTACACGCCAGTGGGTGCACGACCTGCGCCAGTTTCTGCTCAAGCATTATTGGGTCACCAGCAAGACCATGCAGGTGCTGCGTCGTCGACCAACGGAACAGTACGGAGAGAACCAGCACCAGAACGAATTCAATGTTCAACCTCAGGTGATTCCTGACTGGTTGCAGGACTGGCTGGAAAACCGCGGTGGCTATCTGATCGGAAACATGCGAACCAGCAGACCCGATTTCAGGTTCTACAGCCTCGGCAATTCACTTGGCTGCCTGTTCGGCCTGCTGACAGCGCCTCAGCAACGTGCACTGTTCAGGCTCACCTTGCACAACCGCGACCATCTCATGGCTGAGATGCCCATGCGGATCTGTCATCCACCCATGGACAGTCTCGAATGGCAGAACAAGACAGGCTCTGATCCCAAGAACTGGCCATGGAGCTACCACAACGGTGGTCACTGGCCCAGCCTGCTGTGGTTCTTCGGAAGTTCGATCCTTCTCCATGAACGTCGTCACCCCCATGCCGATGTGCTGCTGATGGGACAGATGAAGGCACTCTTGGAGGAGTCGTACTGGAGTCATCTCAATCAGCTCCCCCGACAGCAATGGGCGGAGTACTTCGATGGCCCAACTGGTACTTGGGTCGGACAACAGTCCAGGACCTACCAAACCTGGACCATTGTGGGATTTCTGCTCCTCCATCACTTCCTTCGCGTGAAGCCGGACGACGTTCTGTTGCTGGATCTGGATGATGGTGCCGTGCCAGAACCCGGCGAGACCAACGCAGAAAGCAGCTCACTGTCTTAATTCTGCTCAAGCTGACGATCAGAACAACGAGCGTTGGGCTCCAAGCCAGGGGACTGATGCAGTGGTGTCGAAACAACCCAAAAAAAAGCCCGGCATTTGCCGGGCTGATGGGATGAGCAAATCGAACTTGATCAGACCAAAACCTGATCAGAACAAGCCGAGAGTCAGAGACTTGTCGATGGGCAGAGCGGCACCAATTCCGAGGTAGATCGTGGTGGCAGTGCCAAAGAGGAACACAGCCATGGCCACAGGGCGACGGAACGGATTCTGGAACTTGTTGAAGCTCTCAATGAAGGGAACCAGCATCAGACCCAGAGGAATCAGAGTCTGAAGAGCAATGCCCAGAAGCTTGTTGGGCACCACACGCAGAATCTGGAACACCGGATAGAGGTACCACTCAGGGAGAATTTCCAGAGGGGTTGCGAAGGGATCAGCCTTGTCACCCAGCATGGCGGGATCGAGAACAGCCAAGCCAACGATGCAAGCAATGGTTCCCAGGATCACGACCGGGAAGATGTAGAGCAGATCGTTTGGCCAGGCTGGCTCACCGTAATAGTTGTGGCCCATACCCTTGGCGAGCTTGGCGCGCATCTTGGGATCTGAGAGATCCGGCTTCTTAAGAATGTGCATGGATCAAATGGGTGTTGTTGGAACCTTAATCAGATCAACGACTCTGAAAGCGTGAAGCTCAGAGACTGAAATGGATCACAAGGGACCGGAAATGCCCTGCTTACGAATCATCAGAAAGTGCATGAGCATGAACACAGCAAGCAGCCAGGGCATCACGAAAGTGTGCAGGCTGTAGAAGCGAGTGAGAGTCGACTGACCAACACTCTCACCACCGCGAAGCAGCTCAACCATGAAGTCGCCGACAACAGGGATGGCAGCGGGGACTCCGGACACGATTTTCACAGCCCAGTAACCGACCTGATCCCAAGGAAGGGAGTAACCGGTCACACCAAAGGAAACAGTGATCACAGCCATGGTGACGCCGGTCACCCAGGTCAGCTCACGAGGACGCTTGAAACCACCGGTGAGATAGACGCGGAAGACGTGAAGGATCAGCATCAGCACCATCATCGAGGCGCTCCAGCGATGCACCGAGCGGATCAACCAGCCGAAGCTCACGTCCGTCATCAAGTACTGAACGGAGCTGTAGGCCTCCGCCACAGTGGGCTTGTAATAGAAGGTCATCGCGAAACCTGTCGCGAACTGGATCAGGAAGCACACAAGGGTGATCCCGCCCAGGCAGTAAAAGATGTTGACGTGCGGGGGCACGTACTTGGTGCTGATGTCATCAGCAATGTCCTGAATTTCAAGACGTTCCTGGAACCAGTCGTAGACAGGTGAGGAGTTCGCCATGCAGAGGTGGGCTTGGATTGCGAGAGTCTACTGATGACGTTCCTGTTGCGCGCTGGGATGAAGCCAATGTTGCCGACTGTTAACGGGTGGTCAGATCGCCTGCGGCGTCTGGCCTCTGGAGTAATGGCGATCACACTGATCCTGCTGATGGCTAGTCCTTCCGCAGTTGCACTGAACGATGCGCAGCAGTTGGTGGTGGAAAGCTGGCGTCTGGTGAACCAGGGATATCTGGACCCGGACCAGTTCGATCGAATCCGCTGGAAACGCCTCCGTCAAAAGGCTCTTGAGAACACGATCGAAACCAGCGAGCAGGCTTACAGCGCCATTGAAACGATGCTGTTACCGCTCGACGATCCCTACACCCGGCTTCTGCGTCCTGATGACTATGCCGTCATGAAGGCCAGTAACGAAGGAAGCCTGAGTGGCGTCGGGCTTCAACTGGGACATCGACAAGACAGCAACGCCATTGTGGTAATCGCTCCATTGGAGGATTCTCCTGCTGCTGAGGCTGACGTGGTCAGTGGCACGGAAGTGCTGGCAGTCAATGGTGAATCGGTGGAGACGCTCGGCCTTGAGGCAACGGCTGCCCGCCTGAGGGGATCGGTCGGGTCCCAGGTGGTCCTCACACTTCTGCCACCGGAGGAAGAAGAGCCACTGGAGCTGACCCTGGAACGCCGCAACATCGACTTGCGTCCTGTGCGAACCCGTCGCCTTCGCAGTGATGCGCACACACTCGGGTACATCCGCATCACACAATTCAGTGAGAGCGTTCCCGATCAGGTCCGTGAAGCGATTGAGGATCTCTCAGATAAAAGCGTGGAAGGCTTGGTCCTGGATCTGCGCAACAACTCAGGCGGATTGGTCAGTGCAGGCCTAGCGGTGGCCGACGCTTTTCTGGATCAGCAGCCCATCGTGGAGACCCGCAATCGCGAGGGAATCGCCGATCCGATTCAGGCGGGGCCGGAGATTCTGTATTCGGGGCCGATGGTGACTCTGGTGAATGGGGGGACAGCAAGCGCCAGTGAAATCCTTGCCGGCGCGCTCCAGGACGATGCCCGTTCCCTGCTTCTGGGCAGCAACACCTTCGGGAAAGGGCTCATCCAGACGCTCACCAATCTCAGTGATGGGAGTGGCCTCGCTGTGACTGTGGCCGGCTATGTGACGCCAAGCGGACGCGACATCCAGGGCCAAGGCATCACACCGGACAAAACCCTCGATGGGCCCGAACCGCTCAACCCAGGCGGCGAAGGTGATCGCTGGCTCAGCGATGCAGAACGCATGCTCCAGTCTCTGATCGACCAGGAGGCCAATCAGGTGGCAGAGGAACCACCATCCCCGCCGGTCGAAGGTGTTGACGAGGAACTGAGCTGAATGTCCACCAGGACTTATCACGATCCTCTGCACCATGGGATCAGCCTTGACACGGATCAGCCAGCGGAGGCCATGGTGCTTTCCCTGGTTGATTCAGCCCCGTTTCAGAGACTTCGCCGCATCCGTCAGCTCGGACCAGCATTTCTCACCTTCCACGGCGCAGAGTCCAGTCGGTTCACACACTCTCTTGGGGTTTTCGCCATCGCACGCCGCGCCATGGGCCGGCTGATCGAACTCGACCCTTCGCTCAAATCCGAACAAGGTGTGCTCTACGCAGCCGCATTGCTGCATGATCTCGGCCATGCCCCCCTCAGCCACACCGGCGAGGAGATGTTCGGCACGCACCACGAGCAATGGTCCGCGCGAATCGTTCGCGACCATCCTCAGATCCGAACGCCGCTGGAGTCTTTTGCGGCAGGAACAGCGGATGCCGTGGCCGACCTGCTGGAGCATGGCCGCTCCAAACGCGGTGTGATCAAGGCGCTCGTGAGCAGCCAATTGGATTGCGACCGGCTCGATTATCTGCTGCGCGACAGCTACAGCACGGGCGCCCGCTATGGCCAACTGGATCTGGAACGGATTCTGGCCGCCATCACTCTGGCCCCCGATGGGGAAATGGCGATTCATCCAAAGGGCCTCATGGCCGTAGAGCACTACCTGGTGGTCCGGAACCTGATGTATCGAAGCGTCTACAACCACCGCCTGAACGTGGTCTGCAATTGGTTGCTGGAGCAGTTGATCCGTCAGGCCAGACGACTAGGGCCCGATCGCATCTGGGCCGACGCAACAATGCGGGATTGGTTGTGGGAGTCCTCGGAACTGGACCTGGATCGTTATCTCGCCAATGACGACATCCGAACGGGCTATCACCTCCAGCGCTGGAGAGATGAGGCCCCCGAGCCGCTCGCAGAGCTTTGCGACCGTTTTATCAACCGCCGTCTGCTCAAAGCCCTCGATGTCAGTCAGTTGTCTGCTTCCTTGCAGTTGGAGCTTTTGGCCAAAGCCCAAACCAGTGCCGACCGCGCTGGTTTGGACCCGGAACTCTGCTGCGGCCTGCGTCATCATCAGATTTATGGATACCACCCGTATCGCGGCGGTCTGAGGCTTTGGGATGGGCACAATCTGCAGGCTCTGGAACAGTGCTCACCCCTGGTGAACAGCCTGGCGACACCAGCGGACACAGCCTGGCTGATTCACCCCCGTGAAATCACTGACGAACTGCGCGAAGCCCACGCCAACACGCTCTAGGCCCAGCGAATCGATCTAGCGTTCGCCCATGAACGTCGATTCCATTCCACAGCCGAGCTTGCGTCTCCAACTCCCACCGTTCCAGACCAATGCCTGGCAGCAGTGGCTCCCTGCCCAGCTCGCCTCCATGCCAGTTGGACCCATCGACCTCGATACCTGCGACTGGTCGCTCACCTGCAGAGACTTTGCATCGATCCTTGAAGTTTTTGAATACACCGGCCATGAGCTGCAGCTGGTCACCAGCCATTGCCAGCAGACCCTGATCAGCGCAGCGGCTCTAGGACTGAAATCTAGACAAGCCCTTGAGAGCGCAGATCATCGGGACCCACCGATGAATCATGAGAATGGGAAGAGTCAGATTTTGAGCATCCATCAGGGAACGCTGCGATCAGGAGATCACTTGGAAACCCACGGTCACCTACTGGTGGTGGGTGATGTGAATCCTGGTGGATCGGTTTCCGCGGACGGCGATGTTTACGTCTGGGGACGACTGCGCGGTCGTGCGCATGCCGGGCGGAACGGTGATCAATCTGCACGGATCGTGGCGCTTCAGCTCAGGCCTCTGCAGCTGAGGATCGCCGATCTCGTCGCCAGGGGGCCGGAGGAAACACCGCAAGAAGGACTGGCGGAACAGGCCTGCGTACGTGATGGAGCGATCACCATCGAAGCTGCCAAGGCTCCTTTTTCAGCATTGCAGCCACCACGGCTGCAGAAAGACGCAATCGGTTGATGCCATTAATGTGACTCGACCAACCGGGACCCCGTGACCAATTCGCGAACGATCCTGATCTGCTCGGGAAAAGGGGGTGTCGGCAAGACAACCCTCACAGCCAATCTGGGCATTGCCCTGGCCAGGCAAGGCGCCAGCACTGTTGTCCTAGACGCCGACTTCGGCCTAAGGAACCTCGATCTCCTGCTCGGCCTGGAAAATCGGATCGTCTACACAGCTCAAGAAGTGCTGGCTGAGACCTGCCGCCTGGATCAGGCGTTGGTGAAGCACAAGCAGGAGCCGAACCTGGCCTTGCTGCCGGCAGGCAACCCACGCATGCTCGAGTGGCTGAAGCCCGAAGACATGCAAACCATTGCGGGGATGCTCTCTGAACGCTTTGACTACGTTCTGATCGATTGCCCGGCAGGCATCGAGGACGGGTTCAAGAACGCTGTCGCCGCGGCCAAAGAAGCCATCGTGATCACGACGCCCGAAGTGTCCGCCGTGCGGGACGCCGATCGTGTGATCGGTTTGCTCAACACCCACGGCGTTTCACCCGTTCAGCTCGTGCTCAATCGGGTGCGGCCCAAGATGATGGCCAGTCAGGACATGCTGGCCGTTGACGATGTCACCGACATCCTGGCGTTGCCTTTGCTGGGCCTGGTCCTTGAGGATGAACAGGTGATCGTCAGCACCAACCGAGGAGAACCCTTGACCCTGAATGGGAGTGGTTCACCGGCCGCTAAGGCCTACGGAAACATCGCCCAACGTCTTCAAGGAGAAGACATCCCGCTCATGGATCCGGCCCGAGAAGGGCGTCGCGGATTCCGCGCCAAGGTGCGCCGTTTGATCCAAACCAAGATCTTCTGACCGTTATGAACTTGCGCGACCTCATCGACAAAATTGTGCGACGGCAGCCGGCCAGTGCGACCACTGCGCGAGAACGCCTCCAGTTGGTTCTGGCGCATGACCGCAGTGATCTGAGCCCAGAACAGCTGGATCAGATGCGACGGGAGATCTTTGAAGTGGTAGCCAAGTATGTCGACATCGATCTGGAGGAAGGTGATGTGAGTCTTGAAACCGAAGATCGCGTCACCGCTTTGGTGGCGAACCTGCCCATCCGACGTTCACTGGCGACAAGCACACCTGATTGATCACGGCTCGCCGGGGAATGCTTTCAACACTCATTCCCCCGAGCATGGCCAATTTCAACATCACACCAGCCGAAGTCGCGGTTCTCAACTTGTTGCTCCAGGGCATGAGCAACCGTTCCATCGCTAACGCTCGACTGATCAGCGTTCGGACAGTGGAAAGTCATATCAGCAGTGCGCTCAACAAAACAGGCTGCAGATCTCGGTTGCAACTCACGCTCTGGTGGATGCAACGATCCAAGCCTCTCGAGGAGATGTGCACCGGTACAGTTCCCCCATTGCCGGCTTAGCTCAGTGGTAGAGCAGCGCTTTTGTAAAGCGAAGGCCGTCGGTTCAAATCCGTCAGCCGGCTTTCTGATCCCGTCCAGCCCTGTCTTCAAGACGGATCATCTACGTCTTTCCCACCAGACAGCAGCCACAGTCCTATGCCAGCCAACAGCCAGGGCATGAACTTGAGCTCGAACCATGGCGTCACTGCTTGGATGATGGGTTCCAGCATCCAGTGGAACGCTGCTTGAAGCACAAGCACAAGTCCGATCAGCCAGAGCATGGGGGGGATCCGTTGATCTCATTCGCCATCACAGCGCCCTGGCGCAGCAAATGCCACTTCCCAGGAGATAACCAAGCAATCACTGTGCTGGCTTGACCTGAAGGAGTGGACCAGGGAAGCGGCCCCAGAAGAGGCAAAGACGGAAAAGCCGTGGAGGCTTCCATTTCGTTCTGACTGGCTGGCACCCCTGATCGATTGGCACTCGTGGTGGCGAGGGGACCTGTGGCTCGCAACAGTTCGCGCGTCGCTGTGCAGGCAGGAATGCGCAAGCCCAGCATGTTCATTCCGGGATTGAGCCCGGCGTATTGCTCACCCTCAACCGGCAACACCAGAGTGAGGGCACCAGGCCAGTAACGATGCGCCAGTGGTTCAGCATCCAGACGCACCTCATCGGTGGTGAGACTGAGAAGCGAATCGACATCCGCCGCCATCAGAATCAGCGGCTTGTCCTGTGGACGTTGCTTCAGCTTCCAAACCTGAGCCGCGTGGTCAGGTGCAGCCGCCAGAGCCGGCAGCGTGTCAGTGGGAAGCAAAGCCGCTCCACCTTGGTTCAGATGGAGTGCCATCTCATCAACCTGCAGCCAAGGCAATGCGTCGGTGGTCATGCAGAGGGAGGCAACGTGACGGACGATCTGGGCTCTCGACAGGCCATGGCGAAACGCTTCACACCGCCAAGATCACAGCGGGCCTCGGCAGCAACCAGTCCAGAGGACTCCATCAACTGAAGCACCTGTTCACTCTGATCATGGTGATGCTCAATGAGCAGCCACCCCCCTGGAGCCAACGCCTGAGGAGCAAGCTCCACGATCTCCCGACAAGCATCAAGACCATCTGCACCACCGCAGAGCGCCTGGCGAGGCTCATGGTCTCGAACCACAGGCTCAAGCGCATCGACCACTTTGGAGGGAATGTAGGGAGGGTTGGACACCACGAGATTGAACTGCCCCCACCAAGGACGCAGCGGCGTCCACCAATGGCCCAGATGCAATTGGCACCCACCTTCCGGCGCCAAGCGCTGGCAATTGATCCGGGCAAGATCCAGGGCCGCAGGGCTGAGATCAACGGCATGGCCATGCCATCCCCTCAACGCACGAGCCAGAGCGACTGCCATCGCACCGCTTCCTGTGCCCAAATCAGCCCAGCGTCTATCCCGCAGATGAGGCGCAAGGGCTGGATCCTGGAGACGCTCCAATGCCAAGTCGATGAGAAGCTCCGTCTCCTGTCGTGGAATCAAGGCAGCGGCACTGATCTGAAGATCCAGATCACGCCAGGGGCAACGGCCGACGAGGTGCTGCAAAGGAACATGGCCATCCAGATGTCGCCTCCAGAGGTGTGCAAGCGCTTCTAAAGAGCAGGCCAACGACACCGTTAACTCTGGACGCAGTCGCAATCTCTGAAGCTCAGCCCAACGCAGCTCGCCCTGCAGATCCAGGAGCCAGTCGAGATCAACAGACCGGCCTCCGAGGGCAAGCTGAGCTCGACGCCAAGCCAGCAGCTCTTCACCGGAACAAAGGTGGGAGACCATCCGACAAACCTAAAGCCGTCTCCAGCGCAGTCCTGGCTGCGCCAAAAGCAAACCATCCAGCTCAAGCCTGAGCAACTCCGCAGCCACAGCCTGTGAATCGAGCTTCAACGCATGGGCCATCTCCTCCAGGGTTGAGCCGGCATCCACAAGCTCAAGCACTTGCCTATGGAGATCGCCGATGGAAGGAGACATGGCCGTCTTCGTTTCTCGCGCAACTGGCGAAGGGCTCACCGCTTTGACTGGCCCAGGACCCAGTGCATCAAGCAAATCTTGTGGATCCAGAAGCGCATGCGCTCCAGAACGGAGCAGTGCATTGCTACCGCGCGCTGAATCGCGCAGCGCATCTCCAGGCACCACCCACACAGGCACGCCCAAACGTTGGGCCATGGCCGCGGAGAGCAGCGCACCGCTGCTTTTTGGGCACTCCACAACAACAACAGCGCGAGTCAACGCAACGAGCAAGCGATTCCGCAACGCAAAGCTCGATCGCTGAACCCTGGTTTCGCGGCGAAGCTCAGTGACCAGTAACCCCGACTGACTCACAGCCCCCTGAAGAGCACGATGCTCGGGTGGATACACACGATGCAAAGGCGTTCCAAGAACCGCGACAGGACGACCACCACTGCGCAAACAGCCCCGATGAGAGGCGGCATCAATTCCTTCTGCCAGACCACTGACCACCGGCCAACCCGCATGAGCCAGGAGTTCACCAATGCGTTCGGCCATGCGCAGACCATGGGACGAGGGACGTCGCGTGCCGACCACAGCGACGGCCTGCTGAGATGCGATGCAGGGCAACAAACACCCCTCACCTTCCCATTGAAGAGACAGCGGCGGCCGCTCCAAACGAGCAAACAGCGTTGGCCAAAGGTCATCACAGGGCAACAACACCTGAGCCGGCACCTCGTAAGGCTGCGCGTCATCACACGTCGAGCGGAAGGCATCAATGCTGGTCAGCACCGATTCAGGCCAAGAGAACTCCCGTCGGAACCGTTCCAGTGGCCAACGCCAAAGCTCTGGCCACCCCTCGGGGAGCGCGTCTGCAACCGCAGCGAGCTGGCGCATTCGCGTCGACCCGATCTGGGGACATGCCGACCACAACCACCACCAGGAACGCAAAAGCCAATCCGGACTAGTACAAATAAACTACTACCTACGTCTGATGGCCTTGCCGCAAAAGTGCAAAGGCCTGGGCCACGGACTCAGGTGGACGTCGCAGCACCTGCCGGGAGTCCATCCGTAGCAGCACAAGATCCACCTGCGCCTCGGCGATACAAACCCCATGCCGCAGAAAGCGCGTTCTCCAAGGCCAGCGAACCCCTTTCTGTGGCTCGGATCGACTCGACAGAACAACGGAGTCACCAAGCCTTAACGCCTCTCGATAACGGATTTGCAGATTGACCACCGGCATCTCCAACCCTGCCGCGGTCATCTGCTCGTAAGGGAGCCCAGTGGAAGCAAGGGCTTCCACCCTTGCCTCCTCAAGCCATCCCACATAGGCGCCATGCCACATCACGCCACCGTGATCGGTGTGCTGAGGAAGCACACGCTTGGTCAAGCACCAGGCGGCCGTAACGCTCTCACTCACCATGTCTACCGGACGTAGGAATCGGCCATAGGCTGCTGCACAGGCTGAAATTTCGCCGTGTTCAAGAACCTTTTAATCGCCGACTCCGGCAAAGGCCATGTCGGAGAAATGATCAACATGCTGCGCGACCTACCGGCATTCAAGGCCGCTCGCGTGAACCTCCTGCACGTGGTGACGGAGCAAAGCAAAAACGAGTCCGAGGAACACTGGTCCGAAGCCGGGAACCTGCTGTCCTCATCCATTGAAAAACTTGGCCTCAACCCCCAGGAAGTCAATTCGATCATCCGCCACGGCGACGCCAAGCAGACCGTTCTGAAGGTTGCCGAAGAACTCAATGTCGACTTGATCGTGATGGGTTCGCGAGGCCTCGGGCGCCTGCAATCCATCCTTTCGAACAGTGCCAGCCAGTACGTCTTTCAACTCTCGACACGTCCGATGCTTCTGGTGCGTGACGACCTGTATGTGAGACATATCAATCGCATCATGGTCACGATTGATGGGACAGGCGTTGGCGATGACGCTTTGAAGCTGGCCTGCGAAATGGTGCGTGACATCCCTGGCGGTCAACTCACCGGCGTCCACGTGGCAAGGCAGGAGCCAACGCCATCACGCGGAGCCTCCACGACCACTGACAGCTTTCTCGACAAAGCGGTGCAACGGGCGCGGACATTCGGGGTGGACCTGAAACCACTCCACGTCACCGACACAGACATCGGCAAGGGAGTGTGTCGTGCTGCTGAAGAGATCAATGCTGATCTGGTGGTTTTGGCATCTCAAGACCGACGCCCTCTGGTCGCCAGAGGTCTCGTAGACCTCGACAAACTGCTGGGTGGCTCTGTGAGCGATTACATCAGGGTTCATGCCCCCGCGCCTGTTCTCCTGGTGAGAGAACCGGAGCAGGGCTGAATGACACCAGAAACCCCAACGGCCTGGAGCTGAACACCCCAGACGTTCAACAGCCGCAGGTGATCAACCTTCGCGGCTGTTTGTCTGGATGAAAAGAATGATCAGGAAGACGGTCGGCACCAGAACAAACAGCAGGCTGGCTACGAAGCCGAGATCGTTGGTTTCCATGAACGTGAAAGAACCTGCTGGAACGTATCACCGTCCGGAAAGCTTTGACGCGAAGCGATCAGCGGTCGTCACCGGGCGTAGCAGGCGGGGAAGCCTTCTCTGAATCCATCTCAGCATCGGCCGAGCCCTCCGCGTCACCCTCCTCGACGGCATCTTCCTCGTCGTCATCAGCGCCAACTGGACGCGGCCATTCGACAGGCCCAGAGGGCAAGGGCGCCTGCAACGCAGCTGCCACACGCCTCTGCTGATCAGCCATCGAGGTCTGAGGTTTGGTGAGCACAACCACCGATTGCTCGACCAAGGCCTGACAAGCCAGACGCCACTCCTCTGGACGGCGCTTGAGCTTCACGTCTTCAACCGCTGTTCGCCGACTAAGTGCCTGCTCAGAGGAGTCACCTTCAACCTTGACGAAACAGGTGATGCACTGGCCGCAACCGCCACAGTTGCCCAGCTGACCTTTCAATCCGTAGAGCTGGATGCCTTCGCGAAGCGCAACCTCACGCAGGTTTTCGCCTGGGTAGCACTCCACATCCCGACCTTCGCGAACGAAACGAATAACGGGCATGAGACCTCCGAGGCAAAAGCGCTGTGACACGCCGAAACGCAACCACTTTGTCCCCAGAGGTTGCGTTTTGTAACCCCCCTGACCGTGGCAAGGAAAGACAGCTGCGATCCCAGGACAGGCGCGGAGCCGAGAACTTCGATCTCCAAAAAGGCGAGACCCAGACATTGCGGCTCGCGACAGCTGGACGCGTGTCTTGAAGCGAACGGCCTACGATCGCCGGGTCTGGCTGCATTAGCAGCTCCGTTCCCCCGAACCTGACCCATGGGATTGCCCTGGTATCGGGTGCACACGGTCGTCATCAACGACCCCGGCCGACTACTGGCCGTGCACCTCATGCACACAGCCCTCGTTGCCGGCTGGGCCGGCTCGATGGCTCTCTATGAACTCGCCATCTTCGACCCCTCCGATCCAGTCCTGAACCCCATGTGGCGTCAGGGCATGTTCGTGATGCCCTTCATGGCCCGCTTGGGCGTGACGGACAGCTGGGGTGGCTGGAGCATCACTGGCGCCACCGGCGTTGATCCCGGCTTCTGGAGCTTCGAAGGCGTCGCCGCTGCGCACATTGTTTTCAGCGGATTGCTGATGCTCGCGGCCATCTGGCACTGGACCTTCTGGGATCTTGAGATCTGGCAGGACCCCCGTACCGGTGAGCCCGCCCTTGATCTCCCCAAGATCTTCGGTATTCACCTTCTGCTCGCAGGTCTGGGCTGCTTCGGCTTCGGCGCTTTCCACCTCACCGGTGTGTTTGGACCGGGAATGTGGATTTCCGATCCGTACGGCATCACTGGCCACCTCGAACCCGTCCAACCTGCTTGGGGACCTGAAGGATTCAACCCTTTCAACCCGGGTGGAATCGTCGCTCACCACATTGCGGCCGGAATTGTTGGCATCATCGCCGGCATTTTCCACATCACCACCCGTCCTCCGGAGCGCCTCTACAAGGCTCTTCGCATGGGAAACATCGAAACCGTCCTTGCCAGTGCGATTGCTGCTGTGTTCTTTGCAGCATTCATCGTCGCCGGAACGATGTGGTACGGGGCTGCTGCCACCCCGATCGAACTCTTTGGCCCCACTCGTTATCAGTGGGATCAGAGCTACTTCAAGACCGAAATCAACCGTCGCGTACAAACGGCGATGGATCAAGGTGCTACAGCCTCTGAGGCCTACGCATCAATCCCCGAGAAACTGGCTTTCTACGATTACGTCGGCAACAGCCCCGCCAAAGGTGGTCTGTTCCGCGTCGGCCCCATGGTGAACGGTGATGGACTTCCCACCGGCTGGCTGGGCCACATCTCTTTCACCGATAAAGAAGGTCGCGACCTTCAGGTACGTCGTCTGCCCAACTTCTTCGAGAACTTCCCTGTGATTCTCGAAGACAGTGACGGCATTGTGCGTGGAGACATCCCCTTCCGTCGTGCTGAAGCGAAGTACTCCTTCGAACAGCAGGGCATCACGGCCACCGTTTACGGCGGCGCTCTGGATGGTCAAACCTTCACCGACCCTGCGGAAGTGAAGCGTCTTGCTCGCAAGTCTCAACTTGGCGAAGCCTTTGAGTTCGATCGCGAGACCTATAACTCGGACGGTACCTTCCGTAGTTCACCCCGCGGCTGGTTCACCTTCGGTCACGCCACCTTCGCCCTCCTCTTCTTCTTCGGCCACATCTGGCATGGTGCTCGCACCCTCTACCGGGACGTGTTCGCAGGCATCGATCCCGATCTCGGCGAACAGGTGGAATTCGGCCTCTTCCAAAAACTGGGAGACCGTTCCACCCGTCGTCTGCCCGAAGGCTTCGTGCCCCCGGCAGGCACTCCCCTCAGCTGATCGCCCTACAGGAGATAACCGATGGAAAGCTTCGCTTACATCCTCATCCTCACTCTTGCGATTGCCACCCTCTTCTTCGCGATCGCCTTCCGCGATCCCCCGAAGATCGGCAAGTAATCCCTCAGGCCCCGCCTTTCGGCGGGGCTTTTTTTATGTCAAACAGCGTGAATTGAGCCATAAGCGGTCATGGGTGGACGCAACACGTACAATTCATTCAGTAACGCGATTTTGCGGGCATGCAGTGCCCTTCCTGCCAAAACACCGATAGCCGGGTGCTCGAATCAAGAGCAGCCGATGGTGGAAGAAGTGTGCGACGCAGGAGGGAATGTCTCAATTGCGAATTTCGCTTCACCACCTACGAACGAGTGGAAACCGTGCCAATCACGGTGATTAAGCGCAACGGACACCGAGAAACATTCAGCCGCAGCAAACTTCTGCATGGCTTAAGTCGTGCATGCGAGAAAACGGGTATTGCACCTGAACGGCTGGAAACCATGGTTGAGGAACTCGAACTCAGCCTCCAACAGCGCAGTGGCCGTGAGGTTTCCAGCAGCGACATCGGCGAACTGGTGCTTGATCAACTCAAGTTGATCAGCGAGGTTGCCTACATCCGATTTGCCTCGGTCTACCGCCAGTTCAGCGGGGTCAGTGACTTCGTGGCGACCCTTGAAGGAATCAGCGCATCGAAGACGGAATTGACAGCCGCAATCTGAGCCTGGCCGTCACCCTGTAAAATGGAAGATTGCTCGATTCAGGTCGGCGGGCCTGTCTCGGTTTCTTTCGCTCTGTCCATCGGACAGACCGCCATCGCTCCATGACTGTCACCCCCACAGATCCTTCCCAGGAATCTGCAGTGGACTCCGCTGAAGCCGTCGCATCCGCGCCAGACGCAGTGGTTGAAGGCGCAGCTGATCAAGCTGACTTCGGCACGGATGAAGACCTCAGCATTCCTGATGACATCCCGACTGCTGACGACCCCAGCAGCAGAGCTGCCAGCCGGGACATGGACAGCGCTGGCTTCACGCTCGACGAGTTCGCAGCGCTGCTCAGCAAATACGACTACAACTTCAAGCCTGGCGACATCGTCAACGGCACAGTCTTCGCGCTCGAATCGAAGGGCGCAATGATCGACATCGGGGCCAAAACAGCGGCCTTCATGCCTCTTCAAGAGGTCTCGATCAATCGTGTTGAGGGCCTGAGCGATGTGCTCCAGCCCGGAGAGATCCGGGAGTTCTTCATCATGAGTGAAGAGAACGAAGACGGTCAGCTATCGCTGTCCATTCGTCGGATCGAATACCAGCGCGCCTGGGAACGCGTGCGTCAGCTTCAAAAAGAAGACGCCACCATTTACTCCGAAGTGTTTGCAACCAACCGGGGTGGTGCACTGGTTCGGGTTGAGGGTCTGCGTGGATTCATTCCGGGCTCCCACATCAGCACCCGCAAGCCCAAGGAAGAACTCGTTGCTGACTTCCTGCCTCTGAAGTTCCTCGAGGTGGATGAAGAGCGCAACCGTCTCGTGCTGAGCCACCGTCGTGCGTTGGTCGAGCGCAAGATGAATCGCCTCGAAGTCGGCGAAGTTGTTGTCGGTACTGTCCGTGGCATCAAGCCCTACGGTGCCTTCATCGACATCGGCGGCGTCAGCGGTCTGCTGCACATCTCCGAAATCAGTCACGAGCACATCGAGACACCGCACTCGGTGCTCAATGTGAATGATCAAATGAAGGTGATGATCATCGACCTCGATGCGGAGCGCGGTCGGATCTCTCTATCGACCAAGGCACTTGAACCCGAGCCCGGTGACATGCTCACCGACCCTCAGAAGGTGTTCGATAAGGCCGAAGAAATGGCTGCCCGTTACAAGCAGATGCTGCTGGAACAGGCCGAGGAAGGCGAAGAGTCTCTTGGCTCAATGATGGTCTGAGGTGTTTGAGCCTGTGGCTCATCTCCAACTCAGGGGCCGTTCACTCGGCCCGGTGCAAGGGGTGCTGTTCGACAAGGACGGCACCCTTTCCCATAGCGAGCCTCGTCTGATTGCTCTTGCAGATGCTCGCATCACGGAAGCCCTGGAACGTTTCCAAGCGATGGGTGCATCCAAGAGCGAGCTCAGCGAACTCCACGACCTGCTGGCCAGAACCTACGGCCGCTGTGAGTCCGGCGTCACCCCTGACGGAACCCTGGCAGTGGCCTCTCGGCAACACAACCTGTTGAGCACGGCGACAGTGTTCTGTCAGATGCGGCTCGGCTGGCCACGCGCCCTGGTCTTGGCCGACGAGATGTTCGATGCGGTGGACCAAAACCATGAAGCCAAGAGCTCCACGGGGAACTCCACTGCACTCCTTCCAGGTGCTGCAGACATCCTGCGAGAACTCAAGGCAGCAGGTGTGGTCTGTGCCTTGATCAGCAATGACACCACAGCGGGGATTCAGGGCTTCATCGATGCACATCAACTGGGTGAGTGCATTACCGATGTCTGGAGTGCAGACAATCAACCCAGCAAACCTGATCCAGGAGCTGTGCACGGACTGTGCACAAAGCTGAATCTGAAGGCATCGCATTGCGCCCTGATTGGCGATGCCGATACAGATCTACTGATGGCACGACAAGCCGGAATCGGAATCACCCTGGGTTATGTGGCCGGGTGGCACCAATCTCCTCAACTCACAGCACATGAGCACCTGATTCACCGTTGGAGTGAACTCACGCTCGGAGGGCAGTCCAAGCAGTCCTGAGGCATCGACGCCTTACAGTCCCGGGCAATTACCGAAGGTCATGAGTCGATACGTCTTCACCTCCGAGTCCGTGACGGAGGGCCATCCCGACAAGATCTGCGATCAAGTCAGTGATGCCGTACTCGACGCCCTTCTGGCCCAGGATCCCTCCAGCCGCGTCGCCTGCGAAACGGTTGTGAATACCGGCCTGTGCATGATCACCGGCGAGGTGACGTCCAAGGCCCAGGTCGACTTCATTCGCCTGGTCCGCAATGTAATCAATGACATCGGCTACAGCGGAGCCCGGGCAGGTGGATTTGACGCCAACAGCTGTGCCGTTTTGGTCGCACTCGATCAACAATCCCCTGACATCGCCCAGGGTGTGAACGAGGCCGATGACCATGCCGGCGACCCTCTGGATCTCGTCGGTGCCGGTGATCAGGGAATCATGTTTGGCTACGCGTGCAATGAGACACCGGAGCTGATGCCCCTGCCCATCAGCTTGGCCCACCGCTTGTCGCGACGCCTCGCGGAAGTGCGCCACAACGGCACTCTCGAGTACCTGCTGCCTGACGGCAAGACCCAGGTGAGTGTTGTTTATGAAAACGACAAGCCGGTGGCGATCGACACCATCCTGATTTCCACGCAACACACTGAAGAGGTCGCCGGTATCAGCGATGAGCAAGGAATCCGCGAGCGAATCACCGAAGACCTCTGGACCCATGTCGTGGAACCAGCCACAGCGGATCTCGCTCTGAAACCGAACCGGGAAGTGACCAAATATCTGGTGAATCCCACGGGCAAATTTGTGGTGGGCGGACCACAAGGAGATGCCGGTCTCACCGGCCGCAAGATCATCGTCGACACCTATGGCGGTTATGCCCGCCACGGTGGCGGCGCTTTCTCCGGTAAAGACCCCACCAAAGTGGACCGTTCTGCAGCCTATGCAGCGCGTTATGTCGCCAAATGCCTTGTGGCGGCAGGACTGGCTGAACGCGCTGAAGTGCAGCTCAGCTACGCCATTGGTGTGGCCAAACCCGTTTCCATTCTTGTGGAATCCTTTGGGACCAGTGAGCTTGCGAACGACGCTCTCACTGCGCTGGTGCAGCAACACTTTGATCTGCGCCCTGGAGCCATCATCGAAACCTTCGATCTCCGGAACCTGCCGCAAAAACGTGGCGGACGCTTTTACCAAAACACTGCGGCCTACGGACACTTTGGCCGCAACGATCTGAAGGCACCCTGGGAAGACGTGGATGCCAAGGCAGCGGAACTGCGCAACGCCTGAAACCAGCATGGGCAACCCCCTGGTGCTCGGCATTGATCTGGGCACCAGTGGTGTGCGTGTCGCCGTTCTGAATGCGCAGCGGGACCTGCTGTTCAGCGAAGCGGTTGGTTATCCCAGAGGCTTGGAACATCCCGAGGACTGGGTCGCCGGATGCAGCCAACTGATCCAAGCCATTCCCAGCGCGGACAGGATGCGCCTGGCGGCGATGGCCGTCGATGGCACCTCGGGCACCCTTCTCGCCTGCAGCCAAGACGGCCAACCACTCGGCAACGCCCTGCCCTACAACTTGGCGTGCCCTGAACACATCTCCGCAGTTGCCGCACTGATTCCAAAGGGTGGGCCTGCGGCCAGTGCCAGCGGCAGCGTGGCGCGTGCTTTGCGCTTGATCCAGCAGCATCCGCAACCGCTGCTGCTCCGCCATCAAGCCGACTGGATCAGCGGCTGGTTGATGCAGAACTGGCGCTATGGCGAAGAAGGCAACAATCTTCGTCTCGGCTGGTGCCTGAACGAGAACAGGTGGCCCGAAGCCTTCCAAGACCTGCCCTGGAAGGAGGCCCTGCCCGAAATCCGTCCCAGCGGGACACCGCTCGGCACCATCGCACCTGCGCTAGCCCAACAGCTCGGCTTGCCTGAACAGCTGCAGGTGATCGCGGGCACCACGGATGCGAATGCAGCCGTGCTGACGGCAGATGCCGCAGAGGACGAGGGCATCACCGTGCTGGGGAGCACGCTGGTGCTCAAACGCTTCACGGATCGCCCCCTCAACAGTGGAGCTGGCACCTCCACCCATCGCGTCGGCGGCCGTTGGCTGGCGGGAGGTGCTTCGAACAGTGGCGGTGCTGTCTTACACCAGTGCTTTCCAGGCATCGATCTGGCAGAGCTCAGCCGTCAGATTGACCCTGATCGCGACAGTGGATTGCAGTTGCGTCCTTTGATCGGTCGGGGTGAGCGCTTTCCCGTGGATGCGCCCGAGATGGAAGCGGTGCTGACGCCGCGTCCAGTCAGTGATGCCCTCTACCTCCACGCTCTGCTCGAAGGACTGAGCCGGATCGAATGCCAGGGGTGGGCGAAGCTCACCGAATTGGGCGCACCGGCACCGAAACGCCTAGTCACCCTCGGCGGCGGAGCCCGCAATCCTCAATGGCGAAAGATCAGGGAACGCTTTCTGCAGCTGCCGATCCGCAGTTGTGCGTCGCCCCCAGCCGCAGGCGTCGCACGGCTGGCATTGCATGCTCTGCAACAGACGCGTGAACAATCCGTGATTTCCGAGGGAGAATCGCATGCGCCTTCATAAGCCCTTGCCGAACCGACTTCGCGACGCACTCGCCATCGGGCTGTTCATCGTGCTGGCCGGATACGTGGGATTCAGCGGTTTCCGCCTGGCCCTGCTGCTCTGGCAGCGTTTCAGCTGACCTGTTCCTCTCCACCCCAATTTTTTCCCATGGCCGCCGATCCGCTCACCCCCGCAGTCAGCGAACGCATCTGTCGTCATATGAACGACGATCACAGTGATGCTGTGCTGCGTTACGCCCATCACTACGGCGGTCTGACGGATGCCACCGCCGCCAAGATGTCGGAAGTGACCGCTGAAGCCATGATCCTGGATGTGAATGGTCAGCCGGTGAGCATCCGCTTCGATCACACCCTCACCGACAGCGAAGACGCCCATCGCACGATGGTCGCCATGCTCCGCGCCATGCCGGCACCTGCCGAAAGCGGGGAATCCTGACGGCAACCCCTGTTGCCATGACGTGCTGATTTCCCTGAAACGCTGCTTGAGCGATTTGCTCATTCAGCCAGTCTGCTGGCATTGCCAGACCCCCAATCCATTCACCACTGAGCAGGAAGGTCTGTGCCAGACGTGCTGGCAGAGCCTGGGGTTGAAAGCCTCTGGACTGAAGGGTCTCGAGCCACTGTCCTGGCATGCGGCCGGCTGGTACGAGGGTGCACTGAGGCGGATGGTTCTACGCCTGCGCATCACACCAGACTCCACTGTTCTGCACATCTTGTGCCGAGAACTGCGCAGCGCACTGTCGCAACATGCCCTGCTGATTCCCATCCCTAGCTGGAAAGCGAAATCCCGGGCCAATCACCTTCCGCAGTTGCTGTGCCGCAGCCTCCAGAAACCGTGCGTCCCTGTGCTCGAACGCAGTCGTCCCACCGTGGGGCAACACCACCTCAACCGCCGGCAGCGATTGCTCAATCAACAAGGGAGCTTTCAAGTGGTGAGGGAGCGCCTTTCATCGACTGGGCTGTTGGAAACACTCAGCTCAAACGCTGCGCAGGTGTGGTTGGTGGATGACATCGTCACGAGCGGAGCCACTGTCATGGCCGCCCGTGACGCCTTGCAAACCGCTGGAATCGTCACCCAGGGGGTGATTTGTCTGGCGAGAACACGCCTCAGCGTCACGCCGTGATTTAGGATTCGCGGGTCGCGCAGACAACGCGCCGGGATAGCTCAGTTGGTAGAGCAGGCGACTGAAAATCGCCGTGTCCCCAGTTCAAATCTGGGTCCTGGCATTTCGCTGAATCGCTCCTTGATCCCTGTTCCGATCAACGACGATCGCCAGTTCAACAACGCCGATGGTTTCGCCATGGTGTTTGATCCAGCCTGGCAACGCTGCCTCAAGGCAGGTGAACTCGACGACCAATCACTCGAGCAGCGGATCGAAATCGTGCTGACACACCTCAGCGACCACCCCTTTGTGCAATCCGAGCCAACGCAGGCTCGACAAGTGGCCCGTTTCCGCGTGCGTCTTCTGGATCTGAACAGTTGAATCCTGGTGGGCTGAGAAGGATCGTCAGGCGCTCAGCAGATCGATCTGATCCTCATCTCTCTCCTGGCTCACAGGCTCCTCGAGATGCTCGATTTGCGGATCATCCACGTACACCGTCTCAGTGGGATCAGCGTCGAGCTCGTGCTCCGACTCCATCAGGTCGTCCTCAACCGAGTCGTTGTTTTGAACGACAGCTAACACCGCGGGCTCATCAACGGCCTGGAGAGCGGTGGCAACCTCAGCCGGCATGTCATCCAGAAGGCCCTGGAGATGCTTCAGGCGATCACTGCTTTCGACCAACAATTGCTGGGAGTCAGCATCGTGTTCGGCGTGCTCAGGCGCAGCATCAAGAGAAGTCTCGATCTGCGCAAAGCGCTCTTCCAATGCCAGCAAGCGCAGCGTCAGCGATTCAGCAATGCCACTGACCGCATGCAGCTGACGACTGAGTTGCTGAACCATCGCGGAACTGGAGTCAGTTGCGGCCATGGGAAAAGCACCGGGTCGGCCTGATGGTATCGATCGTCCAGAACTTGTCCAGCGACGTCGTTTTCACCCATTTGTGGCAACACCTTCAGAGGCGTGAGATGTCTCCAAACAACACCGATACAGTTGGTTTGGCCTGAGTCGAGCGATGAACGAATCACCACAGGCGAGCCTCAGGTCCTTGATGGAGAATCTCGGGGAAGAGAACGAGCAGCTGCACACCATCGATCAGCACGTTCTCCGGCTGAACCTGAAACCCGATGATCTGAAGCTCTGGCAGGACACCTACGCCGCCATGCCGCAGCCAGGAAACATCCTCTTGGCCTGCGAAAGCGACAGCTGCGCCCTTGAGTCGACGCGACTGACCTGGGTGGTGGGAGCTGCCATTCGATCCGCCGACGTCGGATCGGCACTGGATGCAGGAGCGCTGTTGCAACACCTGGGCATCAGCTCCTCCCTCGCGGAGGCCATGCCTAAGCACTGCCCAGGCGTGGGTGGAGACATCGTCTGGGCGTTCTACCTCGAACGTCACGGCTGGCTGACCGCTTGCCCGGTGTTGCCCAACATTCCCTTGGGATCGGCGCAGCCGTGAACGCTGCAAGCGCAGATCAGATCAGAGCTTTGGCACAACGGGCCAAAGTGTGCGGTCTCGACCAGGACCCCACCATTGCCCTCGATCTGCGCCAGGTGATTGCGACGGCGAACCGCGATCAACGCTTGCTGAGCACTGAGGAATTGCAGCGCTGCTGTCAATGGTCAGGAGTGGACTGCGCTCCATTGGTCAGCCTTCAGGACCTCGTGCCTGCGCTTGTGGACCGATCACGGTCTGCGCTGCTGAGCGACGAGCCCGACCTGGTGAAACCTGGTGGCAAGCTCCACCCCCAGGAGCGAGCAGATGCCTGCTGGCGAGATTGTTTTCATTTCCTGCGCGTGAGCATCTATGGCATCGCCCTGAAGCGCACGGAGATCACCGATCGCGAAGGGATGGTGGCCCTGGCTGAGCTCTACAGCCTGCTGGATGTGCCCGTGCCGGCACTCTTACGAGCCCTGGCCCACCTCCGCCAGAACTCCATGCAGACCTACGCAGGCCTCAGCTCAGCCGACCACGCCAAGGCATTGGGGGAAACGCTCGAGCACATCAGCAACATGATTCGACACGTGATGAAGAGACACGAAGCCAATAATCTCTAGCGGGAGAAAAAGGCCGAGAATTTCCGTTATCAACTAAGCATTTCTACCGATGGCGCTTCAGCTACTGGAGTATCCGTTGACAAGCCAGAACCAGCGCGTTGGGGATCTGGGTGGCCTGACCTCCGAACTCAAAAGAGCAACCTTTCCGAGCCGCGACGATCGCAGCGCCCAAATCGAACAGGCCTACCGGCAGATCTTCTTCCATGCGATGAAATGCGACCGGGACGTCAATCTCGAGTCGCAGTTTCGTGATGGCAGCATCACGACCCGTGACTTCATCCGCAGCCTGCTGCTCTCACGGCGGTTCCAAGAAGGCTATGTCGCCTGCAGCACTAACTACCGCCTGGTTGACCAGGTGGTGGGACGGGTGCTGGGTCGTCCTGTTCATGGCCAGAGCGAGCGGATCAGCTGGTCGATCGTGATTGCCGATAAGGGGTTCAGTGGTTTCGTCGATGCCGTGCTCGACAGCGCGGAATATCTCGATGCCTTCGGCTATGACGACGTGCCGTGCCAGCGATCACGGGTGATCCCTGGTGCGCCGACTGGCGAAAAGCCGATCTACCAGCGCTTCCCCCGCTACGGCAGCGATCACCGAGACATGCTGTGGGAGCAGAAGCTGCAGACGAAGGACGCACTCAGCGAGCTTCCGGTCTGGATAAAAGAGCCACCTGCATGGGCCAAGAAGCTTTGGCTCGGCCTGGCCGTCGTGGGCGGCATCGAATTGCTCAGGGTCGTCTTGATCGTGGCAGGCTCGATGTACAGCACCCGTTGATTCACTTGACCGCATCGCTGCAACTGACCGACTGGACACCGTCCGAACTGAAGCGCCCTGAAGATCTTCAAGGTGCCTCGAAGGATGCCCGTGGTGCGGACTGGCGCGGACTTCGACTGGACAACCAGGACCTTCGTGACGCCTTGCTCTGCAGGGTCGACCTGCGCGGCACCGACCTGAGCAGCTGCCGACTGGACGGCGCTGACCTGCGCCTGGCTCGCTACGACGACAGCACGAAGTTTCCTGAGGGATTTGACGCACGTAGCTCTGGGGCGGTCGGCCCTGGCGCTCGGCTCAATGGCGCCTTTCTCAATGGGGCCGACCTGCGCGGCATGGACCTACGCGGCGCCAATCTGATGGGGACCTATCTCAGCGGAGCGGACCTGAGCGGCTGCCTGTTGGATGAGGTGAGACTGGTGGGCGCCGATCTACGCCATGCCGTTCTCCAAGGCGCACGCTGTCGGGGGGCACGCTTCAGCGGATGCCAGCTTGATTTTGCCGATTTTCGTGGAGCCGATCTCACCGAAGCTGGCCTTGAAGGCATTGAATCGATCGCAGGGGCCGACTTCTCACTCACCACAGGCCTGAAAGATCAGGTGGGAGTGCTTCAGAGCCACCCCTACACAGAATTGGATTGCTGGAACCCGATGACCCGACAGAACACGCGCGCATCCTTAGAAGATCTGCGCTGAAAAGGCAGCGACCAACTTGAAAGTCACCTTCGAAAATCAAAGCTGGCCCAAGAGGGGCTGAAAAAGTGACACGTCACGCAACATTCCCACACAATTGATTGAGGTTTATAAAGAAAGCTGCCATCGCTACCGCAGACATCTGACGATGGCTGCCGTAACAGACGGCGTTTTCCATGCCCTTCGGTCCTGCCTCCCTGCTCGGGGTTGAGCGTTTCTCCCAGGAAAGCGAAGCTCCTCTCGAGCTGATTCCGGGCGATGACGACGCCAGGAAAGAACAGATCATCCGTGCTGTTTACAAGCAGGTCCTCGGCAACGCCTACGTGATGGAGAGCGAGCGCCAGCTCGTCGCGGAATCCCAGTTCAAACTCGGTGAAATCAGTGTTCGTGAGCTGGTGCGTCGCATCGCCAAGAGCGAGCTTTACCGCGATCGCTTCTTTGACTCCTGCTCCCGCTACCGCTACATCGAGCTGGCCTTCAGGCACCTCCTAGGACGCGCACCCGTTGACTTCAACGAAATGCGCGCCCACGCCGAGCGTCTTGACAGCCATGGCTACGAGGCCGACATCGATAGCTTTCTCGACTGCGCTGACTATCAGGACACCTTCGGCGAGTGGACGGTGCCCTTCCAGCGCGGCTGGAAAACGGAATCCTGCACCACCCTGCAGGAATTCACCTGGAGCTTCCAGCTTCTGCGCGGCAACAGCAGCAGCAGCTTGAAGGGTGATCTTTCGGGCATCAGCAGCAAGCTCGGCGGCAATGCCTATCAGAACCGTCCGATGCCGGTGGTACCGCCCTCCTCTCTAGAAGCGCAGGGCTGGAGCTTCCGTCCTTCCACCAACCTCCAGGATGCTGCCAACCGCAACGGCGCTGGCGCAGGCGATCAGGGCAAGACCTACCGGATCGAAGTCACGGGTTACAAGGCCAACAACGTGCGTCGCATCTCGCGTTACACCCGCTCGAACCGGGTGTACTACGTGCCCTTCGACAAGCTTTCTGAGCAGTTCAAGCGCATCCACGCCGAGGGCGGCAAGATCGCCAGCATCACACCAGCGAATTGAGCGCTGACGCCTGTCCCTTCAACAGGCTGAACACTGATTGAAGCGAGCATCGGATGTTGCGCATGACATCCACACCTCGCTTCTCAGCCAACCAGGACACTCACTCCCACCTCTCCTCGCGAATCACTCACCATGTCTGCCTCCAAAGGTTTTGGCGCTGAATCCCTGAACGACGGACCGGTCTCCTTCAGCAGGAACCGCAACGCTGCGGCCAAGCCTGCGCTCAGCAATGGCGAATTTCTACGTCAGTCCTGCAGCACGATGAAGATCGCCATCGGGCCCCGCAATCACGAGGATTGCCCCCACGGCGTCACCGCTCAGCGCTATGCACCCGATGACGCAGCGGCGCTGGCCACGGCCATCAGCGCGGCCTACCGCCAGGTGTACGGCAACGCCCATGTGATGGACAACGAGCGCTCGGCTGAGCTCGAAGCCCAGTTCTGCAACGGCGAACTGAACGTGCGTGACTTCGTGCGCGGCCTGGCCAAGTCCAGCTTCTATCGCTCTCGCTTCTTTGAAGGCGTCGCTCCGCAGCGGGGAATCGAGCTGAACCTCAAGCACCTGCTGGGACGGCCACCGATCAATCAGGCTGAGATGTCAGCGCACATCGCACTGCTCGCTGACCGCGGACACGACGCCGTCGTCGATTTCATTGTTGACGGCGCTGAGTACGCCGAGGTCTTCGGTGATGACGTTGTTCCCTACACCCGCTCCTTCACCTCGGCAGCCGGAATTCCCAACAACAGCTTCGCCAACATGGCGGCGCTCGAGCGAGGCTTCGCCATCAGTGACAGTGCCGTTGGATCCAGCAGCCAGCTGAGCAATGTGCTGGCTCGCGGCACGAGCGCCTACATCGCCCTTCCTTCCGGTGCCCGTGGTGCCAGCGGAGGCGCGAGCCCTTCCGGCGGCGTCCGCTTTGCGCCCAAAAAGCGCACCAGCAGCGATGGTGGCGATTCCACCCCGATTCGCAACGATGCCTACGTTGGCTTCGGTCTCGGCCAACGCGAACAGGAAGTCTTCCAGCGCTGCCCTGCCGATACCGCTGATCAGATCAACGGTCTGATCCGTGCAACCTACCGACAGGTCATGGGCAACCCCCACCTGATGGAGTCGGAGCGTGCCATGAGCGCTGAAAGCAAGTTCGCCGAGGGCTATCTCAGCACCAGGGAACTGGTCCGTGCCATTGCGCTCTCACCCGAGTACAGCCGTCGCTTCTTCGAATGCAACGCGCCTTACCGTTTCGTCGAGCTCAATTTCAAACACCTTCTGGGTCGCGCACCCGGTTCGCAGGCCGAGCTAAGCGAGCACATCCAGATCCTGGCGAACGACGGCTACGAAGCCGAAATCAACAGCTATCTCGACAGCACCGAGTATCAGTCCACCTTCGGTGAAGACACGGTGCCCTACATGCGCATCCTCAGCGAACAGGGTCGTTCTCAGGTCGCCTTCAACCGCCATCTGTCGCTGGCCGAAGGCTATGCCGCCAGCGACGCGGTCACCAACAGCTCGTCACTGGTCACCTCCGTCGCCACCAACAGCGTGCCCAGCGGCTGGCGCAGCACCACCGTCCGCGCCAACCGCAACGGTGCCGTTGCCGGTTCCCCCTCGGCAACAACCAAGCGCTTCCGCATCGTGGTGCAGGCCCAGCCTCGCGGCGGTCGCCAGCGCACACCGAACGCCAGCTACCTGGTGAATGGCAAGGACATGACCAGCCAGATGAAGTACATCCACGCCCGTGGCGGACGGATTGTCTCCATCAGCGAAGTGATGTAATCCCTGCATCACGCACCGTCCACCTCCCCTCCCCCCAGCGGGTCTCTTCCAGACCTGATCTGCGATCCAGGCCCGCACATCGACGCACCCTTCCCCTCAACCCATGACTGCAACAGCCACGCTCGCCAGCACGGCCAATCTTGATCGTGAGCACGCAGGCGACATCATCCGCGCTGCCTATCGCCAGGTGTTTGGCAATCGCCATCTGATGGAGCTGGACCAGTGCCCATCGATTGAGGCTCTGTTCATCAATGGTGATCTGACCGTGCAGGGTCTTGTGACCGCACTGGCGCAGTCCGAGACCTATCGCCGTCTCTATCTCGAGACCAACAGCCCCTACCGGTTTGTTGAGTTGAACTTCAAGCACCTGCTGGGCCGTCCTCCCCGCGATCAGGCGGAAATCAGCGCTCACGTGAAGCTGCTGGCTGAAGAAGGTTTTGAAGCAGAAATCGCCAGCTACACCTACAGCGACGAGTACCTGAACAACTTCGGCACCGACAGCATTCCTTACGCACGCACCTCCCTCAGCCAGGTGGGCCAAAGCAACGTCACCTACCAACGCACCAAAGCGCTGGACACTGGATTTGCAGGCTTCGATCGCTCTGGCGACTCCGTGCTGCAAACCAGCGTGGCTTCCAACACCAATCCCACCGCTGCCGGTACGCGCAAGGTTGTTGGCGGTGGCAATTCCTTCACCATCCTCTGGACATCCCGCGTTCAGCTGGGTGCCGTGCGTCGCTCCTCGCAGCGCTCGGTTGTGAGCTACGGCTCACTGTCCAAAACCATCCAGAGCATTCAGGCTCAAGGCGGACGCATTCTTTCTATTGCGAACGCTTAAAGCTTGAGCTGGATTTCCCGATCCAGCCTGCTTTTTCAAGCATGATTGGTCCTGGCCGACACCAGGACCAATTTCCAGACGACCCACCAGGCGATCTGGAATTGCCCTTTGCAAAAAACAGATGCCGATCGTCCGCAACACCTCAAGCAAGCTTTCAGGTCAAACCCAGGGCTTTCAGGATTCCGTCGCAGGAGTTCCCATGGCAATGTCGCTGATGATTGACTCCATGGTGAACATGGTGCAAAACAATCGCAGCTCGGCCCCTTCAGCAAACAGCAAGCAGCAGGGTTGACAGCCTGAATGAGGATCGAATCATTCGTCTCACAAAGTGTGGGAAAATGGCGCTCGATGCGCTCTGGACATTCACTCGCCTTTCAGCAATTCGAGGACGTCCTCAGCGAGATTGAAATCAAGAGCACCGATCAAAGCGATCAAAGTGATATCAAAGAACTGATCGCATCCTCATCATTGGATAACAACGCAAGCTTTCAATCTGCGTTTCGGATGGAATGGGCTGCGGAAAGCGACTGGGAACCCGACGACCCCAGCGCAGTTTCTTCAGGAAGCTGCTTGCTGGTTCCCATTCCCGACAATGAAACCTCAGGACAATTAATTCGCAGTGTCGGGTATGCCGAATCCGAGCCTGCCATTTCGAAATACAGCTTTCTTGAAGACGGCACCTTTCTTCTGACAACGCAATACGAGCAGTCGATCGCGGAAGAACGCATTTGGTTCGTCTCAGAGCATGTGCGCTGCCGTTCATCAGTGCTGCGAACATCAGCAGGTTCTGGCGTGCTGCAAACATCATTCGCGTCAGAAGTTCGACGACTGACCCACTAATTCCAAGATGATGTTGAGTCAGATCGATCAAAACGCTCTTCTTGCGTTCGCCAAAACGCTTGCTGGCCATTACAGCAATTATGAGCAAGCGCGAAACAACCCAAAAGACTTTGCCCACATCAATATTTTTTTCAGGCCTCTCCCCTTCAGCCTACTCAACGCTCCAGGTTTCTATTCAGAACAGAGCTACAACCACGATCCATGGCGGCCCTACCGACAAGGCATCCATAAGCTCACTAGCAGTGATGATTGTTTTGTCGTCGAAAACTTCGGTTTCAGCGACCCCATCCGACTAGCTGGAGCTGGATCTCGGCCTGAGCTGCTCAACAGCTTGAATGTTGAGTCTCTGAAACCCCGTTGTGGCTGCGCCATGCATTTCAGAGAAATCGAACCCGGCCGATACCAAGGAGAAGTGGAGCCAGGGAAGAACTGCATGGTTCCCCGCGACGGCAAGTTGACCTATCTCGTCAGCGAAGTCGATGTCAATGCGACGACCTGGATCAGCCGGGACCGTGGTTTTGACCCTGAATCAGATGCACAATGTTGGGGATCCGAGCATGGTGCACTCCGATTCCAGAGAATGGCTCATCTCGGAAACGAACTCACACTTGACTGGCTTGGCTGATAGTGTTTCCAGGATCGGACGCTGATCCGATGTCCAGCGTGAACGCCGAAAAACAACTCAAAACCTGGATCCGATCACAGCATTTGATCTGTGTCGGCACGGACTTTGTCTTCGAAACCGTCGATCAGAGCCACCTGGACAAATTTGAACAGTGCATCGAAAACCTCGGCGGACACATTCGAACCGTTTCGGCTGCGGGAAATTGGCCGATGGGACCACGACGCACCTTCAAAATCCTGAGAGCAACGGCTGCTGTACCTCGACCGGGGGGTGAAGACTTAGTGACCTACTGGGCCAAACGCGGCTCCACCCGAACTCGCTACGCCGAAATTAGCTGAATGATTCAATCATCGAACCAACCAAACCAGGTCGGCTTGCTGAAATCAGACACCTGACTCCAACGACGCAAAAGTGTCAACGAGTCAATTGAATAGCCCATGGATTGAGCCAATTCAATCACCTCATCTTGGTTGCGAGCAGATTTCACTCGATCTTTCAAGTCAGATTGCTGCTTGACGACAGCAATGAATGCTTCCAGCACAGCATCCTGCTCAGATTCAGACTCAGGCTGAACAACAGCCGCAGGACTTGCAGGCGACAAACCAGGGCGAAGCCCATCTGAAGCGGCACCATCCATCAAGAGATTCCGCCAAGTGGATAACTGCCGGAAAGCCCAGCTCCAATGAACCGGATCAGCACGCAACATCTGATCAAGATCATCATCGGACGCCTTCAACGCATCGAGCGCCAGATGCCGAGCCCAGTCAGTAAAGCCAAATTCATAGCCAGACTTTGCCGCATAATCGACGATGTCGTAATGCGTCTGGAGTGGCTTAATGCCTGTGGCCAAGGCATGATCATCAACCACCCGCTGGATGAATGTTTCAAGGCTAGTTGAGCTCACAATCAGCACTCCTGAATCCAAAGAGCAAAGTTGATCTCGTCACAGATCATCTGAAGCACAAGCGGCCCTCCCGGGCACTGCAGAATGCGCCACGGCAGACCAATTTCAGTGGTCCCCGAGTCCACCAAAATCTTCGGAGGCCTTGTGGCCTGCTCCATAGGAATCACAGCCGACGCCAAAGGACTCTTTATTTTCTGAAGCAATGCATCCAGGTCTTGCTGAGTAGACACAGACTTCAGGGAAGATTCAGCACCTAAATCTTCAACAAAACGTTGAAGCTCAACCATTGCCAGCTCTGAAACAGCCATCTGCCGTAAAGTGAGCGCGCGGCGACTATAGGCCAACTCAGCCTTTCGACGCTATAGACACAGTTTTCCCCAATCATGAGCGAACGCTTCGACACTCTTTTCGCCGGGATGAGTGAAGAGTCAGCTCTTGATTTGATTCAACAAGACCCCTCAGAACTTGACAATCCAGGCCTCAAATATCTGGCAGCTTCTCGCCTAGGAGCCTGTAGCTCAAAAGAATCGCTGCAAACGCTGATCAACGTTGCCTGGTCAACCAACGCCAACTTGTTTGAACGCATCACGCGCAGAAAAGCGCTTGAAGCCCTTGGCCGTCGCAAAGACGCCACAGCGATTCCAGCCCTGGTCCATGCGTTGGACGACAGCGATGAGCCCACTGTGGTGAACGCCGCCGATGCCATCACACGCATCAATGCCCCGCTCGATGAGCAACAGCAAAGCGCCTTGCTCGGGGCCCTCAACGGACCCGACAACCAGCGCCGGGCCGTGATCCAGACCTTCACGCGCCTGCAACTGGTCGATCGCGGCGATGCCATCACCCGCTGCCAGCACGACAGCAATCCCCTGGTGGCCGGAGCCGCACGCGCCTACAGCATTCGTGTGCTGCACAAACTTGATGGTCTCGACGCGTTGCTCGGCCAACTCACTGATGAGAATCCAGGCCGGCGCCGCGCCGCTGTGATTGACCTGGGGGACGCTCGTGAAATCGAGGCACTGCCAGCCTTGATCCGATGTCCTGTATCGATGCCACTGCGCGCCAAAAGTGCCTTCCAAATCAGCAGCGACCCGTCCGGCGACATCCTTTCGCACAGCACCGCGCTGCTGGAACAGCTGCTGATGGATGACCCACGCCAACTGCATCTGGATGGCATCGCAGACACGGCCAGCACCCCCGAAGCCATTCGCGCTGACCTGCAACACCGTGACGAAGCACGTCAGTACTCAGCCGCTCGCGCCTTGATGACCCTGGCTCCCGAGCAGCAGCTCAACCTGATCGACGACTTGCGCACCAGCTTGGGCAGCGATTACGGGGTGCATTACCTGCTCGCCAACTGCACCGGACTGCTTGGCCTAACGCAACGCGCTGACCTGGTGCGGGATGCCCTGGCAGAAACAGGACCTCAATACGCAAAGTCGAGGATTGCTGCAGCCTGGAGCTGCCTGCACCTTTCACTCAGCGATCAACGCGATCTCATCAACGAACTGAGCTGCAGCCATGGCTGGCTCCCCTTGCGCTGGAGCTGCGCACAAGTGCTGAAGAAGATGAATTGAACACCCAAGAGACGCTCTTCACATTCTCTTTGGTTTTATCACTTGCAAACTTCTATTGAGAAGCTCAACAGGAAAGCCCTCACCACCGTTCAACGGGCGTACGTTCACAGCGTGATGCATCGCATCTCCTCCCCTCCCAACAGCATTGACTATGCTCGACGCATTCTCTAGGCAGGCTGTCTCCGCTGATTCCAGCGGCAGCTTCATCGGCGGCGCTCAGCTGAACGACCTCAAGGCATTCATCGCCGAGGGCAACAAGCGCCTTGACGCCGTGAACGCCATCACTGCCAACGCTTCCTGCGTGGTGTCCGACTCCGTTGCAGGCATCTGCTGCGAAAACACCGGCCTGACTGCCCCCAACGGTGGTGTGTACACCAACCGCAAGATGGCTGCTTGCCTGCGTGATGCTGAGATCATCATGCGCTATGTCTCCTACGCCCTGCTGGCCGGCGACGCTTCCGTGCTTCAGGACCGCTGCCTGAATGGTCTTCGCGAGACCTATGCAGCTCTGGGTGTGCCCTCCGGCTCCGCTGCTCGTGCTGTGGCCATCATGAAGGCTTCTGCCTGCGCCCACATCACCAACACCAACAACACCACTGGTGAGAAGCGCAAAATGCCCGTGACCGAGGGCGATTGCAACGCACTCTCCGCTGAGGCTGCTTCCTACTTCGACATGGTGATCAGCGCCATCAGCTGAACCGCCTGAGATTTTCAAGCACACCCTTCTTCTAAATCAATGAAGTCCGTTCTCACCACCGTCATCGGCTCCGCTGACAGCGGTTCCCGTTTCCCCACCAGCTCCGACCTGGAGTCTGTGCAGGGTTCCCTCCAGCGTGCAGCTGCCCGTCTCGAGGCTGCTGAAAAGATCGCTCAGAACTACGACGCCATCGCCCAGCGCGCTGTCGACGCTGTTTACACCCAGTACCCCAACGGTGCCACCGGCCGTCAGCCCCGCCAGTGCGCCACCGAAGGCAAGGAAAAGTGCAAGCGCGACTTCGTGCACTACCTGCGTCTGATCAACTACTCCCTGGTTGTCGGCGGCACCGGCCCTCTGGACGAACTGGCCATCAACGGTCAGCGTGAGGTCTACAAGGCCCTCAGCATCGACCCCGGCACCTACGTTGCTGGTTTCACCCAGATGCGTAACGACGGTTGCGCCCCCCGCGACCTGAGCCCCCAGGCTCTGACCGAGTACAACGCTGCTCTGGACTACGTGATCAACTCCCTCGCCTGATTGTCAGCCGAGCGAATCGATCCGATTCATCAGATCCAAGGGCGGTTTCACCGCCCTTTTTTTTGGATCAATCAAACGGTTGAACACCGCTTCGCCTCACAACGCCTTTACAGCTTCACTGGCACGGGCCGCCACAAAGGACGATGGGTCGCTGAGCGAACCCTGCAGACACGTTTTAGGTGCCACCATCACGGCTGCATAGCGACATTCCCAGAAGGGAGTGAGCGATGGATCCAGTAGAGATTCGAAGTGTGCTTCAGAATGTATGAGGCCAAGCCGCGACAATGCCAACACTGCAGCAGGTTTGGATTTCATAAATTGCGGCCTTGGAGTTTTGATCGCGTCTTCAAGGATGTTCTGGATGATGGCTCGTGCATCTTGAGACCAGGCATCAGCCAACGAAGCGAATAGCCGAATGAAAAAGTAATGGGCACCGTAATCATTGTGCGCTTCTTCATTCCAACGCCGATGCAGAAGAGGCCAAAGATCCTCGGCAGATCGATCCCGGAGTGTCTGCAAAGCTAAATAACAACGACTGAAATCAGTGCCGAAAAACTCCTGGATCAAGAATTCGTCGGTCGGAGCTTGATCGTAAGCATGCACCAACTGGAGAGACTCAGGATGATCATGTGCAAGTGCATCAAGAACAGATAGCAAATTCAAATTGTCCAGTTGAGCAACATCCTGAGGCCAGAGCGCCTTAACGGCTCGCATCCGAAAGACTGGCGACACCGGGGCTTGCAGAATCTGCGGAAGCAATTCCACTGCATCTGCATCAATGGCATCCTGGATGGCAGATTGCCGATCCATCTGGTTCGGCAACACCATGGAGTCCTCCAGTTGTTGCAATGACTCCCGGCTACCGCCCAGTTGAGCCATGGCACTGATGGCCGCACCACGCACACCTGGCGAATCAGCCTCCTGAAGTTTCTGAATGGATGGGAGGGCTTGATCCACTCCAAGAGCGGCCAGGCTCTGAATCAACACCCGCTGATTCTGAGACGGTTGATCCACTAAGAAGACCAATGTTGCATGGATCTCCGCGTCTTGGCAGCGCAACTCCTTGAGCGCGAAGGCAGCATTTTCAACCAGATAGGGGTCATCACTTTGCAAACAACGTCCGATCGCAGGGATGGCATCACGGCAACCCAGCCGCGCCAAAACTTCAACAGCTTTGCGACGCGCCAAACGGCGAGGTTGCGCTTGTTCGGCATCAGCGACTAACCGAAGCAGCGCTTGTTCTGTTGCTTCACCAGGAAAATTGATGAGATGTGCGGCTGCCATATAGGGGTCGCTTTGCGACTCCAGAGTCTCCAAAGGAGCCATCAACAAGCGGATGGCTTCCTGTTGCGACAGACCAGGATGAATATTGTCGAGTGCTCCGGCCATCTGAGCGGTCTTTGATGGTGTTAATTCTGCAGGAGCTCCTGCCCTGGCGAAGCGAAATCACCTGCTGATACGGAAGATTGAGAAGATTTGGCGCAACAGGGGTTCTGCGTCAATCTTCCAAGGAATCGATTGCGCAATAGCCATGGGCCCAACGCTTGAACAGTCCATCACCGTGCATGCAGGCATCGTGCCGGGCTCCCGCCCATGGACCGCACGGAGCCTGAAAATTCCCTTTCAACATCTGAGCCGCAGTGTTCAATCGATGCACAGCCGTGGATTGAGCATTCACGGAGTGGGATCCGACGTTGCACATCAGGATCAGGCACCAAGCCCAGACCCCGTCGTCAAGTCAGTGGCTCCCAAGACCGCCACAGCAGCGTCGACGTCCAAGAAAGCAGGGCGCCGGAATTCCAAACGCCGCCGCGGTTGAACTCAGGCCGCGGGGTCAACCACTTCAAAGACCCCATCCGCAGGGCGACCGGCCGTTAGGCCGGTCCAGTTGATCGCAGCCAGAAAACCCTTCGGGTCCACTGTTTCCACCACATCAACGCCCCAACCACCCTGTTGCAGGGGCGCTCCAGGGTTCCCTTCCGAATCTTTGCGACCTCCGAGAGCCATGACGGCATGAGCCTGGCCGTGACTCAGGTCCATACGCACCCGACGCCAGCCCTGGACGAGCTCACGCGCCAGAGCCTCAGGAGAAGCCGTCGACTCAAGTTTCACTTTCCAATGTGGGTGACTGAGCGCTTCAGCCGCGGTGACAGAAGGGCAATGCTGTTGCAAACCAGCAGCCAAAGCATCAAAAACCAAGGCAGGAACAGCCGAATCGTTCACCTGCAGATTGTGGGAAAGAACGAAGGTGGTCACAACGATTCAGAACATTGGTGTGACCTTAGCCGCCACAGCATCGGATACTGAATCACCGCTTCAGCTCAACTCTTGACCAACGCACCCTCATCGCTGACCAGTGCTGAACCCGTCACGCTGAGTGAAGACGAAGCTGCGCAACTTGCCGAGGAGCTCAAGCAGCAGTTGCGTCAAGGTCAACGTCTGGCGGGAGACACCCAGGCGATCGAGCGGATGGTGGCCGGACTCGGCGACAAGCGAGGACTGCTCCGGCTCACCTTTGCAGAAAGCCTCGGCACGGTGGGCAGTGCTGCGGTACCTGCCTTGTGTCAGGCCATGTGTGATCACGACAACGTCACCGTGCGTCGTGCCGCGGCCAAGACCCTCACCCTGATTTCCGATAAGCAAGCGCTACCACACCTGCTGAAAGCCCTGCTCAATGACGACGACCCCGTGGTTCAGGGATCAGCCGTTGGTGCGATGGCCGTGATCGGTGCCGATGCCGTGGACGGTCTGCTGAACATCATCGTTGACCCCAACAACACACCCATGCAAACGGGATTGGCCAGTTGGGGACTGGCGTTTGTCGGAGCTCGTGCCCCCCAGGCACTTCGCGATGCAGCGAAATCGGAGAATGCGTTGATTCGAACGGCAGCGATCGCAGCCCTTGGCGATCAAATCCAAAACCAGGGGGACGAGGAGGCCAGGCAGTTGCTGCTAGGTGCCTTGAAGGATCCCGATGAAGAGGTGCGTTCTGAAGCCACAACCCTGATGGGCAAACTCAACGACAGCGGTTGGGCTATGCCTCTGCTGATCCCAAACCTTCAAGATTCATCGCCATTGGTCCGCAAAAATGCAGCGCTCGCATTGATGAAGCTCGACGATCCATCAGCCATTCCTGAGCTCGAGTCGTGCATGAGCAGCGAGCAGGACGCCAGCCTCATTCCCATCTTCCGGCTAGCCATCAACCAGCTTGGTCAGGAGCGCTGATCGTCAGAGTCGGAGGTCTTTAACTTATGTTTCATGGGTAGTGTTCGCGTCGAGCACTGCATGCGCAGATGCGGGGAAGGGCTGAGGGGCCCGACCCCGTTTTTTTATGTTGATTAGCGCGCACTCTCCAGGCGCCCCAAGGACGCTTCAACCATCTGACGACAAAGAGGGTCCGTGTCGGGATCGCTGAGCACCTCGCGAAGACAGGCCTCAGCCCTGGGATCGGGGATCTCGGCAAGGGCCATCGCAGCCGACTGCACATGGGCAATGTTGTCGCCTTTGCAGACCCGGATCAGTGTTGGCAACGCCTGGATGCCGACTTGGCCCAGAGCCATCACCGCTGACTGGGAAACGACGGGAGACGCATCCGACAGGGCCTGATCCAACACTGCCATCGCTTCGCTGGAAAAAGGCTCACCGGGATAATTGGAAGCAATCTGCGCGTACGCCTTCACGCAACTGGCACGGACGGTTCCATCGTCACTCTGCTGAAACAAAGCAGCCAAAGGCTGCAAGGCCGTGCGACCGAAAGCGCCAAGACCACGAACAGCCGCACGCCTAAGCGACACATCCGGCTGATCCAGAAGATCAATCAGTCGCGGCATCGACTCCTCGGGCCAGTGGTCGACCATCGCGAGATAGGCCTGGGTCTGCAGATGGGGATTGGGATGAGCCAGATCGGCAAACAAAGCGTCGAGATCGGGACGCTCATCATTCACTGCAGGCATGGTCGTATCAGAAAAGAATTTGAACCCTTCAATGAGTTCCGAATTTGCACTCCAATCTAAGGGAGACAATGAACTATAAGGGCACTAAAAATCAGACAAAAAAAGAGGCCTTGCGGCCTCCTTTCTTGACAATCGAGTGAACGTAATCGAGGACTCAGGAAAGAGCGTTGATCACGTAGTCGAGGTAGGACTTGAACTCGTTCAGAGCCTGGGGGCTCATGTCGCGAGGGGCGCAAGCGCGATCGCGGGTGAAGGTGAGTGCTTCCACATAGGGGCCGGTGGGCAGACCCAGGGTGCGGTACACCTCACGGGCGCCGGCGATGCCCCACTCGTCCAGAGGGCCGGTGCCGCCGACAACCAGGCAGTAGTTGATCAGGCGCAGGTAGTGACCCAGATCGCGGTAGCACTTGTCCACCTTGGTCTGGTTCTCACCAGCCTCACCGGGCTGCTTGAGGTAGGGATACTTGTTGAAGCAGGCGTCGCCGGCTTCTTTGGTGACAGCGTCAAGACCAGCAGCCAGCTTTTCAGCGGCTTCCAGGCGAGCAGCTGCACGCTGAATGTTGCCCTGAACGGCTTCGAGGTCGTTCTGAGAAGGGAAGCGACCGGCTGCGTCAGCGGCGGTCACGACAGTGGTGACGACGGATTTCATCGTGGAGATCCTGTGATGGAAGTTTGTTTTGAAAGAAAGGGAAAACCCGAATGACTCAGCTGACGGCGCTGATCACACGATCGAAGTAAGAAGCTGCTTCAGCAACGAGGGCGGAGCAGTCACCCTTAGTGGTTTCCATCTTGCGGAACTTGCTGCCACCGTTGGCTTCGGTGTTGGTTTCACCGATGTGAGCTGTGGCGGAGGCCTTCATGATGGCGACAGCGCGAGCAGCAGACTGGGTGGGAACGCCCAGAGCGATGTAGGTCTCCTTCAGGCCATTCAGGCAGCGGTCGTCCAGCACGGAAGCGTCGCCAGCCAGCAGGGCGTAGGAGATGTAGCGGAGAACGATTTCGCCGTCACGCAGGCAGGCAGCCATGCGGCGGTTGGGGTAGCAGTTGCCGCCAGCCTGGATCAGGCCGGTGTTCTCGCAGATCATGCCGGTCACAGCATCGGACACGATGCAGGAGGCATTGGAGGTGATGGCATTCACAGCATCCAGGCGCTTGTTGCCTTCGGACACGTAGCTGCGGAGAGCGGCGATGTCGCCGGCGCCGACTGCTGCGGTCTTGGCGTCAGCACTGACGACGGAACGAGAAAATGCGTCGAGCATTGGAAAGCAGGACATTGAGGGAAGAAAGCCACCGCGTGCCAAGGAGTTTCAACGAAACCGATGGACTGCAATCAAACCCTCAGGCTCAATAGCTGGTGACTGGGTGCTTGGAGCGATGCCCTAAGCGCCACATGAAACTAGGGGCTTCGACCGGTTGATTCGCCGAAGTGGTCGCTGTTACGCAAAGGTTCGTCATCCAGAGCACCATGACACTGAGAAGTCTGAATCACCAGACGGTTTGGGCGTCCCAGCAGCCTCAACAAGGACTCGCAGCCCCCGATCAAAACGGGCATCTTCCGTTTTGCTTCACCTTTTAATGAAGATCGTTTTGAGGATTACGCTCCGCCCATTCCAGCCCGACCCATGACCGAGCCGTCCATTACAGAACTGCAGGACACACTGAAAGAGCTTTCTGCTTATCGAGACCGCCTCCGCGATGACGTGATCGCCATGGGCCAGAAGCTCAAGCTGCCCCAGAAACGCATCGACGCGACGATTGCGGAACATCCCGAACTGCAGCGCCTGACTGTTGTGGTGGAACAGCTGGAAGAACAGATCCGCCAACACAGCGCCTGATGACTGGCTCCCTCTGCATCCGCCCACGCTCCATGAGCGACTTCCTTGAGGCCAGTGCTGGCAACTGGATGATCCGTCGGGTAGTGCATCACCTGGATCATCAGGACGACGAGGCTGGGGATTCCAATCTGATCGTGGCTCCCTTTGGTGCCGACGACCCCTGCGTTGCCACCATCTGCTCAGCGCTCGGGGTGGAGACAAAAGAGGCTGCTGGTGGAGCTCGCTTCTGGTGGGAGAGCAACCTCAAGAAAGGAGACCGCAGCGACGACCGGGCGGCTGCATTGGTGAATGTTGCTGATGCCAGCGATCCAAGCCGCGGCTTTCTCCTGCGCGACAAGGGATACGTCGAGAAACAAGCGGTGCTGAGCCACTACCGCTTCGACGAAGACGGTGTGCTCACGATCACCACCCGCTACGACACGAGCGTGGGCATTGAACGCTGCTGGTTTGTGACCGATCAGCTCCGGATGCGCGTGAGCTCGGTGCAGAACCTCAACGGTGTGAGCATGACGACTTACTGCACCGAGCGACGCTGCACCAGCACGGATGACATCTTGTCGTTGGCCAAGAGCACTGCCGACCGGGAGGCCTGAAATTCGATGTTCGACCCTTTCCTTGAGTCCCTCCATCACGACATCCAGCAGAGGGGTGGAACACAGCAGGACCTGGACCCCACGTTTGCGGCCCAGCGGTCTCAGAAAAACAACAGCACCATCAACAGCTGGCTCTGGTCAGTTCCTGGCTTCCGCCGCTGGCGTGTGACCCGTTTGGATGCCGGCGATTCGCTTCAGGTGCTGAATTCGGTCGCGTATCCAGACCACACGCTCGATCACCCCATTCTCGGGATCGATCTGCTTTGGTTTGGGGCAAGACAGAAGCTCGTAGCCGTCCTCGACTTCCAACCTTTGATTCAGGATTCCGCCTACATGGAGCGGCACTATCAGGGGCTGAAAGCACTCAACGAGACCTATCCGGATCTGAGCGGAGAGGAAACGATGCGTTCGTTTGATCCCAATCAGTACTTCTCCCCATGGCTCCTGTTTTGCCGAGGCGGCGCGGAACAGGCTCAACAATCACTTCCGCAAGCGTTCTCGGTTTTTTTGAAGTGCTTCTGGGAGATGCACGATTCGGCCGCATCTGAGCCTTCTCAACTCTCCCCCGATCGGGTTGCGGAGCTTCAAATTGCCTACGACCGCTATAGCGCTGAACGGGACCCTGCCCATGGGCTGTTCACCAGTCACTTCGGCAAAGACTGGTCCGACCGATTCCTCCACAACTTCCTCTTCCCTGCAGCCTGACATGAGCGCAGCACGTTCCTCGAGCATCGACCCGATCCAACTGAGCGGCTGGCGCTGGGCCTCTTTCCTGAAAGAAGCCATCAGTCGTCTCCAGGCTCAAGCACCTGAGCCCTATCCGATCGAATCAACTTTTCTCGATAAAACCGATCGCGGCGGATCAGCATCCCGACCCTTCGAAGCCACCACGCAGACCTGGGGTTGCAGCACCACCAAGCTCAGGCAAGTGCGCGCCGCCTGCGTGGAAGCCGGCAACGCAGCTTCCGTGCTCAATCTGGTGATGAATCCCAGGACGAGCTACGACTTGCCCTTCTTCGGCGCGGATCTAGTCACACTCCCCAACGGACATCTGATCGCTCTGGATCTCCAACCAGCACTCAAAACAGACGCGGCCCACACCCAAGCCGTCTGGGCGCGTCTCACACCGATCTTTGAACGCTGGCGTGCACAACTGCCTGGCGGAGGCCCCATTCCGGAAGAAGCCGAACCCTTCTTTTCACCCTGTTTTCTATGGACGCGTCTTCCTCTCGGCGACGAAGGCGACGCATTGATTCGTGATGCTGTATTCCCTGCCTACATCGAGTACCTCGAGCTGTATCTCGATCTGGTGAGGGAAGCGGAGCCTGTTGCAGAGGAAAGATCCCAACAACTGCTGGATGGCCAACGGCGCTACACGGCTTACAGGGCGGAGAAGGATCCAGCGCGGGGAATGCTCGGGCGTTTTCACGGCAGCGACTGGACCGAACGCCTGATCCACGACGTGCTGTTTGACCTGGACTAATCGTCGATCCCCTCACCCCCCGAAACCTGTTCCACGGCAGTGGGATTAAACATTATGAACAGGGATCGGGGGGCTTCCGGGGAGTTGGCCAGAATCGCTGGCGACGGGATGGGCACAGCTTCCCAGCCGTCCCCATTCAGGTCTGCAGATTTTTTACTCTCCAGACACAGTTTCAAGGAGTTCACCCATGTTCGACGCCTTCACCAAGGTTGTCGCCCAGGCCGACGCCCGGGGCCAGTACATCAGCGCCAGCGAAATCGACGCCCTGGCTGCGATGGTTTCCGACAGCAACAAGCGCCTTGACGCTGTCAACCGCATTTCCAGCAACGCCTCCAGCATCGTCGCTGCAGCCGCTCGCCAGCTGTTCGCTCAGCAGCCTGCGCTGATCGCCCCCGGCGGCAACGCTTACACCTCCCGCCGCATGGCTGCCTGCCTGCGCGATATGGAGATCATCCTTCGCTACGTCACCTACGCAAGCTTCGCTGGCGACGCTTCCGTGCTCGAGGACCGCTGCCTGAACGGCCTGCGTGAGACCTACCTGGCTCTTGGCACCCCCGGCGCTTCTGTTGCCGCTGGCGTGAACCTGATGAAGGATGCCGCCCTGGCCATCGTGAATGACAAAGCTGGCGTGACCTCCGGCGATTGCGCTTCCCTGAGCAGCGAAATCGGCACCTACTTCGACCGCGCTGCAGCCGCTGTCGCCTGATCGAGCCATCGGATCAGTCGTTCTCTTCACCATTAACGATCAATGAAAACCCCCCTGACCGAAGCCGTCGCAGCTGCCGACTCCCAGGGTCGCTTCCTGAGCAACACCGAAGTGCAGGCCGCTTCCGGCCGCTTCAACCGCGCCAAGGCCAGCCTCGAAGCTGCCAAGGCTCTGTCCGCCAAGGCTGATTCCCTGGTAAACGGTGCTGCACAGGCTGTGTACACCAAGTTCCCCTACACCACTCAGATGGAGGGGTCCAACTACTCCACCACCACTGAGGGCAAGGCCAAGTGCTCCCGTGACGTGGGCTACTACCTGCGCATGGTCACCTACTGCCTGGTGGCTGGTGGCACCGGCCCCATGGATGACTACCTGATCGCCGGTCTCGACGAGATCAACCGCACCTTCGAGCTCTCCCCTTCCTGGTACGTGGAAGCTCTGAAGCACATCAAGGCCAACCACGGTCTGAGTGGCGACGCAGCAACCGAAGCCAACAGCTACATCGATTACGCCATCAACGCCCTGATCTGATCGATCAGCGAGCTTGAGTCCCAGCCCTCCTCCGGAGGGCTTTTTTAATGTTCAGAATCTGACGCGGGAAGAACTCTTGATGACGTCCACTGTCGGGCGCTTTCTGTCTCTGCTCTGCGGGGAATACAGCAATCAAAAGCAGGCCTTCGACAATCCCCCCCTGTTCGCCCATATCCATCTCCGCTATCGGCCGATCGCGCAACTTCCAGCAGGCTCAATCCTGCTGGAACAGACCTATGCCGTTGATCCCAAGAATCCCTACCGCCTGCGCGTGATCCGTGCTGAAGAGCAACAGGGAGGCGTGATCAAGCTCTGGAACCACACGTTCCGAGATCCGTCACGCTTCAGCACAGCCATCTTTGACGATGACTGTCGCAGTGCAATCCAAGACAGCGACCTGATCTGTCTTGACCAATGCCACTACCAGGTCATTGAACAGCGTGGTGTGTATGAAGGATCCATGGAACCCAACTGCCGCTGCATCGTGCACCGCAACGGCAAAGACACGATTTTGGTGAGCACCTTTCGACTGGAAGGAGATTCCTTGCAGACGCTGGATCGAGGCCATGATCCCAAAACCAACGAACGCTGCTGGGGATCCATTGCCGGTGAGTTCAAGTTCCAAAAAACGGCGAGCTGGGCAACCGACCTTCCAGCCAACTGGACGTAATGGAACCTCTCAGCGAACAACGGATTCTCGAGAATCTGCGACAGGAACAGGATTATTCAGCGCAGTATTACGCAGCCTGGTGGCTGGGAAAAATGCGGTCAAGGCATCCAGATGCACTCCCACTGCTGCTTCGATGTCTTGGCTATCTCAACCAAAACGACACGCATGCTGATCAACGTGGTGTCGCCTTGAATGCGATTCGTGCCCTCGGATTGCTTCAAGACGACGCGGCCACTCATGCACTGATCCAGCTCTTGCAGTCTGACGACTACACCGTGCGGGAAGAAGCGGCCCGCAGCCTGGGCTCGATCCGAGCCGAAGCTGCCATCCAGCCCATCTGCCATCGCCTCAGCAGTGGCATCGAACAAGCAGGAGCCGAACAGAACGGAAGCCCTCGTCTGCGCGAACCCTGTGAAGCCTTACTGGAGGCTCTGGGCGACATCGGCTTGAACACCGCTCAGGTGACCGCCACCCTCCACCCCTTCCAGCACCACCCCAGGCCACTGGTGCGGGCAGCGGCCTGCCGTGCGCTGCTGCAATTGACCCATGAGGTGCACTTCGGCGAGGAACTGATCCGCCTGCTTCAACACCCGGAACCACTCGTGCGGCGAGGAGCACTGCTTGATCTGGGCGCCACCGGCTGGACAGGGGCACTCACAGCCATTCAAGACGCCAGCGTCGAAGCCAGTCTGAAGCTGGTGGCCTTGCGTGGCCTGGCGGAATCCCGTGATGCCACCCGTGATTCCACCACGGTGCTGGATGCCATGGATGCCCTGCTCTAGCGGTCATGACTGACTTAACCACTGCTGTGCTGGAACTCGACCGGGCCACATCAACGCCCGAACTTGTTCAGGCAACCCGGGGCATCTGTGCCTTGAACGACGCCAACGCGGCACCGGCACTGATCAAGGTGCTGAGTTACAACAACCCGGCCGTGGCAGCGATTGCAACGCAAGGACTGATTGCGTTGGGCCGAGCAGTCGTTCCTGACCTGCTCACAAGCATGGACACAGGCAATTACGGAGCTCGGGCATGGGTAGTGAAGGCGCTGGCCGCTCTGCGGGATCCACGTGGTCTCGACCTGCTCGATCACGCCCTGCGAGCCGACATTGCCCCCAGCGTGCGTCGGTCTGCGACACGAGGCCTCGCCGAATTGGACCTCGACCTGCTGAACCAAGACGATCAACTCGTGCGTTGCTGTGAGGGCCTTCTGCACGCCGGTGTAGATGACGAATGGGTCGTCCGTTACGCCGCGGCCTATGGCCTGGAACGACGCCTGATCTCGAACGTCATCACGCCCTTGCTTCAAACCAAGGCGATGACTGTTCTGAAACAACTGGCATCGGTCGAGGAGCCTGTCAGGGTGGTGCGACAGAGGGCTGATCTGGCTCTGCTCCGCGTGTCAAAGCGATGACTCAGAAGCTGCTGTTCGTGTGTCTCGGCAACATTTGCCGTTCTCCCGCTGCCGAGGGAGTGTTTTTGCATCATTTGCAGGAGCGAGGCCTGAGTGACCGGTTCGTGGTCGACTCAGCCGGCACCGGCAGCTGGCACGTGGGTAACCCAGCCGATCGACGGATGCGGGCTGCAGCCCAGCGGCGCGGCATCGACCTACCCAGCCGCGCCCGCCAGATCGAGCTCAGCGATCTGGCTGAGTTTGACCTGGTGCTCACCATGGACGATGCAAACTTTGCAGCTGTCACGAGCCTGGCCAAGGAAGCCGGAGCTCAAGCCTCCGCTGAGATCCGCCCCATGCTCAGCTACGCCAGGCACTTCAACGAAACGGAGGTGCCTGATCCCTATTACGGAGGCGATGAGGGATTTGAGCATGTGCTCGACCTCCTTGACGATGCCTGCACAGCGCTGCTTGACGAGCTGCTGCCAGCAAGCGCAGGCAGTGAACGTCAACCCTGAACTCAATCCCGTGCCGGCGTTGGCCAGACCTCTTCAGCGACCTGGAACCGGAAGAGATCTTCCAATGCATCGATCACCGCTTCGATGGACATGCCATCGGTGATCACTTCCGTGGCATCTTCTGCTTGAACCAGTGGTGCCACCGCACGGGTGCTGTCGAGCCTGTCGCGTTCGACGATCTGCGCTTCCAACTCAGCGAGATCGGGAACGGCATGGCCGCGGGCCTCAAGATCCTTGGCACGGCGCCGGGCTCTCTCCTCCGGTGTGGCCGTGAGAAACACCTTCAACTCGGCATCGGGGAACACAGCCGTCCCGATGTCGCGGCCTTCGGCCACCAGCCCGCCTCGTTCACCGAGCCGCTGCTGCTGTTGCGTCAAAAGCTCCCGAACGCAGGGATGGGCAGCCACCAGCGAAACCGAGCCGGTGACCTTGGGATCTCGGATGGCATCGGTCACATCCTTGCCATTGACGCGAACGGTCTGCACTCCATTCTTCAAAGGGGAGAGATCAACCTCCAGACCGTCGAGAAGGACCTTCACGGCTGATTCATCAGCAGGATCAGACCCCTGCTGTTGAACCCACCAAGTCACCGCGCGATACATCGCACCGGTATCGAGATAAAGCAGACCCAATCGTTCGGCGAATGCCCGGGTAACCGTGCTCTTACCAGCACCGGCAGGACCGTCAATGGCAACGATGGGAGAACGGGTCATAACGAAGACGTGATCAATCAGTCGGGTTGAACCGCACTGGACTGCAGCAGCGAGCAGACGCAGCGATCGAGGGGAAGCCGACGGCTGCAGTGTGGCTGGATGGACGACCTCTACATACTCCACCTTGAAACCGACCTGATGAAGTTGCCGCCTGCGTTCCGACAACACAGCATTCAGATTCTGATCGCCGTCGCATAAGTCGTTCGAAGCCTCCCGGAGCACTGCAGACAGCTCGGAGGCCTTGAGGCGCTCAGCAGGAGCGAGATATTGATTGCGCGAACTGGCTGCCACACCATCGACCTCTCGCACCGTGGCGCAGCCCCTTACCCGCACTGGCAGACCGAGGTCAGCCACCATCCGACGCAAGATGGTGAGCTGTTGCCAGTCTTTTTCTCCCAACCAAAGTTGATCAGGACGCACCAAGGCAAGCAAACGGGTGACGACGGTGACCACGCCATCGAAGTGGCCTGGTCGCCAGGGTCCGCACAGCCTCGATTGCAGCGCTGATGGGGCCGTCAGCCTCCAGCCATTGGCAAGGCCCTCGGGGTAGATCTGAACATCATCAGGACACCAGATTGCATCCGCCCCGGCGCTCTCGGCCAGATCACAATCCGACGCGAGTGTGCGGGGGTAGTGCTCGAAATCCTCTCCCTCTCCGAACTGAAGCGGATTCACGTACACGCTGACCAGCACTGACGCCGCCGCTGGGCCATCAACCCGTGCTGATCGAATCAAGCTGGCGTGGCCGTGATGAAGACCACCCATGGTGGGCACGAACTCCACGGGCCCCTGCCGTGAGGCACGCCAAGCACGCAGCTCAGCGAGATTGCGCAGTACGCGGAGACTCAGCGGAGCACCTCAAGACGGACTTGAGCAATGCCACTGCTGACCAGGCCCAGCTCATGGGCAGCGCCATGGCCAAGGTCAATGACCCTATGACCGACAAAAGGCCCTCGGTCGTTAATGCGGACGACAGCAATCCGACCATTCCAGAGGTTGGTCACACGCACGCGGGTGCCGAAAGGGAGTGTTCTGTGGGCAGCTGTCATCGTGCCTGGCTGATACACCTCACCATTGGCAGTGCGGTTGCCGTAGAAGCCAGGGCCGTACCAACTGGCTTCACCAGAGTGGGTTGAAACCACAACGGGACCTGTCGGCTGAGGTGGCGGCGCTGGCAGCAAGGACTCCGGCGCAACCTCCTGGGGCTCGACGATGGCCAAGTCCGACTGATCAGCGGGCTCAAGAACAGGGGCTGCGGGTTCGAGGCTGGGAGCAGAAGGCTCAATGGCAGCAGCAGGCTCGGCAGGAATCACCAGATCGAGCGGATCCGTGAATTCGAAACCCTCAAGGTCCCGCGCGAAAACAGGGAACAGCGCCACTGCAGAGAGTGAAACTGCTGCAAATGCAGCGGCCGAAGGAAGGAGTCGAGCCATAGCTGGCGGTTGGACGGCTGCGGTTGGATCACGACGTCGTCAAAACCTGAGGACGTCTGGCCGTTGACCTGAGCAATCGAAAGCGATATGACCGTAAAAATGCTCAGTGCTATTGCCAAGCGCGATCCGATCAGCGATGTGCTCAGGCTCAAAGCTGTGATCAAGTCCCAGCGCTTGCTGCCACAGGGATGCATGGCCCGCAGGAAGAAGCAGGAAACATCAGCCAGCACAATCCAATCAACAAGCCCTGTTAATGAGGCCGGGGCCGGCTAATCCACCGCCACACCCCTCGATCGAGCCATGGCGCCCACGAGGGGAGAGGATCAGGTGAGAACTGCTGCTGCGAATGGATTACCGAGCCGCCGGTGTGGATGTTGAAGCGGGGCGTGCCTTCGTGAACCGGATCAAAGCCGGGGTGGAAGCGACCCACCGACCGGAGGTGGTGGGAGGTCTCGGCGGCTTCGGGGGCATGATCCGCCTGCCTGCAGGAATCAAACGGCCCTTACTGGTCTCGGGAACCGACGGAGTGGGCACCAAGCTGGAGTTAGCTCAGGAGCACCAGGCCCATCACAACGTCGGCATCGATCTGGTGGCGATGTGCGTGAACGATGTGATCACGAGTGGCGCCGAACCGCTCTTCTTTCTCGACTACATGGCCACCGGTGCCCTGAGCCCGGACGCCATGGCCACCGTGGTTGAAGGGATTGCCGATGGCTGCCGCCAAAGCGGTTGCGCATTACTCGGGGGAGAAACCGCTGAAATGCCCGGTTTTTATCCGCCGGGTCGCTACGACCTTGCCGGATTCTGCGTTGCCGTTGTCGACGAAGATGCCGTCATTGACGGACAGGGCGTCCAGGCCGGTGATCGCATTGTTGGGATCAGCAGCAGCGGCGTTCACAGCAATGGCTTCAGCCTGGTGCGAAAAATTCTTGAAGCCAATGACGCAAGCGCAGAAACCCGCTTCGGACCGGATAACGCACTACTGATCGACTCCCTCCTGCGTCCGACACATCTTTATGGAGCACTGGTGAAAGATCTCCTCGGCCAGGGAACCCCCATTCACGCCATGGCCCACATCACTGGAGGAGGGATTCCCGAGAACCTGCCGCGGTGCCTGCCTGCTGGCCTGATCGCTGACGTGACTGCTGAGAGCTGGCCCCGACCGGAGCTGTTCCAATGGCTTCAACGCGCGGGCGAGATTCAGGAACGGGATCTCTGGCACACCTTCAATCTCGGGATTGGTTATTGCCTGGTGCTTCCCGAAACGGCAGTCGCAAGCACTGTCCAATGCTGCGAAGCCAGCGGTTTCCAGGCTTGGACCATCGGCAGCATCTGCGAAGCGAATGGCAGTGACAACACGCCTGTTCGCGGATTGCCAGCCTGAGCGAACCCTCGTCCAACAATCTCCAACAGCCTTCAGAGAAAACGCTCTGGGATCGAGTGCCCTCGTTATCGTCGACACAGACTGATCGGCACGTTGTCGATCCAAGCGTCGTCACATACGTCTTAGAGACATGCCATTCGATAGGCCGCAGCAGCGCACAACTCGACGTCGTTCATCGGCAGGTCCAACGCCTCCCCGACGTCCAGCCCCCATTGGTTACGACAAGAACGGCCCCCAACGACAGGGTGGTCCTAGGCCCACATTCCTGGCACTCAAAGATCACGGCAAAGTGTTTGTCGCCGATATGCCCTTTCTGGCCGATGGGCAGCTCGCCAATATCAGCAAAGAGGCGGCAGAAGTCCTGGTCAGCCTTGAACGACGCATCACCGAACTAGAGCAGATGCAGGGTGACCGGGACACCCTGATCAAGGCATGTACCAAACGAGACGTCACGCATCGATTCCTCAGGGCGATTGAAGACGAACAACAACAGCGCAGGGACAACCCAGCCATTCGCATGGCAGCGGGCGAATCTCTGCCCCGAACCTTCCTTGAGATCGCGCGGCACCGGTTGCCCGGCGCCACGTTCGACTCCCTGCTGCAAGAAGCTCTCACGGCCTGCGAAAACAGTGCGGACCAAGCGGTTAAAGACGAAAAACCCCCACTCAAGGTGGTTTCCTTGCAGCCTCAGGCCTCAAGCCTGCCGGTGGTCGTGAGCCCTGATCCTGAGCCCAGCGATCAGGCGCTCTGAAACGGGTTGTCCGGCATCCTCACGGCCGACTCGAAACTGAGCTGATCCAACTGACGTCGCTCGTCCTCTGTGAGCATCCAGTTGAGAGCCTGCCGAGCATCCACCACCTGGGATGGTCGACGAAAACCGGGAATCGGACAGGCTCCATGGGCGCGGCACCAATTGAGCGCCACCTGCATCTGAGTGACACCTCGTGCCGCAGCGATCGCGGCCATGGCCTGACGCAAGACTTCGGAACCAGGCAGCAGACGTCGGTAGAGGCTTGAACGCAACACCGTGTCGCTCTGGGGAGCCCAACCCGACGGCCGGGCCAGAACCCCAAGCGCAAGAGGGCTGTACGCCAGCACCTCGACACCGAGGTCCCGTGACACTTCGAGAATGCCACCCGGTCGTGACGGCTCTGGAGCAAGCAGCGAAAACTGCACCTGCACACTGGCCAGCTTGACGCCACGTTGCGCAAGCCGGCGATGCAGAACACGAAGTCGGCGGGGCCCCACGTTGGACAGCCCGAGTTCTCGCACCTCGCCCCGCTCCACCAGATCGGCAAGACCATCGAGCAGAGGCAGCTCTTGCCATGGGGCGTAACGGGCCGTACTCCAGTGCAGTTGGACCCTGTCGAGTCGGCCCTGCAGACGCTGACGACTGGCCTGAAACGCCTTGACCAAACCTCGACGCCCTAGACGCCAGGGAAAGGGTGCGAGCTTGGTGGCGACAGTCATCTGCCGGCACGCTGCTGGCTCCATCTCAGCCAGGAACTGACCGAGCAGGGCCTCGCTGCGTCCATTCAAGCGCCCTGTCCCATAGGAATCCGCCGTATCCACCAGCCGAAGACCGGCTGCGACAGCCGCTGAAAACGTTGCCTTCAGCTCCGGGTCATCCTGACCAGGGCGATATCCCCACAGCAATTGATTGCCCCACGACCACGTGCCGAATCCGATTCCTGTCACACCGGCCTGGTTCGCTCCACGCCATGATCGCTGGAAAGCGTCTCAAGTGATGTCTGTGTCCGCTGCCGAACCAGCACCGACTCCCATCGATGACAAGACCAACGATGCTTTGAGTCCTGGCGATCGCGTGTTGTGTCCGCATTGCCAACGCACGGCCAACAATGGAATCCGCTGCATGGGCATGTGCGTGGCCGACAACGAATACTGAGCCCATGCGTTCATGCAAGCTGCTCCGGCGAACGGCCGTCGCCTCAACTCTCAGCGTGGGGCTCATGCTGCCTGGCATGGCGAAAGCCGAACTGGAGTCATTCACAGGTCGCTTCGAGACCGCGAGCAAAAACTGTCTGAAGACGACGTCGGGCGGAGCCAGCGAACGCTGCTGGCGGGTGCAAATCGATGGACGCACCGAATCCGTACTGAGCATTCACTTCTTCAGCGATGGAGAGGAGCCAGGCTCCATCGAGACCCTGACCTTTGTGGTCGCGCTACCGGATGCAGATGCAATCGTTCCGCTGCGCTGTCAGCTCGGTCGCTGTGCGCTGGAAGCCCCAAGCTGGGCCGGCCCGGTGAACAGCGTGTCCGTGGCCCGCTACAGCAACGATGGCCTTGCCGTCAGCGTTCCGAAAGCCTGGCCAGCCAAAGACGGCCGTTGCGCGCGCGAAGACAACACAATCCGCTGTTCGGCCGTCGGACCCAATGGAGGGCAGATTCGTGCAGAAGCAACGCTCTGAACCTGCGAGTGATCAGAAGATGACGAAGGCGGCACCCAGATTCGAACTGGGGATAAAGGATTTGCAATCCTCTGCCTTACCACTTGGCCATGCCGCCGTCCGGAGCGCTGGCGCTCCACTGGCGGATCGTATCAGCGAGACCGCCCCGGCCCTGCTGGTCGTCAGCAACGGACACGGTGAGGATCTGATCGCCCTCAAGATTCTCGAGGCCCTGCATCGACGGCAGCCGACGTGGCGGCTCAAGGTTTTGCCACTGGTGGGCGAGGGGCGCTGCTTTCAAACAGCCGAGCAGGAAGGGTGGCTGCAGCGGGTCGGCCCGGGTGCCCGCCTGCCCAGTGGTGGGTTCAGCAACCAAAGCCTGCGGGCACTTCTTGCAGACCTACTCGCCGGGCTTCCACTCCTCACCTGGCGGCAGTGGCGCAGCCTGCGCAAGTCGCGCCAGGACCTTGCAGGAATCCTCGCCGTGGGGGATCTGCTGCCACTACTGATGGCCTGGAATTCAGGCCTGCCCTTTGGCTTCATCGGCACCCCGAAGAGTGATTTCACCTGGACCAGCGGCCCTGGGCGCGCCCTAAGCGATCGTTACCACGCACTCAAAGGGAGTGAATGGGATCCCTGGGAATGGCACCTGATGAAGCGCCGGCTCTGCAGGCTGGTTGCCGTGCGCGACAGGCTCACGGCCAGAGGGCTACGGCGCCATGGCGTGAACGCGGACAGTCCCGGCAACCCAATGATGGATGGACTGTGTCTGACACCAGCACCTCAAAGCCTTGAACGCTGCCGACGCATCCTCTTGCTCTGCGGAAGCCGGATGCCCGAAGCACTGAGCAATTTTCGTCGGCTGCTCAGCGCCCTGATCTGTTTGCCCAGCTCGGTGCCTGTGGCCGTGCTGGCCGCGACGGGCTCGTCACCCTCACACCAAGACCTGCACCCACTCCTCGATGACCTGGGCTTCCGCAACTGTCCACCGCCGAGTGTCGACCTCGAAGCCACCGAATGCTGGGTTCGTGGACCGCTACTGCTGCTGCTCGGCCCAGGACGCTTCGGCCGGTGGGCAGGCTGGGCAGAAGCCGGCGTCGCCACCGCCGGCACCGCCACAGAGCAACTGGTGGGACTTGGAATTCCCGCCCTCTCCCTGCCAGGTCGCGGGCCCCAGTTCACCCGGGGGTTTGCCAAACGCCAGAGTCGCTTACTTGGGGGCGCCGTGCGCATCTGCAGCTCCGAAGACGAGCTGAGTCGCCGCCTGGGGCAACTGTTGAACAACCAACAATTGCGGCAAGAGATGGGACGCGTTGGGCGCCAACGAATGGGCTCGGCCGGCGGCAGCGATGCCATTGCACAGCAGGTGATCCAACAGCTTGCACCTGAACGCTGATACTGGAGCTGTATTCCCAAGCACAACCTTCCTTCCCTTCGCCATGGCTGCCATCCAGGACCGCGACTATCTGAGGCTCTGCGCGGAACTGGCCAGCCTGCTGAGCATCAGCCAGGCATCAGCCAGACGACGCGTGGATCAACAAGCGGCACGGGATGGAGCCAGGGACGTGGAAAGCCGCCGAGCCATGGCGCAAAAACTGTTGGATGAAGCCCGCGCTGATCAAGCGGAGACTCCAGCCGGAACAAATCTGGATCGCTTGCTCGAAGCGGATCCCAAAGACGAGCATTTCATGCTCGAAGACTGAGGCCAACAGCAGCCTGCCAACCGGGCTCCCGTTGGCGACCAGTCTCAGTGCTCAAAGGTGTTGATGAAACGGAAGCGATCCAGATCCGACATCACTGGGATGCAGGCGAAGCAGCGCTCCGCCAGCTCCCAGCGCTCCTCACGGCGAAGCATCATCTCCAGCTGCCGCCGAGCCGGCAGCAGGTAGCGGGCATCGTTCGCGGCATACGCCAGCTGCACGTCGCTCAATTCATCGACGCGGCCCCAGTCACTGCTCTGGGCTTGTTTGTCCAGCTCCACACCCACCAGCTCGTTGACGAGGTCTTTCAAGCCGTGCCGGGGGGTGTAAGTGCGCGCCAAGCGACTACCCACCTTCGTGCAAAAAATGGGATTCACCCGAATCCCAAGCCCGGAGGCCAGGGCCGCCACATCAAAACGGGCAAAGTGGAACACCTTCTCAATCGAAGGGGATTCCATCAAGGCCTTCAACCGGGGCGCATCAGCCTGACCACGCGCGATGCGGATGCAGGCCACCTGATCGTTGTCGTCGCAGATCTGCACCAAACAGAGCCGATCCCGACCATGAATCAGGCCCATCGCCTCGGTGTCGACCGCAAGAGCCTGAGCCCCCGCATACCGATCAAACCAATCCTGATCCAGATCGCCGTCAAAGACAGCGAAGGCACGGGGTTCATTGGGAATCTCAGCCATAGAAGAGGAGCAGGGAGCAGGCCAACCAATCCCCACTTTGACGCCACAACCCCAGCGAATGAGTTTTAACTGGACGCTTGAAAATCAGAATGAGACGAGGTTAGACACAACTGAGACAGCAGATTCTCATGCTCACCCAACGGAAACCCGCGCGCGCCTGCCTTGCAGACATCGAGCATTACTTCCAGCAGCCGCCCCCGTTGTTCCTCGATCTCGAGCTGGCCGTCTGCTGGGTTTTGGCCTGCCTTCTGCAAGATGACAGCTACCCCTCCGGACTGCTTCATCGCCTGCAGAACGATCATCCTCAGCTGAGGCTGTCCGAGACCGTCCTGCATCAGGCGGTCGACTTCCTCGAGCGCCAAGACATGCTCGATTCCTACACGAAGCGCTGCCCGAGCCGAGGCAGACCACGGCGCATGCTGCACCTGCATCAGGACGCCAGAGGGCAAGCGGAGCGTCTGATGGAGCCCTGGCACCGCTGGCTGCACGAGCATGGCCCCCTGACCACTTAGAACGGTCAGATCCTTCAAGCAGCAACGGATGCCATCGCCTCAGACATCCACGCTGCTGCTCACCGTGCTCTTGGGCATCGGCCTTGTCTTTTTCCTGAGAGCAGCCAGCAAAGACCGCACCACCATCGTGGAGGTGCATTCTCCTCGTCCACCCGTTGAGGTGCTCGAGGGGTTGGATGCATGGCTCAAAGAGCGCGGCTGGAGTCAGCAGGGCGGTGATGCTGAACGTTGCGTCCTGGCATACAGAGGCCAAGTGGACAGCAGCATCCCTCTGGCGGTGCTGCTGTCCCTGCTGGGAACCGTTGGAGCAGGCAGCCTCGGCCTGGTCGTCCGCCAGGTGAACCCAGCACTGAGCTGGTGGCCTCTGCTGCTTGCTGCACTCGGCCCACTAGCTGGCTTGATCTACACCCGCCGGTCACGGCGCACCGAAGAAATTCAGATTCGGCTGATTGAACCCGCACCCCGCGATGGCAGCACACTGCGTCTGCGCGCCCATCGCGATGAGCTGATTGCCCTTGAGCTGGACCTGGCCGAGTCGCTGGAACTGGCCAGCGACGGGGCATTGCTCTCTTCCCCGATCTGACCATGCAGAAGCGGCGGCTGGCACTGATCACCGCTCTCAACGCAGCGGGCATGGCTGCATTGGCAAGCCTGGCCACAGCTGCCGACACTCCGCACCTGCTGACCGTTGACCCCCTGACAGGAGTCCAAGCTTCCAAACCCGCATCCTGGACAGGTCGCCGGCGGCATCCATCCGACGTCCCCATCCTTGTGCTGGCTGGACATGCCGATTCACAGGGCATCGAGGGTGCCGGAACCTCCGGCGCGGCCGTCGACCGACGTGGGGCCCCACCCATGGATCCACGCATGCGCGATGAACTGTTCTGGAATCGTCGCGTCCGTGACGCGGTCGTCGCGGAAGGTCAGGCACGGGGCCTCAACATCAGCGGCTACGAACCCGAGCGAATCAGCATTCCGAACCCGGAGGATCCCGACACCAACTGGTCCGTCGGCCGTCGTCACCACGACAGCGGTGGCTACGCCGTGGAGATCCATTTCGATGCTTACGGCAAACACGGCGTCGGATCGGGACTGATTCCGAATCTGCGCAGCCCTGCAACCCGGATCGATGAAAGCCTGGCGCTGAATTTCGGTCGTTATCCCCTTCGCTTTCGCGGAGGACTTGGCGCTCCCAAGCGGGGGATCAGCATCCTGGAAATCGGGAAGCTGGAAGGAGCATTGGAGGCCAAATTGCGTGATCCGATCAGCCGTGACGCTGTGATTACAGCGTTGGCTTACCGGATTGTTGAAGCGATCCAACTGGGGGTCGACACCCCCAAAGCCGCAGCCAACGATCAGTCGACGGCCTGATGAGGACGGCAGCGCTCCTCCAACGATGGGTCATCAAACCAGTGCTGTGGACGGGTGAACAGATCCGTAAGCAAGGCTTCACGAGACCCTTCCTGCGCCTGATAGCCGTACTCCCAGCGAGCCAGAGGTGGAAGCGACATCAGGATGGATTCAGTCCGTCCATTGGTCTGGAGGCCAAAGATCGTTCCCCGATCCCAAACCAGGTTGAACTCCACGTAGCGACCACGCCGGTAGAGCTGGAAGTTCCGCTCACGATCGCCATAAGCCAGGCCATTGCGCTTCTCAACGATTGGGGTGTAGGCGGGCAGGAATGCTTTGCCGTTGGCCTGGGCGAGAGCGTAGAGCTGCTCCCAGTTCAGGGTTACGGATCCGATTTCACCGGCCTTGATGGCTGCTGGGCCTTCAGGATCTTGACCGCGATACAGCCGACCTGAACCATCCTGATAGTCGTAAAAAATGCCACCGATCCCGCGGGTTTCCTGACGGTGCTTCAGGAAGAAGTACTCATCACACCAGGGCTTGAATACCTGGTAAAGCCGTTCATCGACTGAGTCACAAGCCTGCTTGTGGGTGCGGTGGAAATGCCGGGCATCCTCAAGAAAGGGATAGAAGGGCGTGAGGTCCGCTCCACCGCCAAACCACCACACCGGACCTGCCTCGAAGTAGCGGTAATTCAGGTGCACGGTGGGGACGAAGGGATTCCTGGGATGCAGCACCATCGAGGTCCCGGTGGCAAACCATGGATGCCCTTTCGCCTCGGGGCGCTGCTTGAGGATGGAAGGAGGCAGTTCCTGGCCATGAACTTCGGAGAAGTTCACGCCGCCTTGTTCAAAGATCCGGCCTTCACGCATCACACGGGAACGGCCACCACCACCCTCGGGACGATCCCAGCTCTCCTCCTGAAAACGGCCGACACCATCGAGCTGTTCCAAGCCGGCACAGATCTCGTCTTGCAAACCCATCACCAAAGCGCGGGCGCGCTCACGAGAGTCGGCTGGCGGTCGCTCACCAGCAGGGACTGCGGGGGACGACGATCCACCACCCAGTACTCGGCCCTTCACACGCTTCAGCAGGGAACGGACCATTTTGAGAAGGACAGAATTCCTCTGACCTTTTCAGCAGAGACCCACCTCCGACAAGTGGGTGTGAAGGACTGTCATGGGAAGCGCCCCTAGGATCCAGCCCATCGAAAGGGATGCATGACCACAGCAGAACAGGCGACGCAGGCTCTCAGCGACCTCCGCGATGCTGGAAGCGAGCGCTCACTGCTGGAGCTGGGCTGGCTTGATCAGGTCAGAGTGGCACCCCCTCGAGCCGTCATCCGACTCAACCTGCCTGGCTTCGCACAAAGCCAGCGTGATCAGATCGTCAGCGCAGCCAAGCAACGGCTGTTGCAGCTGGAAGGCATTGATGACGTTCAGTTTGAGCTTGGCCAACCTCCGTCCCAGGGCGGCATCGGCCAGGCTGGCCATGGGCAGGTTGCGGAGCGGCAATCCATTCCAGGGGTTCGCCATGTGATCGCCGTGAGCAGCGGCAAGGGCGGCGTAGGCAAAAGCACCGTCGCCGTAAACCTGGCGTGCGCCTTAGCGGCCCAAGGTCTGCGGGTGGGCCTGCTCGATGCCGACATTTACGGCCCCAACGCTCCAACCATGCTCGGCGTCGCCGATCGCACCCCTGAAGTGAGTGGCAGTGGTGACACCCAGTCGATGCAGCCGATCGAAACCTGCGGCGTGGCCATGGTGTCGATGGGTTTACTGATCGAAGAGAACCAGCCGGTCATCTGGCGAGGTCCGATGCTTAACGGCATCATCCGCCAATTCCTCTACCAGGTGAACTGGGGCGAGCGGGATGTGCTGGTGGTGGACCTTCCTCCCGGCACGGGCGATGCCCAACTCTCTCTGGCGCAAGCCGTCCCGATGGCAGGCGTGGTGATCGTCACCACGCCCCAGCAGGTGGCTCTTCAGGATGCGCGCCGCGGCCTGGCGATGTTCCGCCAAATGAGCATTCCGGTGCTGGGCGTCGTCGAGAACATGAGTGCCTTCATTCCCCCGGATCAGCCCGACAAGCGCTATGCCTTGTTTGGCAGCGGCGGCGGCCAAACCCTTGCTGACGCCTTCGACGTACCTCTGCTCGCACAAATCCCCATGGAAATGCTCGTGCAAGAAGGAGGCGACCAAGGTCAGCCCATCACCCTGGCCCATCCCAACTCGGCGAGTGCTCGCACCTTCCTCGAGCTAGCGGAGCGACTGACACCGACGGTGATCGAGAAACGCTGATCATGGTGTCCGGAGTGGGCCTCAACGGACAGCCTTTGGTCAGACGGCCAGGGAAACGGCAGGGTCGAGAGCGCGACTGGATTCTCTGGGGTGTGCCACTCGTAATGGTGACAATTTCCAGCTTTTTAATCCTCAGCATCGAGCGCCAAGAAGCATTGGAAGGATTGTCTTCATTCTCCCTTAGCTTCACAGGCCTTCTTCGATTCATGAACACCCAGCTGTGGTTGTCGCAGCTTGTGACAGCTGTTTTTGGCATCCTTATTGCACTTTCTTTAGCCAAATTAAGGCTCGAGCGTTTAAAGCCTTTATTGCTTCCTATCTACATCTTCACAGTGATCAGCCTGATCGCTGTTCGAATGATCGGGGTTACAGCCCTTGGTGCCCAACGTTGGATCAGCATCGGACCTTTCAACATTCAGCCCTCGGAATTTGCAAAGTTGTCAGCCATTCTTTTACTGGCAGCTGTGCTTGATCGGCACCCGGTGGAACGCCCAGTCGACCTGCTGCGTCCTTTGGGCGTGATCTCGATTCCCTGGTTCCTGGTCTTCATCCAACCCGACCTAGGAACATCGCTTGTCTTCGGAGCGCTTCTGCTCACGATGCTCTATTGGTCAGGGATGCCGTTTGAGTGGCTCATTCTGCTGCTCTCACCTTTGATCACAGCGCTGGTGGCAGGACTGTTCCCCTGGGGCCTGGCCCTCTGGATTCCGCTCACCCTGGCGATCGCTTACCGATCTCTTCCCTGGAAAAAAACAGCGTTGGCTTTGGTTCTGGCGATTCAAAGCGCAGCTGCAGTCGTAACTCCATGGCTCTGGCAAAACGGCTTGCAGGATTATCAGCGCGATCGACTCGTGCTGTTTCTCGACCCGGCCAAGGACCCTTTGGGTGGTGGCTATCACCTCCTACAAAGCACGGTGGGGATTGGTTCCGGAGAACTCTTTGGGACAGGCCTGCTGCAAGGGCAACTCACAAAGCTGCGCTTCATTCCCGAACAACACACTGATTTCATCTTCAGTGCACTGGGCGAAGAAATGGGCTTTTTAGGAACGATCTTGGTAGTTGTCGGCTTCGCGCTGCTGATGGGGCGTTTGCTGCAGATTTCAGGGAAAGCTCGCACCGACTTCGAATCTCTGGCAGTGATCGGCGTTGCCACGATGTTGATGTTCCAGATTGTGGTGAACATCTTTATGACGATCGGCCTGGGCCCCGTCACAGGCATTCCTCTCCCTTTCATGAGCTACGGGCGCAGCGCCATGGTCGTGAACTTCATCGCCCTCGGCCTCTGTCTCTCAGTGGCGAGACGATCCAGACGGGCCCTGATCCGTTGAAAGACTCCACACCGCTGCTGCAGTCGATCCATGCCTGCATGGCCGCGGATGTTCCTGAGGGACACGCCAACGATTCCAATGCCCGCCGACTCTGGTGGGCAGCCCTGGAAGTGCTTCAGGAACTTCTCGGATCCGACGGGCATGCCAGCGGAGGAGTCTGGCTGGCAGCACCGCTTCCGGCCCTCTATTCACCGGACCTGCTGAAACGGTTTCAGGGCTGGGTCTGGGCACCGCAGGCCCTCGATGCCTTGCACGCCGCTGAGAGGTCGACGCTGCTTCCGCCCGATCGACGACACAAACCTGATGCAGAGGCGGAAGCGGCCGCATCCTGCAACCACTTCCAGCGCTTGCCCCTTCAAGACTCCGACAGTCAAGACCCGTTGCTGATCGTGATCACAGGGAAACTGCAGGTCGCCCTCGCGCTCTACGGCGCAGAAGGCCAACGTCAGCTGCTGATGCGCAGTGAGCCAGACGTCCTTGGCCAGGTGCTGACCCTCGTGGAGCAGCGACTGCGCCGTGATGCGCCAGACCAGGCCAACGATCTCCAACAGGCCATTCGCCTCCTGGGCCCTCTCCAGAGCAGCAGCGATCTTGCGATGCAGTTCTGGCCGAAGCTGGCCGAGCGACTGGCGGGCATGGTTCCGACCGTCACGCTGCAGGCAGCCCGCGCCAGCGATCTCGGCTCAGATCAGCCGCGGGCTGAATCCAACGCGGACAAAGCCGATGCAGAGCTGTCCTTGTTGGAAGCGATCACCCATGAGGTGCGCACCCCTCTTGCCACGATTCGCACCTTGATCCGCTCCCTGCTGAGACGGCGAGACCTGCCGGAGCAGGTGCTGGATCGCCTCTCTCAGATCGACACCGAATGCAGCGAACAGATCGACCGCTTCGGGCTGATCTTTCAGGCTGCCGAACTCCAGCGACAACCCGAAAGCCCCTCTGCCCTTGCGCGCACCGACCTTGGAGCGATGCTGCAGACACTCGCTCCAGGCTGGGAACAACAACTTCAACGCCGCGGACTAACCCTTGAGCTGAAGATTGAGCAGGATCTGTCTCCAGTTCTGAGTGACCCTGGACGCTTGGAACCGATGCTGGGCGGCCTGATCGATCGCTGCAGTCGCGGGCTGCCGGCGGGGAGCAGCCTCACGCTCACCCTGCAACCCGCTGGCGCCAAGCTCAAACTGCAGCTGCTCAGTCGAACTCCCGACCAACTCGAGAGCCTTGAGAGCGACAACCTTTCACAGGAGCAACTGGGCCCCGTACTCAGCTGGAACACGAGCACAGGAGGCCTGCAACTCAGCCAGAACGCCACTCGAGACCTGCTCGAACGACTGGGTGGTCGCCTCACTCAGCGCCGGGATCAAGGACTGACCGTTTTCTTTCCGATCGCAAGTCATTGTTGACGGGTGTGAAGGTCCTTGCCGGAAGAGGATTTCGCACCAAATCATTTGCTACTTTCCAGCCATATCGGCACTCCGATCTCCCGAGGACAGCCATGGCATCAACGGCGTTGACAGGACAGCTTCCACAGTTCATTGGCAGCACCGGCGGCCTTCTGAACTCCGCTGAGACGGAAGAGAAGTATGCGATCACCTGGAGCAGCAACGCTGACCAGGCGTTCGAACTCCCCACTGGCGGGGCAGCCATGATGAACTCAGGCGAAAACATCATGTATTTCGCTCGTAAAGAGCAATGCCTGGCGCTCGGAACCCAGCTCCGCACCAAGTTCAAGCCCCGGATCGAGGACTACAAGATTTATCGGATCTTCCCTGGTGGTGACACCGAGTTCCTGCATCCTGCAGACGGCGTCTTCCCCGAAAAAGTGAACGAGGGACGTTCCATGGTGGGGCACAACGCTCGTCGCATCGGTCAGAACACCGATCCCGCCAAAATCAAGTTCAGCGGTCGCAACACCTTCGACTCCTGATCGCCTAATCACCCAGCCATCACGCCGGGCAATCACCCGGCATGATGGTCTGCGGTCGGTTTTGACGATTTCGACATGCTCAGTCCCGACCGCAAAGCTTTCCTGGAATCCGCCGAATCGGGTTCCACCCTGATCCCCGTCGCCTGTAGTTGGCCAGCGGATCTGGAAACGCCACTCACCACCTGGCTCAAGGTTGGCGACGGGAGACCTCCAGGTGTTCTGCTCGAATCTGTTGAAGGCGGTGAAACGCTTGGTCGATGGAGTGTGGTGGCCTGTGACCCGCTCTGGACACTGTCGGCAGGGCCCCAAGGCCTGCAGCGTGTGTGGCGCGATGGTCATCGGGAGACCTTCTCGGGCAATCCCTTTGACTGCCTGCGTGCTTGCCTCAGTCCTTATATCCCGACCTCACTTCCCGGCCTCCCCCCCCTCGGCCAGCTGTATGGAATGTGGGGCTATGAACTGATCCGCTGGATCGAACCCACAGTTCCCGTTCACCAACCGGCGGACGGATCGCCCCCTGATGGCGTCTGGATGCTGATGGACAGCATCTTGATCTTCGATCAGGTGAAACGCTTGATCACCGCCGTTGCCTACGGCGATTTAAGTGGTGAGCGTGGCGCTTCATCCAGCCCTGAAGAGGCCTGGGACAGCGCGATGGCGCGAATCAATGCCCTGCGTGAACGCATGGCGGCACCACTGCCTCCCGTTCGACCCTTGAACTGGTTGCCGGATCGTGGCAACTCACCCACGACGGCCAGCAACAGAACGCGAGAGGACTTCCATCAAGCCGTCGATACCGCCAAGGAGCACATCGCTGCAGGGGATGCCTTCCAGCTGGTGATCAGCCAGCGCTTGAGTGCGGATGTGAGCCACCCTCCGCTGGATCTCTACCGCAGTCTGCGGATGATCAATCCATCGCCGTACATGGCCTTTTTCGATTTCGGCGACTGGCAGCTGATTGGCTCCAGCCCGGAAGTGATGGTCAAGGCGGAGCCTGATCAAGGCGGGATCCGTGCCGTGCTCCGTCCCATTGCGGGCACCCGCCCCCGTGGTGCGAACCCGGTGGAAGACCGCAATTTTGAAGCCGACCTGCTTGCCGACCCCAAGGAACGTGCCGAACACGTGATGCTCGTGGACTTGGGTCGCAATGATCTCGGCAGAGTCTGCGCACCAGGCTCGGTCTCCGTCGGAGACCTGATGGTGATCGAGCGCTATTCCCACGTGATGCACATCGTCAGCGAAGTGGAAGGGCGCTTGGCTCCAGGCAAGGACATCTGGGATCTGCTGATGGCGTCCTTCCCTGCCGGCACCGTGAGCGGCGCTCCAAAGATCCGTGCCATGCAGTTGATTCACAAGTTGGAGCCTGATGCCCGAGGTCCTTATTCCGGCGTGTATGGCTCCGTTGACCTCGCCGGTGCCCTGAACACTGCCATCACGATTCGAACCATGGTGGTTCAGCCCAAAGAGAGTGGCGGCTGGACACTGCATGTGCAGGCAGGAGCTGGAATCGTCGCTGACTCCCAACCTGAATCGGAGTTCCAGGAGACTCTGAACAAAGCCAGAGGAATGCTGACGGCACTGGCCTGTCTCGAGGATTCCCAGGCATGAGCAGTGATCGCCTGCTGAAGGGATTCGAAGTGGAGCTGTTCACCGGCCGTGAAGACGGGCGCAATGTCGGCGTTGCGGCACGTGCCAAACAAGAGCTGACAGGGTTCGTCACGGAGCCGGACCATCGCAATCTGGAGTACGTGACGGCTCCCCAAGCCGACTACGAAGGGCTTTCGGAAGCCTTGCTGTCACCACGACGCCAACTCCGCCGCTGGCTGATGGATCAGGACCTCACGCTGTTGCCTGGAAGCACGCTGAGCCTCGGAGACACCCAGCATTTCGAACGCTCCGATCCCAATAACCCGTACCACGCCCTGATTGAGGCCACCTATGGGACCGCGGTGGTCACGGCCAGCGTTCACGTCAATCTGGGCATTGACGACCCGAATGACCTGTTCGCAGCTCTGCGTCTCGTGCGTTGTGAAGCCGCGCTGCTTCTTTCGCTCAGTGCCAGCTCGCCTTTCCTGAACGGCCAGGTCACTGGCGCCCATTCCCAGCGATGGCTGCAATTCCCCCTGACACCAGCCCGCGTGCCGCTCTTCCGCGATCACCAGCACTTCATCTCCTGGACCGAAGCCCAGATCGATGCCGGCACCATGCACAACGTTCGACATTTGTGGACATCGGTTCGTGCCAATGGACCGGATCGCCCCCATCAGCTGAACCGACTGGAACTGCGCATCTGTGATCTGATTACAGATCCCGAAGTGCTGCTGGCCGTGACCGCTCTGCTTGAACTGCGCGTGCAGCAGGTGTTGCGTGACCCCCAGACCCATGACCCTCTGCACAGCAGCAGCCTCAGCCTTGAAGATCTGGAACTCTTGAGCATGGACAACGACCGGGCCGCGGCGCAGTCAAGCCTCGAAGCCACGCTCCGTGACTGGCATGACGGCCATGAGCGCTCCTGCCGAGACTGGCTCAAGCAACTGATTGCCTCGGTGACCCCACTCGCCCATGAGCTGGGATTGCATGAGCAGCTTCAACCGCTTCAATCCATTCTGATGAACGGCAATCAGTCCATGCGCTGGCTGGATGGCATTCATCGCGGACAAACAGTTGAAGCGATGCTGAGAGGCAGTATCAGCGCCATGCGGGACGAAGAGATGCGTGGTGTTTGTGTCTCGGCTGAACGCGCTTTGGGATGATCATGACGACTTCCGATCCCAGCCCGCTGTCCATGTCCTCATCCTCCGCAACGATTCCTGCGAGCGATCAGCCCAGGGCGGAGGTCTCCGAGTGCCCCGGTAACGGTCAGCTGCTTCAGCAGCGACTGGCCCTTGTGGAGGATCTCTGGCAGACAGTGCTACGCAGCGAGTGTCCTGCGGATCAAGCCGAACGGCTGCTGCGCATGAAGCAGCTCAGCGACCCTGGCGTTCCGGATAGCAGCGACCAGAACAGCGGTGGCGTGGCGTCGCTCATCCGCGACATGGACCTGTCCGAAGCGATTGCGGCAGCCCGTGCGTTCTCGCTCTATTTCCAGCTGGTCAACATTCTCGAGCAACGCATCGAGGAAGACAGCTACCTGGAGAGCATTGTCCGCTCCCAAGAACTGATTGACCAGATCGACCCTTTCGCTCCACCGCTCGCGACCCAGACCGAACCCGCCACGTTCTGCGAGCTGTTTGAACGGCTGCGCCGCCTGAACGTCCCACCCAACCAGCTGGAAACACTTCTCCAGGAACTGGACATCCGACTGGTGTTCACGGCTCACCCAACCGAGATCGTGCGTCACACGGTGCGGCACAAACAGAGGCGTGTTGCCAGCCTGCTGCAGCAACTGGAAGCCAAAACCGACACCAGCCCATCCGAAGCCTCCGGCATCCGTCTGCAGCTGGAAGAAGAAATTCGGCTTTGGTGGAGAACCGATGAGCTGCACCAGTTCAAGCCCTCGGTGCTGGATGAGGTGGACTACGCCCTGCACTACTTCCAGCAGGTGCTGTTTGATGCCATGCCTCAGCTGCGGCGGCGTCTCTCGACGGCGCTCTCAAGCAGCTACCCGGATGTGCAGCTGCCGCCTTCTTCGTTCTGCACCTTTGGCTCCTGGGTTGGATCCGACCGAGACGGAAACCCCTCGGTGACCACCGACATCACCTGGCGCACGGCCTGTTATCAGCGTCAATTGATGCTGGACCGCTACGTCAACGCGGTTCAGAACCTGCGAGACCAGCTGAGCATCTCCATGCAATGGAGTCAGGTAAGTGCACCGCTGCTGGAGTCGCTCGAAATGGACCGACTGCGGTTTCCAGAGGTCTATGAGGAACGCGCGACTCGCTATCGCCTGGAGCCCTACCGACTCAAGCTCAGCTTCATGCTGGAACGGCTGCGCCTCACGCAACTGCGGAACGATCAGCTGGCGGATGCCGGCTGGCGCGCGCCTGCCGATGGCCTCGCGCCCTGCCCTCCAGATGCACAACCCAGCGAAGCCCTGCATTACGGATCGGTCGCTGAATTCCGTAGCGATCTCGAGCTAATCCGCACCAGCCTTGTCAGCACGGATCTCACCTGTGAACCCCTCGACACCCTGCTGACTCAGGTGCACATCTACGGGTTCTCCCTTGCAGGTCTCGACATCCGTCAGGAAAGCACCCGGCACAGCGATGCCCTCGACGAACTCAGTCGCTATCTGAACCCTGATCAGGCCTACGGCGATCTCAATGAAGACGAGAGGGTCGCCTGGCTGCTGCAGGAGCTGCAGACAAGACGGCCACTGATTCCCCCTTCCGTGGACTGGTCCGCCACCACTGCGGAAACCGTGGATGTGTTCCGGATGCTGCATCGCCTTCAAGACGAGTTCGGCAGCCGCATCTGTCGCACGTATGTGATCTCCATGAGTCACAGCGTGTCCGACCTGCTGGAAGTACTGCTGCTGGCCAAGGAAGCCGGCTTGGTGGATCCCTCCGCCGGCCACGCAGATTTGCTGGTGGTTCCCCTGTTCGAGACCGTTGAGGATCTCCAGCGGGCCCCAGAGGTGATGGAGCAGTTGTTCCAGACCCCGCTCTACCGAGATCTGCTGCCGCGGGTGGGTGGCCAAGGCCTGCCGCTGCAGGAACTGATGCTGGGCTATTCCGACAGCAACAAGGACTCCGGCTTCCTCTCCAGTAACTGGGAAATTCACAAAGCCCAAATTGCGCTGCAGGATCTGGCCTCCCACAACGGCGTGGCCTTACGCCTGTTCCACGGCCGTGGCGGTTCCGTTGGCCGCGGAGGCGGCCCTGCTTACCAGGCGATCCTGGCTCAGCCCAGCGGAACCCTGCAGGGTCGGATCAAGATCACCGAGCAGGGTGAGGTGCTGGCTTCGAAATACAGCCTGCCGGAACTGGCGCTCTACAACCTCGAAACCGTCACCACCGCGGTGGTGCAGAACAGTCTGGTGACCAATCAACTGGATGCAACGCCCAGTTGGAATGACCTGATGGCACGGTTGGCCCAGTGTTCCAGGCGTCACTACAGAGCCCTGGTGCACGACAACCCCGATCTCGTGGCCTTCTTCGAACAGGTGACCCCAATCGAAGAAATCAGCAAGTTGCAGATCTCCAGTCGACCCGCGCGACGCAAATCGGGGGCCAGAGATCTCTCCAGCCTCCGCGCCATTCCCTGGGTGTTCGGCTGGACCCAGAGCCGCTTCCTCCTCCCCAGCTGGTTCGGAGTCGGAACCGCGCTCAGCGAGGAACTGGAGGCTGATCCGGATCAGCTGTCGTTGTTGCGCACGCTCCACCAGCGCTGGCCGTTCTTCCGCATGTTGATTTCCAAAGTGGAGATGACTCTCTCCAAGGTGGATCTCGACCTGGCCCGCCACTACGTGAGCAGCCTCGGGAGCGCCGAGCATCGTGAAGCTTTCGAGCGCATCTACACCACCATCGCTGAGGAATACAGCCTGACTAGACGCCTGGTGCTGGAGATCACTCGGCAGGAAAGGCTGCTGGATGCCGATCCCGCTCTGCAGCTCTCCGTTGGCCTGCGCAACCGCACGATCGTGCCGCTCGGTTTCCTCCAGGTGGCTCTGCTCAAGCGGCTGAGGGATCAGAACCGCCAGCCGCCCATGAGTGAGTCATCCAGCGATGGAGACGGACGCACCTACAGCCGGAGCGAACTGCTTCGCGGCGCTCTCTTGACCATCAACGGCATCGCCGCCGGCATGCGCAACACCGGCTAAGTGGGACTACTTCCTTTTCGCCAACAAGCTGCCGTCCCACGCCTGCCGGAGCGCTACCGCTTCAGCATGGAACATGTTCCCGATGGCGCCTGCATCAACGCGCTGTTGCAGGCGTGCGGTGACCAACCGCATCCAGTGGAACGCTGGCCCCTGGCGCTGCAACGCAGCCTCTGGCATCTCTGCATCCTGGATCAGGAAGAGCAGCGACTGGTCGGATTCGTCCGAGCCACCAGCGATCAGGCCCTCAATGCCAACCTCTGGAATCTGGCCGCGGCCCCTGGAGAGGATCAGCCCAAGCTGCTCAAGGCGCTCGTGCATCGATCCCTGGCGTGCCTGCGTCGCGACCTGCCGGGATGCAGCATTTCCATTTCCGCACCGGTCCAGGCCTTAGACGCGATCAAGTCGCAGGGATTTCTGCTCGATCCTGGAGGGATCAGAGCCATGGGGCTGAGGCTTCGCTGAGCGAACAACCTCTCTGAATACGAGCATGGAGGGACTCGAACCCCCGACCCTCAGAACCGGAATCTGATGCTCTATCCAACTGAGCTACATGCCCCCGCTTGGCTGTGAGATCAACCGCGAGACAGTTACCTTAGCCACACGCCGCACCCGGACCGATTCGGCTTCTCCGGCTCGAACTGCAGGAGTTCCGCAACCACTGCCAGCTGCAGCTGGAGATTGATGCGCCGCGCCTGCTTGTGATCGGCAGCAACGGCATCGGCAAATCCAACCTGCTGGAATCCGTTGAACTGCTGGGAAGTCTTCGCTCCCATCGCTCCAGCCAAGACGCGGATCTGATCCACTGGGATGCCTCACGTGCCCTGCTCAAGGCCACCTGTCATGACGATGAGCAGGTCGAGTTGGAAATCAGGCGCAAAGGCGGACGCCAAGCCAAACGCAACGGCAAAGTGCTGCAGCGCCAGATGGACCTTGTGGGGCCACTGCGCTGTGTGGGCTTCAGTGCCCTTGATCTGCATCTGGTGCGAGGCGAGCCCGCCCTCAGACGGCAGTGGCTGGACCGGGTGGTGCTCCAGCTTGAGCCGATTTATGCCGATCTGATCGGTCGCTATAACCGGCTGCTGCGTCAACGCAGTCAATTCTGGCGCCGCGGTGGGCTCGGATCCTCATCGGAACAACAGGTCTTGCTGGACAGCTTCGACACCCAGATGGCGCTGGTCTGCACACGCATCCACCGGCGCAGGCGCCGCGCGCTGGCCAGGCTTGAACCCCTGGCGGCGGCCTGGCAAGAACGCCTCAGTGACAGGCAGGAGCAGCTGGAGCTTCGCTACGCCCCCGGCAGCAGCTTGGACGGTGAAGAGGCAGAAGAACCCTGGCGTCTCTCGATAGAAGAGCAGTTACGACGACAACGCCCGGAAGAGGAACGACTTGGAAGCTGCAGGGTGGGTCCCCACCGCGATGAGGTGGAGTTAGTCCTGAACGGCACGGCTGCACGTCGCTTCGGTTCTGCAGGTCAGCAGAGAACCATCGTGTTGGCTCTCAAGCTGGCCGAACTGGAGCTGGTGGGTGAATTGTGCGGACACCCTCCACTGCTGCTATTGGATGACGTGCTGGCGGAACTCGATCCACGCCGGCAGCTGGCCTTGCTAGAGGCCGTTGGGGACACGCATCAGTGCCTTGTGAGCGCCACTCACCTGGATGCCTTCGAAGGAGGCTGGCGCCAACGCTCCCAGATTCTCAACGCCGATCACTTGAGAAACGGGATGAGAAAAAGCTAAATTCAGCAACCCTTTGTTGCGTCCTCTGATGGAGCAATCCCTGCCTTGCCTGCATCCCAACCCAGGATGGGGCGATGCCCAGATCAATCCTGTTTCTAGCTCTGCCAGCACCAGTGCCACCGACATGGTGGGTAAGCACTGCATCCTCGAGCTTTACGACTGCGATCACAGCAAGCTCGACGACGAAGCCTTTCTGAGAACCACCATCACAACTGCAGCAAAACGTGCTGGTGCGACGCTTCTCAACCTCATCACCCACCGTTTCGAACCCCAAGGGGTCACCGGTCTGGCGCTGCTAGCGGAATCGCACATCTCCATCCACACCTGGCCCGAAAACGGCTACGCCGCGGTGGATGTTTTCACCTGCGGAGACCACACCATGCCGGAATCTGCTTGTGAACACCTCAGGACCGAACTGGGTGCGCGCAAGCATGCACTGCGGAGTTTTCTGCGCGAGACCCCTGCAGCGATTGCGGATGCTGAACGCACACCCTGCCCTGAGAAAGGCTGAACCCGCCTTGCCTGCTTAAACCCGGTTGAGCTTGCCACTCACCAACCCTTCAAGGTCCAGGCTGACGCTGGTGAAACCGAGCTTCATCAGCGCTTCAACCACGGCGGTGCGTCGAGTGGGGTCCAGCAGCTCTGGCAGGCGATCTTGCGGCACTTCGATCCGTGCCGACAGTCCCTGAGAACGCACTCTTACCCGCGGAAAACCCTGTTGAATCAACCAGGCTTCGGCCTGGCCTACTTGCTGCAAACGGCGATGGCTGATCGCCTCGCCATAGGGAAAACGGGAGGCGAGACAAGGCTGGGCCGGTTTGTCCCACCAGGGAAAACCGAGTGCCTTGGAGAGACGGCGCACTCCTGCCTTATCGATCTTCAACTCCGCCAGGGGGGAGCGCACACCGGCATCACGGGCCGCCTGAATGCCAGGACGATGGTCACTGAGGTCATCCAGGTTGACCCCATCGAGAACCTGAGCGCCCTGCGCTGCTTTGGCAATCGGCCCGAGCTGACTGTGCAACTCCCGTTTGCAGGCGTAACAGCGATCCGTGGGATTGCTGCTGTAGGCAGGATCCTGGAGTTCACGGGTTTCCACCTCGCGATGCTGCATCTCCAACCACTGCGCCTGCAGACGGGCTTCTGCCAGCAGGTGGGGAGCCAGCGCGGGTGAAACCCCGGTGATCGCCCAAGCGCGCTCATCCAACTGTTCCTTGGCAATGGCAGCGACCAAGGTGCTGTCAACACCACCGGAATAGGCCACGCAGACGTTGTCAAAGGCGTGGATCCATTCCCGCAGATGACCGAGCCTCTCAGCATCCTCAGGCGACAGGCGTTCCAGCAGGCGAAAAGTCTCTAAAGCCACTGCTGAACGCGGGAATCTGGGTATGCTCCGATCGTACGAAGCGCCATCCAGGGCCTGACGATGGACGCAACCCGGTCATCCGGAAGCTCGAGCGCATCACGACGTCGCAGCAAACGAGACATCGGCATCGTGACCGCTGCCGACAGCCGAGAGCGCAGTCTCGGTCAATTGCATGTTTATGACGGGGAAGGCAAGGGCAAGAGTCAAGCGGCACTTGGCGTGGTGCTGCGCACGATCGGTCTTGGCATCTGTGAGCAGCGACGCACGCGCGTGCTGCTGCTGCGTTTTCTGAAAGGACCGGGGCGGGCCTACGACGAGGACGCGGCCATCGAGGCTCTCCAGCAAGGCTTCCCGCACTTAATCGATCAGGTGCGCACGGGCCGGGCGGATTACTTCAATGCCGAGGAAGCCACCAAGTTCGACCAGCAGGAAGCACAACGCGGTTGGGATATCGCCCGTGGAGCCATCGCCAGTGCGCTGTACTCCGTCGTGGTGCTCGACGAGCTCAACCCCTTGCTCGACCTGGGCTTGCTGGATATTGACGATGTGGTGAAGACCCTCTCCTCACGGCCGGAGGGCATGGAGATCATCGTGACGGGTCGGGCTGCACCCCAGCCTTTGATTCAGATCGCCGATCTGCACTCGGAGATGCGTGCCCATCGCCGGATCGAACCGTCTGACGACACTTTTCTGCCTTACACCACTCCCGGTGCCATCGAGATTTACACCGGTGAAGGCAAGGGAAAATCCACCAGCGCCCTCGGCAAAGCGCTGCAGGCCATCGGACGCGGGATCAGTCAGGACAAAAGCCACCGCGTGTTGATCCTGCAGTGGCTGAAAGGGGGTAGCGGCTACACCGAGGATGCTGCAATCGCTGCGCTACGCGAGAGCTACCCGCATCTCGTGGATCATCTGCGCTCGGGGCGTGACGCGATCGTGTGGAGAGGCCAACAGGAACCGATTGACTACGTGGAGGCCGAACGGGCCTGGGAGATTGCTCGGGCGGCCATCGCCAGCGGTCTGTACAAGACCGTGATCCTCGACGAACTCAATCCCACCGTGGATCTGGAGCTACTGCCGGTGGAACCAATCGTGCAAGCCCTGGTTCGCAAGCCCTCTGAAACCGAAGTGATCATCACGGGCCGCTGCAAACATCCCCCGGCCTACTTCGATCTGGCCAGTGTCCATTCCGAAATGGTGTGCCACAAGCACTACGCCGAACAGGGGGTGGATCTGAAGCGGGGAGTGGACTACTGACGGCCTGCGGCGAGGGCCCTCAGTAGACGGGAACGCTGGCATCCACCTCCTGGGACCAGGCATTGATTCCTCCGGTCACGTTGGTGGCGTCAATCCCGTGCTGCGCGAGCAGCTCCACCGCACGGGCAGAGCGACCGCCCATCTTGCAGTGCACATAGATCGGTCGCGTGTCCGCCAGGCTGCGCACCGTTTCCACACCTTCACCGTTTTCAATCTTGGCGAGGGGCACCAACTGCGCACCTTCGATCACAGCCACGTCGGCCTCAGCAGGATTGCGAACGTCAATCAGAACCCACTCGGACCCCTGCGCCATCAGGGCACTGAGCTCGCGCACGGAAATGCTGTTCACCGCTGTCGACTCCTCGCCGCGCTTGGTTTCAGCGGCATTGCAGAACGCCTGATAGTCAACCAGGCCAGTGATCGATGTCCGAGCCGGTCGGCGCTGAAGCCGAAGTTCCCGGAAGCGCATCGACAACCCATCCACAAGCAAAAGACGTCCGTCCAACGGGTCACCAATCTCGGCGAGCACCTTGATCACTTCGGTGGCTTGAATCAACCCGATCAGTCCAGGCATCACGCCCATCACTCCACCATCAGCGCAGGAGGGAACGAGATCCGGCGGAGGGGGTTCCGGCACCAAATCGCGATAGTCAGGTGACGCGGGTCCCCGGTTGAACACGCTCACCTGCCCTTCGAAGCGTTGAACCGAGCCGTACACCCATGGCTTGTTCAACAGAGCGCAGGCATCGCTGATCAGATAACGCGTGGGGAAGTTGTCGGACCCGTCGACCACCAAATCGTGGTCAGCGATCAAATCCAGGGCGTTCGCCGCTGTGATGCGGCAGCGATGCTCTTCCACCTGGCAATGGGGGTTGAGGTCAAGCATCCGTCGCCTGGCGGACTGTGCTTTCGGCTGGCCAACCGTTCCCTCACCATGAATCACCTGGCGCTGCAGGTTGGAGACCTCCACACAGTCGTCATCGACGATGGCGATCCTGCCGATACCCGCTGCCGCGAGATACAGCAGCAGTGGAGAGCCCAGTCCACCGGCGCCGACACAGAGCACCGATGAAGCTTTCAGTCGCTTCTGACCCTCAATACCCAGTTCCGGCAAGGTGAGATGCCTGGCATACCGTCCCCGCTCGTCAGGACTGAGATCGAGTTGGACTTGAGGTTCCGTCATCACCGAAGCAGGGGGAATGGGGCTAAGCGGGGATGGTGTGGCAGGTCACCAGCGGCAGTGCGTGCACAGCATCCGGGGCAGAGCCCTGAAGCCACCATGCCGCGAGACCGCCCCTGCCGGCATCGATCAGCATCACACCAGCGGCTGCAGCCCATCGACGATCGATGGCACTGGGCACCGGCTGACCGCCTGGATGGGAATGGGCGCTGCCCAGCACCTGCCAACCACGGGCCCTTGCCCAGCGTTGTGCTGCGATTTGCTCACGTGGGTCGAGCACAAATCGCGAGCAGCGTGATGGCAGCTCCAGGGGATCGGCAGCACCGTTGCCCTCCGGTTCCGGGAAGCCCGAAAGCCCAGGCTTCCACACGTTGCAACAAGGCCACACCTGACGAATCGACCACTCCGACGACGACTCGCCGATCAGCAGAGCGCAACCTTCCTCGGGTGCAACAGCTGCAAGAGAAGCCCTGAGAATGATCAGACACTCAACATCGATGCAGAGCCGCCATGGCATTCGACTGAGCTTGCCGATATTGTCTCGGAGTATTAAATCCACGCCTAGGCGTCATGAGCGACGAAACCACCACTCAGGCGACCGAGACCACCGGTAGCAGCACTGACACCGTCGATTTTGCCGAACGCTACAAGGACATTCTCGGCAAGGTGAACGAAACCCTCGACAAAGTCGACTGGAGCCAAGCCGGACGCATCGGCAAGGTGGTCGGCATCTTCGCCGCGGTGATCGTTGCTCAGATCCTGATCAAGGGCATTCTCGACACCATCAATCTGCTTCCGGTTGTGCCCGGCCTGCTCGAGCTACTCGGTGTCGTCGTCGTCGGTCAATGGAGCTGGAAAAACCTCACCACAAGTGACAAGCGCAGTGCCCTGGTGACCCGGATCCAGTCCTTGCGTCAGGAGTATCTGGGCTGACGCCCTTTCGCTCACTAACAACCCATCACGCTCTCCTAGAGCCAATCACGCCGCAGCGCCTTAAGGATGCTGCGGCTTTGTTGTTGGTACCCGCCACCGAACAGATTGGCGTGATTGAGCACGTGATAAAGATTCAACACCTCAATCCGCTGCTCGGCCCCGTCATCCAGAGGCCATTCCTGTTGGTACCCCTCCCAAAAACGGCGGGTGAATCCACCAAAAAGTTGTGTCATGGCCAGATCGACCTCACGGTCGGCCCACCAAGTCGCGGGATCAATCAAGAGCCCACGGCCGTCATCCAGCACCGCGGCATTACCGGCCCAGAGGTCTCCATGCACCAGGCAAGGTTGTGGCGCATGCCGGTTGAGCCAATTCATCACGGGTGAGAGCAACGGCTCCCAATCCGCTTCAACGAGACCCCAATCAAGCGCCAGCTCCAGCTGGGGGCGCAGACGCAATCGCGTGAACGCCTCTCCCCAGGATTCACACCAGCCACCAGGCTGAGGTCCGAGGCCAATGAAGCCGTCCTGATCCCAGCCGAAACGACGGGGATTCGACAGAGCTGAACTGCGGTGCAGTCGAGCCAAGCCGCGACCGAGCTGAAACTGATCACCCCGTCCTGGGTTCCACCAAGCCATCACCAATGCGGAGCGTGCACCCAAGCGCAGGTGGGCAAGCACTTGAGGGACTTCGATCAGCGCGGGATCAGCCCATTGCCGCAACGCCACCAATCCCGACTGCTCCGCAAGCAAATTGTCAGGCCGAGCGAGCTTGACGAACAGTGCCTCGCCATTGCTGAGCGTCACGCGCCAACTGGAGCCGACACTTCCACCACCAACAGGGCTGAGATCGACGATCTGCCGACCGGCCAGCAGGTCGCCAGCCGCAACGAGGGCCTGCTCCAGCTCATCCCGCATCCACGCTGATCGGTCGCTGCTGCCAGCATGACGCGATCGAAATCGCCCGATGGAGGCAGCCGCGGATGGACGCCGGCCAGGATGTGATTGTGATCGGCGGTGGCATTGCTGGTCTCACGGCCGCAGCCCTTCTTGCCCATGACGGGATCGCAGTCACCCTGCTGGAATCCCACCATCAGCTGGGTGGATGTGCCGGCACATTCCGACGGGGGCCTTACACCTTCGACGTTGGCGCCACCCAGGTGGCCGGTCTGGAACCGGGGGGCAGCCACGCCCGTCTGTTTGACCACCTGAACATCAACCCACCAGCGGCCAAGCGACTCGACCCGGGTTGTGTGGTGGACCTCAACGACGGCTCAGCGTCCATCCACCTCTGGCACGACCCTCAGCGCTGGCATCAGGAGCGTGAGGCGCAATTCCCAGGCACTGAACGGTTTTGGCAGCTTTGCAGCTGGATTCATCAGCAGAACTGGCAGTTCGCCGCTGCTGATCCTGTCCTTCCCGTTCGCAGCGGCTGGGATCTCAGTCGAACGCTCGCAGCGCTGAGCCTGGGCAATCTGATCAGCGCCCCTCTTGGTCTGCTGACAGTGGGGGATCTACTGCGCTTGACGGGGTGCGGCGGGAACCGACGGCTGCGCCGCTTTCTTGACCTGCAGCTACGCCTCTATTCCCAGCAGCCCTGTGACCGCACGGCAGCGCTCTACGGCGCCACGGTGCTGCAGATGTGTCAAGCGCCCCTAGGGCTCTGGCACCTGCAGGGTTCCATGCAGAGTCTCAGTGAAAGCCTCCGAAGCGCCATCGAACGCGATGGTGGCCAGGTGCTGCTGCGCCATCGGGCCCAGAGGTTACAGCGGGGTTCAGACGGTTCCGGGTGGAGGGTTCAGGTGGACCTGCCGGATGGATCCCAGCCAAGCCTTCACGCCAGCGACGTGATCTGCAGCCTTCCTCCCCAGAGCCTGCCGGCACTGCTGCCTGACCCTGACCTCATGCCGGACACCTACCGACGCCACCTGGACACACTTCAAGCACCCAGTGGCGCCATCGTGTTCTACGGAGCACTGGAGCGTCGACACCTGCCTCCGGACTGTCCAGGCCATCTGCAGCGCGATCAAGCGTCGCCGGGCTCTCTGTTTCTCTCCGTGAGCCATGACGGTGATGGCCGAGCCCCGGAGGGTCGAGCCACCGTGATCGCCAGCGTGTTCACCTCACCGGAGGGATGGCACACCATGGAGGAGGAGGCCTATCAGAGCCGCAAACAGGAGCTGCTCACCACCATTCGGATGGGGGTGAATGCGGCGCTGGATCTACCCGATCACGCCTGGCTGCATCAGGAACTGGCCACACCCCGAGGCTTCGCTCACTGGACCGGTCGACCCCAGGGAATCGTGGGTGGGCTCGGGCAAAGTCCTGACCGTTTCGGTCCCTTCGGCCTGGCCAGCCGAACACCGGTGGCCAATCTCTGGCTGTGCGGAGATTCGATCCACCCTGGCGAGGGAACCGCGGGAGTAAGCCTGTCTGCACTGATGGCCTGCCAACAGATGATGGCTGCGCGCGGACGGGAACTCAGCCTGAAGCGCTAGAGGAGGCCGACGGACCGTTGAGGAACTCCGGTCGCAAGGCTTGCGTGGTCTGGAGTTCCCGCTCCAACTGGGCCCAGTGACCGTTGAGGATCGCCTCCTCCAGCTGTTCAAGACTCCAGCGGTAGGCGGCGAGCGCCTTGAGCAAGGCGCCGGTGTTACGTGAAGCCATGGCCGTTCCCAGAGCGGGATTGCCGCCGCCAACCCGGGTGGTGTCGGCAAAACCGCTGGATGCCAGCTGCTTGGCGAGTTCGCGCACGCGCGGGTCCCGTTCCTCACCGACTGCGCGCAGCAAAGCAGCACTCACCATCACGGGCAGGTGCGAAATCAGAGCAACAGCCTGGTCGTGAATGAGCGGGTCAGCCTGAATCCAATGCGCGCCGAGGGCCTCAGCCAGCTGCTGGATCTGCTGCGCAGCGTCCGCGTCTGTTGCAGCCTCGGGGGTTCCAACCCAAGGACGTCCGCGAAACAGGCCTGCACACCCGGATTCCACCCCCGACTCGGCAGTTCCAGCCATCGGATGCGACGCCACAAAACGGGGATGCCGATGCCTCCAGACATCCAGTACCGCCCCTTTCACAGACCCCACATCGGTCACAGCGGCGGCGTCCGGCAGCGCCTTAACCAGCACCTCAGGAGGGTTCAACAGAGCCTCCAGAGGCAGAGCCAAAACCACCACATCACAACCTTGAAGACAGGCTGGATCACAACTGACGGCATCCACCAGCCCCCTGGCCGTTGCCCTCTCGGCGGTGCTGGCGCGATGAACGAGCCCCTGCACAGGCACACCAAGTGCGCGCAGATCAAGGGCGATCGAACCACCGATCAAACCAAGACCGACCACACCCACACGGCTGACGCCCAGTGCTCGAACCCGCCCGTCGTCCATGCCCAGCCTGCACAAGCCACCCATGTTGCTTGGCCATCAACCGTGAAGGAACAGCTCAGCGTGAACCAACCACCCGATGAACGCTTCTTAGGGTGGCGCGCATGCTGGAAGTTCAGGCCCATCAGCAGCTGAAACACCTCCTCCGGGGGAGCGCAGGGCACTGGGAGCACGAGCTCACGCTCAGCCGCCTGGTGGGACGCAGCTTGCGCCGTCAGGATCGAACCCGGATCCAACTGTCCGCGGGCAGCAACGCTCGTTGGTGGCTGGCATTGATGGTGCCGCTGGCCCTACAAAGCCGTCACACGGTGCTAGTGCTGGACGCTCTGCAACAGCAGCGATTGCTCCAGGTGGAGCGCCCTCGACTGATGGAGAGCGGCATCCGACTGAGTTGCTGGACCGGTGATCTGCCCCCGCCTGGGGATCAGCTCTGGCTGGTAACGCCGCAGCAGCTGGTCGACCTGCATCGCGACGGCAGGCTGCGCCCCCAAGACCATCTGGTCATTCCGGCGGCGGAGACCCTGGCGTCGCGACTGCGCCTGGCCATGGCACTGCAAATCGACTCCGTGCACTGGGAGCAACTGCGCACAGCGTTCCCTGCAGCGGGTGAAGGCCTGCTGGAACTACACGAGCGCCTCAGCCGTCAGGTCGCCTCCTGCGGAACAGGGACCGACCGGGACATCGCCATGCCTGAGAGCGCTCTGACGCGGGTGCGGGATCTCCTGCAGTTGCTGGGGTCCACACCTGCACCCTGGTGCCACCTGATGGCACTGGACCAGTCGTCCTGGGCCAGCTGGGCCAACTGGAATGCAAAGACACTGCAGTGGAGCTGGCATCTTCAACCCCTGGAGCCGCTGGCATCTCTCGAGCGGATGTTCAGCACGCATCCCTGGACGCTGCTGCATGGCGACGGGGGCTGTCGCCGCCATGGTGACTCGACTGAAACGTCCGACGACGCCCTGCACATTGACCTACGCGACGTCCCCCGCGCTGAACCAATCCCGCTGTATCTGCCGAGACGTCAGCCACTCCCCAACACGGAGATCTATTCCAGCCATCTGCTGGAACAAAGTCGACGCCTGATCCTGGGACGCACAGGGTTAACTGTTGTGCTGCTCGACCCGCCTGGGATGCGCCAGCGCCTCTGCAGTGAACTGGCGGCGGAGTTCGGCAGCCGAGTCACCCTGGAAAGCACAGCACCGGAAGTGAACGGGGTGATCTGCTGCCGCTGGAGTTGGTGGCTCGAGCATCAGCATCAACTTCCGGCCCCCGATCAACTGATCGCGGCGATGCTCCCGATTGCCAGCCTGGAAGAACCACTGACAGCTGCTCGCGTGGAGTCGCTGAAGCGTCAGGGCAAAGACTGGTTCAGAACCCTGCTTCTCCCGGAAGCCTTGGCCAAACTGATCCCGGCCATTGCCCCACTTCGGCAAAGCGGAGGCCGGCTGGCCATGCTCGATGGACGCGTTCGTGGACGCAGCTGGGGGGAACAAGTCCTGCGCGCCATGGAACCCTGGGAACCGTTGCAGAGATTGCGTCCGGAGTGAGCATCACTTCTAGGCTGCCGTCGAGATGAATCTCGTGTGATGGGTGAAGCCCGCCGTCGTGCCAGCCAGGGACTGCCCCCCCGGCAACGCAAACCAGACCCGAAAGAGGCCGAACGTTTCATCGCCTGGCTACCCCTCACCCGTGCCCAGGGCGCTCAGTTCGTTGACATCACCACACGAGGCGCCTGGATCGGCATTGGCGCACTGGTGGTGCTCTGGGTCGTGGTGCGCTTCATCGGCCCTGCTGCCGGCTGGTGGACCCTGGCGGACATGCCCTGAACCGGCCGGTCAACACTGAACACTGAAATCAGAAGAAAACCTTTAGAATTGATTCACTCTGGGGGTCGCTTTCCGTGTTTCTCCGTCTTTCCGAGCAATACCGATCGGTTGTTCAAGACCTGGTGATGAGCTTGCAGGCTCTGGCATCCAGCCTGAAGAAAGAAGGAATCACAGCAACGTGCTACGTCTGTGACGATGGCGAAGGTCGCAATGGCAGCGGCGCATCCTTCATGGCCGAGATCGGCGACCAACACATGGTGCGATTCCTGGTGTCTGATTTCGGCATCAGCTGGGTTGAATCTCGCAATGGACGCGAGCTGGTGAAATTCGAAGGCGCAGAAGCCATTCAGGAACTACAACGCATCGCCAGCAATCTGCAGGGAAGCCGCCAAGAAAGCGGCTCCCCTCAGACCCTTCAAGGGTGATCAGGCGGCACCCTTCGCTGACGCAGCCGCTTCTGACTTGCCGGCAGTCTTTGAAGCTGCGGAGCGCGCAGCTGCAGCGAGAGGTCGCATGGAATTGGAGGTGACTTCCGATCCTTCCGTCAGCTTCTGACGCACCAGCACTTCAATGGCCTCCTTGGCCTCAGGGTTCTGCTCCAGCCAGCCGATCGTGTTGTCACGACCCTGCCCGATGTTGTCGCCCTCGTAGCTGTACCAGGCACCTTTACGGGTGACGACACCGGTTTCTTCAGCGAGGTCGAGCAGACAGCCGAGCGTGCTGATCCCCCGCCCAAAGAGAATGTCGAACTCTGCGATGCGGAACGGAGGGGCAACCTTGTTTTTGGCCACTTTGACCTTGGCCCGGATGCCGTACTCCTCGGTTCCTCGCTTGAGCGTCTGAATGCGACGAATATCAAGACGCACCGAGGCGTAGAACTTGAGCGCGTTACCACCGGTGGTGGTTTCAGGGTTGCCATAGGTCACGCCAATCTTCAGGCGCAACTGGTTGAGGAAGATCACGGTGCAACCGGATTTACCGATGTTGCCGGTGATCTTGCGCATCGCCTGGCTCATCAAGCGGGCCTGACTGCCCACCGCCAGATCACCCATTTCTCCTTCAATCTCGGCCCGGGGCGTGAGCGCCGCAACCGAGTCGACCACCACGATGTCGACGGCAGCAGAACGCACAAGCTGGTCGACGATCTCCAGGGCCATCTCGCCAGTGTCAGGCTGCGAGACCAGCAGATTTTCGATATCAACGCCAAGCGACGCTGCATACACCGGATCGAGCGCATGCTCGGCGTCGACGAAGGCCGCAACACCGCCCCTGCGCTGCACCTCAGCGATGGCATGGAGGGTGAGCGTCGTTTTACCGGAGCTCTCTGGGCCATAGACCTCGACCACACGCCCCTTGGGATACCCGCCACCCAAGGCAAGATCGAGGGTGAGAGCACCGGTGGAGATTGTTTCAACCCGCATCCTGGAGGCATCTCCAAGGCGCATGATTGAGCCCTTGCCGAAGTTGCGCTCGATCTGACCGAGCACGAGGTTGAGCGCTTTATCGCGCTCACCTGGGCGGACATCTCCGCCGGAGGACTGGGAGGCTTTCACGTCGGCTGGCATGGCTTAGACAGTTAAAGAGCAGAAGGACGCCGCAAGCAGCTGATCGGGACGGCGGTGAAACCGACGTCGCGGTGAGATCAGAGACCGGACAAACCATCCAGTGCCCCGACTCAGGCCATCCGTCTCACGTAGTACAGATGTACGTTATCGAATCAGGGCCACTCCGCCAAGGGGGAAACGAAGCGATCTCGACTCAGCAGGCGAATGCCGCTGGGAAGCTGTTGAGAGTCCGCGGGCTGCAGATAACCCCAGCTGACAAGCCAGCACGGAAGCTCAGCCAGGCCTGCAGTGGCACGCACGCTCTCAAGGGTGGGGCGACGATCTTCAACGAAGCCGCGCAGATGCCACTGCTCGGCCAAGCGCAACAGCACCTCCGGCTTCGGGCCCGACTCATGACCATCGAGACGGGCGGGCACGAGCCCCATCGCGGCCAGCAGCTCCGCGGTGAAAGCCTTTCCCTTGGTGGTGAGCACAGACCAGGCGATGCCCTCTTCAGCCAGAGCCTTCAAACGATCGGGGACATCGGGATAAGGCTGATGCAAAGCCAGCCAGCCGTCGCGATCAGCCTCCACCGCATCGGCGCGCACCGCTTCAAGGGTCGCCTGCAGCAATGACGGCTCCCAACCGAAACGCGCGAGTGCGGCCTTGCACTGTCGGTCGTAGTCACCGACGAACGTCATCACACCGCGTTGCTGGAGAGGCCCATCCGCTTCTGACAGCAGTGCAGCCATCAGCACCATCTCCCAGCCGTGATGGATCCAGGGCCTGAGCTGGCAGAACGCTTCAGGAACGCTCTCCTGGAGTGAGGACTGGGGTTGCAGCCTCAACAACGCACGCCTGGCACTCCACCAGTATTCCTGCATGCCATTCACGATCACCCCGTCGAAATCGAAGACCAGGAGATCGGCAGCGGGCACCTTGATTGAGAAAAAACTGGGCCGCTAGGATTCGAACCTAGGAATGGCGGGACCAAAACCCGCTGCCTTACCACTTGGCGACGGCCCATTGAATCCAGATTTGCGACTCCCAATGGAGTGCAGCACCGGCGTTCAAATAGTTACCCACAGCAGAGTGACCTTCGTCAATCCACTGGGACCAGCAAGGTAAGAGTCAGGGGGGGAAAACTCTGAGTCTGCGCTGATCAGAGGGGCCATAAACATCACTGCTCAGGCTGTAGCGAGACACAAGGTCTGCCTGCATCTGCAACACGGCTTCGCTGCGTGGGAGCAACTCCACAGGCCGCCCCTCCGGCATCACAATCTGCTCAACCGCCAGTCGGCATTCTTCAAGCGCAGCCAGAGCATCTCCGCGATCCGGGGAGGCAGATGTGGATGCAGGGTCTTGATCCGAACTGGCGCTGCGCCGGCGACTGAGCAGACGTTCCAGAGCCCGTTCCACCTGGGCCAGCGAGTCCGACTTGATCACCAAGATCGGCACACCAGCCTCTCGGGCCTGACGACGCAAGGCGGGCTGACGACCGAGCCCCTGTCGGACGCTCAGAAGGACATCGGCATCGGCCAGATCGTCCACCGCCTGCACAGGCCATCGATGGCAGCGCACGGCTTCCTCGAGGCGCTGACGACTGAGCCCACAGCAGAGCACCTGCAGGTCGGCGACCGTCGTGGACGGAGACTGAGTCGCGACGGCGTCGCCATCCACTGGATGAGTTTCAGCATCAGTTGAAGGCGTGTCGCCGGCGCGGCGGGAGCTGGTGCGTCCTTGCCTTGGATCGGGCATTGGAACCACGGCAAGAGCAGGACGACGCTGCGGTGGCCGGAGCTCCGACGGCTCAGACATCACCAGACGCACCTGGCCGTCCTCGAGGAGTTCACGCTGCTGAGGCCTGGGGTTCTGGCCACGCAACAGCAAATCCACCGTGCGTCCCACGTCCTCATGCACAGCCCAGCGGTCACGGGTGTGCATCTCCACCGCCAGCGGGAAAGTCGGCTCTGCGGCCCTCTCAAGCACGGTCTTCTGGGTGCGGCGGCGCCTGGCCTCCTCATCACCGAGCGTGACGGACTCAATGCCCCCAACCAAATCACAGAGCGTGGGGTTCTTGATCAAATTGGCAAGGGCGTTGCCATGAGCTGTGGCCACCAGCATCACGCCACGCTCGGCAATGGTGCGAGCCGCCTGGGCTTCCAGTTCCGTGCCGATTTCATCGATGACGATGACCTCAGGCATGTGGTTTTCCACCGCTTCGATCATCACCTGGTGTTGAAGCTCCGGCCTGGCCACCTGCATCCGACGTGCACGACCGATGGCTGGGTGCGGAATATCACCATCGCCAGCGATCTCATTGCTTGTGTCGATCACTACCACGCGTTTCTGCAGGTCATCCGCAAGCACCCTGGCAATTTCGCGCAATGCCGTGGTCTTGCCCACACCCGGGCGGCCCATCAGCAACAGCGAGCGTCCGGTGTCCAACAGATCACGAACCATGGCAACGGTGCCGAACACAGCACGGCCAACCCTGCAAGTGAGGCCAATCACCTCTCCACGGCGATTGCGAATCGCGCTGATGCGGTGCAGGGTCCTCTCGATGCCGGCCCGGTTATCAGCACCAAACTGACCGAGACGGTTCACCACCTCCTGCAGATCCTGACGTTCAAGACAACGACTGCCCAGCGCAATGGAACGTCCCGGATAACGCGCCTCAGGCACCCGGCCCAGATCCAGGACCACCTCGAGGAGCTGATCACGCCGGTCATCGGGTTCCAGCGCGTCCTGAACCAAGGCTGGCAAGAGCGCCAACAGGCGCTGCAGGTCATCGGTAATTCGCTCGGTGCTCATGGTCGAAGGCCCATGGCAGATCGGACCATCTCCGCCTTCTAGCAGGACTCAGGCTGCTGCTGGGGTGTCAGGCCACGGGCCAGCCATGGATCCACCAAGCTGCGTGCCAGCTCGAGAGCCTGAGACCATCCCTCAGGCCAGTCGCGGAGACTGCATTGACGCGCTTCAGCCTCCTGCAGAAGAGGCTGCACCAGTGCACGTGCCCTGCCACCGAAGGCAACACCGGCAGGACCTTGGCTGCGTGGGATGCCGAGACCATCGAGCAGGTCAAGTGTGGCCGCATTCGTTCCTCCTGCTAATTGCAGAGGCCCCGGCGGCGCGCTGGTGCGCACCTGCTGCCAAAGCCGCAGCGCAGCCCTCGCCGTCCCGAGGCCCACATCACCGCTCATCGGGCGCCCATCCAGCTGCCAGAGGGGCTTCAAAGCCAAACGGCGCAGCACCTGATGGCGGCCCCAAAGCTCACGGATCAGACCCTCGGGATTCAAGCCATGCCCCTCGAGCCCACAGCTCACGGCAAGCCGCCGCAACGGAATCGCAGCAGCGACAACTTGATCCACCATGCGTTGAAAATCATCCAGACGTCCGGGAGCGGTGTGAATCTCAAGAGCATCCGGACGCAACTGCTCCAGCACGGGGCCAAGGTCCTGAAGACCGACGCGATGATCCGATGCTGCGATCAGCCCAAGCGGGCAGGCGGGTAGACAGCGCCCGCAGCCATAGCAACGATCCCGAACCACTCCCGCCTCCGCATCGATGGCCTCCGCAGGACAAACCGCCTCGCAGGGTCTCGGGCAATCCGATGGACAGAGAGTGGGATCAAACGCAGCTTTGCGGAAATGCGCATCAGCACCATCGCTGACACTGACCATCAGCCATGGACGCTGGCCCGTGTGTTCAAAAGCCCATTGGAGCCCCAGGCGCGCCGCTCGCACGACCGCGAGATCGGCCGCCACATCAACACAATGGACGCCGGCAACGGCGTAGAGAGCGCAGAGGTCGGCAATAGATGCCAGGTCCTGGTTACTGGCACCGCAAATCAGCTTGACCCAACGCCCCTGTGCAAGGGCGTCGTCACCGGAAAGGCGTGGAGCGCTGGTTGTCAACGCTGTGGAAGTCAGACCCCAAGAAGCTGGCTTAAGGGTTGCCAACGCAGACTTCTGGCTCCACCCATCTCCACCACAATCTTCAAACGTGGCTCACGGCGACAGAGATCGCACAGCGACAAAAGCTCCGAGCGCGAAAGCACCTGACCCTCCAGCAACCAAAGGACAACGGGCTTGTCGCCAAGCAATGCTTCTCCGAGCTGAGGCATCACTTCCTGCACCTCACCAACAGCGGCACCACGACCAACGCTCTGGTGGCCAAGGTGTGGCGGTCGGATCCCGTGTTTCTGGAACAAAAAGACTTCAGGATCACCCAGGCCTCGCGCGGAGGTGATCTGCGTGCGATACCCGGCGGCGCGCAGGCGTCGCAGCAGTCGCGTCTCAGCACCGCCCTCAAGAGGGGCATGCACCGCCATCACTCCAGCCGACTCCAGTTCACGGCGGAAGCCCCGACCTGAAAGCAGCAACGGCATGGATTTGATTCAGATGGTGAGGAGTCTGGCAGTTGGAGCGTGGTCTGGGGAATGGGGAACCCTGTGGTGTAGTGTTTTTGTTTGCTCTGTCGATCTGTGCCCGTCCGCTAGCCGGGCCTCCAGTACGACGAGCAGGTCCGGCGATTGCGCCGGATCCACAGGCCAGAGCAGCACAACGAACTTGTTCGATGCGCTGCCGGGAAACTACCGATCCTTCTGATCGGGCAAGTCCCAGCCAGCTGATTCGCTCGCTAGCCCCAATCCGAAATGCGCGGAACACATTTGTTCTGAGTTTTCGGTCATGACTGCGTCCAATCGATCAGCGCCCTCAGGCCGTCATTTCTGCAGCGTTCAGCCGCAGTGATGAGGGTTGTCCACGCTGGCGTCATTACCTCCCATGTCCATCGGCATCCTTGGGAAGAAGCTGGGTATGTCCCAGTTCTTCGATGAGCAAGGCAAAGCCGTCCCGGTCACCTTGATCGAGGCGGGCCCTTGCCGGATCACCCAACTCAAGACAACAGAAACTGACGGCTATGAGGCCGTCCAGATCGGCTTCGGCGAAACGCGCGACAAGCTGGTCAACAAGCCCGCCAAGGGTCACCTCGCCAAGTCAGGTGATGAGGTGCTCCGTCATTTGCGTGAGTACCGCGTCGACGACCTGAGCGGTCTCGAGCTGGGTGGCGCTATCACCGTTGGTGATTTCGAAGCCGGCCAGAAGGTTGACGTTAGTGGCGACACCATGGGCCGTGGTTTCGCTGGTTATCAGAAGCGCCACGGCTTCAGCCGTGGCCCGATGACGCACGGTTCCAAGAATCACCGCGAACCCGGTTCGACGGGTGCAGGCACCACCCCCGGTCGGATCTACCCCGGCAAGCGGATGGCTGGTCGCTACGGCGGCAAGAAGACCACGACACGCGCGCTGACCATCCTCAAAGTGGACAGTGCTCGCAACCTGCTTGTCGTCAAAGGCTCCGTACCCGGCAAGCCCGGTTCACTGCTGAACATCCGTCCCGCCAATCGCGTGGGTGCCAAGCCCGCCAAAGGAGGTAAGTGATGGCCAATTGTGTTGTTCGTGATTGGCAAGGGAAGGAAGCCGGCAAGGCCTCCCTCGACCTGAAGGTGGCCAAGGAATCCACCGCTCTCGACCTGATGCATCGCGCTGTGCTGCGTCAGCAGGCTCACAGCCGTCAGGGCACTGCCAGCACCCTCACCCGCTCGGAAGTGCGCGGTGGCGGTCGTAAGCCCTACAAGCAGAAGGGCACCGGTCGCGCCCGTCAGGGTTCGATCCGCACCCCCCTGCGTCCCGGTGGCGGCATCGTGTTCGGACCGAAACCCCGCACCTACAACCTTGCGATGAATCGCAAGGAGCGTCGTCTGGCCCTGCGCACTGCGCTGATGGCTCGCATTGATGACGTCACCGTGGTGAAGGATTTCGGTGCATCACTCGAAGCCCCCAAGACCCGCGAAGTCCTCGATGCGCTGGGTCGCTTGGGCATTGCGGCTGACGCCAAGGTGCTGATCGTGCTCACTTCACCGTCTGAGACAGTCCGTCGCTCCGTGCGCAATCTCGAGAAGGTGAAGCTGATCGCCGCAGATCAGCTCAACGTCTTCGATCTGCTCCACGCCAACGCGTTGGTGCTGGGCGAAGAGGCACTCGCAACCATCCAGGAGGTCTACGGAGATGACTGAGCGCTTCACCGCACGCCTCGCGGATGTGATCCGCAGGCCTCTGATCACAGAAAAAGCCACCCGTGCACTGGAACAAAACCAGTACACCTTCGAGGTGGACCCTCGGGCCGCCAAACCTGACATCAAGGCAGCTGTCGAACAGCTGTTCGATGTCAAGGTCATCGGCATCAGCACCATGAATCCTCCCCGCCGCAGTCGCCGGGTCGGCCGTTTCGCCGGCAAGCGCGCTCAGGTGAAGAAGGCGGTGGTGCGCCTGGCCGAGGGCAACTCCATCCAACTCTTCCCTGAGTCCTGAGGGGTCTGAAACGTCATGGCAATCCGTACCTTCCGCCCCTATACCCCCGGAACCCGCACCCGGGTGGTCACCGACTTCAGTGAAGTCACCGGCCGCAAGCCGGAACGATCCCTTGTGGTGGCCAAGCACCGCCGCAAAGGACGTAACAACCGCGGCGTGATCACCTGCCGCCATCGCGGTGGCGGTCACAAGCGGCAATACCGCCTCGTCGACTTCCGGCGTAACAAGCACGGCGTGCCCGCCAAGGTGGCAGCCATCCATTACGACCCGCATCGCAATGCGCGTCTGGCCCTGCTCTTCTATGCCGATGGCGAGAAGCGCTACATCCTCGCTCCCGCAGGAGTAGCGATTGGTCAGACCGTTATGTCTGGTCCTGAGGCACCGATCGAAGTTGGCAATGCCATGCCTCTTTCGGCCGTGCCCCTCGGTTCCAGCGTCCATTGCGTCGAGCTTTATGCCGGACGCGGTGGCCAAATGGTCCGAACTGCAGGTGCCAGCGCCCAGGTGATGGCCAAAGAGGGTGATTACGTCGCTCTCAAGCTGCCCTCCACCGAGGTACGCCTCGTTCGTCGTGAGTGCTACGCCACGCTCGGCGAAGTCGGCAACTCAGAGATCCGCAACACCAGCCTGGGCAAAGCGGGTCGACGTCGTTGGCTCGGCCGCCGTCCTCAGGTTCGAGGCAGCGTGATGAACCCCTGCGATCACCCCCACGGTGGTGGTGAGGGTCGTGCACCGATCGGCCGCTCAGGCCCGGTGACCCCCTGGGGCAAACCTGCCTTGGGTCTGAAGACCCGCAAGCGCAACAAGCCGAGCAACAAGTTCGTCCTCCGGAAGCGTCGCAAGACGTCCAAGCGGAGCCGTGGCGGACGCGACTCCTGATGTTCATCACTGTTCTGCCGTTCGCCTAATCCGCCATGGGACGTTCACTTAAAAAAGGCCCTTTCATCGCTGACAGCCTTCTTCGCAAGGTTGAAAAGCAAAATGCCGCCGACGACAAGTCGGTGATCAAAACGTGGTCCAGGGCCTCCACGATCCTGCCGATGATGATCGGCCACACCATCGCCGTTCACAACGGACGCACCCACGTGCCCGTCTTCGTGACTGAACAAATGGTGGGTCACAAACTGGGCGAATTCGCGCCCACCCGCACCTTCAAGGGCCACATCAAAGACAAAAAAGGAGGCCGCTGAGACCATGACAACGTCATCCCCAACGGCAACCACTGCCCAGGCCCACGGCCGCTACATCCGCGGTTCCGTGTCCAAGGTGCGGCGGGTGCTCGATCAGATCCGCGGTTGCAGCTATCGCGACGCGCTGATCATGCTCGAGTTCATGCCCTATCGCTCCACCGGTCCCATCACCAAGGTTCTGCGTTCCGCAGTGGCCAATGCCGAGCACAACCTCGGTCTTGATCCTTCCACCCTGGTGATCTCTGAAGCGAGCGCTGACATGGGCCCTGCCATGAAGCGCTATCGGCCCCGTGCCCAAGGCCGGGCCTACCAGATCAAGAAGCAGACCTGCCACATCAGCATTGCTGTGGCAGCCAAGACCGACTCCTGACCCCCGAGCACACCGACTGATGGGACACAAAATCCATCCAACCGGCTTACGCCTGGGGATCACCCAGGAGCACCGGTCCCGCTGGTACGCACCCAGCAAGAGTTATCCGAGCCTCCTCCAAGAGGATGACCGGATCCGCAAGTTCATCCACAAGAAGTACGGCTCCGCCGGCATCAGCGACGTGCTGATTGCTCGCAAGGCCGATCAGCTTGAAGTGGAGCTCAAGACAGCTCGTCCCGGCGTCCTCGTAGGCCGCCAGGGCAGTGGCATCGAAGAGCTGCGCTCCGGCATCCAGAAGACCGTCGGCGACCGCAACCGTCAGGTTCGGATCAACGTGGTCGAGGTGGAGCGTGTCGACGCTGATGCCTTCCTTCTCGCTGAGTACATCGCTCAGCAGCTAGAGAAGCGCGTCGCCTTCCGTCGCACCATCCGCATGGCTGTTCAGCGTGCTCAACGCGCTGGCGTTCTCGGCCTGAAGATCCAGGTCTCAGGACGTCTGAACGGTGCGGAAATCGCACGAACCGAATGGACGCGAGAAGGACGTGTGCCCTTGCACACCCTTCGCGCCGACATCGATTACGCCACCAAGGTGGCTAGCACGACCTACGGCGTGCTGGGCATCAAGGTGTGGGTGTTCAAAGGCGAAGTGCTGGGTGATGAAGCCCAGCAACAGATGCCTGTGGGGGCAACCCCGCGTCGACGGGCCGGTCGCAGGCCCCAACAGTTCGAAGACCGCTCCAACGAGGGGTGAACAGGAGGCCTGAACCATGCTGAGTCCAAAACGCGTCAAATTCCGTAAACAGCAGCGCGGCCGCATGCGCGGTGTTGCCACTCGTGGCAACACCATCGCCTTCGGTCAGTTCGCTCTGCAGGCCCAAGAGTGCGGCTGGATCACCTCCCGCCAAATCGAGGCCAGCCGTCGTGCCATGACCCGCTATGTCAAGCGTGGCGGAAAGATCTGGATCCGAATCTTCCCGGACAAGCCCGTCACCATGCGCCCCGCTGAAACCCGGATGGGTTCCGGTAAGGGCAACCCGGAATTCTGGGTTGCGGTGATCAAGCCCGGTCGGATTCTGTTCGAGATGGGCGGTGATGAAATCACCCCCGAAATCGCCAAGGAAGCCATGCGCCTCGCGCAATACAAGCTCCCTGTGAAGACCAAGTTCATCACTCTCGATGAACAGGAGCAGTCCTCCGGTGCCAAGGCTCCGGCAGCTGCTGCCGCCACCGTGGAGTCCTGACCATGGCCCGTCCCAACGCTTCCGAGCTGCGTCAACTCTCTGATGCAGACATCACCGACCAGATCAACGGTCTCCGTCGCGAGCTGTTTGACCTGCGCTTCCAGCAAGCCACCCGGCAGCTGGCCAACACTCACCGTTTTAAGGAAAGCCGCCTCAAGCTGGCCCAGCTCCTGACGGTGCAGAAGGAGCGTCAAAGCTCCACCGCCTCCTGATCCTCCGCTTCATTCCCATGGCACTCAAGGAAAGGGTCGGCACCGTCGTCAGCGACAAGATGGACAAAACGGTGGTGGTGGCGGTGGAAAACCGCTTCCCCCATCCCATCTATCAAAAGACGGTGAGCCGCACCACCCGTTACAAGGCTCACGACGAGAACAACAGCGTTCGCGTCGGTGACCGTGTTCGCATCACCGAAACACGTCCGCTTAGCCGCCACAAGCGCTGGGCCGTGGCTGAAGTTCTCAGCCACAGTCCCAAAGCTGAGGAGGTCGCCAAGTGATCCAACAGGAATCCTTCCTCACCGTCGCTGACAACAGTGGCGCCAAGCGCATCCAGTGCATCCGTGTGCTGGGCACCAACCGTCGCTACGCCCACGTGGGCGATGTGATCGTGGCCGCCGTCAAAGACGCCATGCCCAACATGGGCGTGAAAAAGTCTGATGTGGTGAAGGCTGTGGTGGTCCGCACCAAGGCCACCCTGCGTCGCGACACCGGCAACTCGATCCGGTTCGACGACAACGCAGCTGTGATCATCAACGACGACAAGAACCCCAAGGGCACTCGCGTGTTCGGTCCTGTCGCGCGTGAACTGCGTGATCGCAACTTCACCAAAATCGTCTCCCTCGCACCGGAGGTGATCTGAAAATGGCAACTGCAACCCCTAAATCTGGCTCAACGCAGCGCCTCAAGATGCGTTTGCGCAAGGGCGACACCGTTCAGGTGATCACCGGCAAGGACAAGGGCAAGACCGGAGAGGTTCTCCGCACCCTTCCCACCGAAAACCGTGTGATCGTCGCAGGGATCAACATGCGCACCCGGCATGTGAAGCCCACCCAGGAAGGTGAAAGTGGTCGGATCGTCACGGAAGAGGCTTCCCTGCACGCCTCCAACGTGATGCTCTATTCCACTGACAAGAAAGTGGTCAGCCGAGTCGAGCTGATCACCGACAAAGACGGCAACAAGAAGCGCCGCCTCAAGAAAACCGGCGAAGTGATCGACTGATCACCTCGAACCGCCTTCTGACCAAGTCCAGAAGTTTCATCCCCCAGCCATGTCACTGAAACAGCGCTACAGGGAGACCATTCAGCCCAAGTTGCTGAAAGACCTGAGTCTCTCCAACGTCCACGAAGTTCCCAAGGTGTTGAAAGTCACCGTGAACCGGGGACTCGGCGAAGCCGCCGCCAATGCCAAGTCTCTTGAGGCTTCGGTCAACGAGCTCGCGCAGATCACCGGCCAGAAGGTCGTTGTCACCCGCGCCAAGAAAGCCATCGCCGGCTTCAAGATCCGCCAAGGCATGCCCATCGGCTGCGCCGTCACCCTGCGTGGCGATCGCATGTATGCCTTCCTGGAGCGCCTGATCAACCTGGCACTGCCCCGCATCCGCGACTTTCGCGGCGTGAGCCCCAAGAGCTTTGACGGACGCGGCAACTACACCCTGGGGGTGAGAGAGCAGATCATCTTCCCTGAGATCTCCTTCGACCAGATCGACGCCATCAGGGGCATGGACATCACCATCGTGACCACTGCCCGCACGGATGAAGAGGGCCGGGCCCTCCTCCGCGAGATGGGAATGCCATTCCGCAGCAACTGAGCCCTCCTCGGAAACCACCATGGCCAATCACGACCCTATTTCCGACATGCTCACCCGCATTCGTAATGCGAGTGAGAAACGTCACCAAAACACGAAAGTCCCCGCTTCCCGCATGTCGCGCAGCATCGCCAAAGTGCTGCAGCAGGAAGGCTTCATTGCCGAGATCAGTGAAGAAGGCGAAGGCGTCCACACCAGTCTGGTGCTGGAGCTGAAGTACAGCGGCAAGCACCGCCAGCCCACCATCCGCTCGATGCAGCGGGTGAGCAAGCCTGGCCTGCGCATCTACAAGAACACCCGCGGCCTGCCCAAGGTCCTCGGCGGACTGGGGGTGGCCATCATCTCCACCTCCAAGGGTGTGATGAGCGACCGCGACGCCCGCAAGCAAGGCGTCGGCGGTGAAGTGCTCTGCTACGTCTATTGATCCGGAGCCGCAATCATGTCTCGTATCGGTAAATCCCCCATTCCCGTTCCCGACAAGGTGACCGTGAGCCTCGATGGCCTCGCCGTCACCGTGAAGGGACCCAAGGGCGAATTGAAACGCACACTCCCCGACGGCGTGAGTGTCGATCAGGTGGACAACACCATCGTGGTGGCTCCCACCAGCACCAAGCGCACCTCCCGGGAGCGCCACGGCCTTTGCCGCACGCTGGTCGCCAACATGATCGAAGGTGTCAGCAACGGCTATTCCAAGCGATTGGAAATCGTCGGCGTGGGCTCCAGGGCTCAGGTGAAGGGCAAGACGCTCGTCGTCAGCGCTGGCTACAGCCACCAGATCGAAATGTTGGCACCCGAAGGGATCACCTTCGCAGTGGAAAACAACACCAACGTCACGGTCTCCGGCATCGATAAGGAGCTGGTGGGCAATGAAGCCGCCAAGATCCGCGCGATCCGCCCACCCGAGCCTTACAAGGGCAAGGGCATCAAGTACGCGGGCGAGCGCATCCTGCGCAAGGCAGGCAAGTCAGGCAAGAAGTAATCCACTGCCAGACAACCTTCCGCTTTATCCACCATGTCGACCCTTTCCCGCAAACAACAGACTCAGAAGCGTCATCGCCGCCTGCGTCGTCACCTCAATGGCACAGCCGCGCGTCCCCGTCTGGCTGTGTTCCGCTCCAACAGTCACATCTACGCCCAGGTCATCGACGACGATGCCCAGAGCACTCTGTGCTCGGCATCGACCCTCGACAAGGACCTGCGCACCAGTCTCAAAGACACCAGCAGCACCTGCCCCGCCTCTGTCGCTGTCGGTGAACTGGTGGCCAAACGTGCCCTGGCCAAGGGCATCCAACAGGTGGTCTTCGATCGCGGCGGCAACCTGTACCACGGCCGGGTGAAAGCCCTTGCCGACGCCGCCCGGGAAGCGGGCCTTCAGTTCTGATTCCTGCTTAACCCATGACCGATTCCAACCCTCAATCCAATTCCAACGCTGTCCCGGCAGCGTCCGACGTCCCTGCAGCGGCCGAAGGTCAGCAGCAGGAGCAGCGTCGTGGTGGTCGTGACCGTGGAGACCGCCGAGGCGGACGTCGCGGCGACCGCCGAAACCAGGAGCGTGACTCCGAATGGCAAGAACGGGTGGTGCAGATCCGCCGTGTCTCCAAAACCGTGAAAGGCGGTAAAAAGATGAGCTTCCGCGCCATCGTTGTCGTCGGCAACGAGCGTGGTCAGGTCGGCGTCGGCGTCGGCAAGGCCGGTGATGTGATCGGTGCCGTGCGCAAAGGCGTTGCTGATGGCAAGAAGCACCTCGTGAAGGTGCCGCTCACCCGTCACAACTCCATTCCGACCCTGTCCAACGGTCGTGACGGTGCTGCCAGCGTGCTGATTCGCCCTGCCGCACCGGGTACCGGAGTGATCGCGGGCGGCTCCATCCGCACCGTGCTCGAACTGGCTGGCATCAAAAACGTGCTGGCCAAGCGCCTCGGCAGTAAGACACCCCTCAACAACGCCCGGGCTGCGATGGTGGCCCTGGACAGTCTCCGTACGCACAAGGAGACCGCAAAGGAACGGGGGATCTCCCTCGAGCAGATCTACTCCTGATTCCCCATGACTCTCCGACTCGACTCTCTCAAGGCCAATAAAGGCGCCCGTCGCCGCAAACTGCGCAAAGGTCGCGGCATCGCCGCTGGCCAAGGTGCGAGCTGTGGCTTCGGCATGCGTGGACAGAAGTCCCGCTCGGGCCGTCCAACCCGGCCCGGCTTCGAGGGTGGCCAGATGCCTCTGTATCGGCGCGTTCCGAAGCTGAAGCATTTCCCGGTGGTGAACCCCAAGAACTTCACCGTGGTGAATGTGTCAGCTCTGAATGAGCTCAAGGCTGGCAGCACCGTCAATCTCGATTCACTCGTGAAAGACGGCATCGTCACCAGCCCCAAGCATCCCTTGAAAATCCTTGGCAACGGGGAACTCAAGGCCAAGCTGACCATTCAAGCCGCTGCCTTCACGGCCTCCGCACGGACCAAAATCGAAGCAGCCGGTGGCACCTGCGAACTGCTGGACTGAGATCCACACTGATCAACCTCCACAGATCTAAGGTCAAAGCCGTCCGCTGGATACCATCCGCGGACGGCTTTGCTGCATCAAGCCCAACCCACACAATCTCTGTTCCATGCTCGTCAGTCGGGGACGCAACCCCAGCGCTGCTGAAGTGATCACCCAGCTGGTTCAGAACCCAGAGCTGCGAGGCCGGGTTCTCACCACGCTGGGGTTGCTGATGTTGATTCGTCTTGGCATCTACATCCCGATGCCGGGTATCGACCGCGTCGCCTTTCAGTCGTTCATCGAACAGGGTGGACAGCTGATCGGCTTCCTCGACATCTTCACCGGTGGCGGCATCTCAACGCTTGGCGTTTTCGCCCTCGGGATCCTGCCGTTCATCAATGCTTCGATCATCCTGCAGCTGCTGACTGCCTCGCTGCCGCAGCTGGAAGACCTTCAGAAGAATGAAGGTGAAGCGGGTCGACGCAAACTGGCCCAGATCACGCGCTATGTCGCGCTTGGCTGGGGTCTTATTCAGAGCATCATCTTCGCGATGATCCTGCGGCCTTACGCCATAGAAGGCCTATCTGAGGTGGTGTTTGTTGCCCAGACCGCCTTGGCGCTGGTGACGGGTTCCATGGTCGTGATGTGGCTCAGTGAAGTGATCACCGAGCGGGGAATTGGTCAGGGCGCGTCTCTGGTGATTTTCCTGAACATCGTTGCAACTCTGCCCAAAGCGCTTGGTTCAACCATCGAAAAGGCGCAGACGGGCGATCGGAACGACGTTTTCGGCATCGTGATCCTCGTGTTGGTGTTTCTAATCACCATCGTGGGAATCATTTTCGTGCAGGAGGGTCAGCGACGGTTACCGATCGTGAGCGCCAAGCGCCAGGTCGGGGGAGGCGCCGTTCTTCCCAATCGTCAGAGCTATCTGCCCCTCAAGTTGAACGCCGGCGGCGTGATGCCGATCATCTTCGCGTCAGCGCTGATTTTCTTGCCTCTCACCCTGGCCAATGTCAGTAACAACCCGTTCCTGATCAAAGCTGCCAGCGCCTTGAACCCCGGCGGCCCCAATGCCTGGATTTATGCCCTGGTGTTCTTTTCGCTGATTCTCGGCTTCTCCTATTTCTACGCTTCGCTGACGTTCAACCCAGTTGACGTGGCCAGCAATCTGAAGCGTGGAGGCGTTGCCATCCCGGGCGTACGCCCAGGTAGCGCAACCGCGACTTACCTGGAGGGCGTGAAAAACAGGCTCACCCTGCTCGGAGGTTTGTTCCTTGGGGCCGTGGCCATCATTCCCTCAGCGGTGGAACGCGCGACCGGCGTGACCACATTCCAGGGATTGGGTGCCACCTCACTGCTGATCCTCGTCGGTGTCGCGATCGACACGGCCAAGCAGGTTCAGACCTATGTGATCTCTCAGCGCTACGAAGGCCTTGTGCGCCAGTAGTTGCGAGGACCACAGACCTTTTTCGACCAGTCTCTGAATTCAATGAAGCAACGCCTCCTCTTCGTTGGCCCTCCTGGTGCCGGTAAAGGCACTCAGGCCGCCCGGCTCTGCGCCGCCCACGATCTCCGCCATCTCTCCACAGGCGACCTGCTGCGCGCTGAAGTGGCTGCCGGCAGCGAACTGGGCAAGGAAGCCGAAGCCGTGATGAATCGTGGCGAGCTGGTGAGCGACAGCCTGGTGCTGGCAATCGTGAAATCCCAGCTTTCAGCCCTCAATGGCCAGGGCTGGCTGCTGGATGGCTTCCCGCGCAATGTGGCCCAGGCCGAAGCGCTCGAACCCCTCCTGCTGGAGCTCAACCAGAGCATTGAAAGCGTGGTGTTGCTGGAACTCGACGATGCAGTGCTGATCGAACGTCTTCTGGGCCGTGGCCGTGCGGATGACAACGAAGCCGTGATCCGCAACCGGCTCGCGGTGTATCAGGAGCAAACAGCCCCGCTGATCGATTACTACCGCGAGAAAAACCTGCTGGTCTCAGTCGAAGCGCACGGAGGCGTCGAAGCGATCACCCAGCGCATCGAAGAGGTACTTGCTTGACCCGCTGTGGTACGTTAGCTGTTTGGAATTTTTGGAGAGCCACACCATGAAGGTGCGCGCCTCGGTCAAGAAAATGTGTGACAAGTGTCGGGTGATTCGTCGCCACGGCCGCGTCCTGGTCATTTGCGAAAACCCCAAGCACAAGCAGCGCCAGGGTTGACCCTGGACGACTGATTCTGATCGCCCCCCTCGCCGCCTTTCGGCGGCACCTGTTCCCCCTCGATTGTTAGCTCAGTGGCACGGATTGCTGGTGTCGACATTCCCCGCGACAAGCGGATCGAAGTCGCCCTCACCTACATCTACGGAATTGGTCCCACCAGGGCCAAAACCATCCTCTCCAAGACTGGTGTCAACCCAGACACTCGAGTCAAGGATCTCGAGGATGGCGATGTGCAGAAACTGCGCGGTGCCACCGAAGCCTTCACCATCGAAGGTGATCTGCGTCGCCAGGAGGGCATGGCTCTCAAGCGCTTGCAGGACATCGGTTGCCTGCGTGGACGTCGTCACCGCATGAGCCTGCCTGTGCGTGGTCAGCGGACTCGCACCAACGCCCGCACCCGCCGCGGCGCCCGCAAAACCGTGGCTGGCAAGAAGAAGTAAGCCTTCCGCGGCAGATCGGATCTTTCTGTTCCATAAGCCCTCTCTCACTGCAGGCCCATGGCCAAAACCGTCAAGAAATCAGGTCCCAAGAAGGCCAAGCGCAACGTCCCCAACGGCGTTGCCCACATCCAGAGCACCTTCAACAACACGATCGTGTCGATCACCGACACCACCGGAGAGGTCATCTCCTGGTCGTCGGCTGGTGCCAGTGGCTTCAAGGGTGCTCGCAAAGGCACACCCTTCGCCGCCCAAACCGCAGCTGAAGCGGCTGCTCGTCGCGCCCTCGAACAGGGCATGCGTCAGATCGAGGTGTTGGTGCGTGGACCTGGTTCAGGTCGCGAAACCGCCATCCGTGCCCTTCAGGTTGCAGGTCTTGAAATCACGCTGATCCGCGACGTCACTCCGCTGCCCCACAACGGCTGCCGCCGTTCCAAGCGTCGTCGCGTCTGATCAACGCGTCCCTGTTCAGGTCCCTCTCTCCCCCGCCTCAGACCGTGCTGCAATACCAGATCGACCGTATCGAGCATCAGATCGCTGACGATCGCTCCCAGACCGGTGTGTTTCTCATCGGCCCACTGGAGCGTGGTCAAGCCACGACGCTTGGCAATTCGCTGCGTCGGGTGCTGATGGGCAACCTCGAGGGCACAGCCGTAACGGCCGTGCGCATCGCTGGTGTCAATCACGAGTACGCCACCATTCCCGGCGTTCGGGAAGATGTGCTCGACATCCTGCTGAACTGCAAGCAGATCACGGTCAACAGTCGCACCAGCGAACTGGAAATCGGCCGTCTGGTGATTGCCGGGCCCGCAACGGTGAAAGCCAAGGATCTGCAGTTCTCCTCACAGGTTCAAGTTGTCGACGGAGAGCGGGTGATCGCCACCGTCAGCGAGGGTTACAGCCTCGAGCTTGAAGTGCACGTTGAGCGTGGCGTGGGCTATCGCCCTGTTGATCGCCACAGCGAAGACACCAGCGCCATCGATCTTCTCCAGATCGATGCGGTGTTCATGCCCGTCCACCGTGTGAATTTCACCATTGACGAAACCGCTGTCGCAGAAGGAGGCTCCGCCCGCGAGCGGCTGCGGATGGAGGTGGTGACCGATGGCTCCATCACACCCGATGACGCCATCGCCCAATCGGCCAATCAGCTGATTGAACTCTTCCAGCCCCTGGCCACTGTGACCATGGTGGAAGAGGTTCCCGCCGAACCGGAACCCACAGCAGAAGCCCAGATCCCTCTCGAGGAGCTGAATCTGTCGGTGCGTGCTTACAACTGCTTGAAGCGCGCACAGGTCAATTCAGTTTCCGATCTGATGGGCTTCAGCTACGAGGATCTGCTGGAAATCAAGAACTTCGGTTCCAAGTCTGCTGACGAAGTAATCGAGGCTCTCGAGCGCATCGGCATCCAGATCCCTCAGAGCCGCACCAGCGCCTGATCTCACTCCCGTCCTTACGTCTTCAGTCCCGACAGAACCATGCGTCACCAATGCCGAGTCCCGCAGCTGGGTCGCCCCGCTGACCAACGCAAAGCCATGTTGCGTGGCCTGACCACGCAGCTGATCCGCGAAGGTCGCGTCACCACCACCAAGGCACGTGCCAAGGCTCTGCGTGATGAAGCAGAACGGATGATCACGCTTGCCAAGGAAGGCAGCCTCTCCTCCCGTCGCCGGGTTCTGGGCTACGTCTACGACAAACAGCTGGTGCACGCTCTGTTTGAAAAGGCTCCTGAGCGTTACAGCGATCGCAAGGGCGGCTACACCCGGATCACTCGCACGGTTCGTCGCCGTGGTGACAACGCCGAGATGGCCATCATCGAATTGGTCTGAGACTGTCTGGCATCAGCATTTCAAAGCGCTCCGAAACTGACTCCTTGACTGAACCTGTCGGCAATCGTCCACGACGGATTGCCCTCAGCCTTCAGTACGAGGGGTCTTTTTTTTGCGGTTGGCAACGGCAGCGTCAGGGCACCAGCGTTCAAGGCGTGCTGGACGACGCCATTGCAGCCCTCGATCCTCATCGGCCGGTGCACAGCGTCGCCGCCGGACGCACCGATTCCGGCGTTCATGCCGCTGGCCAGGTGGTGCATTTCGATTGCAGTGGCCCCATCCCCGCCAGCCGCTGGGCACCTGCACTGAACGGGCGACTGCCTGGTTCGATCCGGGTGCGTGAAGCTGTCGAGCGCCCGCTCGACTGGCATGCCTGCTATTCCGCGAGCTACAGGCGCTATCGCTACACCATCTACAACGGTCGCCGCCCCAACCTGTTTCTTGCACCGTGGAGCTGGCATCGCTATCAGGCCCGCCTCGATGAACAGGTGATGCAGCAGGCACTACAAGGCCTTCTTGGCAGCCATGACTTCGCAGCGTTCCAGCGAGCCGGCAGTCGAAGGTCGCACTCCCGAACCACGATTCAGGACGTGTGCATCCAGCGTGCGGGAGATCTGATTCACGTCGAGATCCAGGCCAGTGGGTTCCTCTACGGCATGGTTCGCTTGCTGATGGGCCAACTGGTCGCTGTGGGAGAACACCGACTGACCCTGCAACACTTTGAGCAACGCTGGCGGGAACGGCGCCGCCATGAAGTGAAGGATGGAGCACCACCCCAAGGTCTGTGCCTGCTGCGCGCTGGGTACCCCGAGGAGATCTTCAGCAAGGGCGGCTGGTACGATTGTCAACCGACGTTTTTTCTGGCCTCGGAAGATCCGCCCCCGGATCCACCACCCTGGCCACACCAAGCCTGACCGGTCGGTTCCTCCTTGCTTGATCAAGGGGTGCACCACGGACAGGTAAAGTCGATCTTTGAGCTCTGGTCAGAACGCCACGGCGTCACTGATGCTCCCTGCCCAGCTTCGTCGTCATGCGACGGGGCATAACCGAACCGGCATGCCGGCGCGATGAACAAGACCTCCGTCCCTTCCATCGATTCGATCGAACGCCAGTGGTACCTGGTGGACGCTGAGAATCAAACCCTCGGCCGCCTGGCGACCGAAGTGGCTTCCGTGCTTCGCGGCAAGAACAAAGCCAGCTACACCCCCCACCTGGACACCGGCGATTTCGTCGTTGTCGTGAATGCCGACAAGGTGCGTGTCAGTGGCAACAAGTCACAGCAGAAGCTGTATCGGCGTCACTCCGGTCGTCCCGGTGGCATGAAGGTCGAGACCTTCGCCCACCTCCAGGAGCGACTGCCCGAGCGCATCGTGGAGAAAGCCATCAAAGGCATGCTTCCCCACAACGCACTGGGACGCCAGATGTTCCGCAAGCTCAAGGTGTACAAGGGTGCAGAGCATCCCCACGCCGCCCAGCAGCCCCAGCCCCTGCAGCTCGATCCCGCCGCTTCTGCCCAATGAGCACTTCCAACTCCGTCGTCTACTGGGGCACCGGTCGCCGCAAGACCTCCGTTGCCCGCGTTCGCCTCGTCCCCGGCAACGGCACGATCACCATCAATGGTCGTCCTGGCGACAACTACCTGAACTACAACCCTGCATACATCGCAGCCGTCAAGGCTCCGCTGCAGACCCTGGGTCTCACCGCTGAATACGACGTTCTGGTGAACGTTCGTGGTGGTGGACTGACCGGCCAGGCTGACGCCATCAAGCAAGGTGCCGCCCGTGCACTGTGCGAGCTGTCCGCTGACAACCGCAAGCCCTTGAAGACTGAAGGCCACCTCAGCCGTGACCCCAGGGCGAAGGAACGTCGCAAGTACGGCCTCAAGAAAGCTCGCAAGGCTCCCCAGTTCTCCAAGCGCTGATCTCTGTCATGCCCAAGTCCGACATTCATCCCACCTGGTATCCCGATGCCAAGGTGATTTGCAACGGGGAAGTGGTGATGACCACTGGCTCCACCCAACCCGAAATCCACGTCGATGTGTGGAGCGGCAACCATCCGTTCTTTACCGGCACCCAGAAAATTCTGGATACCGAAGGTCGTGTGGATCGTTTCATGCGCAAATACGGGATGGGCAGCACCAGCGCCACATCCGACGACAAGGCCAGCGACGCCAAGGCCGATTCCTGAACTTCAGGCCATTGATCCAGAACCCCGGAAGCAGAACTCGCTCTGCTTTCGGGGCTTTTTTCTGTTTGATCTCTCCTGTCCGTTCCCGCTCAAGTCAGTGCACCCGTGGCGATGGATCCTTCAACCCTGAACAGTCGCCTCGACGCGGCCACCAGCAGTTTCCACAACCTGGAACGTCAGCTCGCTGACCCTGATGTGGCAGCAGATCCTGAACGTCTGCAGACGATCGCCAAGGAGCGTTCACGGTTGGAACCTCTGGTGCTGGACTACGCAGCTCTGAAGACCGTGATTCACGAACGAGACCAGGCGCGTTCAATGCTCCGCGACAGCCGCGGAGATTCGGAGATGGAGGAGCTGGCTCAGCAGGAGCTGGAGGCACTGGATGCACGCCACGACGCCTTGATTCAACAATTGACAGTGGCATTGCTGCCACGGGATCCTCGTGATGAACGCAGCGTCATGCTCGAAATCCGAGCTGGTGCCGGTGGCGATGAAGCCTGTCTTTGGGCGGGAGATCTGGCACGGATGTATGAGCGGTTCAGCAGCCGTCGAGGCTGGAGCGTGCAACCGGTCAGCGCCAGCGAAGCAGACCTGGGGGGCTATCGAGAGCTGATTCTGTCCGTGAAGGGTGACGCCGTCTTCAGCGAACTGAAATTCGAAGCCGGTGTGCACCGGGTGCAACGGGTTCCCGCGACAGAGTCTCAGGGACGTGTGCACACCTCGACGGCAACCGTGGCCGTGATGCCGGAAGCGGATCCTGTGGAAGTCCAGATTGATCCCGGTGACCTGGACATCAGCACAGCCCGCTCAGGTGGTGCCGGAGGACAAAACGTGAACAAGGTGGAAACCGCCGTTGACTTGCTGCACAAGCCAACCGGCATCCGGGTGTTCTGCACCCAGGAACGGTCACAGTTGCAGAACCGGGAACGGGCCATGGAGATCCTCCGGGCCAAGCTTTATGAGCGACAGCTGGCTGAAGCCAATGAACGTGAGAGTTCAGCCCGTCGTGCCCAGGTTGGCACTGGAGATCGCAGCGAAAAAATCCGCACATACAACGCCAAAGACAACCGCGTCACCGACCATCGACTGGGTCGCAATTTCAGTCTTGATCCAGTGCTTCAAGGACAGATGGAGGATGTGATTGATGCCTGCGTCGCGGAAGAACAACGCAGCAAACTGGAAGCACTGAGCGAACAGTCCGACGACTGACATCGCGGCCATCAGGCACCGATGACATATTTCGCCCACTCACGGTGCCGACCCGAATCAATCTGACGAACCGCCTCGAAACTCAGACTGCTCAATGGGCGCCGAGGGGCCCGCTGCAACGGCATCTCTGCTTCATCAGGCGTTCGACTGCCCTTGCGAACATTGCAACTGGTACAGGCGGTAGTCACGTTCTCCCAAATGTCTTGGCCACCCCGACTGCGTGGAATGACATGGTCGATCGAGAGCTGCTCACGACTGCCGCAGTACTGACAGGTGTGATTGTCCCGCTGGAAGAGGTTGCGGCGAGTGAGGGGAATGCGACGAAATGGCACCCGCACGAACTGACGCAGACGGATGACCGTAGGGACGTGCAGGTCGGAACGCACCAGTCGCTGTGAATCGTGTTCAAGGCTTTCAGCCTTGCCTTTGATCATCATCACGACAGCACGCCGCCACGTGGTGATGTTCAGCGGCTCATAGGACGCATTGAGGACAAGAACCTGGCCCATGCCAGCCCTCTGGTTTCACGGCATGCTAATGGGGTCACAGAGGCAGCTTTGTGACCTTCACTACCCTGGCTCGCATGCCTGATTTGTCCGCCGAGCCCAACAGCGCTTCAGGTCCTGAAAGCGTTGTTGGAGCTGATCCGCGCCAGCGCGCCTGGATGGAGGTATCAGCCGCGGCCGTGGAAGCCAATGCACGGGCCATCAAACGCTTGCTGGCCGATGACTGCGCTCTCATGGCAGTGGTCAAGGCCGATGGCTATGGCCATGGGGCTGAAACCGTGGCCCGCGCTGCCATTTGCGGGGGAGCCAGCAGTCTCGGCGTCGCCACCCTGCAGGAAGGCATCGAACTGCGCCGAGCGGGACTGGAACTGCCTGTGCTGGTGCTTGGCAACCTGACCCAGGCAGAGGAGCTGCGCGCCTGTCTGCACTGGCAACTGATGCCGACATTGAGCAGCATGCGCGAAGCCCTGCTTTGTCAGAACCTCGCCAGCGGCAGCGGTCGCCGCTTCACAGTGCAGCTCAAGATCGACACGGGCATGACCCGTCTTGGCTGCAACTGGGAGGACGGTGAACGCCTGACCGACGCCATCCTTCAGCTCGACCAATTGCACCTACGTGCGGTCTACAGCCATCTAGCACTGGCTGATGGGGAACTGGACGGCGATGCCGAGCGCATCACCCGCATGCAAAACGAGCGATTTGAAGCGGTCACGCGTGCCCATCGAGCCCACGGCCTGGAACGCCATCTCGCCAACTCAGCCGGAACGCTCCGCCATGCCTCGCTGCATCACGATCAGGTGCGGGTCGGCCTGGCCCTCTATGGCCACGCGCCCAGTGCCCACCTGGAGCAGAGCTTGGATCTGCAGCCCGCTATGGCGGTCAAAGCACGCGTGAGCCTGATCCGGGAGGTGGATGCCGGCGTTGGCGTGAGTTACGGCCACCGCTTCATCACCGATCGCCCCAGTCGACTCGCAGTGATTGGGATTGGCTACGCCGATGGCGTCAGCCGTTGTTTGTCAGGGCGCATTCATGCCTTGCACCGCGGTCGCAGCCTGGCTCAGGTGGGTTCGATCACCATGGATCAGCTGGTGCTGGATGTCACCGATCATCCGGATGTCGAGGTCGGGGACGTCATCACACTTCTGGGGCAAGACGGTCAAGAGGTGATTCGCCCACAGGATTGGGCGGAGCTGGCACAGTCGATCCCCTGGGAGGTGCTGTGCGGCTTCAAACATCGCCTGCCGCGACTGGTGGTCTGATCGGACGACAGCTTGATATGGTGGTCGGGCCGCTGGAGAGGTGGCTGAGTGGTTGAAAGCGGCTCCCTGCTAAGGAGTTACAGGAGGCAACTTCTGTCGAGGGTTCGAATCCCTCCCTCTCCGTTGAATTGAACACAAGCCCTAAACGGCCTGATAAGCAGCAACTGCCTTGGCGATTTCGGGCAGCAACGCTTCATCTGCTGCTTGTTTGCTGCCTTCAGAGAACACGATCAAAAGCGTTGGCGGTTGATCCTCCACCACCCACCAGGCCGCATCATGCCTGGCCTGACTCATCCAGCCGGCCTTGCTCCAGAGGAGAGACTCCAACGGCAGACCACCTCCGAGAAATCCATCCACCTGATTCTCAGGATCCGCGGCGCGTGCGGTGAAATCCAGGGAACGCAGCAGACGATCACGCAAGCGCTGGCAAGCGGGGGGTGACAGCACCGCATCGGTCATCACCGCCTCGAGCATGCGTCCGACCGCGGCTGTACAGAGTGCATTGCGATTGCTGTTGTCATCCCGGTAGAACGCTTTCTCACGGCCATAGGGACCATCTCCCCAGGTTTTCTGACAACAGTTGATGTGCTCCAGCTCAGGCCAGCCGAAGGTTTGCAGCCAGTCATTCACGACGAGGCGTTGCTGTTCCCATTGCTCTCGAAACGGCGAGCGCAGCGTCGGACCGCTGGTGGTACCGCTGAGCAGATCGACAATGAGCCCGGTGGCGTCATTGCTCGAATCAGCGAGCATGTCGAGCAGCGCGCGGCGAAGCTCCTCGCTGTCGGGAATGAGATCTCGCTGCAGCCAATGCTCCGCGGCAACCGCGTAGATCAACTTGACAACACTGGCGGGATAACGCTGTTTTTGATCAGCCCATCCAGCACCCAACCCACTGCCACTGGTGGGGGAAGAGTCGTCGTAACGGACCCAGGTGACAGAGATCTGGTCATGAAGGCCGGGACGGCCATCATCCGCCAACCGATCGATCAACCCAGCGAGATGACCCTGCATCCCCTGCTCGGGGCGGTAGAACGCCATGGCAATGGCTTGTGGCAATGCCGACCCTAGGCACCCCGATCGCACCGGACCTCATCCGCGCCGGCAGCTGCTGGAGTCTGGGTCGTGACCTCAATGGTTACGCCCAAAACCATGGAGAAGGCCTGGCCACCCAGGCAGCAGCAGGTCGGCGTTGCGAGGTGATCGAACCCTTACAGCCCGACGCACACAACCGGATGCGCGTGGTGCTGATGGAGGACGGATATCCCTGTTGGCTGTCCCTCAGCGAGCTGGATGGACAGGCCGTTGCCTGCTCTGCCTGGGACCCCCATCTGCTCAGCGCCGATGCCATCCAGGCTCGCCTTGGCGACGTTCTCGCCTGGCTGGACAGGGCCTCGAAGCGCCGCAACACCTATCTCTGGGGAGGGACGATCGGTCCTGATCTCGACTGTTCCGGCCTGGTTCAGACCGCATTTGCCAGCGCCGGGATCTGGCTTCCTCGTGATGCTTACCAACAGGAACGGTTCTGCCATCCGGTGGCTGTGAGCCCTGAGGATCCAACCCAGCTGCAACCGGGTGATCTGATTTTCTTCGGCCAGCCGGAGCGCTGCACCCATGTGGGGATCCATCTGGGAGATGGTCGATACATGCACAGCTCTGGCCGTGACCATGGCCGCAACGGCATTGGCATCGACAGCCTTGACCCTGCTGATGGTCATCCTGTGGCCAGCCACTACCGAGCGGAACTGCGCGGTGCGGGGCGGGTCACCCGCTGCCATGACGGGAGCACCTTGCCCTGAGAAATGGACAGGACGCAAAGCTCGGGCCTGCAGGTGTGTTCGCTGACGCCGATTAAGTTGCTCTGAAATCGATCGGATCTCGATGACGGCTGGGCTGGACCTTTCGGTCGTGGTTCCCCTCTACAACGAGGAGGAAAGCCTGCCGGAGCTGGTGGAGCAGCTCCTGACAGCGCTTCGACCGACCGGTGAGCGCTTTGAGCTAGTGCTCGTCAACGACGGGTCGACCGATGGAACATCCGACGTGCTGGAGCGCATCAGTGCCGAGGTTCCCGAGCTGGTGGGCGTCTTGCTACGGAAGAACTACGGCCAAACCGCGGCCATGGCCGCTGGTTTCGATGTGGCCCAGGGGCAGGTGATCGTGAGTCTGGATGGTGACCTTCAAAACGATCCCGCCGACATTCCACTCCTGCTGAACAAGCTGCGTGAGGGCTACGACCTCGTAAGTGGCTGGCGCTTCGATCGCCAGGATGCGGAACTCCAACGCAAACTCCCTTCACGGCTGGCCAACAAACTGATCGGCCGCGTCACCGGCGTGCGGCTCCACGATTACGGCTGCTCGCTGAAGGCCTATGACCGTGACGTGCTCTCCGACATGCGCCTCTATGGGGAACTGCATCGTTTCCTCCCCGCACTGGCCTTCATCGAAGGGGCTCGCATCACCGAGGTGAAGGTGAATCACCGCGCCCGACAGTACGGAACCAGCAAATACGGCATTGACCGCACCTTCCGCGTGCTCATGGACCTGCTCACGGTGTGGTTTATGAAACGCTTCCTCACCCGGCCCATGTACGTGTTCGGATTCGGGGGACTGATTGCCATTGCCACCAGTCTTGTCGCCAGCTCGTACCTCCTGGTGATCAAGCTGATGGGAGCCGACATCGGCAACCGTCCTTTGCTGACGATGGCCGTGGTGCTGGGCTTGGCGGGCATCCAGTTGTTCTGCTTTGGCCTATTAGCGGAGCTCCTGATTCGCACTTATCACGAAAGCCAGGGGCGGCCGATCTACCGCATCCGCGCCACGTTGCGGGGCGGGCGAGCCGCCTGAATTGCAGGCAACTTGGTGGCTCCACGGTGTCGCGCAATCGCCGCCGCAGCGGCTTCGACCACACGGCTGTCCGCATCACGCAAACCACGGCGCAAGAGCGGCAGGACATTCCCATGCCCCCAGGCACCGGCTGTGACGATGGCATCAAGTCTGAGCAGGGGATCGCCTTGATCCATTGCCTGACGCAACTGACGTTCCAAAGCGATGCGCTCCGAGACTCCGGCGGGAGGCTCGAACTGAACAGCTGCAATTTTGACCTTGCCAGGTTCGGCTGGGGACGTGCCGTCCGCCTTGGTCAGCACGGTTTCAACCACACCCAGCTGTGCCCGATTGATCGCCGCCACGGACGCTGCATCCGTGCTGCGCAGCAGAACTTTTCCAGGCCGACGGCCCAGGGCCCAAAGCACAGCCATCAGCACGAGTGCGGCACCACCTGCAAGGAGCTGATTCATGGGCACTGAACGGCAAAGGCCGGATGGATTGAACTTTTATGTCGCCGATCAGCCTGGTCTGAGACCAGCAGAAAGGCAGTCCCTACAGTAACGGCGGACCTTTTGGCCGCTGCCATGACTGGAGAATTTGCAGCCGCATGGCTGCCGGTGATCTTTGTGCCGATCATCGGAATTGTTTTTCCCGCAGTATTCATCGTTCTCGTTGGACGTGTGATTACAGCAGCTGAGTGATCGCTGGCTGCAAACCCTTCAACCTCGGCTTTTTCATCCAATGACCGTCACTCCAGCGTCTGATCCCTGTGTTGGGAACCTGGCGACACCCGTCAACAGTGGCTATTTCATTAAGGCGCTGATCAACAACCTGCCCCTCTATCGGCCAGGGATCTCCGCCAACTTCCGTGGAATCGAAACCGGAGCTGCGTTCGGCTACCTGCTCTACGGCCCCTTCACGATCTGCGGCCCCCTTCGCAACACCGAATACGCCCAGACAGCAGGTCTGCTGGCTGCCATCGGTGCTGTGCACATCCTGACCCTGCTGTTCCTGCTCTACAACCAGCCGGGTGCCCAGCCGAACGTTCCGCCTTCCGACCCCACCGTCGAGAATCCTCCCGCTGATCTGTTCACTCGGATGGGCTGGGCTGATTTCACCAGTGGTTTCTGGCTCGGCGGCTGTGGTGGTGCTGTGTTCGCCTGGTTCCTCTGCAACACCGTCCACGTTCAGGACCTGTTCAAGATTGCTGCTGGCGTCTGGAGCGTCGGTTGATTACCGGGAACTGTTTTTAAACCCAATTCCCATTCCATCCCCTTCAACCATCGGCGATTGTTGGAGGGGATCTTTATTGTCTGACTGCCACTGCGTTTGAGATCGAAGCAGTGCGGTCCATCTCCCAGCCATTCCTGAGACGGCCCGTCTTCACGATCGTCTGCAGCCTGTTGGTGCTCCTCGCCGGTGTGGTGTCCCTGATAGGGCTAGGCCTCGAGGATCTTCCGCCACTGGCTCCGACACGCGTGAGTGTGCGCGCCAATTTTCCGGCGGCTGGGGCTGAGGTGGTGGAGCAGAGCGTCACCACCGTGCTGGAACAGCAGCTCAACGGTCTCGATGGGCTGGAGAGCATGACCTCCAGAAGCCGACAAGGAGGCGCCAGCCTCAGTTTGCGGTTTGCGTCCGGGGACCCCGAGCTCAACGCCATCAAGGTGCAGAACGAGGTGAACCTCGCCAGTCGCCGTCTGCCCCAGGCCGTCACGCGTCAGGGGCTGACCGTGAGCCAATCCAGCAACGATCTGCTGTTGATCCTTGGCTTCAGCGCCCCGGCCGGGATGTATGAGCCAATCTTTCTCGGTGGCTGGCTGGATCAAAGCCTGAGCGAAAGCCTGCGCTCCGCATCTGGAGTTGGGGATGTCCGGGTGTTCGGCAGCAGCGAACTGGCGTTCCGTCTCTGGCTGGATCCCAACCGACTGGAGCAGTTCAACCTTTCCACCAACGACATCAGTGCCGCATTGGCAGAACAGAACGTTCTGGCGGCAGTCGGCAACCTCGGCAAAGCTCCGGCCCCCGGCGGTCAGTTGTTCAGCCTGCCCGTGGATGCAGAAGGGCGCCTGCGCAGCATTCGCGACTTCGAAGACATGGTCGTGCAGCGAACAGAGAGTGGAGGGCTGGTGCGGCTAAAGGATGTTGGTCGTGTGGAGCTTGGACAGCGCAACTACGGCAGCAGAGCCCTGAACCTGCAGGGAGAGAGCTCGGTCGCCATGGGCATCTATCAACGTGACGGGACCAACGCTCTTGCGGTGAGCCGGGCGGTCAGGGATGAGCTGGAGCGACTGGAAAGCAGCTTCCCACCGGGGCTGACGATGCAAGTGATTGTTGATGTGGCGGACACCGTCCAGGCCAACCTCGATCGCACCACCGCAACGCTTCGCGATTCGGTGGTGCTGGTGCTCGTCGTGCTTGTGCTGTTTCTGGGGCGTTGGCGACTGGCAATGATTCCTGGTCTCAGCGTGCCTGTCGCCTTGATCGGCAGTCTTGCCGTCGTTCGGCTGAGCGGTTCCAATTTGAACAGCCTGATCCTGTTCGGCCTCGTGTTGGCCACGGGCATCGTGGTGGACGACGCGATTGTGGTGAGTGAAGACATCGCTGGCCGCATTGAAGCCGGCGACGAACCACAAGGGGCCGCTGAAGATGCCATGGCTGAGCTCGGTGGCGCCGTGCTCGCCACCTCACTGGTGTTGGCAGCCGTGTTCCTGCCGGTCTTGCTGATCCCAGGATCCATCGGCCGTCTCTATCAACCGATCGCTCTTGCCATTTGCGGCGCGATTCTGTTCTCCACCTTCAATGCCCTCACCTTCACGCCCATGGCCTGCGCGCGTGTGCTTGGGCCTGGAGGCGGACGGTTGCCGGGACCGGTGCAGACACTCAGTCGCGGACTGCGCCGTGGAATGACTCAGGTCCAGCAGACCTACAGCCGTCTACTCGCGGTGTGGCTCCCACGCGGTCGCCTGGTGATCGCCCTATTGCTATCTGGTTTGGTCATCACAGGGATTGGCCTGGCCACCATTCCCACAGCCTTCATTCCCAATGAAGACCAAGGGCAGGTGCGTGGCTATTTCACTCTTCAGGACGGGGCCAGCCTGGAGCGCACCGAAGCGGTGATGGAGCGCATTCGGTCAGTTGTCGCGGAGGAACCGCTGGTGCGCAGCGGCAACTTTTATGCAGGAAGCTCCTTCGGACAGAGCGGAGAGAATGCCGGTTCCTTTTATCTGCGTCTGGCACCGCTCAAGGACAGACCGGGACGCGAGAACAGCAGCGAAGCCATAAAAAAACGGCTGAACCGTGCGTTGCGTCAGCGCATCAGTGATGCACGGGTGATCGTGACCACACCCCCCACCGTGCGGGGATTCAGCAGTGAGTCGGGTCTGCAACTGGAGTTGCTCGACCGAAGCGGTGGCCAACTGAGCCTGCAAGCCTTTGAAGAACAGGCCCAGCAGTTCATTCAGGCCGCTGAAGCCACTGGCAGCTTCCAACGGGTCAGCACCCGTTTCGATGCCAGTTCACCACGATGGCGCCTGGAGATTGACCGCAGTTTGATGGCTTCACTGGACTTACCAGTCGGAGCAACGCTGAGGGACATCGGCACCGCCATCGGCGGTCGCTACATCGACGACACCTTTGAAGGCGGAGAAATCCGCAGCATCTACATCCAGCTGGAGGGAAGGGATCGCAGCACGCCCAATGATCTGACCAGTCTGATGGTGCGCAACCGCAGCGGTGAACTGGTCTCAGTCGCAAACGTGGCACGCCTGATCCGTGACACCGGAGCCAACACGATCAACCATTTCAATCAAAATCGCTCGATCAGCATCACGGCTGTACCGAAGGAGAACATCAGCAGCGGCCAGGCGATCGATTTACTCGAAGCACTGAGCGAAAGCACCGGCGGAAACAATCTGGCCCTGGCCTTCACGGGCCTAGCCAGAGAGGAGACCCGCGCGGAGTCAGTGTCCTGGGTGCTGTTCGCCCTCGGCCTCACGGTGGTGTACTTGCTGCTCGCAGGCCTCTACGAAAGTTTTGTTGATCCAATGATCATTCTGCTCACTGTGCCGATGGCACTCCTGGGTGCTCTGATCGGTCTGAAGTTGCGTGGTCTCAGCCTCGATGTCTACGCCCAAATGGGTCTGCTGGTACTCGTCAGCCTGGCGGCGAAAAACGGAATCCTGATCGTGGAGTTTGCCAATCAACGCCTCCAGCAGGGCATTGGTCTGCTCGAAGCCATTGAAGGCGCCGCCATCAACAGGATGCGGCCGATCCTGCTCACCGCCGTGACCTCCCTCGCAGGGTTTCTACCACTGCTGCTCGCCACAGGCAGCGGATCAGCGAGCCGGATCAGCATCGGCACTGTGGTGTTCAGCGGTTTGCTGGCATCCACCCTGCTGTCGCTCTTTGTGGTGCCGTCCATTTACTTCTCTATCAAACGCTGGCGTGGTGTGGCACCTGCAACACCAGAGCTGGATGGTTGAACCCCCAAGGTCATTCATTTGAACACCAGGGCCAGCACTCCCATTAGCAGGGTTCAAAGCGTTCGTTCAAGGCAGGTCCGCCCCCCGCTGGGACCGTGCAGACACCTGAACCCAAAGCCATGGCGGTTGCAACCGCATCGGATTGGGTGACCGGCATGGACGTCCTGGTGGCATCCAAGGGTCTGGGTTCTCCACGATCGAGTCGGTCCTGCACCTCGAGCTGCGCCAGGTTGATGCGCTGACTTGGCAGGATTTGCAGCGTGAGGTTGTAACCGACCACAGCGCCTGCAAGCAACACGACAAGCTCGAGCCTTGGTGGAAATGAGGGCATCGACATGGAAAGGAGGACAGAACCTGGATGGTTCTCAGTCCACATCAAGGATGCGTCCGAGCCATGACTGACTCCAGTCGGAACCATGACGCAATGCATACAACCCCTGGATGCAGCGATTTGTAGTGTGGGTGCCCTTGTTGTTCAAAGAAGCCGCGCCATGGTGATCAGCACAACACAACGGCGGGCTTCCTCAGAACAGGCGCAATTCTTTTCTTACGGCGAAGCAGCGAATCCGATCCGCAGCGGCCTCACCTCTGTGGTGCCCTATCGCAGTTTCTCACCGAGATTCTTCGAGGAGAGTGGCAGTGCCGTGCTGCCACTCGACCTCAGCGCGGAGCTCAACTGCGACGGACCAGCCACCGGTCCGTCGCTCTGCGCGAACTTCGTGCGCGTGCATGACACCGAATTGCGAACAGCGGCGGTGGCCACGAGCCAGCTGTTTTTCGTGGCCGATGGCGAAGGCGAAACCGAAGCTTGCGGCGAGCATTTCAGCTGGAGCAAAGGCGACATGCTCGTCTTACCCGCAGGCGGCGATGCCATTCACACCAGTCGCGGCAAGGGTGCTCTCTACTGGGTGCACGACGCGCCATTGCTGCGCCATCTGGGCGTCACGCCCAGTGAATCCCGATTTGAGCCCACGTTCTACAGCCATCTCGACAGCCAGGGACGCTTGGCGGAAATCGCGGCAAGCCCGAGTGGCGCCCGCGCCAATCGCGTCAGCGTGCTGCTGGGGAACGCTGCGTTTCCACAGACTCGAACAGTCACCCACACTCTCTGGGCGATGCTCGGCATCCTGCCCGCCGGCCAGGAACAGAAACCGCACCGCCACCAGTCGATCGCCCTGGATTTCGCCGTCGGCTGCGAACCGGGGTGTTACACGCTGATCGGCACAGAACTAGATGACCAGGGTGGGATCCGCAATCCCCACCGAGAGGACTGGGTCGCTGGCGCTGCTTTCGTGACGCCACCGGGCTACTGGCATTCCCATCACAACGAATCCGGAGCTGATGCCTACGTGCTCCCCATCCAGGACGCTGGACTACACACCTATCTGCGCACACTCGACATTTTGTTCAGCAACTGATCCAGCAAGGACCAACATTTCGGGCGATGTCTTGGCGAGATGATGGTCCATGGCCTTGGCCGATCTGAATAGGAGATCCTGACCAAAAGCGTGCAGCCTGATGCCGGTCTTGCTGCTTGGGTGGGGGCTGCAATGCAGCATGGATGAACAAGCCGTCGTAGCGAGATCAGCTGAGACACGCGCTGGGCCTCACTGTCTGACACGAACCATCTGAGGCGAACCCCGCAAACAAGAAAAAACCCCCGCCTGGCAGAGCCGGACGGGGGAATTTCGAGAAACGACGTTGGTGTTCAGAGGACCATCAGCTGGATCAGCCGAACTTGCCCGACGTCGATGCGATCAGGAATGCCGCGTAAGTGAGGACATAACCCACGGTGAAGTGAGCCAGACCAACAACGCGAGCCTGAACGATGGACAGTGCCACAGGCTTGTCGCGCCAGCCCATCATGTTGGCGATGGGGCTGCGCTGATGAGCCCAGACGATGGTCTCGATCAGCTCCTGCCAGTAACCACGCCAGGAGATGAGGAACATGAAACCGGTGGCCCACACCAGGTGACCGAAGAGGAACATCCAAGCCCAGACAGCAAGGTTGTTGCTGCCGAAGGGGTTGTATCCATTGATCAGCTGGGATGAGTTCAGCCACAGGTAGTCACGGAACCAACCCATCAGGTAAGTGCTGGACTCGTTGAACTGAGCAACGTTGCCCTGCCAGATGGCGAGGTGCTTCCAGTGCCAGTAGAAGGTGACCCAACCCACTGTGTTCAGCGCCCAGAAGACAGCCAGGTAGAAGGCGTCCCAAGCGGAGATGTCACAGGTGCCGCCACGGCCGGGGCCGTCGCAGGGGAAGGAATAGCCGAAGTCCTTCTTGTCGGGCATCAGCTTGGAGCCACGGGCATCCAGGGCACCCTTCACAAGGATCAGGGTGGTGGTGTGGAGACCCAGTGCGATGGCGTGGTGAACCAGGAAGTCACCAGGGCCGATGGGCAGGAACAGATCGTTGCTGCCACGGGAACCGTTGATGGCATCCATCCAACCGCCCATGTAGGCAGCGTTGGCATTGGCGGCGGCGCCACCAGCATTAGAGAGCAGCACATCGAAGCCGTAGATCGCCTTGCCGGAAGCGGCTTGAACGAACTGGGCGAAGACAGGCTCAACCAGGATCTGCTTTTCGGGGGTACCGAAGGCCACGACCACGTCGTTGTGGACGTAGAGACCCAGGGTGTGGAAACCGAGGAACAGAGTGACCCAGCTCAGGTGGCTGATGACCGCTTCTTTGTGCTCGAGCATCCGGGCCAGGACATTGTCCTTGTTGGCTTCGGGGTCGTAGTCACGGATGAAGAAGATCGCACCGTGAGCGAAGGCACCGCACATCAGGAAGATGGCGATGTACTGGTGGTGGGTGTACAGAGCAGCCTGCGTTGTGTAGGCCTTCGCAATGAAGGCGTACGACGGCATGGCGTACATGTGCTGAGCAACAAGTGAGGTGACCACGCCGAGGGAGGCGAGAGCCAGACCCAGCTGCATGTGCAGGCTGTTGTTCAGGGTGTCGTACAGACCGCTGTGACCTGCACCGAGGTTTCCGGGAGTGCCCTTCGGAGGATTGTGGGCTTCGAGAATCTCCTTAATGGAGTGACCGATGCCGAAATTGGTCCGATACATGTGGCCGGCGATCACGAAGATGCAGCCGATGGCCAGATGGTGGTGGGCGATGTCCGTAAGCCAGAGGGCTTCGGTCTGAGGGTGGAAACCACCGAGGAAGGTGAGGATCGCAGTGCCGGATCCTTCAGCAGTACCGAACACCTGACCCATGGTGTCAGGGTTCTGGGCATACACACCCCAGTTGCCGGTGAAGAAGGGACCCAAACCAGCGGGGTGGGGCATCACGCTGAGGAAGTTGTCCCAGCCGACGTGCTGGCCGCGGGATTCAGGGATAGCGACGTGAACCAGGTGACCGGTCCAGGCGATCGAGCTGAAGCCGAAGAGGACAGCAAGGTGGTGGTTGAGGCGCGATTCAGCGTTCTTGAACCAAGCCAGGGAAGGCCGGAACTTGGGCTGAAGGTGCAGCCAACCGGCAAAGAGAGCCCAGGCTGACAGGATCATCATGAAGATGGATCCCTGGTACAGCTCGGCATTGGTGGTCATGCCGATTGTGTAGAACCAGTGATACAGGCCTGAGTAGGCAATGTTCACCGGTGAGGAAGCTCCCGCCTGGGTGAACGCCGTGATGGCGCCTTCACCGAAGTGGGGATCCCAGATTGCGTGAGCGATAGGGCTTACGTGCAGAGGATCGGCGACCCACTGCTCGAAGTTGCCCTGCCAGGCGATGTGGAACAGGTTGCCCGAAACCCACAGGCCGATGATCGCGAGGTGACCGAAGTGGGTGGAGAAGAGCTTTTGGTAAAGCTTCTCCTCCGTCATTCCGTCATGGCTCTCGAAGTCGTGAGCCGTGGCGATCCCGTACCAGATACGGCGGGTTGTCGGGTCCTGTGCCAGACCCTGGCTGAACGAAGGAAATTTCGTTGCCATTAGAGGGAAAGGTCAGGAAAGGTCAGCCCACCGCAAGGATGTGGGCGTGGAAGAAGGCCCACGTCACCGTGATGCCACCCAGGAGGTAATGGGCAACACCCACGGCACGGCCCTGGATGATGGACAGCGCACGGGGCTGGATGGCCGGAGCCACTTTCAGCTTGTTGTGAGCCCAGACGATGGACTCAATCAGCTCCTGCCAATAGCCGCGGCCGCTGAACAGGAACATCAGGCTGAAGGCCCAAACGAAGTGACCTGCAAGGAACATGATTCCGTAGCCGGCCGTGTTGGATCCGTAGCTGTTGATCACCTGTGCGGCCTGTGCCCACAGGTAGTCACGCAGCCAGCCATTGATGGTGATGGCGCTGTTGGCAAAGTTGCCATTGGAGAGGTACTGGACGGAACCGTCAGGCCTCACCGTTCCCCAGACATCGCTCTGCATCTTCCAGGAGAAGTGGAAGATCACGACGGACAGGGAGTTGTACATCCAGAACAGACCGAGGAACACGTGGTCCCAAGCAGACACCTGACAGGTGCCGCCACGACCAGGGCCATCGCAAGAGAAGCGGAAGCCGAGGTTGGCCTTATCGGGGATGAGACGGGAGTTACGGGCGTAGAGCACACCCTTGAGAAGAATCAGCACCGTCACGTGAATCGTGAAGGCGTGAATGTGGTGCACCATGAAGTCAGCGGTGCCGAGGGGGATCGGCGCAGCGGCAACCTTGCCGCCGACGGCAACCACCGAACCGTTGAACACTTCACTGACGCTGGCGAGAGCGTTAGGCGCCGTGCTGCCGGCTGCGGAGGCGTGCAGACCCTGAATCCACTGAGCGAAAATCGGCTTCAGCTGGATGGCGGAGTCGCTGAACATGTCCTGGGGACGACCCAGAGCACGCATGGTGTCGTTGTGGATGTACAGACCGAAGCTGTGGGCACCCAGCCAGATGCAGACCCAGTTCAAGTGGCTGATGATGGCATCGCGTGCCTTGAGCACCCGGTCGAGCACGTTGTCGACGTGCTTGGCGGGGTCGTAGTCGCGGATCATGGCAATAGCCGCGTGAGCGGAAGCGCCAACGATCAGGAAGCCACCAATCCACATGTGGTGGGTGAACAGACCGATCTGAGTCGGATAGTCGATCGCCATGTACGCATAAGGAGGCATCGCGTACATGTGCTGAGCAACGATGATGCTCAGAGATCCCAGCAGTGCAAGGTTCACGGCCAGCTGAGCATGCCAGCTGTTGATCATGAACTCGAACAGGCCGTCGTGGCCCTTGGTTGCAGGGAAGAGCAGGGGATCACCCTTCTGCCCCTCGAGGATCTCCTTGATGGAGTGTCCGATGCCCCAGTTGGTGCGGTACATGTGACCGGCCACGATGAACAGCACCGCGATAGCCAGGTGGTGATGAGCGATGTCGCTCATCCACATGCTTCCAGTCACCGGATTCAGACCACCCTTGAAGGTGAGGAAATCGCTGTAGGCAGCCCAGTCACCACGGAAGAAAGCGCCAATACCAGCGCTGAATCCTGGGTAGAGCTGAGCCAGGAGATCCTGGTTGAAAAATTCGTGAGGAAGGGGAATGTCCGCCACTGAAGCAATGGTCTTGCCGTCGAGCACCAGCGGCTGGCCAGCGTCGATGGCATCCATCAACTTGGTGGTGGGCAGGGACACATGCAGCAGGTGACCGGTCCAGGACAGTGAGCCCAGGCCGAGAAGACCAGCGAGGTGGTGGTTGAGCATTGACTCAACGTTCTGGAACCACTCGAGCTTCGGAGCTGCCTTGTGATAGTGGAAAACGCCTGCATTCAGCATCAGGCCGGCCATCACCAGAGCGCCGATGGCTAGAGACATCAGTTGCGTCTCGTTGGTGATGCCCCAGGCCCTCCAAACATGGAAGAGACCAGAGGTGATCTGGATGCCCTGGAAACCGGCACCCATGTCGCCGTTGAGGATTTCCTGGCCGAACACCGGCCACACCACCTGAGCACTGGGCTTGACGTGAGTGGGATCGGCGAGCCAGCCGGAGAAGTTGGAGAAGCGAGCGCCATGGAAGAAGGCACCGCTCAGCCAGATGAAGATCACGGCCAGATGGCCGAAGTGAGCACTAAAGATCTTCCGAGAAACCTCCTCAAGGTCACTCGTGTGGCTGTCGAAGTCGTGAGCGTTGGCGTGGAGGTTCCAAACCCAGGTAGTGGTTTTGGGACCTTTCGCGAGGGCTCGGTCGAAGTGTCCGGGCTTTCCGAACAGCTCGAAGGTCGCTGGATTGTCGACCTTCTCGACCTGAGTCTTCGCGGTGCTCCCACGCTCTGGTGGGCTGATGGTCATCGAGTCGTTCCTCGAGGGACGGGATCGAGGTGGTGGGACACCCCTCCAGCAAATCCGAAGATTCACCGGGGCCCCGGACGCAGTTCGGACGAACCTCGCTACGGCCGGGCACCAATGGCGTTCAAGGATCAAAACCCCTGACAGCCACTGGAGCTGGGGCCCCTGATGAGGGGACCGCTGGCGGAAGCATAGGAGCGGAGACCCTCATCTCACCCAAGGGAGTTACAAAGGTTCAATCCGGCCGCGGGCCTGTCTCCATCTAGGGTTTTCCCAAAGCTGAATATCAGCGAAGCAAGATCGATTCAAGGGAGTAAACATCACCGAAAGACAAAAAATATTCGCCTAAATAATGCATATTTCGCTTGCGAGTGACGACCTGTCGTCGATGACCAGAATGACTGCACTCAAGCTCGGCTCCATGACGGCATCAGGCCGGAACCACATCCTTCAACGCTGGCTGGCAGCCGTGATGGTGCTCTTGATCAGCGTCTGGTCAGCCGCGCCAGTTCAGGCCTGGCCATGGGGAGGCGATCAAAACAGCTCAAGGGCTCGCGAGGATCGCATCGTCGATGCCAGCGCGCCGACGGGTCGCCTGCAGGAAGTCAGCCCCCCTGGCGCGGTGCAGCAACTGCAACAGGCCCTCAATCGTCACCAGCCGCGCCTAACGCTGATCAGTCCAAACGATGGAAGCCTGCTGAAGAATCGCCGCACATCCATTGAGATTCAGGTGGAAGATTGGCCGCTGGCTGAAGACCCTCAGCTGGGGCTTGGGGCGCACGTGGCTCTGCAAATCGATGATCAGACGCCGTTGCGATTCAGCCAGGCCAGCGAGGGTCGACTGAGCATTGACCTGCCGGACCTCACCCCTGGGAGTCATCGCTTCAGCGCCTATGCAGCCATGCCCTGGGGCGAAGCCGTGAAATCGCCTGGGGCCAGCATTCAATGGCGACTGGACCTTCTGCAGGAACTGATCGGCACACAGCCCGAACAGGATGCGCCATGGCTTGCCGTCGTCAGTCCTGCAGAACTGGGACGCGGCGAGCCGCTGCTGATCGACTGGCTCATCTGGAATGCGCCTTTGCAAAACCTTCGCGAAGGCGATGGACGATGGAGGCTGCGCATCAGCGTGAACGGCGACAGCTTTCTGGCCGACCGCCAGGACGCCCTTTGGTTGAAAGGTGCCGGCAATGGTGGTGTTCAGATGGAGCTGCTGGATGGCATGGGGGAACCGATCACTCCGGTCTTCAACAATCAGTTCCGCTCCCCAGACGCCCTTTCAGGAGAGCGACCAATTTGGATGCAATCCAAGCTCTCCGATGAGCAGATCGCACGTCTGCTCGGAGAGGCCATTCCAGAACCCACGCCACCAGCCAAGTCCACAGCTGTCGTGACGACAGAGCAGCCCACCCAGTCAGAGCAACCCGCTGCCCCCGAGCCACAACCCATTCCCACCGTCGAAGACACGACCTCAACGCCAGATTCTCAGTCGATCACGGGCGACAGTGATGCGGTCCAGCTGGAACCGCAGCCCGCGCCCGCCAGCGAACAGGTGACTGAGTCGCCGGACCCATCCGACGCCAAACCCACAGCAGCCAACCCGCCGAAGAGCGAGCGCACCAGCCAGCCCAAGGCGATCGCTGCACCACCACTCGCCCCAGAGAAGGAGTCCAACACCAATGCCCCCACCAGCAGCCTGGGAGGATCAGCCAGGGAGCTGTTGAACGCCAACGGCACCCAGCGCTGATCTCCCGAGGCTTCTCGCCCTGAACGCTGACATCACCAACACGCACAAGGCGGACACCCTGTCGCTGGCTCTCGGCCTCTCAGCGAGCGCCTTGCCGCTGCTGCAACGCCTGCAGCAGATGGAACACATCCAGACAATCGCCTTGACACCCGGTGCTGCAACCGCGCTGCAGGACAAACCCGCGGATCTGCAGATTGGCCAGGCTTCGCAGCTGCTGTCAGCGCACTGGAACCGTGGAGGCAATCTGTTGGTGATTGGCGCCATTGGCGCCGTCACCAGGCTGGTGGCTCCTCTGGCGCAGGACAAGCACTCCGATCCGGCGGTGGTGGTGGTGGATGCACGGGGTGAGCATGTGGTGCCGCTCTTGGGTGGACATGCCGCTGGCGCAGAGCAGCTGGCACGCGATCTGGCCGCAGCTCTTGGAGGCCGAGCCGTTCTCACCGGTGATGCCAATACGCAAGGTCGCCTGGCACTGGATGCCTTCGGCGAGGCATGGGGTTGGACTCGCGCAGGCGAAGCCAGCGCCTGGCATCAGCTGATGCAATCCCAGGCCATGGAGCAACCGCTGAGCCTGGCTCAGCAGAGCGGAACAACGCTCTGGTCCACCAGTGCTGGCAGCCAACGGCTCAATCTTCTGGATGGAGCCAACCCATCGGCCGCCTTGAGCATCGGGGCTAGCACTGACGCCGCGGCCTGCCGCTGGCATCCCGCCACGCTCTGGATCGGCATCGGTTGCGAGCGCAACACCAGCGAGAGCCTGGTGGACCGTGCTGTCGCATCGGTCCTCGCTCAAGCATCACTGGCGCCTGAAGCGGTGGCCGGGATCAGCAGCATCGACGCCAAGGCTGATGAGCCAGCGCTCCTTCACCTAAGCGAACAGCACGGATGGCCCTTTCGACTCCATAACGCTGCCAGCCTGGCGAAGGTTGCCGTGCCCACGCCATCTGAGGTGGTGAAAGCGGAGATGGGTACGGCATCGGTCGCGGAAGCTGCGGCTCTACTGGCAGCAGGAGACGGCGCTCCTCTCCATCAACCCAAGCAGATCTTTCATGCCGAACCTGGTGAACAGGGTGCCGTCACGGTCGCCATCGCTGAAGCAAGCCAAGCCTTTGCACCTCAACGGGGCGAGCTGCATCTGATCGGCAGTGGGCCAGGTGCCTTGGAGCTGCTCACCCCCGATGCCAGGCAAGCCCTCAGTCGGTGTGTGACGTGGGTCGGCTACGGACTGTATCTGGATCTTCTTGAGCCCCTGCGCCGCCACGATCAGGTGCGGGTGGATGGACAGCTCACACGGGAACGCGACCGGTGTCAGCAGGCCCTGGAGATGGCCCGTGCGGGCACCAGAGTTGCGCTGGTGTCGTCAGGCGACAGCGGGATCTACGGCATGGCCGGACTCGCCCTGGAACTGTGGATGAATCTGCCTGAAAGCGATCGGCCTTTATTCCAGGTGCACCCAGGCCTCTCAGCCCTGCAACTGGCGGCGGCCAAAGCCGGAGCACCGCTGATGCATGACTTCTGCACCATCAGCCTGAGTGACAGGCTCACACCCTGGGAGGTGATTGAACGACGGCTGCACGCTGCCGCAGCAGGAGATTTTGTGGTGGCGCTCTACAACCCACGCTCCAAAGGTCGTGACTGGCAGCTTCAGCGAGCCATTGAGATCCTGCTCACCGATCGACCGACAACAACACCCGTGGTGATGGCGCGCCAACTTGGACGACGGGAGGAGAGCGTGAGCCTGTTCGAGCTGGCTAGCCTCAAGCCAGCTGACGTTGACATGCTCACTGTGCTGGTAATCGGCAACAGCAGCAGTCGGGTCATGGGCGGCCGAATGGTGACCCCCCGTGGATACCCCGGAGCCGCACTCAGTTGATGCCGACCAATGCAGTCGGGATGACAGGATTCGAACCTGCGGCCCCTTCGTCCCGAACGAAGTGCGCTACCAAGCTGCGCTACATCCCGATGGCCCGACTCTAGAAGATGACCTCCGTCCTGAAACCTGACTGGCTCCGCGTCAAAGCACCGCAACGGGAACGCATCGGAGCCGTTGCAGACATGCTGCTTGACCTGAAGCTCAACACGGTCTGCCAGGAAGCCAGCTGTCCCAACATCGGGGAATGCTTCGCAGGCGGGACGGCCACATTTCTGATCATGGGCCCCGGTTGCACGCGCGCCTGCCCTTACTGCGACATCGACTTCGACAAAAGCGTTCGGCAGCTCGACCCCACAGAGCCTGAACGCCTCGGCGAGGCTGTGGCAAGGCTCGGTCTGAAGCACGTCGTGATCACCTCAGTGAATCGCGACGACCTGGAGGACGGTGGCGCCTCCCAGTTCGTGGCCTGCATCGAACAGGTCAAACAGCGCTCACCGCTCACCACCATCGAACTGCTGATCCCTGACTTCTGCGGCAACTGGGATGCCCTCGCCACCGTGATGGAGGCGGCGCCCCATGTGCTGAATCACAACATCGAAACCGTGCCCCGCTTGTATCGACAAGCCAGACCACAGGGTGAGTACCAGCGATCGCTGGAGCTGCTGAAGCGTGTGCGTGAAGGCTGGCCCAAGGCCTACAGCAAATCAGGACTGATGGTGGGGCTCGGAGAAAACGATGCGGAAGTGATTGATGTGCTGCGCGACCTGCGTGCGCATCAGGTCGACATCGTCACCATCGGTCAATACCTTTCACCCGGTCCGAAGCATCTGGCGGTGGACCGTTTCGTCACTCCAGAGCAGTTCGACTCGTACCGCGAGGTGGGTGAAGGTGAGCTGGGCTTCCTTCAGGTGGTGAGCACACCACTCACGCGCAGCAGTTACCACGCTGGCGAGGTGCAAAAGCTGATGCTCAGCCATCCCCGCTAACCAGAAGCCTGCCAGGGACCAGTCAGGAAAAATTGCGCCGCAAGCTCACCAAGCCTGCGAAGAGGGCAAGGCATTGGCACAAACAGGTCGCCAGGCATGCAGCGACCAGGTCACCAGGCCGCGGTGAATCATTGGATCGCGCGTCACCCAGGCATGGGCGCTTTCATAGGACGCGGCCTCAAAGATCAGCAAGCCGCCGCCTCCGGGCTTCTCCTGGCCATCCACGAGAAAACCGCTGTAAAGCGTCCTGCCTTTCGCCCGCTCAGCATCGAGCCATGCGCGATGGGCATCACAGTGGGAGCGACGCTCATCGGCAGGAAGTGCCCGCATGGCTGGCGTGAACACTTCCTGCTTGACGAACCAAGGCATGGATCAAGAGCGATCAGGCCGCCACAGCAGCCCGATCCAGCAAGCCCATGGCCTCCCGCTCACTTGGTGGCACCAGCACCTTGAACCGCGACTTGGCCGCTGACCAATCCGCCAGCAGGGCTGCAGCCTTCTCACTGCCAGTGGTCGCCACATGCGACTCGAGCAATTGCTTCAGCAACGAAGCCTGCGCATCGGTGGTGATGCTGCACACTTCAACGATCTCAGGATTGACGCGGGGAGTGACCCGGTCATTGTCATCGAGCAGGAAGGTCACACCACCGGTCATGCCGGCACCGACGTTGCGTCCGGTGCTGCCAAGCACCACCACAACGCCACCGGTCATGTACTCACAGCAGTGATCTCCGGCGCCCTCCACGACCGCACGGGCACCACTGTTGCGGACACCAAAGCGCTCACCGGCACGACCATGGGCAAACAGTTCGCCACCGGTCGCTCCGTACAGACAGGTGTTGCCGAGAATCACCTGATCGCCAGGATTGGCAGTGGCATCAGCAGGCACCAGGGTGATCCGGCCACTGTTCATGCTCTTGCCGACGTAATCATTCGCCTCACCCTCGAGCCGAACATTCATGCCTTGCACCAGGAAGGCACCAAAGCTCTGCCCGGAAGCGCCACGGAAGGTCAGATCGAGCTGTCCGTTGAAACCACGGTTGCCGTGGCGTTGGGCGATTTCACCCGCCAGTCGGGCGCAGACACTGCGGTCGGTGTTGATGATCTCAACACTGCGGCTGAGCGAGCCATGGCTCTCCACCGCAGCCATCAGCTGAGCGTCCGCCAGGAGCTGATCCTCAAGGATCGGGCCATTGCCATGGGCCTGAGCGCTATGGCAAAGCCAGGAGCGATCCTCAGCACCATGGATCGGAGCGAGCAGGCTGGAAAGGTCCACACACTTGGTCTTGGCCAACTCGATCGATCGGGCCTTGAGCAGATCGGTGCGTCCAATCAGATCTTTAAGGCTGCTCACACCCAGCAAGCTCATCAGCTGACGAACTTCCTCGGCGACGTACCAGAAGAAGTTGACGACATGCTCGGGGACGCCGGTGAAGCGCTTGCGCAGGTTCTCCTTCTGTGTGGCCACACCAACAGGGCAGTTGTTGGTGTGGCAAACGCGAGCCATCACGCAGCCTTCGGCGATCATGGCGATCGAACCGAAGCCGTACTCCTCTGCACCAAGGAGGGCAGCGATCACCACGTCCCAGCCGGTTTTAAGGCCACCATCGGCCCGCAGCAGCACCCGTTCACGCAGACCGTTCTCCAACAGAGCGCGATGCACTTCGGTCAGGCCCAACTCCCAAGGGCCGCCGGCATGCTTAATCGAGCTGAGCGGTGAGGCGCCGGTGCCGCCGTCATGGCCCGAGATCTGAATCACATCGGCATTGGCTTTCGCCACACCGGCAGCGATGGTGCCGATACCGATTTCAGCCACCAGCTTCACGCTGACAGGCGCTGCGGGATGGACCTGGTGGAGATCGTGGATCAACTGGGCGAGATCTTCAATCGAATAGATGTCATGGTGCGGCGGCGGTGAAATCAAAGCCACACCTGGCTTGCTGTTGCGAAGCCAGGCGATGTACTTGTCCACCTTCGGACCTGGCAACTGGCCGCCCTCACCGGGCTTGGCCCCTTGAGCCACCTTGATTTCCAGCTGCTTACCACTCCGCAGGTATTCAGCTGTCACACCGAAACGGCCTGAAGCCACCTGTTTGATCGCGGAGCAGGCGGTATCGCCATTGCGCAGTCCACCGATGCTGGGGAAGGACGCCGATCGACCTTCTCCATCGACATCCTTAAGCACCTGGAAACGGGCTGGGTCTTCACCGCCCTCACCGCTGTTGCTCTTGCCGCCGATGCGATTCATCGCCACCGCCAGGACTTCATGGGCTTCACGGGACAGTGCGCCGAGGCTCATTCCACCCGTGCAGAAGCGCGTGCAGATGCTCTCAACGCTTTCCACCTGATCGAGGGGAAGCGGGGTGGATGCCAACTTGAAGTCCAGCAGGTCCCGCAGGGCCATGACCGGTCGGTTCTCCAACAGAGCCTGGTAGGTGGAGAAATGGTCGTAGCCAGGGCCTTGGGCTACAGCTTTGTGCAATGCCTTGGAGAGTTCGGGGTTGTTGCGGTGGTACTCGGCACCACTGCGGTACTGAACAAAACCCATGAACTCGAGCTTGCTGCGATTCAGTTCGGGGAAGGCCTTGGCATGCATCGACAGGGTTTCATTGGCCAATTCAGCAAGAGTCATGCCCGCGACCCGGCTGGTGGTCCCGCTGAAGGCAATGTCGATCACATCGGCACCAAGACCGATCGCCTCGAAGATCTGAGCGCCGTGGTAACTGGCCAGCAGCGAGATTCCGATCTTGGACAGGATCTTGCGAAGGCCGTTTTCAAGAGACAAACGCACATTGGCCTGCACCTGATCGGCATCCAGGGCGGGCAGCTTGCCCTGCTCAATGCGTTTTTTGGTTTTGGGGTGCTCCAGCCAGTGTCGGGTGGTCTCCCAAGTGAGCCAAGGACAAACGGCACTGGCGCCATACCCGATTAGGCACGCCATGTGGTGCGTGCTCCAGCACTGCGCGGTATCCACCACCAGGGAGCACTGCAACCTCAGCTTTTGTCGAAGCAGGTGATGGTGCACAGCTCCCACGGACAGCAGCGATGGCATGGCCACCGTGGTGGGGGTGAGCGGAGCAGCGGCACCTGACGCATCGACTCGGTCGGAGAGGACGAGCACCTGTGCACCACTGCGCACCGCTTGTTCTGCGGCCTGACAGAGCGCTTCGAGCGCAGGCTGCAGCCCGCCGGCACAAGCCTCAACTGCAACTTGCGTGGACAGGGTCTGCACCGGCAGCCCCTGCTGGCTGATGGCAGCCAACTCGGCCTCGTTCAACACTGGGGTCTCCAGATGGATCACGGCAGCGGCCTCGGCCTGGGGCTTCAGGGCAGGACGTCGTTCACCGAGATGCATCTCCAGACTCATCACCAGCTTTTCCCGAAGCGGATCGATCGGTGGGTTGGTGACCTGGGCGAAGCGCTGCTTGAAGTAGTCGAACAGCAGGTGGGGCTTATCGGAGAGCACCGCCAAGGGGATGTCATCACCCATGCAGTAGGTCGGCTCTTTACCCAGAGCCGCCATGTCTTCAATGATCAGATCGAAATCCTCGGCGGTGAAACCCATGGCGGTCTGCAGGCGCAGAAGATCGAGTTCACTCACCTGTCGGTCCTGGGCCCAGGGCTGCGGAGCCACGCTGCGGCGGTGCTGCTGCAACCATTCGGTGTAGGGGAAACGACACGCCGCGTCCTCCTTGACGGACCAGTTGTCGAGCAACTCACCGCGTTCCAGATCCACGGCCACCATCTGTCCAGGGCCGAGTCGCCCTTTCTGGACGATGGTCTTGCCGCTGAGATCCACCACACCGGTCTCCGATCCCATGATCACGAAACCGTCCTCAGTGGTGCACCAGCGCGCTGGCCGTAACCCGTTGCGGTCCAACGTGGCCCCCACCCGCTTGCCATCGGCAAACACCAACAACGCCGGGCCATCCCAGGGTTCCTGGATTCCGGCATTGAATTCGTACATCGCCGTCACATCCGGACGAGTGTCGAGGTCGGGCTGATTTCGGAATGCTTCCGGCACCAGCGTGATCAGGCTGTCGGTAATCGACCGCCCACTGCGCACCATCAGCTCCAAGGTGGCATCGAGGTTGGCGGAATCACTGAAGGCAGGATTCACCACCGGAATCAGGTCATCGGCCGCCTCACCCCAGACGTTCTCAAGACTGGCTTCCGAGGCTTTGGCCCAGTTGAGGTTGCCCAGAAGGGTGTTGATCTCGCCGTTATGCCCCAGCAAACGCATCGGCTGGGCCAGTGGCCAGCGGGGCAGTGTGTTGGTACTGAAACGTCGGTGATAAACCGCAAAGCTGACGGCGAAACGCGGATCCCTGAGATCGGCGTAGTACTGCGCCAAGACCTCGGAGCGCACCATCCCCTTGTAAACAACCGTGCGGCTGCTCAGGGACGCCACGTAAAGCTCATGGCCACCATCGGTACCGAACTCGGCACGGATTCGAGCACCGATCCTGCGGCGCAAGCGCAGAAGCAGACCCTCGAAAGCCGAGTCATCCCCAGTGCCATCGAGCACCCACTGCTCGATAACAGGTGCCGTTGCCCGCGCCATGGGACCAAGCACGGTTGGATCAACAGGAACCGTGCGCCATCCCAGAGGTCGCAACCCCAGGGCGGTGGCCTCCGCATCACAGACGCGGCGTACATCCTCTCGGCAGCTTGCCTCCGTGGGCATGAACATCATGCCCAGACCTTTCGCTGCGGCCGCTTCTGGCCAAACCTCCCGTAGATAGGTCCAGGGGATCTGACAGAGCACACCAGCACCATCGCCGGAGTCCCCATCGCCGCCACACCCGCCGCGGTGCTCCATACAACCCAGTCCACGCAAGGCCTGCTGCAGAACCCAATGGCTGGCCTCACCCTGAAGCTGCGCCAGGAATCCAACGCCGCAAGCATCTTTTTCACCGGCCACGGCCTCAGGCGCAGCACTGTCGCTGTAGGGCCAATAGGAACCGGGAAGGTGAGTCATGACCTGCAGAAAAGTCGGACGAATGCCGTAACTGGATATCTCATCCATACGGCCCAAACTCAAATCCTAAGGATCGACCACCCCGGCTAGCGTCTTCAAATGCCCATACCGCCGCCGCCTCCCCCACCAACTGTTGAGATTCGGAGAGCGGAACAGAGCCAGGGTGATGCGGTGCGCATCGGTGGCATCACCACCGAAGGAACCTGGATCTGGATCGGTGGCGACCGGCGATCCCCTCGTCAGCTTTGGATTCCCCTCGACATCCTCACGGGGAGACTGGGATTTCAACGGGTTCAGGAGCGAGCGGGCGAAGCGCTCGAGTGGTTCGGAGAGCGACGGCTGCTGGCATCACTGCCGACGCGCACCCTTGACGATGAAGTCGCAGTAGATGCCGCCCCCTGGTTCAGAGCTCTGAAGGTGGGCAGCAGCAGAAGCGGCAAGGTGTTGTCGCTCACACTCTCCTCCCCGCGCGTGCTCGCACTGCGTCAGGGCAAGGGCAGCACAGCGGGACGCCTGGTGCTGGACCTGAGCGGCCCAGCGCTGATGCAACGCAGGGATGACGATCTGCTGCTTGGGGTGAGAACCACCCCCGCACAGAACGCACAGCTGAAGCAAATCGGACTGACCGCGCAACGCCAATCTCAAGCGTTGGTGTTGAAGGGCAAGGGCGAACAGCCCACGCTCACGCTGGCGGGGCCTTGGCGAATCGTGATCGATGGCCTGAACCCGACGCGGAGTCCAGGCCGTGTGGCCCCAGGCAATGGATTGCAGGCGGCATTGATGAGCCCAGCGATCAAGGCCGCACAAGCGCAGGGACTGGTGCTCGATGTCCGAACCGTGCGCGTGGGTGTCAAACCGCTGCTCGTTTACCGCGCCGGCACCCCCTTCGACAGCGACAGCCTCAGCCTGCGTCCGCTCCCAGCCCGGGGATCCCAGACAGGACTTCGGTATCTGACGCAATTGGCGCAGCAAGAACGCGCGCTCACTGCCGTGAACGGTGGGTTTTTCAATCGCGTGCGACAACTCCCGCTCGGTGCCATTCGCATGGATGGCACCTGGATCTCAGGCCCGATTCTCAATCGCGGCGCGATCGGCTGGTCCATCGGCCAGCCCCTGCTCTTCGACCGCTTGCGACTGGATCAGACCCTTCAGGTCGCTGGCGGACGTCGCTGGGGGCTCGGCCATCTGAACAGCGGTTATGTGCAGCGGGGCCTGAGTCGTTACACACGTGCCTGGGGGCCTGTCTACAAAGCACTCAGCGGCGAAGAGAAAGCGATCTCGATTCGTGCCGGGAAAGTCATCGGCCAGCACGATCGCGCGGCACTGGTGCGCGGAGTCCCTCTTGCAGCCGGCAGCTCCTTGATCGTGTCCCGTGCAGGGGCCCCACTCCCAGCCAAGCCAGGCGATCAGGTCAGCATCAACCTGCGCCCTTCAAGCCCAGTCGGCCAACAACCGCAGGTTCTGGCGGGAGGCCCTTTGCTTTTGAAGGGGGGCCGGATGGTGCTTCAAGGACGCCAGGAAGGCTTCAGTCAGGCGTTCCTTTCCCAGTCAGCCCCGCGAACCGTTGTGGGGCAGGACGACAAGCGCGTGTGGCTGTTCACGCTGCGGGGACGTTCCGGCAGCGACCCAACGCTGCTGGAGACCACGCTGGCCCTCCAACAGCTGGGCATCAGCGACGCCCTCAATCTCGATGGCGGCAGCTCCACCACCTTGGTGGCGGCCAATCACACCCTGATGACCGGTCGCGGCGTCACACCCCGCGTTCAGAACGGTCTTGGCTTTGTCAGCCCATGACCGGGATGCTGCGAAACTGGAAAACCCGTCGTGCCGCAGACCATGGCAGCCATGCTGCAGATCACCGCAACAGCCGCCGCTGAATTGGGCCGCCAGGCCGCTGTTGCTGGCACCCCAGGTCTGATGCACCTCGATCTGACCAAGGGTCATTGCGAGCAGAACGTGATTCGCCTGCAGCCAGGACATCTTGCCGGCACTCCCGTCGCACGCGCTGACGGGGTGACGCTGCACGCACCCCAAGCGCAGCTCAAGTTGCTTGAAGGGTTGACCCTCGACTACCGGAGCGACATCAGCGGGGGCGGTTTTCTGATTCTCAGCAACGATCAAGTGCGCTGCTGTGCCTGCGGAAGCGCCTTCAGTCGGATCTGAAAAGACCAGGGAAGGCGACCCGGTATGGTGATGGATTGTCGAACCAGGTCGGATCTCCGGCCGCCACGCGACCGTCGATGCCAACCATCCAGCAACTGATCCGCACTGAGCGCCAGAGCTCCAAGGCGAAAACCAAGTCTCCCGCCCTGAAGGCCTGTCCCGAGCGCCGTGGCGTGTGCACCCGCGTGTACACCTCCACACCCAAAAAGCCCAACTCGGCCCTTCGCAAGGTGGCCCGTGTGCGCCTCACCTCCGGATTTGAGGTGACCGCCTACATCGGCGGCATTGGTCACAACCTGCAGGAGCACTCGGTTGTGCTGATCCGCGGCGGTCGTGTCAAGGATCTGCCCGGTGTGCGCTACCACATCATTCGCGGAACGCTTGATACCGCTGGCGTGAAGGACCGTCGCCAGTCCCGTTCGAAGTACGGCGCCAAGGCTCCTAAGGAGTGATGCAGCGCGGTCCGATTCCGGGCCGTCCCGTACCCGTCACCCTCAAATCTCTGTTCTTTATCCCGATCTGACAGTCCATGTCACGCCGTAACGCCGCCGTCAAGCGCCCGGTTCTTCCCGATCCTCAGTTCAACAACCGCCTCGCCACCATGCTGGTGGCCCGGTTGATGAAGCACGGTAAGAAGTCGACCGCACAGCGGATCCTTTCTGATGCGTTCAGCCTGATTGGCGAGCGGACCGGCGGTGACCCCATCGAACTGTTCGAAACCGCTGTCAAGAACGCCACCCCTTTGGTTGAAGTGCGTGCACGCCGCGTCGGTGGTGCGACCTATCAGGTCCCCATGGAAGTGCGCCAGGAGCGCGGCACTGCGATGGCGCTGCGTTGGCTGGTGAGCTTCTCCCGTGCGCGTAACGGCCGAAGCATGGCCCAGAAACTGGCTGGTGAACTGATGGATGCTGCCAACGAGGCCGGCAGCGCCGTTCGCAAGCGCGAAGAAACTCACAAGATGGCCGAAGCCAACAAAGCTTTCGCCCACTACCGCTACTGATCCTCTCGGAGTCAGTCATCAACACGAATGTTCATGGCTGACCTGTAGAGTCTCACCCGCCTTTTAACGCCTCACCCCCGGAGAACTCCTGTGGCCCGCGACTTCCCCCTGGAACGCGTCAGAAATATCGGTATCGCCGCGCATATTGATGCTGGCAAAACCACCACGACAGAACGAATCCTGTTCTATTCGGGTGTGGTTCACAAGATCGGCGAGGTGCATGACGGCGCCGCAGTGACCGACTGGATGGCCCAGGAACGTGAGCGTGGCATCACCATCACAGCTGCTGCAATTTCCACCAGTTGGAAAGATCACCGCATCAACATCATCGACACGCCTGGGCACGTCGACTTCACCATTGAGGTGGAGCGCTCCATGCGTGTGCTCGATGGCGTGATCGCAGTGTTCTGTGCTGTGGGTGGTGTCCAACCCCAGTCGGAAACTGTCTGGAGGCAAGCCGATCGGTACTCGGTGCCTCGAATGGTGTTCGTGAACAAGATGGACCGCACGGGTGCGGACTTCCTCAAGGTTCACGGCCAGATCAAGGATCGCCTGAAGGCCAACGCAGCACCAATCCAGCTCCCCATCGGGGCTGAGGGTGAACTCAGCGGCATCATCGACCTCGTTGAGAACAAGGCCCACATCTACAAGGATGACCTTGGGCAGGACATCGAAGTGACCGATGTTCCTGACGACATGAAGGATCAGGTTGAGGAATGGCGCAACTTCCTGATGGAAGCCGTCGCCGAAACCGATGAGGCCCTGATCGAGAAGTTCCTGGAATCTGGCGAACTCAGCACTGAAGAACTGAAGAAAGGCATCCGTGAAGGCGTGTTGAAGCACGGCCTTGTGCCTGTTCTCTGCGGTTCAGCCTTTAAGAACAAAGGCGTTCAGCTGGTTCTCGATGCCGTTGTCGATTACCTGCCTGCACCGATCGACGTTCCCCCCATTCAAGGCGTGCTGCCTGATGGAAAGGAAGCCGTCCGTCCATCTGACGACAACGCACCCTTCAGCGCACTGGCCTTCAAGGTCATGGCTGACCCCTACGGCAAGCTCACTTTCGTCCGGATGTATTCCGGTGTGCTTCAGAAGGGCAGCTACGTGCTCAACTCAACCAAGGGTGAGAAAGAGCGCATCTCCCGCCTCGTGGTGCTCAAGGCTGATGACCGCGAAGAAGTTGATGCCCTGCGCGCCGGCGATCTTGGCGCCGTGCTCGGACTGAAGAACACCACCACAGGTGACACCCTGTGTTCCTCTGACGATCCGATCGTCCTGGAGACCCTGTTCATCCCAGAGCCTGTGATCTCCGTGGCTGTTGAGCCCAAGACCAAGGGCGATATGGAGAAGCTCTCCAAAGCGCTGGTTGCACTGGCTGAGGAAGATCCCACCTTCCGCGTCAACACGGATGCGGAAACTGGTCAGACCGTGATCGCCGGAATGGGCGAGCTCCACCTGGAGATTCTGGTGGACCGCATGCTGCGGGAATTCAAGGTGGAAGCCAACATCGGCGCTCCTCAGGTGTCCTATCGCGAAACCATCCGCAGCTCTTCTGGTGGTGAAGGCAAGTTCTCCCGTCAGACCGGTGGTAAGGGTCAGTACGGTCACGTTGTGATCGAAATGGAGCCCGGCGAGCCTGAATCCGGCTTCGAATTCGTCAACAAGATTGTCGGCGGCGTGGTCCCCAAGGAATTCATCAAGCCCTCTGAAATGGGCATGAAGGAAACCTGCGAGTCCGGCGTGATTGCCGGATTCCCCATGATCGACGTGAAAGTCACCATGGTCGACGGTTCATACCACGATGTGGACTCGTCGGAGATGGCGTTCAAGATCGCCGGCTCCATGGCTTTCAAAGATGCGGTCAAGAAGTGCAATCCTGTGCTTCTTGAACCGATGATGAAAGTCGAGGTCGAGGTCCCCGAGGATTTTCTCGGCTCGATCATCGGTGACCTGTCCTCCCGTCGAGGACAGGTTGAAGGTCAGGCAATTGACGATGGCACGTCGAAAGTCTCGGCCAAGGTGCCCCTGGCCGAGATGTTCGGCTACGCCACCGAGCTCCGATCCATGACCCAGGGTCGGGGTATTTTCTCGATGGAATTCAGCCACTATGAGGATGTTCCTCGCAATGTGGCCGAGGCCATCATCTCCAAGAATCAGGGCAATTCCTGATCTCTAAACACCCTTAATTCACCCCTCGATTCTTTACACAAATGGCACGCGAGAAGTTCGAAAGGAACAAGCCCCACGTCAACATCGGCACCATCGGCCACGTTGACCACGGCAAGACCACCCTCACCGCTGCGATCACCAACGTGCTCGCCAAGAAGGGTCAGGCTGAAGTTCAGAACTACGCCGACATCGACGGCGCTCCTGAAGAGCGCGAGCGCGGGATCACCATCAACACTGCTCACGTTGAGTACGAGACCGAGACTCGTCACTACGCCCACGTGGACTGCCCTGGCCACGCGGACTATGTGAAGAACATGATCACCGGTGCTGCTCAGATGGATGGCGCCATCCTGGTGTGTGCCGCCACCGACGGCCCGATGGCCCAGACCAAGGAGCACATCCTGCTGGCCAAGCAGGTGGGCGTTCCCGCTCTGGTTGTTGCACTGAACAAGTGCGACATGGTCGATGACGAAGAAATCATCGAACTGGTGGAGATGGAGATCCGCGAACTTCTCTCCAGCTACGACTTCCCCGGCGACGACATCCCCGTGGTTCAGGTCTCCGGCCTGAAGGCCATCGAAGGCGAGGCTGAGTGGGAAGCCAAGATCGAAGAACTGATGGCGGCTGTTGACTCCAGCATTCCTGAGCCTGAGCGCGAAGTCGACAAGCCCTTCCTGATGGCTGTGGAAGACGTCTTCTCCATCACCGGTCGCGGCACCGTGGCCACCGGCCGTATCGAGCGCGGCATCGTCAAGGTCGGCGAAGAGATCGAAATCGTCGGCATCAAGGACACCCGCAAGACCACCGTCACCGGTGTGGAAATGTTCCGCAAGCTGCTCGATGAGGGCATGGCTGGCGACAACGTTGGTCTGCTGCTGCGCGGCATTCAGAAGGAAGACATCGAGCGCGGCATGGTGCTCGTGAAGCCCGGTTCCATCACCCCTCACACCAAGTTCGAGGGTCAGGTGTACGTGCTCAAGAAAGAAGAAGGCGGCCGCCACACTCCCTTCTTCGCTGGCTACCGCCCGCAGTTCTACATCCGTACAACGGACGTGACCGGCCAAATCACCGCCTTCACCGCGGAAGACGGTTCCAACGTGGAAATGGTGATGCCTGGTGACAACATCCAGATGACCGGTGAGCTGATCTGCCCCGTCGCCATCGAGCAAGGCATGCGCTTCGCTATCCGCGAAGGCGGCCGCACCATCGGTGCTGGCGTGGTCTCCAAGATCATCGAGTGATCTGAGTCCCAGATCTCTGGGGATGGTCCGGTTCCGACCGGGCCATCCTTTACTATTTTTCGATCGAGTCGAACTGTCTAATTGACGTTCGATCTGCACCTCGACAATCCACCTTTCGTCATCTCCCTCGGAGATTTCTAAGCGCTTCATGTCCACTGCCATCGCTCAGCAGAAGATCCGCATCCGCCTCAAGGCGTTTGACCGCCGCATGCTGGATCTGTCCTGCGACAAAATCATTGAAACGGCTGACAACACAGCAGCGACTGCTATCGGCCCGATCCCCCTTCCCACGAAGCGAAAGATCTACTGCGTGCTGCGCTCTCCTCACGTCGACAAGGACTCCCGTGAGCACTTCGAGACGCGCACCCACCGCCGCATCATCGACATCTACAGCCCGTCTGCCAAGACGATTGATGCCTTGATGAAGCTGGATCTTCCCAGTGGCGTTGACATCGAAGTGAAGCTCTGAGCCGAGCACAATGCCCCGATCAGCTGCCTAGGATTTCTCTCTTCGATTGATTCCTGCGTGGCTGATCTGTCCGTCAGAGAACTGCCTCTCTTTCCTCTGCCGGATGTCGTTCTCTTTCCAAGCGACGTTCTGCCGCTGCACATCTTCGAGTCGCGCTATCGAATGATGCTGCAGAGCGTCCTCGAAAGCGATCGACGTTTTGGCGTGGTGCGTTGGGATCCCCGCAGCCAGAGCATGGCCCCGATTGGCTGCTGCGCGGAAGTGATTCAACACCAGACCGGCGAGGACGGCCGAAGCAACATCATCACGCTTGGCCAACAGCGGTTCAGGGTGTTGAACGTGACCCGAGAAACACCCTTCCGAAGTGCCATGGTCAGCTGGATCGAAGACGATCCGGAAGACAACATCGATGCTTTGCACACGCTCACCGAATCGGTGACTACAGCCCTGCGTGATGTGGTCGAGCTCACAGGCAAGCTCACTGACTCTCCCACCGAACTGCCGGAAGACCTTCCTGATTTACCTCGGGAATTGTCGTTCTGGATCGGTGCACATCTCGGTGGCCCCGTGGCCGATCAACAACAGGAACTGCTGGAACTCACTTGCACCCGCACCAGGCTCGAACAGGAGTTCGAAATGCTCGATGAAACGCGGCGTCAGCTCGCGGCTCGCACGGTGCTGCGCGACACCCTTTCCTCCGCCGATTCCGGCAACGACGGTTGATGTCTTTCCCCACTTTCCTTGCCCCAACAGCCGTTGGGATCGCTGCTGCTGCCGGCATTTACGCACTCTGGACGCGCCGCAATCGGGCTTACCACTCCAGCGAAAGCGTGGCCTCCGCCTACGACGCCTGGACCGACGATCGATTGCTGGAAACCCTCTGGGGTGAGCATGTCCATCTCGGGCATTACGGCAATCCCCCGAGGCATCGCGATTTCAGGCGAGCCAAGGCTGATTTCGTGCATGAACTCGTGCACTGGAGTGGATTGGATCGGCTGCCACCGGGTTCCAAGGTGGTGGACGTGGGCTGTGGCATCGGCGGCAGCGCCAGAATCCTGGCTCGCGATTACGGCTTTGACGTCCTCGGCATCAGCATCAGCCCGGCCCAAATTCGACGTGCAACTGAATTGACACCGGAGGGGCTGTCCTGCCGCTTCGCCGTGATGGATGCGCTGGACCTGAACCTCGCCGATGGTGAATTCGATGGCGTGTGGAGTGTTGAAGCCGGTCCTCACATGCCAGACAAACAGCGGTTCGCCGATGAGTTGCTGAGAGTGCTCAGGCCCGGAGGGGCGCTGGCGGTCGCCGACTGGAATCGCCGCGACCCCCGCGACGGTGCCCTTGATGCACGGGAACGGTGGGTCATGCATCAGTTGCTGACCCAATGGGCCCATCCTGAATTTGCCAGCATCCCCGGGTTCCAGCACAACCTGGAGTGCAGTGATCAACGTCGCGGCCTGATCGACACCAGCGACTGGACGGAAGCCACGCTGCCATCCTGGAACGATTCCATCTATGAAGGTCTACGCCGACCGGCGGCGGTGCTCAGACTCGGACCATCCGCCGTGCTTCAGGGATTGCGCGAAACACCGACCCTGATGCTGATGCGCTGGGCTTTTGCGCGCGGGATGATGCAGTTCGGGGTATTCCGGCTCAGTTCTGATCAATTGAGTTCAGAGCTGGGGTAGGCACCAAAGTCCGCCAGATGTTCACAGAGAGGTTCAAGACGGCTCGCCAATTCGGTCAGCGCCGCTGCTGAGTTCTGGACAGGAAGTTCCACATCAACAAAAAACACGTACTCACCAAGTTCACGCTTGGAAGGACGCGATTCGATCCGGCTCATGTTGAGCCCTAAACCAGCGATCCCCTGGAGAGCCTCGATGAGGGCACCCGGTGCATTCCGATGCAAGGAGAATGCCAAGCTCGCCACTTGTCCTTCCCGCAGAGGTTCTCCTCGATAGAGCAGCAGAAACCGTGTGCAATTGCCCGCCACATCATTGATGGGGAAGGCGAGTTCATCGAGCTCCTGTTGCTCGCCCACCGCCCGATCCGCAATGGCCGCACGAAAGCGGCTGCCCTTCACCATCCGGGCGGCTTCGGCTGTCGAAGTGGTGGGCAACTGCAGCGCCTTTGGCAGATGCGTGGCCAGCCAACCACTGCATTGCGCCAGAGCCTGTGGATGCGACAGCACTTCGCTGATGCCCTCCAGAGGGCCACTGCTCAGAAGCGCATGACGAATGGGCAAGACCAGAGCGCGGCGGATACAGAGCTCACGATGGGACCAGAGCGCATCCAGGCTGGCGGTGACCCCTCCCTCAACGGAGTTCTCAACGGGCACCACGGCAGCCTCACAGCGGCCATCCGCCACATGCTCCACCACCGAGCGCAATCCGGTGCAAGCCACCAAATCAGCCTCCCCGAGCTGCTCCAACCGCACCATGGCCCTGGCAGCCCGCTCGCCATAAGTGCCCTTTGGCCCCAAAAACGCCACCCGCATCGGCATGGATCCCTGCACTCGCATCGATAGGATCATGCCGCGTCAGCACAAGGGGCATGAGCCTGGCCTTCCGCGCCAGTCAGCATCTCGATCTGCCGGTCGCGAATCAGACGGACCGCCTGCGCCGCTATCTGCAGGAAGAGGAGCGCGTGATCAAGGCCTTGCTGGACCCCCAGCAACTGGAAGCGACCGGTCCCTCCCGGTATCGCTACACCGTGACGACCCTGCAGGTGTTTCAACTTCAGGTCGCACCTGTTGTCTCACTGAAAACCGTGTGCGGAGACGGATCGATTTCCATTCAGGCCACAGACGCCACATTGCAGGGGTTGGGCCTGGTGGATGATTTTCAGCTGAGTCTGGAAGCGCTGCTGGAGGTCAGCGATCAGGGCTTGCAGGGCGAAGCGCGACTGGGCGTCACGGTGAGCCAGCCACCGCTGCTGAAGCTGATTCCCAAGCGTGTCTTGGAGAGCACCGGTGAATCAATCCTCAACGGCATCCTGGTGACGATCAAGGGCCGGGTGGGCCGGCAACTGGTGCGAGATTTTCAAGACTGGTGCGCCCAATCCCCGCATCAAGAGGTGGGGCTGAACGAAGCCCGGTCATGAAGCCGACAAAACTTTGGTGAGAAAGCTTTGACGATGCATCGGCGTCGGCCCTGATTCGAGCAGCGCTGCACGATGGCGAGCCGTGCCATAACCGGCATGACATTCCAGCCCATAGCCGGGAAAACGCAGCGCCATGCGGCGGATCAGGGCATCGCGCGCTTCCTTGGCCAGCACACTGGCTGCCGCGATCGAGGCTTCCTTGCTGTCTCCTCGGACAATGGTGCGCTGTTCACCGGCCCAGAGACGCAGAGGAAGAACACCGTCAACCAGCACCAGATCCGGAGTGTTCGGAAGGCGTTGAAGGGCCCGCAACATCGCCAACTCCGTTGCCACACGAATCCCACACGAATCCACCTCCCGCGCTGATCCTTGACCGAGGGCCCAAACCATGGCTCGGGACTCGATTTCCGGAACCAGGGCCGCACGTCGTTTTGGAGACAGCGCTTTGCTGTCGGTCAACCCAAGATCAGAGAGTGCGTCGGCGGCTTCAGGGGTGAGGCAGACCGCCCCGGCAAAGACGGGGCCGAACCAACACCCACGACCAACCTCATCAACACCGACGATCACTCCACTGCGGCCGAAGAGCGACGGCGGCGGCGACCGGGACGTGCTTCAGCCGCTGGCATCTCAGGCTCTGTAACGGCCACGGAGACAGGTTCCTGTGCCGCAACAGCAGCCGGGGTGGGCTCTGGTGCCACCACGGCTGTCGGCTCTGGTGGCAGCTCGATGAGCGGGGCCACCTCCAAGGGTGTGATCTCCACCAACAACGGCTTGTCGTCCGCGCGGGAGGCTGAGGGTTCTGGCGCTGGCGTAGGCGATGCAGAACCGCTGCGCGCAACGCCTCGACCACCACGATTGCCGCGACGGCGGCGACGCCCTGAACTCGCGGCCAGTTGCTGCCGCGCTTCTTCGAGCACAGTGTCGGCATCCTCCCCAGGCCGCACAACGCGAACCATCAGGTTGTCGTTCTCTGGCGGGGGATCCAGCAGCAGCACGGGGTTCAAGCCAAGCCAGCCGTAGACCTTTTCCTGATCGTCATCCATCGGCACGGCCACCAGTTCTGGATCCTGGCGACGGTTGGCTGCTGCAGGCTCCGTCGCCTCCGATGTGGACTCGCCGGCAACCTGAGCCTCCAGCGGTGCGTCGGCAGGGCTTGTCGTTTCAGAGGCAGCTCCGGCACGTCCGCGACCGCCGCGGCGGCGGCGGCCACCGCCGGTTTCAGAAGGGGCAGAGACCTCCGCTCGGGCTGAAGCTGCCGACCGCACCAAGCCGGTGGCCGTCGCTAGAGGCTGCAGAAGATCTTTGCCGGGCAGCACAGCCACATGGCCCAGTCCGCCGCAGCTCGGGCAGGCTCGCCCGAACAGCTCATAGATGTTCTGGCCCTGACGCTTGCGCGTCAGCTCCACAAGCCCCAGTTCCGTGAGCTGAGCAATCTGGGGGCGCGCCGAATCATCACGGATAGCGGTGGTGAAGTGCTCCAGAAGCTGGAGTTGGTCCCGACGGGAATCCATGTCGATGAAGTCGACGATGATCACCCCACCGATGTTGCGCAGCTTCAGCTGCCGGCCAATCTCAGCCGCCGCCTCACAGTTGGTCCACAGAACCGTTTCGCGCGCATTGGCGGAGCGTGTGAACGATCCCGAATTGACATCGATCACCGTGAGCGCCTCGGTGGGCTCGATGATTACGTAACCGCCTGAGGGAAGATCCACCCTTGGCTTGAGCGCATCGCGGATCGCGGCGTTGACCTTGAAGTGCTCCAGCAGCTCATCGGATTCGCTGTGCGCTTCCACCGACACATTGGAGCCGTCCTGACCGAGGAAGCTGGTGACGCGATCAACCGCATCCGCCTCATCGACCACCACACGCACCAGATCAGGACCGGTGTGATCCCGAAGGATGCGGTGGATGAAATCCTCATCCCGATTGAGCAGAACTGGTGGTGATGCCGTTTCTGCCGCTTTCTGGATGGCTTCCCATTGACGAAGCAGTGACTCCAGATCGTCGATCAGCAGGTCCTCGCTGATTCCCTCAGCTTCCGTGCGGATCAGCAGGCCTGCGCCCGGTGGTTTGATCAGCACACCCAACGCACGCAAACGGTTGCGCTCCCCTTCAGCACCAATCCGGCGGGAGATGTTTACGCCCTGTCCGCTGGGTTGCAAAACGAGGTAGCGCCCGGGGAGAGCGAGATTGCCGGTCAGGCGTGGCCCCTTGGTGCCTGTGGGCTCCTTCATCACCTGCACCAGCACCTTCTGGCGAGGCTCCAGCAATTCCGTGATTCCTGCTGCCCCTTTCTTGAGACGCAGCGGACCGAGATCCGTCACGTGAATGAAGCCGTTCTTCTCGCTTTCGCCGATGTTCACGAAAGCAGCGTCAATGCCCGGCAGAACGTTCTCCACCGTGCCGAGGTAAACATCGCCGATTTGATAGCGGCCCTGCGCCACGATCAGTTCATCAACGCGATCATCAGACAGAACTGCCGCGATGCGCAGCTGCTCGGCGATGACGATTTGCTGGGGCATAAACAGGAACTGACGCAGCCCGTCAGGACAAATGCCGAATCAACGGACCATCAGGGCCGTCGAACGGAGGAAATTGAAATTGCTTCTGGAAAGGACCCGCGGGTCTCAATGGCACGGAGTGAAACACTCCTATGGTCGAACCGCTTCAGCGCTGTGACGCCGGCTAGAACGAAGGCTCAGGCCTCTCGTTCCAAACAATGAAGGGGACAAGAAGACCGGGACGCATCCATGGCTCAAGCCTCTGGAATGAAGTCCTGACCTGAATTTAACACTGCAGGAGGGTGAGCTCCATCCGCCGCACGCGTGACAGTGACAACTCAAAACCCAGGTGCTGCGCCAGCCAGATCTGCAGCTGCGCTGGCTTGAGACTGCGGCCTTGGGAATCGACGGTCGCGGTCAACTCAAGTTCGGCGGCGCAGGGCTGAGCAGCAGGATTGTCTGCGATCAGATCCACGAGGCGGAGGTTCTGGAGCAGCGCACGCATGTCACGGCGACGTGGTCGACCTTTCTTGTCGCTGTCTTCCCAGATCAGCTCCTGCTGGTTGAGCAGATCATGGATGGCCTGCTGCCATGGAGCCCCATCCTGCAAAGGCTCAGTCGGAGTGCCACAGAGCACAAAGCGCCACCGGCTGGCCTGGAGCTGCTGCGAAAGCTTGGGCGACGACACCGGCACCTCTTGGGCCTCCAGCAGGCACAGTCCCGGGGGCAGTGCTTTTTGCCAACACTCCATCACCTCGGAAGGAACCACAGGTTCAAGGAACTCCAGGTCCATCCATTCCCCTTCCGCCTCGACACCCAAAGGCAGCGCCAGGGCCAATTGCAGGCGGGGCAAGGGATGAAAGCCGCCGGTGTAGCTCACTGGTAATTCACTGCGACGCAATGCGCGTTCCAGCAATCGCACCAGGTCGAGGTGACTGAGCAGGGCCATGGCCCCGGTCTTACTGAAGCGAAAACGCAGACGGCAGACCCGTTCGCTCGGAGGGGCTTGCTGCGGAACAGCACCAGGCACCGCAGGTGGAGGCACCACCACGTTGTGGCCCAGATCAGGACCACAGACCCCACAACTGCTGCATCCTTCAAACGAGCAGTCCGGCACCACACTGGCCGCCAGAGCCTGCTGAAGATCGTCCGCAAGCCAGGACTTATCGATGCCGCTGTCAATGTGATCCCAGGGCAGAGGCTGAGCACAGAACCCTTTGAGATCCTCCAGTTCCAGAGCAGCCACGGCACCCCAGCTCCCCAGCTCCATCTCGCGATATCGCCCATCCAAACCGGCCTCTGCAATGGCACCGGTCCAGGCTTCATAGGTGCGATCCAGCGCTTCGAACCAGGCGTCCATCCCCGCACCTGCGCGCCAGGCCGCCTCGATAACGGGTGCCAGCCGTCGATCGCCGCGCCCCACGAAATCCTCCATGGCCGAGAGACGGACATCGGTGAAGTTGAAGCGCACGCCCCGCAATCGCCGTCCGGCATCCCTCAGCAACTGCTGGCGCCGGATGAATTCCGCCGTCGACACGCTGTGCCACTGAAACGGCGTATGCGGCTTCGGCGTGAAATTGCTGATGGTGATGTTGAGGCTCAGGCGCCCCAGATCCCTGCAACGCTCTTGCAACATCCGGCAGGTCTCGGCAATGCCGAGCACGTCGGCATCCGTCTCCCCCGGAAGACCGATCATGAAATAGAGCTTGACCTTGCGATAGCCGTTCTGCATCGCCGTTCGGATCCCCTGCAGCAGGTCGTCATCGGTCAACCCCTTGTTGACGATGTCGCGAAGGCGTTGCGTGCCTGCTTCGGGCGCGAAGGTCAGCCCCGCCTGGCGCGCGCCACCAAGGATGTGGGCAATGTCTTGATCAAAGCGATCCACCCGTTGGCTGGGCAGCTGCAGCGTGACATTGCGGTCCGCAAGCCTATTGCGCAGCTCAACGCCAACGGCAGGCAGGGCCAGGTAGTCACTGCAGCTGAGCGACAGCAGCGAGAAATCGCTGTAGCCGGTCTTGCGCATACCGGTCTCGACTGCCTCGATTACCGCCTCAGGCTCCACATCGCGGGCAGGGCGCGTCAGCATTCCCGGCTGACAGAACCGGCAGCCACGGGTGCAGCCGCGACGAATCTCCACCGTGAGCCGGTCATGCACCGTCTCCACATGAGGCACCAGACCCATGGCGTAATGCGGCATGGGCGTCGCCACCCGCCGCAACACCCTTTGAGGCAGTCCGGGTTCCAGGGGTTCGATGGTGACCCCGTCGGCCCCGGGCCCGTAGAGCGAGGGCACGTAGACGCCTGGCACCAAGGCGAGATCGCGAAGGAGTGCCGAGCGACTCAGACCTGCCTCCTTCCCCTCCGCCAGCACAAGCCCGATCTCGGGCAGCAGTTCCTCACCATCGCCGAGCACGATGAAATCAAAGAATGCGGCGTAGGGCTCCGGATTGCTGGTGGCCGTCGGTCCCCCAGCGAAGATCAAGGGCGGAGCCTCCGGGTCACCCAAGGGACGGTCACCACGATCGGCAGCACGGATCGGCACCCTGCAGAGATCCAGCATCTGCAGGATGTTGGTGGCACCCAACTCGTAACTGAGGCTGAAGCCCAGGATGTCGAAGGCGTTCAACGGCCAGCGACTTTCCACACCAAAGAGCGCTTGGTCACGCTCCTTTAGCCGTTGAGCCAGGTCGGCTGCAGGGAGATAGGCCCGATCACACACCTGGCCCGGAAGGGCATTGAGGATCGAATAGAGAATGATGTGCCCGAGGTTGCTGGAGCCCACCTCATAAATCTCTGGGTAGGTGAGCGCCCAGCGCACGCGTGCTCCCTGCCAGTCGCGGGGCTCCACGCCCAGTTCATGGCCCATGTAGCGGGCTGGCCGGTTGATACCGGCATCGACAAGCGCGTCGAACGCCACCGGAGCGATGGATGGGTTCAGAGCGACGGTCACGATGTGCCGACCCGGCTCCCTGCATCGTATGTAGGAGGATGCCCGCAAAACAGCGGCTTTTCCGTGGTTCAGGTCAACGGCAACTACCTCAAACTCAAGGCGGGATATCTGTTCCCTGAGATCGGCCGTCGGGTGAAAGCCTTTAGCACTGCCAACCCCGACGCGGCACTGATTCGTCTGGGCATTGGCGATGTCACCGAGCCGCTGCCGCTGGCTTGCCGTGAAGCGATGAAAGCGGCCATTGATGAGATGGGCACCGCGGAGGGCTTCCACGGCTACGGCCCTGAGCAGGGATACGGCTGGCTACGGGAAGCAATCGCCAAGCACGACTTTCAATCTCGGGGCTGCGACATCAGTGCTGAGGAGATCTTTGTCTCCGATGGCTCCAAGTGCGACAGCAGCAACATCCTCGACATCCTCGGCGAGGGCAATCGCGTCGCGGTGACCGACCCGGTGTATCCGGTGTATGTCGACAGCAATGTGATGGCCGGACGCACCGGTGATGCTGGTGATGAGGGGCGCTACGCAGGCCTGAGCTATCTACCGATCAGTGCTGACAACGGCTTCGCAGCTCAGATTCCCAACGAACCGGTCGATCTGATCTATCTCTGCTTCCCCAACAACCCCACCGGTGCGGTCGCCACACGGGAGCAGCTCAAGGCCTGGGTGGATTACGCCCGCAGCAACGATGCCCTGATTCTTTTCGATGCTGCTTACGAAGCCTTCATTCAGGATCCGAGCCTGCCCCGTTCCATCTTCGAAATCGAAGGAGCGCGGGAGTGCGCCATTGAATTCCGCTCGTTCTCCAAGAACGCCGGTTTCACAGGCACCCGTTGCGCCTTCACGGTGGTGCCCAAGGGGTTGAAGGGCAAAGCCGCCAACGGCGACTTTGTGGAACTCTGGGGACTCTGGAACCGTCGCCAAAGCACCAAATTCAACGGCGTCAGCTACATCATTCAGCGCGGTGCTGAAGCGGTGTATTCCGAAGCGGGTCAGAAGGAGGTGAAGACCCTGGTGGGCTTCTACATGGAGAACGCCGCGATCATTCGCCGTGAACTCAATGCCGCCGGTCTCACCACCTACGGCGGTGAGCATGCGCCTTACGTCTGGATCAAAACCCCTGACGGCATAGATTCCTGGGGCTTCTTCGACCACCTGCTCAACAAGGCGAATGTGGTGGGCACACCAGGGAGCGGTTTCGGTGCAGCCGGCGAAGGCTATTTCCGACTGTCGGCGTTCAACAGTCGCGAGAATGTTGACACCGCCATGGCTCGGATCAAGGCCCTCTGATCCCGCCGTGAGCTCGGTCGCTTTACATTTCAATCAGCTGAAAACCATGGCGATGGCAGTGGAGTCCCCCAGCGCAAAACCCGGTGGAGCCGCGGTTCTCGACAAAGAAACGGAGCGGGTGCGCAAGCGCTCGCCCCGCTACAAGGTGCTGCTTCACAACGACCCCGTGAACTCCATGGAATACGTGGTCACCACTCTGCGTCAGGTGGTTCCTCAGCTGAGTGAACAGGACTGCATGGCGGTGATGCTGGAAGCCCACAACACCGGGGTTGGCCTCGTGATCGTGTGCGATCTCGAGCCGGCGGAGTTCTACTGCGAAACGCTGAAGGGCAAGGGCCTGACCAGCAGCATCGAGCCGGAAAACTGATCGTTCCTGTCATGGTGAAGACCTGGAGACGGCTGCTCCAGGCACGTCCTCGCTGGATCGCAACTCTGTTGCTGATTCCGTTGCTCTACGGGCTGGGTTGGCTGCTGGCACAGCCCCTGGCCCAGGTGCTGCCTGAAACCTCGGCGGCACGGCTGTCGCTGATCGGCACGATCGAGAGCCTGCTGCTGTTCATTCTTCTGCTGCCGAGCTGGGTGCGGCAGCGCTGGAACAGTCGCCATCCCTGGTTGACGCTGGGGTTGCGCAGTCGCAGGGGAGAGCCCTCTGGCGCTGTTTGTCTGGCCTATGGATTGCTGCGCTCCGTGGGCCTCTTGGTGCTGATCAGCGTTCCACTCATCTTTGGGTCATGGGGCCGGTGGCTTGGAGAGCTCACCAGCGGAGACGTCCTGAATGCGCTTTTGCTCTGCTTCGGGGTTGGCCTGGCGGAAGAACTGCTTTTCCGAGGATGGCTCTGGGGCGAATTGAACGAAATCGCAGGCAGCCGTATCGCAGTGATTGGTCAGGCGGTCATTTTCAGCTTGGTGCATACCCGCTTCGATCAAGGGGTCCTGCCGATGATCGGGCTGCTGACAGGCCTCATGCTTCTAGGTCTGGTGCTTGCGGTGCAGCGTCGACTGGATGGGGGGTCTTTATGGGGATGTGTTGGCCTTCACGGAGGCCTGGTTGGCGGTTGGTTCGCCCTGCGGGCTGGACTGTTGCAGATTTCGCCCAGTGCACCGGAGTGGCTGATTGGTCCCGGGGGACTTCATGCGAATCCCTTGGGCGGAGTTGTGGGAATCACAGCCCTGAGTTTGCTGCTTGTGGGTCAGCTGACAGCTTTAGCCAAAGCAGCACGACCATGAAGTGAGGCGCGGAGAGCTTCGTTGAGCGGGGCTTCTCCGTAGTCCCGTTCCAGCAGATCCATCACCGTGCGCCCGAAATCGGAGGGGTTGCGGTCAAAGGCCTCAAGGCAAACCTGGCCGAAGGTGCTTCCCATCGGCTCAGGATTCCAGAGCAGCTTGCGTGCGGTCCAGGGCATCATGCTCATTGGGTTGTAGCCCGGCTTGATCAGCCCTTGGTCAAATCCGTATTGCTCCAGGTGCGTGTGGGGCTGCAAGCCAATGAAGAAGATGGCCGGCTCCACCTGCTCGGCGCCGAAGATCCGCTCGAGTTCACGGTGGTAAGCCACGGTCTGACGAATCGTGTCCGGGCGCTCATCAATGACGTTGAACGAATAGTTGACCGAGACGTGGTCACGGAATCCGGCATCAGCAAGCATCCGGCAGCTCTCGAGCACCGTGCGCAGGTTGTATCCCATGCGCATCTTGCGAACGAGTTCCTGTGAACCCGATGTGATCCCAATTTCGAAATAGCTCATGCCGGTCTCGACCATCAGCTGAGCCAACTCGGGGTCGAGATTGTCGGCACGGATGTAGGCCGCCCAACGGATGCCGGTCAGTCCCTCAGCTTTGATGGCGCGGAGCAGCTCTTTGGCGTCTTCGATGTAACGCCGAGCGGGAATGAACTGCGCATCGGTGAACCAGAAGCCGCGCACGCCCCGGTCATAGAGCTGTCGCATCTCCTTAACCACCTCCTGCACGGGATTGAGGCGCACCTGCTTGCCCTCAACCACGGTGTAAACGCAGTAACAGCAGTTGTGAGGGCAGCCGCGCTTGGTCTGCACACCCACGTAAAAATCGCCTCCTTCGAGGTACCAATCGAGCTGGGGCCAGATCGAGGCGATGTAGTTGTAATCGCAGGCTGTCTTGGGGCGGCTTTCTGGCTGCTCATGAATCAACCCCGGTCGGATGGATTCGCCAACAACGAAACAACGCTCGGAATGAATTGACTGACCGCAAATCAGCTTTTCAAGGAGAGGCTCTCCTTCTCCGATCGAGACGATGGTCCCTTTCGGCAGTGAACGCCCCAGCTGCTCGTAAAAAACACTGACGGCACCCCCACCCAGCACAGCGCGGGCTTGGGGGTGATGGCGCCGCGCCCGTTTGACGCCTTGGCGCACCAGCGTCTGATTGCGGAACAACTCTCCGTAGTGGCTCGTCATCAACCGCAGACCACCGAGGGCCCCATGCAGCCGTTTCAGAGGATTGCGGGCATAGAACACTTCAAAAGAGTTCTGCAATGGGTTGCCACCACGCCCATCCACCGGGGCATAGATCTGAATGTCTCGCCAGGAGAAGACCAGAAGCGTGGGACGGAACTGATCGATGGTGATGCGCAGCACGCGGTGCACGTCCAGCACCGGCAAGGCAGCGAGATCCAGGATGCGCTGGGGCATTCCGGGAAAACACTTGTGCAGATGATCGGCCAGATAAATCGGGCCGATCGGAAAGATGGGATTGCAAGGCAGACGAACAAGAAGCACCCGTTCATCTGACGGATCATTCAGAACTGGTAACGCTGGCTGGTGAGTGATTCCGTCCATGGCTCGGACGCTAACAAGCACCTCAGCTAGAGCGCCGGAGCGCCGGCTCAACGGTTCTTCACATCAGCTTCATAAAGCTGTGGACACGTTCCGCAATGTTGCTTTACACTCCGGCTTGGCAGGGCTTCCTGCCCTTCCATAAACCGTCTCCTCGGAGACATTCTTTCCCGTTCTCATGACCACCACCATTCAGCAGCGCTCCGGCGCCAATGGCTGGCAGTCCTTCTGCGAGTGGGTCACCTCCACCAACAACCGCCTGTATGTGGGCTGGTTCGGTGTGCTGATGATCCCCACCCTGCTGGCTGCCACCACCTGTTTCATCGTTGCGTTCATCGCAGCACCCCCCGTCGACATCGACGGCATCCGTGAGCCCGTTGCTGGCTCCCTGATCTACGGCAACAACATCATCTCTGGTGCTGTTGTGCCCTCCTCGAACGCCATCGGCCTTCACTTCTATCCCATCTGGGAAGCTGCCTCTCTCGATGAGTGGCTGTACAACGGCGGTCCTTACCAGCTGGTTGTCTTCCACTTCCTGATCGGCATCTTCTGCTACATGGGCCGCGAGTGGGAACTCTCCTACCGCCTCGGCATGCGCCCCTGGATCTGCGTTGCTTACAGCGCACCCGTGGCTGCTGCCTCCGCCGTGTTCCTGGTGTACCCCTTCGGTCAGGGTTCTTTCTCTGACGGCATGCCCCTGGGCATCTCTGGCACCTTCAACTTCATGTTGGTGTTCCAGGCTGAGCACAACATCCTGATGCACCCCTTCCACATGATGGGCGTCGCAGGTGTGTTCGGTGGATCCCTGTTCTCCGCCATGCACGGCTCCCTGGTGACCTCCTCCCTGGTGCGTGAAACCACCGAGAGCGAGTCCCAGAACTACGGCTACAAGTTCGGCCAAGAGGAAGAGACCTACAACATCGTGGCTGCCCACGGTTACTTCGGTCGCCTGATCTTCCAATACGCCTCCTTCAACAACAGCCGCAGCCTTCACTTCTTCCTGGCTGCCTGGCCTGTCGTTGGCATCTGGTTCACTGCCCTGGGCGTCAGCACCATGGCTTTCAACCTGAACGGTTTCAACTTCAACCAGTCCATCCTTGATGGTCAGGGCCGCGTCCTGAACACCTGGGCTGATGTGCTGAACCGCGCCAACCTCGGCATGGAAGTGATGCACGAGCGCAACGCTCACAACTTCCCCCTCGACCTGGCTGCTGCTGAGTCCACTCCTGTGGCTCTGCAAGCTCCCGCCATCGGCTGAGGCTGAAGTCTCAAAAAGATTCAGCTTCGGTTGAATCGGAAAGCCCCCTCTCACGAGGGGGCTTTTTGTTGTGTGTTAAGGACCACTCGAGGGGATTCAACGATCAATCGTCGAGTCATCCCTCTTGCACAAATCAGATTGATGAATAGAGTCGAAAAATATCAGCAAAGATCTTGCACACACCTCTGATCCTTAGATCTTTTCTCTCTCTTGCTGTTGTCGCAACAGCTTGCATGGCACATCTGCCAGGCCATGCTCAAAGCGATCAGCAAGTGGAGCGAGGCTTTCAGGAATTTCTGGCCGGCGATTACACAGCCGCAATTCGGACCTTCGATCGCATCATTCAAAAGAATCCAAATCATGCAGTCGCACTGATGAATCGCTGTGGTGCATACACCCAGCTTGCCGAAGCCACGGCCGACGCTTCCTACTACGAAAAAGCCTGGAATGATTGCAACAGGGCCATCCAGATTGATCCTTCTCTGGCCATCGCTTACTACAACCGCTGCTCAATTCAGTTAAAACTGGGTGATTTCTCTGAGGCCGAAAAGGATTGCGATCGCGCCATTGAGAAAGGACCTGCCTTCGCCCCTTCTTACCTGAACCGATGCAGCGCCAAGGTATCACTGGGGCAATACCAATCCGCCCTCAGTGATTGCAATAAAGCATTGACCTTAGATGCGGGCCTTGCCATGGCACATGCCAACAAATGCGCCGCAAAATTAAATCTAGGGCAACTCAAAGATGCCTTCTCAGACTGCAACGAGGCCATAAAAATCAATCCAAGCCTCACAATTGCCTATGTGAATCGAGGCGCCATCAGCAGAGCACTAGGGGACAACAAATCTGCAATTAACGACTACACGAAAGCCATTAAGCTTCAGCCCACTCTGGCGATTGCCTACGGAAATCGAGGCAATTCTCTATCTGATCTTGGCCGCTATCAGGAAGCAATCCAGGATTTTGATCAGGCGATTCAGATCGCACCCAACTTTGCCAACTTCTACGTCAACCGCGCCATCGCCAGAAGTGGACTCGGCAACGAAGCAGAGGCTTGTGTCGATCTTGGCAAAGCGGCTTCACTCGGCGACCAACGGGCATCTTTACTCAATGCCCAATTTTGCCAATAAGTCGCTTCTTTCACTGGTTGTAGAGCGTCTTCTTTAAAGAGCAAGTTTTTGACCCACCGAGCCGTCAGCTCGACATTTTGATGGATTCATGCGTCCGCACTTGACCTGCTCCCTCGCAAACGGCTGCATCGAGCTTGATCGACTCATTCTTTCCGTTTCCGTCGACCGGGCTGCTGCTGAGTCCAGCCCTTTGGCTCTGCAAGCTCCAACCATCGATTGCTCGAAACAGCCTGAGGTTGAAATCGGAAAGAGATTCAGCTTCGGTTCAATCGGGAAGTCTTCTCCCCAAAGGGGGATTTTTGTTGGCGTCAAGACCAACCCTTGGAACGCTCCTAGCTAGAACGACAGCAGAAAAGGCAGAGGAGGCACCCGCATGAAAGACCTGATTGGCAAATCAAAAAGCTATGACCGAAACGGCAAAATCCTAGAAGCAATTCGGGCCCAAAATTCTTATCTCCCGGAGGAGCCGAAGCGGATCAAATTTCAGAAGATGGCTCAATCCCCTTATATTTTTTATCGTGGAACCAATCATTTGTTCTGGGCAGATTTTGCAGGGTCCTGGAGACTCCATCAATTCGGAGGAGCTGCATGGTCCAGAACATGGCTTCAAGGCGATTCTCATGTCTACAACATGGGCGCCTTCAAGCATCAAGGCGAAAAGGTCTGCTTTGGCTTTGACGATTTCGACGATTCGCTTGTTGCCGACTATCAATATGACATTTGGCGGTTCTCAACGAGCATCGTGCTCGACTGCTGGGAACGCCAGCTCTACGACACAGAAACAATCAGCACTGCCCTCGATGCATTTTCCAGCTCTTATTTAAAGAGCTTCCAGAAAACGGTGAAAGCAGAAAAACTGTTTGCAACCACGTTTACCTCAAACAACACCTGCAAACCACTATCGGATTTTCTAAAAAAAACTGAGAAGAAAAGCTCGAGGAGAAAAATGCTCGAAAAATGGACAATCGGCTCAGAAAATCGTCTTTTCAAGCCCAACCCGAGCAAAGTCAAGCCCCTTGACGGGCAGCGTAGTGAACAATTAAGGGACGCTCTCAAAAGTTATCGAAAACACCACGATGAATCCGCAGGCCTCGAGCTTTCTGAAAGCCGCATGCAAATTCTTGATGTTGCTGAACGCATCGGGGCAGGCACAGGCTCGTTGGGTAATCAACGCTTTTATGCCCTGATCCGTGAAACGGATCAGGATTCAGAGGAGCATGACTTCATCCTGGACATCAAACTTCAACATCAACCCACAGCCTATGGATACATGAGCCAAGAGGAAACAGACGAATACAACCAGAACTTCTCAAGTCACGCCATCCGTCATGCCGATGCCTATAGGGCACTCTCTGATTTCCCAGATCATCATCTGGGATGGCTCAACCTCGAACATGAAAGCTATTCCATCCGTGAGCGCTGTCCTTACAAGCGCGACTTTGACACAACACAACTTTCCTCCAAAGCATTTCTCCTGATGGCGAAGCAGTGGGGAGAGGTGCTTGCTCTAAAACACCGAAGAGCAGCACGGCGTCTCACCAACCATCAAACAACATCCACGTTCGAGGATAAACTCAATCTCATCGCGCATGATCAACCCTCAGAATTCCAATATTTCGTGCGCTCAGTGTCACAACCTTATGCAGAACAAGTTCGTCGTGACTGGCATGATTTTCACGCGCATTTAGACGCACTTGCAAAGCAGTAAAGACTTTGATTGCAAGCCTTATTGGCTGTTTGGAGGACCACAGTTAGTCTTCCCCGAAGTTTTTGCACAGCTGGATAGTCCTTGATCGAACTCATTCTTTCCGTCGGCCTGGCTTTCATCATGCTGAGCCTGGGTCTGTCCCTCAAACCAGAGGACTTCACGCGGGCGTTCCGACAACCACGTGCACTGCTGGCCGGTGCACTGGCCCAGGTGATTGTGCTTCCCATAGTGGCCTTCATCCTGCTGCGCCTATTCGGGCTGAATGGCCAACTGGCCGTCGGCGTGATGATTCTGAGCTGCTGCCCAGGTGGTATCACCTCCAATGTGATGACGCGCCTGTCACGTGGAGATGTCGCCCTATCGATCTCTTTCACCGCGCTCGCCAGTTTGTTCACAGCCATCAGCCTGCCGCTGATTCTTGGCGTCACAGCACCGTTGTTCATGCCGAATCAAGCCCTGGAGATTTCGATCCTGCCGCTCAGCCTGAAGGTGTTTTCAATCGCCACCGTGCCGGTGCTGATCGGGGTTTGGCTTAAGCAGAAAGCACCCCAGTTCTGCGGACGTGTGGAACCGACGGCCAGTCGACTGGCCAATCTGCTGTTCCTGCTGATCGTGGTCGGGACCCTGACCAGCCAATGGAACGTGTTCACCTCCAATCTTTCGGTGATCGGTCCCACCTTGCTGAGCCTCAATCTGCTCATGCTGACCATCGGACTCGCGCTCGGCGCCTTGCTGCAGCTGCCCACAGCTCAGACCACAACCCTGTCCATTGAAGCGGGCTTTCAAAACGGAACCATCGGTATCGTCGTCGGGTCCTTGCTTGGCCCCGCACTGACGCAGGGAGAGCTGAACAGCTTCAGCTTGCCTTCAGCGGTCTACGGCGTGCTGATGACGGTCACCATCCTTCCCTTCATCCTTTGGCGACGGGGTCTGCAATCCAACAATCCAGCAACATCCGAAGCGAACTGAGTTGCCAAACAAAACACATCGCCAGGAAACCCGATGAATCCCAACAGCGTTGCCTTCAGCCTGATCTGCTGCTCTGGTACCCAACCTTCGCGTGACGCCGCCGGAGAAGCTGATGGATCAATGGGTTGCACTCACGACGAGGTCAGGCTCTTCTGGAAGCGGATGCGCTTTGCGAAAACTCCGAACTGATGCCTGACTCGTCCCCGGACACCACCACTTCGACGCGATCACCCCAACAAGTGGTGGATCAGCTGATCCGCGAGTGGCAACTGACTCCTCATCCGGAGGGTGGCTGGTTCAAGGAGTTGCACCGCAGCGCACTGTCGGTTCAGCGAAACGATGGCCAGCAACGCCCAGCCATCACCACGATCCTTTATCTGCTGGATGCAGGCTCCATCAGCCGATGGCATGCCGTTCACCACGCTGACGAAGTCTGGACACACCTTCAAGGCTCGCCCTTGAGCCTCTGGACACTGCAACCAGAAGGTGGCGTGGCTGAACAAACCGTGCTGTCTCTGCACCAACCGGTGCATGCGGTTCCAGCCGGGCACTGGATGGCAGCCCGTGCGGAAGGTCAGTACTCCTTGGTGAGCTGCTGCGTCGGGCCAGGCTTCGACTTTGGTGACTTCGAGATGCTGCGAGACCGTCCCTCTGACCAACACCCAGCTGGGGCCTTGAACGCGCTGATCTGAGCTCTCTTACGCTCATGCCAGTGAAGGCATTCCATTGGGCAGCAGTTTCGGCACCCTGTTCCGTATCAGCACCTTTGGGGAATCCCACGGGGGCGGGGTTGGCGTGATCCTGGAGGGTTGTCCACCGCGGCTGGAAATCAACCGGGACGCCATCCAGGCTGAACTGGACCGACGCAAGCCTGGCCAAAGTCGCATCACGACACCACGCAAGGAAGCCGATCAGGTGGAAATTCTCAGCGGCGTCATGGATGGCATGACGCTGGGAACACCGATCGCGATGGTGGTGCGCAACAAAGACCAGCGGCCGCAGGATTACAAGGAGATGGAAGTGGCCTTCAGGCCATCCCATGCGGATGCCACCTATCAGGCCAAATACGGCATTCAGGCACGCAGTGGCGGTGGCCGCGCATCAGCGCGCGAAACAATTGGGCGCGTCGCGGCTGGAGCCATCGCTCGACAGATGCTGCTCAAGGCACACGGCACCGAGGTGGTGGCCTGGGTGAAACGCATTCACGACCTGGAGGCCAGCGTCGACATTCACAGCGTCGGCAGAGATGACGTGGAAGCGAACATCGTGCGTTGTCCCGATCCCGTCATGGCGGACCGGATGATCGAACGCATCGAGGCCATTGGCCGGGAGGGAGATTCCTGCGGTGGGCTGATCGAATGCGTGGTCCATCGTCCACCGGTGGGCCTGGGCATGCCGGTGTTCGACAAACTGGAAGCCGACCTGGCCAAGGCAGTGATGTCATTGCCGGCGACCAAAGGATTCGAGATTGGATCCGGCTTTGCCGGCACACAACTCAAAGGCAGCGAGCACAACGATTCTTTCCTACCGAGCGACGACGGTCGACTGCGCACAGCCACCAACAATTCCGGTGGCATTCAGGGCGGCATCAGCAACGGTGAGCCAATCGTGATCCGCGTGGCCTTCAAACCCACCGCCACGATCCGCAAGGAGCAGCAGACCATCAACGACAAGGGGGAGGCCACAACCCTCGCCGCTAAAGGACGTCACGACCCCTGCGTGCTGCCAAGGGCCGTGCCGATGGTGGAAGCGATGGTGAATCTGGTGCTGGCCGATCATCTGCTGAGACAGCAAGGCCAGTGCAGCCTCTGGTGAAGTGAGCACTCCACGCAGCGCATCAGCTCCGTGCGGGTGAGCTGATGCCGTTGGCACTGGCGAGCTGAGCGACAGCCTTGGCCATGCGGCCGGCTGCTGAGCCAACTGACGCGGACTTGGTGGCCTTACGCGCTCTCCGCGCGGGTCGCGGCTTGCCTGCTGATGCCACAGATGCGGTGGTTTTGGCAGACGCGGTCTTCGCTGGGGCACTCTTTGCAGCAGCAACCTTCGATGCGCTGGTTTTCGAGGCTTTTTTGGCGCCGCGAACTGTTGTTGATTTAGCAGTCGTTGTTTTGGCAGCAGACTTGCGCGATGACGTCGTCTTCGTTGCTGACTTTGTTGGGGCCGTGCGCTGCTTGGAACCGGTTTTGCGCGCGGGCTTGGCAGCAGCCTGACGGTTGCGATGGCTGAGCACCATCACCCACTCTTCATCCGTCAGTGTCGACGGTTTGCTGCCATGCGCATTGGCAAGCTTGGCCGCCTTTTCGATGTCTTGGATCAGATTGACCCAAGAGGTGGCGAAACGCTTGTCGGATTGCGAGCGGGCACCACTCTCAACAAGAGTCTCGACAACACCGGCAGCGGTGACCTTCTTTCGCCGTCGATTGAAGATCTCCTTCTGCAACTGGGCGATTAAGGCATCAGCCTTATCGCTCAACTTGATGGATAACTGAGACATCAGTGACGCAATATCTATCTCAGGTGTAGCAGATGAGTCTCAGGACTACCACTTATGGGTTGAGCCACGCGCCCAGGGAGGGGTCCAGCCGGTCGTCTTCGAACACCGTTCGCCCCAGAGCAATGGCGTCATAGCCGGCGCGGAGCCATGGGGACAGATCCACCGCTCGCAGCCCTCCTGCCGCAATCAAGAACGGAAGCGGACCCATCGGCGCAGCAATCTGGCGACGAAACCCGCAACCGAGCACGCTGGCCGGAAACAACTTGACCAACCGGCAGCCAAGCTTGCTGGCCTGGCGAATCTCGGATGGCGTCATCACACCTGGCACCAGCAAGCAATCAAGCGCATCCGCTCTGACCTGAAGTGCTGGATCCAGCAAAGGAGACATGGCATAGCTGATGTCGAGCTCAGCAACTCGCTCGAGGGCAGACAGCTCTGTGATCGAGGCAGCACCGATCTGCAACTGGGGATGACGGCACTTCAAGGCCATCACCAGATCGGCCCAGCGAGGGTCGGCAGTCCAGGCCAGCTCCACATGAAGAACACCCGCCTCTGCCAGCTGATCCAGCTGACGACAGAGACGGGTGTGAGGCAACGCTGATTGGAAGTCGCTGGCGTCTGGACGCAAAACAACGAGGAGAGGTTGAAGACGCAGACTGCGAATCAACCTCTCCGATCGGTCAGACGTATTCGGCAATGCGGACATCGCTGCGAATCAGAAGTTCTTGGAACTCCTCAGCATCGACGGTTTCCTGGTCAACAAGCATGTCTGCGAGCTCATCGAGCACCGAACGGTTGTCGACCAAAACCTTGGTGGCACGCTTGTAGGCAACGGCGACCAGTTCAGAAACTTCCTCGTCGATGGTGGCGGCAGTGTCTTCTGAGAAATCACGTTCAGCAGCAATATCGCGGCCCAGGAACATGCCTCCCTGGGAGCGCCCCAGGGCCACAGGTCCAAGCTTGTCACTCATGCCGAAGCGCGTGATCATCTGACGTGCTGTTGACGCCACCTGCTGAAGATCGTTGGAGGCACCAGTGGTGACTTCATCTTCGCCGTAGACAATCTCCTCCGCCACACGGCCGCCAAGGGCAACGGCCATCTGGTTCTGCAGATAAGTACGGGAGTACAAGCCCGACTCCATCCGCTCCTCACTCGGGGTGAAGAAGGTGAGGCCGCCAGCATTACCACGGGGAATGATGGAGATCTTCTGAACCGGGTCGTAGTCGGGCATCAAGGCTCCAACCAGAGCGTGGCCCGCCTCGTGATAGGCGACCAGACGCTTGCGGCGATCACTCATCACGGAGTCTTTCTTCTCCGGACCCGCCATCACACGCTCGATGGCGTCGCTGATCTCGTCGTTGCTGACTTCGCTGAGATCACGGCGAGCAGCAAGGATGGCCGCTTCATTCAGAAGGTTGGAGAGATCAGCGCCGGTATAGCCGGGGGTACGACGCGCCACTTTGTCGAGATCCACGTCCTTGGAAAGGGTCTTGCCACGGGCATGAACGCCGAGGATCTGGAGACGTCCGGCGTAATCGGGACGATCCACAGTCACCTGACGGTCAAAACGACCGGGGCGCATCAGTGCAGCATCAAGGACGTCAGGGCGGTTGGTGGCTGCCACGATGATGATGCCGGTGTTCCCCTCGAAACCATCCATCTCCGTGAGGAGCTGGTTCAAGGTTTGCTCACGCTCGTCGTTGCCGCCGCCGAGGCCGGCACCACGCTGGCGACCGACAGCATCAATTTCATCGATGAACACGATGCAGGGGGCATTCTTCTTGGCCTGCTCGAACAGGTCGCGGACGCGGCTGGCACCAACACCAACGAACATTTCGACGAATTCAGAGCCCGAGATGGAGAAGAACGGCACTCCCGCTTCTCCAGCCACCGCTTTGGCCAGCAGGGTTTTGCCGGTACCAGGAGGGCCCACCAGCAACACGCCCTTGGGAATCTTGGCGCCGACGGCGGTGAAACGATCGGGGTTCTTGAGAAAGTCGACAACTTCTGTGAGTTCGAGCTTGGCGCCCTCAATACCGGCCACATCACCGAAGGTGATTTGTGTGGAGGGCTCCATCTGAACCCGAGCCTTGCTCTTGCCGAAGTTCATCGCGGGATTACCGCCACCTCCGCCACCTTGGGCACGGCGGAAGAGGAAGAAAAGCCCACCGAGCAACAGCAAAGGGAAAATCAGGCTGGTGGCAGCTTGCTGCCAGGCGCCCGGTTGACGGGAAGGCTGAACAGCAATGTCAACGTTGTGGTCGGTGAGCAGCTTCAGCAGATCCTTATCGGGAGCGAGGTTCACCTCCGCGCGACGACCGTCGTTCTCCACGATTTGGGCTGTACCGCGATCAGGAGACAGCAGCACCCTGCTGACCTGATCCTCCTGAACACGCTCTACAAAATCGCTGTATCGCAAGGAGCGAGCCTCAGGCTGAGGACCGCTGCCACCTCCAAAGAAAGCTGGAGCGATCACAACGATCGCCAGAACCAGCAAGGCCCCGAGGCCGATGTTTCGCCAACGCTTGTTCAAGGATCTTCCGCCTCTGGTGAAGGAATGTTAATAGGAACCTGAGAGCTCAGGCGGCCCGAAGCACTTCCACAACGCTGCGGAAAGCAAACCACTCAGGAATCTCCTCACCACCACGCAGCATCTTGCGGAACTGGGTGCCGCTGAGCTTCTTCACATGGAGACCACGGGCTTCGGCGTGCTCAGCAGTGACGTAACCCTCCTCCTGGGTGTAGACGAGGTTGAGCGAGGGCACCGTCTCCATGGTGAGCTCTGGCGCGCACTCCTTGGCGAAGTTCTGCGCGTCGTAGGGACCGTAGAAATCGTCACCACTGAGGGAGGACTTACAGCCCGCCATATCGCGGCCGATGATGAAGTGAGTGCAGCCGTAGTTGCGGCGGATGATCATGTGCTGCAGAGCCTCACGAGGACCTGCCATGTGCATCGCGTAGGGCAGATAAGCCCAGCGAATGCTGTCGTTGTTCACTTCCGCCGCCAGGCGCTCGTAGGTCTGGAAGCGAACAGCGCCAGGGATGTCGTCCTGCTGTGTGGGGCCACAGGTGGGGTGCACCAGCACAACGGCGTTCTCACTGACGTTCTGAGCGTGCAGCGCACGGGTGAACAGCTCGTAGTGGGCGCGGTGAATGGGATTGCGGCATTGGAACGCCACGACGTCTTGGCCATCGGGAAGACCAGCACGCACTTCGGCAGGGGTCTTGCAGGGAAAAACGCGTTGGGGAAGCTCAAGACCCTGAACGCTGCCACCGAGATAGAAGCGCTTGCGCTCCATGGTGATCATGCGCACCGCCGGATGTTCGATCGAGGTGGTGCCATAACAACCCTGTGCTTCAGCAACTTTGTTGGGCTCCCACTTGTCCTCCACATGGAGAACGGCGAGATCCTGACCCTTGTAAGTGAGCAGCAGCTTGTCGCCGACCTCGACGTCATCGCGGTCTGTGTCCATCACGATCGGCAGACCGAACAGCTGACCGGACGCCAGACGGTGACCGCTGACGACGGCGTCGTAATCCTCCTGGTGCATGAACCCGCGCAGGGGCGAAAAGCCACCGACCGTCAGCAGCTCCACGTCGCAGGCATTGCGATCGGAACACTCAAGGGTTTTGGTCGCAGAGGCCTTCACAGCGGTGCGGTCAGCCTCCGGCACCATGAGATCAACGAGCGTGCCGCCGTAGGGGGCGATCACACCGGTCTTGGAAGCAGAGGTGCTGGCGGTCATGACAGGCCGGAGCGGAGGGATATCGGCGCGATTCTCCCAGACCGCAGCGTGAAGACCGGCATCCGACATCAAGACATCAAAAAGGGGGGCTGTGCCCCCCTTGCCAATGACCCATCGCTAGAGACGGGTCAGCCCAACCTGGAATCAGGCCTCTTCAAGACGACCAAACAGCTCACCGTTGATCTTGACGTCAACGATTTCACGACCACCCATGTCGGAGTCGGAAGGCTGAATGGCGGAGAAAACACCGGCGAATTCACCGGTTTCAGGATCCACCTTGGTGATGGAGAGGCTCATCACACCCTGACCATCGATGTATCGCTTGACGTTTTCAGTCTCCAGCTCCTTGTAGTCGCCACCCAGACCAATCAGACCCTGGGGATAGTCGACGCCTGTGGTCAGGGCACGACCCTTGGGATCGATGAAGTTGCTGGTGCGGTAGCTGGGGGTGCGGTAGGTGCCCTCGAAGTCCGTGCTGGTGGTGATGGCAGCGCCTTCGGCTTCAGCCTGCAGGTTCTTGCTTGAGAAGGTGAAGGGGAACTCCTCACCGCCGGGGACGAGAACGGTGATGGGCTGGAAGTCGATGCCGCCCTCTTCCTGGAAGGCGATGCCGTTCTCACCCACCACGAGAGAGCCATAGACCTCATCGAGGCTGGAGGTGTAACGCGTCAGGATCTTGCCCTCGATGAACTGGGCTTCTTGACGCTTGTTTGCAGGCTCACCCTTCACGAACACTTGGGTGGGGTGCATGCAGATGCCACGGAGTTCGTAAGCACTGCCAGGAGTGAGAGCGATAGAGCCGCGAGCGGAATCAGACAGGGTGGGGCAGTCGTTGGCCTTGCCTGTGTTGCGGATGTCGTCGTACGTGACATTCGCACGTTCGACAGCGTCAGCACCGCCGCTGCAGGCGGTCACAAAGGTGAGACAGAAAGCCAGCACCAAGGCCAGCAGGGGACGGAAGCGCATGGAGGAGATGCCCAAAGGCCGGACGATGAAGGTATCCACCGGTTTGGCGGATCCTACAAGGGGCAAACAGCCGTTCCGGCTAGCCTTTTGCACGTCTCAACAACGTGAAGCGTTCTCGGTGGAGAGCAACGGCACCCAATCCATTCACAACACACTGCAGCCGATGCTCGATCAGCTGCGTGAGCTGTCAGAGGAGCACCGGGGTGACCCGGAAACATTGCTGATGCTGCTGCGGGAGCTCGAAGCACTGCATCGGGAGCTCCAAGACGGCGCATTCCGGGCCAGCCTCCCAGAAGATCGCCAGAAGCTTTTCGGCCTGCTGCAGACCATGGAACGCAGTGGCGGATGGCCTTACATCCCGCGGTTGCAATTGCGCACATTCATTGATCTTCTCGATCAAGGCCCCGCTGATATGGCCGCCTAAGCCGCCAAGCGACGAAGGCGATTCAGCAGGTGGTGCGCAAGAGCGAGCTTGTGTTGCGGGGCGCACGCCTCAGCCTGATCGGCGGGTCCCAGCAGCCAGCCGCCGTTTTGTGAACTCTCGAATCCCTGGCCAGGACGATCGATGGGATTGACCATCAACAGATCACACCCTTTCGCGAGCAACTTCTCGCGACCACCGGAAAGCAGCTGCTCTTCGGATCCAGCCAAGGCGGCGAAACCCAGCATGAGCTGACCTTCGGGGCGGCGATCCACCAACCGCCTGAGCAGATCCGGGACCAGCTCCCAACCGCTCTCCATTGCTTGCAGCAGCAAATCTTTTGGCAACTTGGGATCAACAGGGTCCTCAGGCTCGGCACGTCGCAGATCCGCCACTGCCGCACACATCAACACCGCATCGGCAGAGGGCTGGAGCTGGTCCAGACAGTCACCCATCGCTGCACTCGACTGAACAGGATGGCAATGCAGCCCCTCAAGCCAAGAGACAGGCACCTGCAGCGGGCCATGCACCAAATCAACGCTGGCACCTCGAAGGCGAGCAGCCTGGGCCAGCAGAACCCCCATTCGGCCACTGCTGCGATTGGACACCACACGAACGCGATCCAGCCCCTCTTGGGTTGGACCGGCACTCACCACCACATGGCGTCCTTGCCAATCTCTGGCGATGGTGCCTTCGGCATTCGACTGCAGCAGGACACTGGCCGCAGCCAGTTCAATCTGACCTGGATCCGCCATCCGGCCGGTGCCAATGCGATCACACGCCAGCAACCCACCTTCGGGCTGCAGGGGCAACACGCGAGGGTCGTCCTGCAAGAGAAGCCAGTTGCGTTGTACGGCCGGGTGCTGCCACATCGCGGTGTTCATGGCGGCGGCGGCCAGCACTGGGCATTCGCAGGCCAACAGCAGACTGGCCAACAACCCCTCACCATCACCGTGAACCCAACGAGCCAGCGATGACGCACTCAGCGGAGCCACGATCACCAGCTCAGACCATTCCGCCAATTCGATGTGGAGCGGCCGTGGTCTTGCGGCATCCCACTGGTCGGCATCCTGCAGGCAGGGCTGACGACTGAGAGTGGCCAACGCCACTGGGCTGACCAACTCAGCCGCGCTTCGGGTGACCACGCAACGCACCTCAGCCCCGGCTTTCACCAGCGCACTGACCAGCAGCGGCGTCTTCACTGCGGCGATGCTTCCACAGGCCGCCACCAAAATCCGTCGCCCCTTAAGCAGACCCTCCATCGCTTCAGTCCTCGTCGAAGGGCTCCTGATCGATCAGATGGACGTAGGGAGCCGTGAGTTCCGGACGGTGAATCGCAAGTGCCCTGAGCAGATGCCAATCACCGAGGCCCTCAAACGGCGTCGGATAGTCGTCGTCTTCAAGACGACGCGCCAACGTTGCCACCGAGACTTCATCAAAGGCGGCCAGTCGCTCCGGTGTAATCGGCATCCAAACGTTGGAACTTTCATCCATCCTGCCCCCAGAAGATCGCAAACACAGGCGCTAAGTTGCGCTGCGCGGGGAATTAGCTCAGTTGGTAGAGCGCTGCGATCGCACCGCAGAGGTCAGGGGTTCGAATCCCCTATTCTCCATCGAGGATGGTTGGAACTGAGTGAACTGGAGCGCTGAAGCAGAAAAATCACTCAAGGAAGTTCCATTCTTCGTGCGTCCCGCCGTACGGCGAAGAATTGAATCCATGGCAAAGGAACGTCAGCTCGAATGCATCGATGCTGCTTTTTATGCCGAAGCCCGCGCACAATTTGCACAACGCTGAGTGATGGCACGCTCTCTGACCAGCTACCGACGTTCGATCCGACCGGTGCTGCTGAGCGCGTTGACAATGACCACCTTTTTATCAGTGTTGATGCGTCCATCAGCACTGCTCACCTATGGCCTGATCCTGCTGGCTGGAGGGCTGGCGCGCCGCTGATGTTCAGCGAATGGGTCCGCAGGATCAGGCCATGCGGTAAAAGAGAGGCTGAGAAAGCCACGATTGATGTCTCAGTCGAAACGCGAACAGGTCGTCAGCCACCTGCGCTATATCCGCCAGGAACTGCGCGAAATGCATCAAGGCGTGATGGAAGATGGCCTGCTGCCAGAGGCCGGAGAGGTGCGTGGCGTGATGGCCCAAATGGAAGCGTTGCTTGAACTTCTCGAAGGCAAGAGCTCCCGCAAAGCTAAAGCCGAATCCGACTGACCCGGAAACACCCCCCTTGTAGAACGGGACTGTTCGGGCTTTCCTTCGCCAGTCCCCATCATCCGGCCCGGAGATTCTCCGGGCTTTTTTCATAAAAAGCCCCAATATGTAGCGCTTGATAAAGGCATACACGCCATAAATGGTGTATACATTTGCTGGCAGGGCAAGGGCCGGGTGATGGGGATCATCGGTTGTCTTCCCTGCCCCTTTTGTGGGGGAGTCTCTTAGTGACAGCGCGCCTCCAATCCACACGTCTCCAGCGCAGCGTCGGCGATGCTTCGACCCGACTGGATCTTTGGGCGACTAACCCCTGGCGCCGAGCGTCGTTGCTGCTGATTGCATTGACAGGCAGTTTCATGATCGGCAACGGCATTGCCTCCATCTCAGGCAGCCTGGGCCTTATGGACCCCGTGGCCGCCATGCTCAGCGTGGGACTGATGGAAGTGATGGTGCGAGTGCGTCGCCACTGGGCACGCGACAAACGCAGTCACCTTGGCCGGCAACTGCTCGACATGACGCGAATCGGCCTGCTGTATGGGCTGCTGCTGGAAGGTTTCAAACTTCTCTGAAAGTCGAGAGTGCTGCGAAAAGCGCAGACAAATCGGATTGGCATCCATACGCTGCAAACAAACCCGCCGCCGATGCATCCATGGCTGGAGAGCACTTCTTCCTCGAGCTGGAGCCACCTGAAGAGCGTCTGCGCGAAGCTCCCCATGTGGTGGTCGTTGGTGGTGGCTTTGCAGGCGTGCGGGCCTGCAAAGCGTTAGCTCAGGCTGACGTTCGAGTCACTCTGATCGACAAACGCAATTTCAACCTTTTCCAACCTTTGCTGTATCAAGTGGCAACAGGGCTGGTTTCGCGAGGTGATGTCGCCACACCGCTCCGCCAGCTTGTTGGACGTCAGCGCAATGTGCAGGTTTTGCTCGGGGAAGTGACCGAGATCAAAACCGACAGCAAGCAGATCGTCTTCAACGGCAAAACCTATGGCTATGACTACCTGGTGATGGCCACAGGGTCCGGCAGTACCTATTTTGGCCACGAGGACTGGCGCACCTTTGCGCCACCGATGAAGATCCTCGAACATGCCGAAGAGATTCGGCGGCGTCTGCTGATGGCCATGGAACAGGCCGAACAGACTCCCGATCTGCAAGCTCGGCGCTTCCTACAAACAGTAGTGATTGTTGGTGGTGGCCCCACAGGCTGCGAGATGGCCGGTGCCACCTCGGAATTGATGCGCAATGCCATGCGCAAGGAATTCCGACAACTGGATCCAGCTGACACCCGAATCGTGGTTGTGGATCCTGGCGAAAGGGTGCTGCGCGCCATGCCGGAACAACTCTCCGAAGCAGCGCAAACATCGCTCAGCGATCTCGGCGTTGAGTTTCTGTTCAAAGGCCGGGTGCAAGCAATGCAACCCGGCGAGGTGGTTGTAGGGACACCCGACGGTGATCAGCGCCTGCAAGCCGCCACCGTGATCTGGACCGCAGGTGTGCGCCCCTCTCATCTGGGACGCAAGCTGGCCGATTCCGTCGGCTGTGAGACCGATCGCGCCGGCCGTGTGGTGGTGGAACCCGACTTCTCGGTGGCTGGGCATCCCGAGATTCGCGTGGTGGGAGACCTCTGCAGCTACAAGCACACACGTGATGGCAAGCCGCTACCTGGCATGGCGGGACCGGCCACCCAGGCCGGTGGATTCGTCGGCAAAGACATCGCCGCCATCGTGGCCGGGACGGCACGGCCCAGCTTTAGCTGGTTTGATTTCGGCAGCATGGCAGTGCTCGACCGCATCGATGCCGTCGCTGACCTGCGGGGCTTGAAATTCAAAGGCGGCATCGGGTGGCTGCTGTGGGCAGCGGCCCACCTGGCCTTCATGCCCACCCGGGAAAACCGCGTGACCCTGCTCGTCAAGTGGATGTTTGCGGTGGTGTCACAGGACCGTGCCTCCATGCTGCTCACAGGGATGCCCAGCCAGCACATGGGGTTGGATGCACCGGATGCCGCGTTCCCGATGGCTCCCGAGACAGGTCCCTCGATTGCCGAACCCGGAGCTGCGCTCCGCGCAGCAATGGATTACTACTCCAACCAGGTGTCAGGCCGGTCCACTCAAACCACTGACGGCGGATCCAGCGCGGATTCAGCAGCCGCCATCCAATAGAGCAGGGCCATACGGATCGGGATGCCATTGCTGACCTGACGTTCCACAAGATTGGCGTTCAGGTCATCGAGCAGAGCGCCGCTCATCTCGATCCCCCGGTTCACAGGCCCTGGGTGCAGCACAGGGATGCTGCACCCATTGCGCCGCAGCCGTTCATGGGTAAGTCCGTAATCGCGGTGGTAGCGATCGAGATCGGTCAGCATGTTTTGGCGCATGCGTTCTTTCTGCAAGCGCAGCGTCATCACAGCATCCGCTCCCACGAGTGCAGCATCGAGATCCCGGCTGAGCGTGAGTGAACCGCGTTGCGACACCGGATCCTGCGTTTGACCAGGCGGCGGCGCATCGAGGAAATGGGCAAAGGCCTCCGGAACAAGGCTGGGGGGCCCGCAAAGCACCACATCCGCGCCGCAGGCGCTAAGCGCCCAGAGATTGGAACGCGCGACCCTGGAGTGGAGCACATCACCCACGATCACAATGCGACGCCCGCGCAGTGCCTCAGGCAACGGATTTTTGGGGTCAAAGTAATGAGCGAGCGTGTAAAGGTCCAACAAACCCTGACTGGGGTGGCTGTGCAGGCCGTCACCGGCATTGAGCACCACCGTGCGTTCACCGGTACGTTCCAATGCTTCCGCCAGCTGACGAGGAACACCGGTGCAGCGATGACGCACCACAAGCACATCCGCCCCCATGGCCACATACGTGCGGGCGGTATCCAGCAGCGACTCGCCTTTGCTCAGCGAACTGCTGGACGGCGAAAAACTGGACACATCTGCTGAAAGACGCTTCGCCGCCAACTCAAAGCTGCTGCGCGTGCGGGTGCTGGGCTCGAAAAACAACGTGGCGACGAGCCGACCCTGCAGGGCCGGCAGTCTTCTGGCACCCGTCGCTGGCATTGAACTGAAGCGATGGGCCAGCTCCAGCACCATGGCGAAATCCTCACGGGAGAAATCCGCAAGATCAAGGATGTGACGGTGGGTCCAGGCGCTCAACTGGGCGTCCGATCACTGCTATTAACCGTAGAGGCCCATCGCGCGTCCGCCCACGCCTCATCACGGTCGGAAGGCATCAGCAGGCTTCGGGGAACGATCGCCGCGCGCACGCTTGCTCACACTGCGGCTGGCTTGCAGATACCAGCGCCAGGGCAACGCTTGCCCCTGGGAAATACCGATGCGGGTGGTGGTGGTCAACACGGGATCCATCAGTGCGGCAGTGCGCGGCGCCAGCCACAGGTCATGCTCACCACAAACCGAACAGGCATCACGCTGGCGATCGATGCCAAAACGGCGCGCCAGCAATCCAGGCCCTGCCGCCACCCGTTCGGGTTCATCCGGGAGCGCCACCGCTCGCAGCAACACGCCATTCGCCCATTCAGCCCGATCCGTCACCACATTCACGCAGTGGTGGATGCCATAGCTGACATACACATAGAACCGCCCTGGCTCACCGAACAGGGTTTCGTTCTGCGGTGAACGGCGGCGATAGCCGTGACAGGCGGGCTCATCCTGGGAATACGCCTCCGTTTCCACCACCACACCCCAGAGCAGGCTGCCGTCTGTTTGGCGTTTCACCAACCTGCAGCCCACCAAGCCAGGTCCGACAACTTCTGCGGGGCAGCAAAAGAAGGATTGAGGGAGAGCTGGGAAATTCTTGGCGATGGACATATCGGCGACGGGAGCGACAACCGTATTCATTTCATCCTGACAAGGCTACATAGAGAAGCAACAACAACCGCCTGAACTGACAGCACAATCATGAAACAAATGCCTCTCTAATTAACCAGCAAGCCATGACTCGATGAATTCTAAAAAAACATTGAGGAACGCAAGGATTTGAACAACAGACGCCAAGATCAACAAGTGGCGAGTGGATTGCAATGACCAAGCCTGAATCAACCATCTCGCCCTTTCAGTACAACCCAGGGTCTTCGCCTGAGGTCGTCACTTACTTACAGGGAATCAAAGGCGGCGAGACAGACAACAGCTATTTGCTGGTCGGCGCGAATAACTCGTCGGGCCCCAATCCCGTCGGCCTGGCCTATCAAGGCCCCTTGGACGCGGCGCAATCCAACGGCGTAAGCGGATCAGGGCGATGGTCCATCGTTTCCATCCCTGAGCGATTCGAAGCTGCTGGCACCAGCGTGTACGGGCCTGATCGCCTTCCGGGGGTTGACCGGGTCAATTACGTGGGCGCTTTCACCAGAGACACCGAGGGCAGCCCGAACCCCTTCGATCCGGCGGTTGTGGGGTTCACGTATGCCGGACGATCGGACGGCTCCACCATCCGTGGATGGAACGCCATCCAAGGCATCACCAAGTCCAGGCAACGCGCGACCTACACCTTTGTCCACTCCGTGGACGGTGGCTTGGCCGTTGGCAATGCCGACGAGGCGGATCGCGACGGAAGAACAGGATATTTCAGCTTGAAATCCACAGCTTTTCTCGTCGACCTTCAAAGCGGACAACAATCATTCATTCGCTTCCCAGGAGATCGCAATCCTCTGGTCACGCATACCGCCTATGGCATCTGGCAGAACAACAAACGGTTTTACACAATTGCCGGAGGAAGCGGCTCAGTCCTCGACTCAAAAGATGACAAACTCGCAATTGGTGATGGCTACTTAATTGACTACGACTCAATTACAGGACGATTTTTTAATTATCAAACTTTTTCTTACAACAACGAACAAGATGGTGCCGATCTAATCACTCACTTCGAAGGAATTTATCGCGACGACGATGGGGCCTATCACCTCCCTGCGACATCGGTAGATCTGAACGGTGACGAAGAACTGGCAATCGCCTCAGTGGCAACCATTGAACGCGATCGCAGCGGTGCCTTCAAGGAAGCAGCGGAGTGGAACACCCTCGACATCATGAAAAGCGGAACCGACATTGAAAGCGTGTTCAGCACTGCCAATTCGATCTATGCCGATCAAGTGGTGGGCTTCGCCAACTATCCCGATGGTGATGGTTCGGTTGAACCACTGAGCTTCGTCGTGGATCTGTCTTAAAACAACGTTTGATCGGCCACGGCCAACCGTTCTGCCCCCACTGATGCTCGATGCTCAGCAAGCCAAGGCCTTACAAGCCAGGCGTGATCTGACCTTTCTGGTGCTGGCAGGACTGTTCCTAGGGACGTTGGCCATGCTCAACATCCTTGGGCTGACCCGATTTCTGGCCCTGGGGCAGATCGGCTCATGGCCGATTGTGGTGGCGGTCGGAGCGCTCCCTTACCCGATCACATTCCTCTGCACGGATCTGATCAGCGAGATCTGGGGCGAAGAGCGCGCCGGACAGGTGGTGTGGGTGGGCCTGCTGCTCAATGGCTGGGTGGTGCTGATTCTCTGGCTTGGGGGCCTGCTTCCGGGCTTGGCAGGAGCTCCAGACGACACTTTTTTTGAGATCCAGCGGCTGGCATTTGGAGCTGTATTCGCGTCCATGGCGGCTTATCTCACCGCGCAGTTTGTCGATGTGCGCATGTTCCATTTTTGGAAGCAATTCAGCCATGGACAGGCGCTGTGGCTGCGCAACAACGGCTCGACCCTCGTCAGTCAACTGGTGGACACCAGTGCCGTTGTGCTGATCAGTCACTACGCCGCAGGCGTACTTCCTGTGAGGCCCGACGAGCCAGTGGCGCCGCAGCTGCTTGCTTTCATTGCCAGCGGCTATTTGTTCAAAGCGGTCGCGGCCCTGGCCGACACCCTGCCCTTCATCTGGATCACCCGGGCCTTACGCCAATGGCTGAACATCCCCAGCACCGGCAGTGAAATCGGCGGCGATGACGATCCGCTCATGCAGGCGATGACAACGGGCTCGTCCCTGCCAGGCTGATAAGACACGAGGCAACGCCATGGACGCCGCACTCTCTGGATTCAACCTGGGCACCGTGCTGCTCTTCGGCAGCGGCCTGTTCGTGCTGGCCACAGCATTCTTCGGCACCCGCGGCGGCTACTACAACACCGACAAGTACGACGGCAACGGCACAGCCCACTGAGCGCCATCATCAGGATCCGCTCGGATGTGGACATGACCACTTCGCTACCAGGCCCTGTCGCCAGCACGGATGCCATCCGCCTTGCTTTGCAGAGCTGGCCGGACGTGGATCGCTACTTGGAAACGTGCAAGGGCGTGATCATCCCGCTGGGATCCACCGAGCAGCATGGTCCGACCGGTGCCATCGGCACCGATGCCCTCACGGCCGAAGCCGTCGCCCTGGAACTGGGCCGCAGGAGCGGCGTTCTGGTGACCCCCGTGCAGGCCTTTGGCATGGCCGAGCATCATCTCGGCTTTTCCGGAACGATGAGCCTGCAGCCCGCCACACTGCTGGCCGTGCTGCATGACCTGGTGCTGTCCTTGGCCACTCACGGATTCGAGCGGATCCTGGTGGTGAATGGTCATGGTGGCAATATCGCCACCGCCAAGGCCGCGTTCGCACAGGCCTACGGCACAGCGGCCAGCCGCGGCCTTGAGGTGGCGCCCCGTCTGCGCTGCAGGCTCGCCAACTGGTTCATGGCCGGCCCTGTGATGCGGCGGGCCCGTGATCTCTACGGCAATCGCGAAGGCCAGCACGCCACACCCAGCGAAATCGCCGTCACCCTTCATCTGCACGACAGCCTCATCAGCAAACAGCGCGCCCTGCCAGAGGCAGCCCCGTGCGGCTCGATTCATGGACCAGCCGATTTCCGCCGTCGTTACCCCGACGGACGCATGGGGTCAGATCCCTTTCTTGCCAAACCAGAACACGGTGAAGAGCTGCTTCACACGGCAGCGGAGGCGCTGCGCGAGGATCTGAGCACATTTCTCAACGCCGCATGAGCAAGATCACGGCCGACGACGTCCGCAAGGTGGCCCATCTGGCACGTCTGGATCTGCCCGAAGACAAGATCACGACCTACACCGGTCAGCTCGAGCGCATCCTCGACTATGTCGATCAGCTGCAGGGTGTCGACACGGATGGGGTGCCACCCACTACGCGCGCTGTGGAAGTGGTGAATGTGACCCGTGAAGACACAGTGGTCGCAACCGAAGTTAGAGAAGAACTACTGAATCAAGCCCCCTTGCGGGAAGGTGATTTCTTCCGCGTACCGAAGATCCTTGCTGAGTGATCAGCGCTGATGGGGCCGACGTGGCTGGGTTTTGATCGCGATGCGGTCGACGAAACTCAGCCAGCCGCGCTGCAGGGAGCGTCCAGGGATGAAGCGTGCGGCGCGACGCATCTTGCCGCTGCGGAGCTTGTGGCTACGCACGCCCACAAGGATGTCGTAGAGGAAATTGGCGCTGTCAGCACGCGTTTCGAAGATCCCCAACCGTTGCGGTGAGCCCTTGGCATCCAGAAGAGGCTTGGTTGCTTCGTAGGCGGGTTTGTATTCAAACCAGGGCACCGATGGCCAGAGGTGATGCACCAGGTGATAGTTCTGACCCATGATCAGCCAGTTCATCATCCTGCCGGGATAGATGCGTGCATTCGTCCAGCGATTGCGGGACGTGAAGGGGCGGTGAGGCAGATAGTCGAAAAACAAGCCAAGGGTGACACCCACCATCAGCGCTGGTGCGAACCAGCAATTGAAGATGAAAGAAAGGAAATCGAAGCTCACTGCAGCCGCGATGATCGTGAAGAACACGGCGCGCTCCAGTCCCCACTGCATCAGTTCCCAGCGCTTCCAGAGCTTGCGCTGAAAAAAGAAAACCTCGTGATAGAAAAATCGAGGAGCGATCAGCCAGAGAGGGCCGAAGGTACTGACGATGTGATCCGGGTCATTCTTCGGATCGTTCACATGGGCGTGGTGCTCTAAGTGCACCCGCGTGAACACCGGGAAACTAAAACCCAGCAGAAGAGCGGAACCATGGCCCATGGCCTGGTTGACCCAGGGAACGGGATGGGCCGACTTGTGGCAGGCGTCATGCACAACGGTGCCTTCAAGGTGCAGCGCGAGGAACCCTGTGCAGAGCAGCACCAGCAACGGCCAATCGGCGACAAACCAGCCCCAGATCGTCAATGCAGCAAGGGCATAGCCCCCCAAAAACAGACCAACAGTGGGATTCCACGCCGCTGGAGGATCGACGAACCGCTTCGGCACCGAACGCAGACGCCCCTCAGCGGACGGCATTGCAGGTTGTGCGAAAGCCTGAGTCATTCAGCGAAGCGCGTTGTCTGTTGACAGAAATCAACACCAAATTAGGGAAATGGATGCCCACCGGGGGACTTGAACCCCCACGACCGAAGCCACTGGTACCTAAAACCAGCGCGTCTACCAATTCCGCCAGATGGGCAGGCGACAATTTTAGGCAGCGACCCAGAATGACCCCAGACATCCCTGCGTGCTGATGCTGGCCACCCTTGCTGGAGACGTCTGCCTGCTGCTGGGTCTGGCAGTGCTGCTGCTGCCGTTGCTGGCCACGGAACTCAGTCGGCCTAGAGATGGTGCCTGGGGCGGAGTGGTGCTACTGCTCGGCCTTGTGCTGGTCACCAGCAGCGATCGACTGCGCGGTGCCCCGATGCTCGCCGTCGTCTGTGCGGGATTGCTGATCAGTCGCCTCACCGCGGAAGTGGCCCAATCCCGCTGGCAGCGCCTTAGCCCGGAAGAACGACAACGCCTGCGTTCACGAGAACGCTGGTCCACCAGCGTTCAGCAGCTCGGAACCGCTTTCAATACTCTGATCAGCAACACCGGCCAGGCCGTAGGCAGCCTGCGCTCTTCAGTCCCCGCCGCCGAGAGACCGGAAGGCAGCAGCCGCAGCGGCAAGCGCTGGGTCCGTCCTGAAGAACCCCAGCCTCAGGAAGCCTCTGACCATGACGCCAGTGGCGAGAGCGAGAGCACAGAGAAAAACGTTGTCACCACTCCGGCCAACGAAGACGGATAATTTCCTCTGCAGCTGCCCCAACGTGAGCAAGGAGACGCGCGACGCCACCGCCGAGGGACGTCCCTCCTACAAGGACACGCTCAACCTGCTGCAGACGGGTTTTGGCATGCGCGCCAATGCCGTAAAACGTGAGCCGGAACTGCAGGCTTTCTGGAAAGACCAGGGCATCGACGGCGAGCTGGGCCTGAACAACAGCGGTCCAACCTTCACCCTCCATGACGGCCCGCCCTATGCCAACGGTGCTCTGCACATGGGCCACGCCCTCAACAAGGTGCTGAAGGACGTCATCAACAAATTTCAGGTGTTGAAAGGACGGAGGGTGCGCTATGTGCCGGGCTGGGACTGCCACGGCCTGCCGATCGAGCTGAAGGTGCTGCAGTCGATGGATCAGGAGCAGCGCAAGGCGCTGACACCGTTCAAGCTGCGCAAAAAAGCTGCCGCCTACGCCCGCAAACAGGTGGATGGCCAGATGAAAGGCTTCCAGCGCTGGGGCATCTGGGCGGACTGGGAAAAGCCCTATCTGACCCTGCAAAAGGAGTACGAATCGGCTCAGATCCGGGTGTTTGGCGAGATGGTGCTCAAGGGGCACATCTACCGAGGCCTGAAACCGGTGCACTGGAGCCCGAGTTCACGCACCGCTTTGGCCGAAGCGGAACTGGAATATCCCGACGGCCACACGAGCCCCAGCGTCTACGCCGCCTTCCCAGCCGTGAAGCTGCCGGACACGCTGCGGGATGCCCTCAAGGCCGAGGGCCTGGATCTGCCCACCGAGGAGAAAGCCCTGGGGAAGGCCCTTCAGGTGGCGATCTGGACCACCACACCGTGGACCTTGCCGGCCAACCTGGCGGTGTCGGTGAATGAACGGCTTGATTACGCCCTGGCCGACGACGGTGAAGGCCTCCTGCTGCTGGTAGCTGCCGATCTGATCGAGACCCTGAGCAGAACCCTGGATCGACCGCTGAGCCGACGCGCCACGGTGAAAGGCGCCTTGCTCGCTGGGCTGACCTACCGCCACCCGCTGCTGGAGCGCATCAGTCCGGTGGTGATCGGCGGCGATTACATCACCACTGAATCGGGCACAGGCCTCGTGCACACCGCGCCGGGTCACGGCGTCGACGACTTCCACACCGGCCAGAAGAACGGGCTGCCAGTGCTCTGCCCCGTAGACGAAGCCGGCACCCTCACCGATGAAGCCGGGCCGTTTGCGGGCCTGAATGTGCTCAAAGATGCCAACCCCAAAATCATCGAGGCGCTTGAGTCCGCTGGAGCCCTGCTTAAGCAGGAGGCCTATGGCCACCGCTACCCCTACGACTGGCGCACCAAGAAACCCACGATCTTCCGGGCCACGGAACAGTGGTTTGCCTCCGTGGAAGGGTTCCGTCAACAGGCCCTGGATGCGATCGCTGCAGTGGAGTGGACCCCTGCCTCCGGTCGGAACCGGATCGAATCGATGGTCAAGGAGCGGGGCGACTGGTGCATCTCCCGCCAGCGCACCTGGGGGGTGCCGATCCCCGTCTTCTATCACCGCAGCAACGGCGAGGTGCTGCTGAACGCCGACACCCTGGATCACATCCAAGCGTTGATCGCCGAACACGGCGCCGACGTCTGGTGGGAGAAAGACGAACCGGATCTGCTGCCGCCCGCCTACGCCGACCAAGCCGACCAGTGGCGAAAGGGCACCGACACGATGGATGTGTGGTTCGACTCCGGCTCCAGCTGGGCTGCCGTCGCCAGCCAGCGCGACAACCTGAGCTATCCCGCCGACCTCTACCTGGAAGGGTCCGACCAGCACCGCGGCTGGTTTCAGAGTTCACTGCTCACCTCAGTTGCCGTGAATGGCCACGCCCCCTACAAGCGGGTGCTCACCCATGGCTTCGCCTTGGATGAGAAGGGCCGCAAGATGAGCAAATCCCTCGGCAATGTGGTCGACCCGATGGTGATCATCGAGGGGGGCAAGAACCAGAAGCAGGAACCGCCCTACGGCGCCGATGTGCTGCGGCTCTGGGTGAGTTCGGTTGATTACTCCGCCGATGTGCCGATCGGGGCCGGGATCCTGCGCCAGCTGGCGGATGTCTACCGCAAGGTGCGCAACACCAGCCGCTACCTGCTGGGCAACCTGCACGACTTCAATCCGGCAACCGACGCCATCCCTGTGGCGGAACTGCCGTTACTGGACCGCTGGATGCTGCAGCGCACAGCCGAAGTGATGGATGAGATCACGGAAGCCTTCGAAAGCTTCGAGTTCTTCCGCTTCTTCCAGTTGCTGCAGAACTTCTGCGTCACCGATCTATCGAACTTCTACCTCGACATCGCCAAGGACAGGCTTTACGTGAGTGCCCCCGCCGACCGGCGTCGGCGCAGCTGCCAGACCGTAATGGCCCTAATCATCGAACGCCTGGCCGGACTGATCGCTCCTGTCTTGTGCCACATGGCCGAAGACATTTGGCAGAACCTGCCATACCCCGTGGAGGAGACCTCGGTCTTCCACCGCGGCTGGCCGACGGTTCCATCCGACTGGCGCGATCCCGAGCTCAGCGCTCCGATTCAGCAACTGAGAGAGCTGCGCGCCGCCGTCAACAAAGTGCTGGAAGATTGCCGCGGCCGTCAGGAGCTGGGCGCATCGCTGGAAGCCTCGGTTCGCCTCGAAGCTCGCAATCCCGAGCTGCAGGCCGCACTCACTTGGCTGTGCGAGAAGGGTGATGCAGAAGTGGATGGCCTGCGGGACTGGTTGCTGGTCTCACAGCTGCAGATTGGCGGTGAGCCCTGGGCCGAACTACTGGCCAGCCAGGAGGACGAACTTGCCGTGATCGAAGTGAGCCGTGCACGTGGCAAAAAGTGCGAGCGATGCTGGCACTACGAAGGCGATGTGGGTCAGCACCCGGAGCATCCCCACATCTGCGGACGCTGTGTGGGCGTGCTGGAACGCCGCACTCACCAGATGGCCTGAGCCAGCAGTTCATCTGGAGAGATCGGCCCAACAAGGACGATCTCTGCGTCTGGGTTCAGTGGACCCTGGAGCAGTTCGGCTCGCTGCAGCTGCGTGCCGTCCGGCAGCACGGTGGCATCCGGATCAAAGGCGGTTGGATGGGTGGTGCTGCTGCTGAAGCCACGAAAAATCAGCAACTCAAAGGGCTCGGCGCCAACCACGCCATGCAGACGCACCACCCGCTCAGGCTTCAGCCGGGTGCGTTCCTCCAGCTTCTGCACCAAAACCGAAGGCTCCATCTCAGAAATCGCCTGCCACCCGACCCTGGCGAGGAAGGCGGACCAAAGCCCACTGCAGCAATCCCACGGCGTAGGCCACCAACGCCACGTAGCCGATGAAAGCGGCCACAGCCATCGTCCACTCACCGCCGAAGACAAAATCAAACACGCGTTCCACAACGCGGTGCAGTCCCTGCGGTGCTTCCAGCCAGATCCGGCAGCTCTGCGCCTCAAGCTGACGCGTGCAATCAAGAGCTGAACCTGACATCACAGCCGCGAACAGCGCAAAGAAGGTGAGTGCCCAGCGCCAGATCCGAACGGTCATGGGCAGCGCCCGACCGGGAGGGCTATCAGCCAATTCCTCGTTCAGATCCACCCAGAACCAGAGAGAGGCCGCCATCAGCAAGGGCGCGAGGAAAGCGGTGAGATAACCGATGGGCCTCTGATCCGTCAGCAGAAGAACACTGATCGCCAGCAGGCTGGCCACCTTCCAATAGATGCCCAGCAGGCGAACCAACGCCGGTTCCCGTTTCATGCCTGACCAGATCAGCAGCACCAAAGGCAAGCCGAGAGCGACGGCAGCTCCCAAGCGATAAGTCAGCCACACCAGGGTGCGAGTCGTGAGGTCGGGCACCGGCCAGGGTCATTGGAAGGCTCATTATCACGGTCATCCGTCAAGTCCACAGGATTGGTAGGGTCCAGTTCATGGTTCCGCTCAATCCCCTCGACTGGTTCAGGAGCCGCGGGCAAGAGGCGCGATGCCGCCATGCGCTCTCCAGCAAGTCGTCGATGGAAGAGGCGACGCGCGAGGTGATTGGCTGCTTGGGCTCTGCCGAAGCGGACCTGGCCCTGGTATTCGTCTCCAGCCATTTCGCCAGTGATCTGACCCGCCTGCTGCCGCTCTTGCAGAAACGCCTGAGAGCCAAGCACTGGGTGGGATGCCTCGGCGGCGGCGTGGTGGGGACGACCAGCGCTGGTGATGCCCATGAGCTGGAGCGCTCTGCGGCCCTCAGCGTCAGCCTGCTCAATCTTCCTGGCGCTGAACTGACCAGTTTCCGCCTCGACAGCACCGAGCTTCCGGATCTCGACGGAGCCGCCCAGCACTGGCAGGACTGGGTAGGCGTTGACCCGTCGCAGAGCCGCTCCCTTCTGCTGCTGATGGACCCCAGCTGCAACAACATCAACGATCTGGTGAGCGGTTTGGATTACGCCTATCCAGGCATCGCCAAGATCGGCGGCATCGCTGTGCCCCATAACGCCGACCACGGCTCGCTGCTCCTGGACGATCAGGTGCTGAGTGGCGCAGTGGGTCTGAGCCTTGGCGGCAGCTGGTGTCTCGATCCGGTGGTGGCGCAGGGGTGCCGCCCGATCGGCCCTGTGTTTGCCATCGAGCAAGCCCAGAGGAATGTGTTGCTTGAACTGAGCGATGGTGATCGCCGCGCCAGCCCCGTGGCATGCCTGCAGCGGGTGCTGGCCGACCTGAGCGACGAAGACCGCGAACTGGTTCAGCATTCGCTGTTTCTTGGCGTGGAACGGCAGGAGCTCAGCGCGGGTGCTGCGCTCGCGGAGCTCCAATCCCGCGAACGTTCCAACAAGCAGCCTGAGCGCGCATTCCTGGTGCGCAACCTGATCGGCGTGGATCCCCGCAATGGGGCTGTCGCGGTGGCGGATCGGGTGCGCGCGGGTCAGAACGTGCAGTTCCAGCTGCGTGAAGCCCAGGCCTCAAGGCAGGAAGCCAGACAGCTGCTGGCCAACAGCCGAGAACGCGATCCAGCTTCCGCCCCCCTGATGGGCATACTGTTCGCCTGCCTGGGACGAGGAAGCGGCCTGTTCGGCGGCCCCGACGGCGACATCAGCATCGCCCGCGACGTCTTTCCCGACCTTCCCGTCACCGGCAGCTTCTGCAACGGCGAGCTTGGCCCTCTTGGTGGGGCAACTCATCTGCATGGCTACACCGCCTGCTGGGGCCTGTTGCGCCGCGATCCCCCTGAAAGCGACAGCCAGTCCTGATGCGTCAGCACGTCAATCCCCTGAGCCGCTTCTTCCAGCTACCCCTGGAGCTGCCAGGACCCGACCAGTTATTTGATGACCCCAGGCGCCCCATTCACCTGGACATCGGCTGCGCACGTGGTCTTTGTCTTCTGGAACTGTCGGCTCTGAAACCCAACTGGAATCATCTCGGCGTCGAGATCCGCCGTCCCCTAGTGCTGGCGGCACAGCGCGACCGCGATCGGCTCGAACGCCACAACCTGCATTACCTGTTCTGCAACGCGAACATCAGTGTTGAGGGCTGGCTCGCAGCCCTTCCCGAGGATCAATTGCGGCTGGTGAGCATTCAGTTCCCCGATCCCTGGTTCAAACGACGCCATCGCAAGCGCAGGGTGATGCAACCCTCGCTGCTGCGAGCCGTCGCCGCGGCCCTCACCCCTGGAAGGGAGCTGTTCCTGCAAAGCGATGTGCTCGAAGTGATCGAACCGATGGTGGCGTTGACGGAACTCAGCGACTGCTTCGAACGCCCAGACGAGGACGCGCGTCCCTGGCGGGCAGAAAATCCGCTGCCGGTGCCCACCGAGCGCGAGCGTTACGTGCAGGAGCAAGGCCTACCGGCCTATCGCGTTTTGTATAGACGCAACAATCGGCCGGTGCCGGAGCTCAAAGACCTGGAGGAGGCTTGGCAACGGGTCGATAATCCCGCTGAAACCGCTCTCACTTCCTGATGCCTGAGGCTTCGGCCCCAACTCCATGGTTGCTGCGCTGGCAGGGGCTTCTAGGGGGATCGTCCGTGCAGCAGCACCGCCTGAGCACGCTCGCTGGTCTGGTGCTGATCCTGCTGCTGGGATTTTTGCCGGTGCTCACCCGCGCTGGACTCGGACTGATTGTTCTCGCCTGCGGAGCCCTGTGGGTGCTGTGGTCACTGACGCGGGCACCTGGACGGATCGGTCCGATCAGCAGCTGGGTGCTGTTGTTCCTTGGTGTAGCAGTACTCGCCACCGGGGCCTCCCCCGTGCCGATGGCCGCAGCCAAAGGCCTTGTGAAATTGATCAGTTATCTCGGGGTCTACGCCCTGATGCGGCAGCTGCTGGCTGAGGCACCGCAGTGGTGGGACCGCCTGGTGGCTGCGCTGCTGGGTGGGTCCCTGCTGAGCAGCGTGCTGGCCTTGCGGCAGCTTTACGGCCCCACAGAGGAACTGGCGCGCTGGGCGGATCCCAATTCCGTGGCGGAGGGCACGATTCGCATCTATGGCCCTCTGGGCAATCCCAATCTGCTGGCTGGGTACCTAGTGCCGATCCTGCCCATTGCCGTGGTGGCAGTGCTCCGATGGCGCGGCTGGGGATCCAAGCTCTTTGCCGCAACCGCACTGGTGCTTGGCGCCGCATCAACCCTGTTCAGTTACAGCCGTGGCGGCTGGCTGGGAATGCTGGCGGCTCTCGGCGTACTGATGCTGCTTCTGGTGCTGCGGCAGATCCGCCACTGGCCGCTCTTTTGGCGTCGCCTACTGCCTCTCGCCCTGCTGGTGCTGGCGGGCATGGCGATTGCCTTCGCTGCCACGCAAGTGGAGCCCGTCCGAACCCGCATGACCAGCCTGCTGGCGGGACGAGGCGACAGCTCAAACAACTTCCGCATCAACGTCTGGCTAGCGGCGATCGACATGATCCAGGACAGGCCCTGGCTAGGGATCGGCCCCGGCAATGCCGCCTTCAACAGCATCTATCCGCTGTATCAGCAACCAAAATTCAATGCGCTTAGCGCCTACTCCCTCCCCCTGGAAATCCTTGTGGAAACTGGCATTCCAGGCTTACTGGCCTGCATCGGTCTGGCCACAGCCAGCCTGCGACGCGGTTTGCAGGCGCTCAGCGCAGACAGTGATCTGGCCCTCCCCTGCCTGGGGTGCCTGGCAGCGATCGCCGGCCTGATGATGCAAGGGGCTGCAGACACGATCTTCTTCCGACCGGAAGTTCAGATCAGCGGATGGTTCTGCCTGGCCACCCTGAGTCTGATGACACGCAAACCGTGAACCAGGAACTGGTCCTCCTGGCCGGCTTCGATGCCGGACAAACCACCTGCCGCTGTCGGCTGAGTCGCTGGAACGGCGAGCGTTTTCAAGTGCTGGGCGAGGGACGTGGCAGTGGCGTCTCCCATCTCGATGCCCACGATGGTGAAGCACGCTTCCGGCGTGCCATCGACTCCAGCTTGGAGGCGGCCCTGGAGCAAGTCAGGGATGAATCCCGGGAACAACCTCTCGGCAGGGAGCATCTGCATGCAGCCGCAATCGGGGCCAGCGGCATCGAAGCCGACACGGATCTGCAGACCCGCGGCGCGGCCCTACTCGCCAGTGCCTTGGCACTGCCTGAACACCGTTGCCTGGCCACCGGCGATGAACGCACGGCGTTGCGTGGTGCGTTTCCTGATCGCGCAGGAATCGTGCTGATCAGCGGCACCGGGATGATCGTGGTGGGCCGCGATGCCACCGGTCGAGAGCACCGCTGCGGAGGCTGGGGCTGGCGGCTGGATGGAGCGGGATCCGCCTTCGACATCGGGCATCAAGCCCTGCAACTCAGCGTGCGCATGGCCGATGGTCGGGTTCCCGATGGTCCTTTGCGCCACAACCTGTGGGAAGCGCTTGATTGCCGCAGTGCCGCCGAGCTCAAAGCACTTGTAGTGCGCGATCGCCACGCTGTGGCCGATGAAGCAAGGCTGGCGCCCCTGGTGGCGGATGCCGCCGCCAATGGAGACCCGGCCGCCCGCAGGATCCTCCAGTGTTCAGCATCAGCCTTGGCGAAAGCAGCCACAGCCACCGCCCATGCTCTGGGCCTTCAGGCCCCCTGCCTGGAAGCCAGGGGCGGAGCCCTGGAACACATGCCGCTGTTCCTCCAGCTGGTGCAGACATCGCTTCGCGAGCAGCTCCCCGACAGTCATTGGCAAACCACCGATGGTGATGCCTGCCACGGCGCCCTGGTTCTCGCCCTGGATCGGGCCGGCCTCAGGCCGCATTGAGGTGCTGATCGGCAGCCTCAGCCAGCCGTGATGTCCAGCGCTCCACCGTCGTGGCATCCGCCGCCTCCACCATCACCCGCAGCAACGGCTCTGTGCCACTGGCACGCACGAGCACCCGGCCTTCGTCAGCCATCGCCTGCTCGGCTTCCTCCACCAGCTCGCGCAACGGCTCGCAATCAGCCCAGCCCTTGCGTCGTGCCAGATCCGGCACGCGCACATTCACAAGCTTCTGGGGGTAGGCCTGGAAGCTGCGGTCCAACCAATCAGCGAGGGTGATCTGCTGGGCATGGCAGAGGGTGGCGAGCTGAAGCGCCGTCAGCACACCATCCCCGGCGAGGCCGTGAGCGGACGAAAGGATGTGACCCGATTGCTCACCGCCCAGGGCTGCACCACTGCTCACCATCGCAGCATGCACATGCTGGTCGCCAACAGGTGTGCGCTCCAGCTGCCCCCCCCGTGCCTGCCAGGCCCGTTCAAAACCCAGGTTGGACATCACCGTGGCCACCAGACGTTGATCCGGAAGGGCATGACGCTCCTGAAGCGCTGAGCCCCAGAGATAGAGGACATGATCGCCATCGACGATGCGGCCGCGCCCATCCACCGCGAGCATGCGATCGGCATCGCCATCAAATGCGAAGCCCATGGAAGCCCCCTGCTCGACCACCGCGCGACGCAGCGGTTCGAGATGGGTGGACCCGCAGCCCACATTGATGCGCTCACCATCGGCATCACCATGGAGCACGGTGATGTCAGCACCAAGAGCGCGGAACACCTCGGCACCGCAGGCTGTCGCAGAGCCCCAGCAAAGATCGAGAACGATCGGAACCCCCGCCAGACTTTGATGCTGAACGCTGCTCAGCAGGCTGTCGCGGTAATGCTCCAGCAGCTCGGAGCGATGGTGGGCAGCACCGCAGGTACCCAGCGACGAAGCGGCCTCCACGTCCCCTCGCAGGCCGGACTCAATCCGGCTTTGCAAGTCAGCGCCAAGCTTGCTCCCGTCAGCGCCGAACACCTTGATGCCGTTGTCTTCCGGGGGGTTGTGGCTGGCGGAAACCATCAGACCACCTGCAGCCTGAAAGCGACGGATCAGCCCAGGGACGGCGGGCGTCGGGCACAGTCCGAGCGTCCACACGTCCCGACCCGCCGCTGTGAGGCCTGCCGTCAGGGCTGCCACCACCATGGATCCACTGCAGCGCGAATCCATCCCGATCAGCACGGGGCCGTCTGCCGGCAGCACGCGTCCACACCAAAAGCCCACCTGCAAGGCGAGGGCTGGCGTGATGGCATCGCCGACCCGACCGCGCAGACCATCCGTGCCGAAACTGATCTGAGGCGACGGAAGGGAACCGAGCGGATGGGCAGCAGAGGAGGCCATGAGGTCTCATTTGTGGATTGAACCCTAAGAGCCCTGAGACACCAGACCGTTCGATCGGTGCCAGGCCCTCAGCTGCACGATCGAGATCAGCGCCAACGCCTGGGGAAGAGCATCAGGGCCGCCAACTCGAGCAGTGCCCAGGCAACGATCAGCAACAGCAACCAGCCCGGCAGCCATGGCAGAGGCCAGAGCCAACGCAGGCCCCACAGCAGCAGGGCCAGGCCGCCGACCACGGCACAACGCAATTGTTGTTGTTGGACCGGTCGAGGCCTCCGTCGCTGCGCAACCATCCAGATCAGCCCCGCTGGCCACAGAATGCCAGCAGTTCAGAGCCTTGGCTTGAGCGCTCGACTCACCCGCATTCGCGGCCTGCTGCTGCTCGGCGGCTCCTCCCTGTTCGCAATCCTGGCGATCATTGGCGGCCGTCAGCTGCTGCGCCATGGGCAGATCCAGCTAACACCCCACCTGAGCAGCACCAAACTCTGGCAGCACTACCGGTGGTCGCGCGAACCCCAGCAGCGACGCGAAGCAGCTCTCCTTCTCGCCAGCCGCAGCAGCGCGTCCCCCAACCGCCGATGGCGTCTGCTGAGTGGCCAGGGATGGGGACCGGATCCCCTTGCAGCGATCGCCCTGAAACAGCAAGCGCTGACGGCAGGGGCTCTGGGACTGGAAGCAGAGGAGCAGGAGCTCTGGCTTGAACTCCTGCAACGCTTTCCTGCCACTGCCGCGAGCGCTGATGCCCGGTATCACCTCGGCCAAAACCAAGCCGACCTGCACCGCGAGCTGCTGCGCCAACAGCCACGCCATGCCGCTGCCCTAGCCGCAGCAGCGGAACTGCCGAAGGATGCCGATCAGCAGCGCGTTCTCACCAGCGCACTCCACCTGGCCCGCTGGGGTCCCCGGTGGCCAGGGGCGCAATCCCTGCTGCGTCAGGCCTGCGGGACGATCACTGGCGAAGGCATGACGCAACAGGAGCGCCTACAGCTGGCCGGCGCTCTGGCCCAACTCGGGGATGGCAATGCTGCGGAGCTCTGCCTGCAGGGCACTCCCCTTGCTCCTAAGCAAGCCCTTTTGATCGGTCGCAGCCTGATGCGGGGAAGTCGCGAGCAGCGAGGCCGGGGAGAAGCGATGCTGCTAGAACTCGCCCACGACCATCCAGACAGCCCAGAAGCGCTCGCGGCCGCAGCCCTGCTGAGCGAGCCACTGCGTCCCGACCCTGTCCTGCTCGATGCGCTGCCTAAGTCCGTGCAAACGGCCTCCGTGGATGTGGCCGCAGCAAGGGTCCGCCTTGCCGGTGGTGACGGTGGACTGGCCGTGCTGCAACGCTGGCCCGACGATCCAGCCAGCTGGCAACTGCAGTGGGATCTTGCCCGTGAAGCCTTACTCGCAGGCCGATGGGATGAAGCGAACACGTGGCTCAGCGCCATCCCCGAGGAGCAACTGCCCGACCCACTGAGAGCACGCCAGCAGTTCTGGCGCGGCTTCAGTGCGTTCAAACGCGGCAACGACGACGTCGCCCAGCAGATCTGGCAGGCACTGGTGGCCACGCAACCACCTGGCTACTACACCTGGAGAGCCGGTGCACGGCTGGAGGGCGCAGAGCTGCCGGAGCTGTCTGGCACGCAAGCCGTCAGCGGGCTGGAAGCGGAGGACACGGAATCGGATCGGAGCCAACCCTGGACAGCACTCGACAGCGGCGATCCCTTGATCGATCAGCTGTGGCGCCTCGGCTGGAACCGCGAAGCCCTGGAGACCTGGCAAAGCCGAGACACCGCCGGCGATCCATCCCCACAGGAGCTCCTGGTGGAAGGCCGACTCTTGATGAGCGTGAATGACTACTGGAGCGGTCTCAGTCGGCTCTGGAAATCCAGCTTGCGCCTGGTGGATCCCGACTGCCCGACCCGCTTTCTGCTGCATCACAGCCAGCATCCAAAACCACTGCTGACCGAGTTCCAGCAAGCAGCCGAACAGGAGCAGGTCAACCTGGATCTGCTCCTGGCGATCGCTCGTCAGGAATCACGCTTCTCGCCAGCCGTGGCCTCACCGGTCGGCGCCCAGGGCCTGCTGCAGCTGATGCCGGCAACGGCCGCTGAGATGGCAGGAGAAGAGCTCAGCACCGAGCAACTGCGCCAACCGGATCTCAATGCCGTCCTGGGTGCTCGCTACCTGGCATTCCTGCTGCAGCAATGGGATGGCAATCCCTGGCTGGTTGCCGCCAGCTACAACGCTGGTCCTGGAGCTGCAGGGTCATGGGTCAGCTCAGAGCTGGAGCAGGACCCTGAACTTTGGACAGAGCGCATTCCCTACCCAGAGACACGTCTCTACACGAAAAAAGTGCTCGGCAATCTCTGGGCCTATCACCAACTGACGTCAAGCGGCGATCGCTGCACTGAGTGAAGCGGCGGGGTTGGGGAGGCCATGACCAACCCAGATGCCACTGACCACAATCACCGCTAACCAGAAGGCCAACAGCTGCGGCGGAGGGACCACCTTGATGCGACTCAGGTCAAGCCGGGCCAGCAAGGTGGCGGACGCCAGGATGAGAACATCCGACAGCAGGCTGAGGCTCAACACATAAAGCCCCACCGTGATCACCAGGGTGAGCGTCACCACAAGGCTGAGCACACGGCTTGAAGCCATCAGCAGCGAGAGCTGCCGCAAGAGCAGGTCGGGCATCGTGCAGATGATCACAACCACCAGGGCCTGGATCAGTTCGATGGCCCAGAAGGCATTCACCGAAATGGAGTGCGCCTCCGCCAACCATGTTTCCTGAATGGCCCAGTGATGCCCGAGAAACAGCGACACACCGAACAACACCAGCAGCAGGGGCGCCCGGAGTGGCAGCAACAAAAATCGCAGAACGGACATCAGCTTGGTGGCGGACTCGCGGCGGACTAACACCGTGATTCGGCTTCGTCTTCTGCGCTCAGACGCTAGCAACAGCAAGCGGTTTGTCCTGTCAGAGTGGGAACCCTGATGTCAGTCGCCCATGACCGACAGCTCACCAAACGCTGGACTATCCCCTCTGCAGAAGGGGCTGTTGCTGGTGGCCGCCATCGCCTTGGCCGTGAGTCTCTTTCTGCTGCGCAACGGTGGGAGCCTGGAATCACCTTTGGACCAGCTGGCGCGACGATCCCTGCCTCCCGAAGTGGCGCTAACCAATGGTCGTCCCACCGTGCTGGAGTTTTACGCCGACTGGTGTGAGGTTTGCCGCGAGATGGCACCAGCCATGCTCGAAATGGAACGGCAGCACGGCTCAGCACTGGATGTGGTGTTGGTCAACATCGACAACCCACGCTGGCTGGATCTGACCGATCGCTACGACGTCACCGGAATTCCCCAGTTGAATCTGTTCGCTGCCGACGGCAGCATGCGTGGACGCTCCCTCGGCGGCCGCAAGGCGGATGAGCTGAATGCCATCGCAAGTTCACTGCTCGACGGCAGCCCCTTGCCTGTGCTGGCAGGGATCGGCAGCAGCAGCCCCATGCCGGAAGCCGCCGCGTTTGATGCCACCGGACCACGAAGCCACGCATAAAGTCCGCTCAATGCCATCCGATGCGGCCATGATCAGCCGACATCCCTGCCCCTCGATCTGACCGCTGCCATGGACTCCCGCTTCAGGGTTGACCTGATCTCCGCCACACCCAACCCCCAGCAGTGTGTCTACGCAGGCATGCATCAGGACTACAGCGAAGGGTTCGTCGCTGGCGACCGGGAGCAATGGCCGGATGAGACGCGCGCGGGCGAAATCTGCATCAAACGCCTACTCGCTGGTGAACGAGGGCACTACGGCCCTCTGGAACACGCCCAAATCGTGCTGAATGTGGGCTGGTTCCCTCACTCCGTAATGCAGCAGGCCCGCACACACCGGGTGGGGGTGAGCTTCGATGTGCAATCGATGCGTTACACAGGCGAAAGGATTTGCCGTGCCGCGGACGGGGAGCTTGAACTGGAGGAGGTGTTCTACCTCCGCCCCGTGGGGGACTACAGCGATCGCCAAGGCAAGAAATACACCTACAGCGACGCCCTCAGAGGCGAGGACCTGACGCTGTGCCGACAGGCTGCTGAGCGCTACCGGGACCTTCTGCGCTCAGGCTTCGCCGAAGAACACGCCCGCGGAATCCTGCCGTTCGACTACCGCCAGCATTTCGTGGTGAGCTTCAGCCTCAGAGCCTTTCTCCACTTCATGGATCTCCGAGCCAAGCTCGACGCGCAGCAGGAAATCCGCGAGCTCTGCGATCTGATGTGGCCGCATCTGCAGCAATGGGCTCCTGAATTCGCCGCTTGGTATGAAAAAACCAGGCTTCACAAGGCGCGACTCGCGCCCTGACATTGCAGACCTGAAGACATTCAAGCCAAGGACATTCAGACCTTGGCCAGCGTCACCCGCTCAGGCTGATGTTGGTATTTGCCCTGACGATCGCTGTAGGTGGTGTCGCAGGGATCACCCTCAAAGAACAACAGCTGGCAGATTCCTTCGTTGGCATAGATCCGACAGTCAGCGCCGGAACTGTTGCTGAATTCCAGCGTGAGATGGCCTTCCCAGCTGGCTTCTGCCGGTGTTGTGTTCACAATGATTCCCAAACGTGCATAGGTGCTTTTGCCAAGGCAAATCACTGTGATGTTGGGGGGCACTTTCATTTTTTCCAACGCCACGCCAAGTCCATAGGAATGGGCGGGAAGAATGAAGTACTCACCGTCCTCATCCCGATGCAGTTCCGTGGGTTCGAGGTTGGCTGGATTGAATCGCTTGGGATTCATCACCGTGCCTGGCACGTGTTTGAAAATCAGAAACTCCTGAGGCGACAGCCGCAGGTCGTAGCCATAGGACGAACATCCAAAACTCAGAACAGGATGCTGCCGCTGATCGGGATCGAGATGACGAACCAGGCCATCCTGAAACGGTTCCAGCATGCCGGAGGCAGCCTGTTCTGTGATCCAGCGGTCGTTCTTGAGCATCAGAAACCCCGGCGCAATTCGGTGACCTGATCCGCAAGCCCCATCAGGGACTCAGGAATGGATGTCCCTGTGATGATCACATCCATTGATCCCGGACGAGCTTCCAAGCTGGCACGCACATCCTGTTCATCGAGGTATCCAAGGGCGATTGCCAGACCCAGCTCATCAAGCACCAGCTGATCGAGATCGCCGCAGGCGAGATGGTCGCGGGAAACCGCCCAGACTGCTTCGACCGCCTCAATCGTGGCCGGCTCGGATGAACTGGCGGGCTGCGACAGGCACTCCATCACGGCTGGGCGCATCCAGGTCATGCGGTCACACAAGGTAAGCGCAGCCTCAGGCCCCTGAGCAACACCGCCCTTAAGAAACTGCATCACGGCCACGCGGCTTCCCAGTCCGGCACTCCGCAGGGCCTGACTGAGCACAGTGCCAAAACTGCCGCGATAAGGAGCGGTGTGCACCTGAAGCTGACCTTCAGGGGCCACCAGATGCAGGGGTGGGCGAGGGTCAAGCGCCGGCAAGGGCTGAAGACGCGAGCGCTCCACTGCTCCGTGATCGGCACCGCGCCTATCGCGGGATCGATGGCTGGAGCTCAGGCTTGCGGTCATCGCGTTCGTCTGGACTGGTCCACAACGACCAGGAGGCTTCGAATCTAGCGGTGAAAATGCGATTCACAAGATCTTCGACACCATCCCTGGTGTCTCATACCGAATGGCAGGCTCATCAACACACGCTGATAACCGATGAGCGAAACCGCGCGCAACGATGGCCGCATGCCCGCCGACCTAAGGGATTTCTCGGTGGAATGGGACCCCATGGGCTTTGCCCTGAGCTCCGTGATTGTGCGCACTGGCCGCACCGCAGTGCTTTGCAGCGTTTGCCACGAGGAGGGCGTTCCCCGCTGGCGTCGGGATCAAGGCCTGGGATGGCTCAGTGCTGAATACCGCTTGTTGCCGGGATCCACTCCCGAACGTCAGCGACGCGAATTGATGAAACTCTCCGGGCGCACGCAGGAAATTCAGCGATTGATCGGTCGCAGCCTGCGGGCATGCCTGAACATGGAAGCGCTGGGGGAAAACACCCTGCTGGTGGACTGCGACGTGATTCAGGCCGATGCCGGCACCAGGACCGCGGCGATTACCGGATCCTGGCTGGCCTTGCAGAAAGCCTGCGAACGTTTAGTGGGGCAGAGCCGCCTCAGCAGCAATCCCGTGCAAGCGCAAGTGGCCGCCGTGTCCGTGGGCCTGATTGATGGTGCACCTCTTCTGGATCTCGACTACAGCGAAGACAGCCGCGCCGACGTGGACCTGAATGTGGTCATGAACAACGCCGGTGATCTCCTGGAGCTGCAAGGCACAGCGGAGGGTGCCGCCTTCAGCCGCCAACAGCTGAACAGCCTGCTGGACCTGGCGGAACCGGGCCTCAGCCGGCTGATGGCACACCAACAGACAGCACTCCAGGACTCACCAGCAGCGTGAAACGTGTTGATTGCTACAGGGTGACCCCGCATCGCTCCGTAACTTCCACCCATCAGATGGGTCGAGATGGCAGAAGTGATGCGCGGGTTCAGCCGAACCGTCCCACCCGTTGGTCGGATGCCTGAAACCAGCCTGACCAATGCACCCACGCCCTCCAGCCGAACGCTGCTGGAGGTGATCCGTGAGCTCGAAGGTGCCAGCACCGAACTGGTAGAGCGCAACAAAACGATCTTCTTCCCTGGCGATCCAGCAGAACGCGTTTACTTGATCCGCCGCGGCGCCGTGCGTCTCTCCAGGGTCTACGAATCCGGTGAAGAGATCACCGTGGCGCTACTGCGAGAGAACAGTCTCTTTGGGGTGCTCTCTCTGCTCACGGGTCATCGCTCCGACCGCTTCTATCACTCCGTTGCCTTCACACGGGTGGAAATGGTGACGGCACCTGCGAGCTCCGTCAGGCAGGCAATCGAAGCCGACACCAGCGTTGGGCTTCTGCTGCTGCAAGGTCTGTCCAGCAGGATCCTGCAGACCGAAACCATGATCGAAACGCTCACGCACCGCGACATGTCGTCGCGACTGGTGAGTTTTCTGCTGGTGCTTTGCCGCGATTTCGGCATTCCCAGCACGCAGGGCATCACGATCGACCTGCGTCTGTCCCACCAAGCGATCGCGGAAGCCATCGGTTCAACGCGGGTCACGATCACCCGTCTGCTCGGAGACTTGCGCAACTCCGGCCTGGTGGAGATCGACCGCAAGAAGATCACCGTTCTTGACCCCATCGCCCTAGCCAAGCGGTTCAGCTAAATGCTCGACGGGTGAAGATGGGCACCACTTCAGCGGGCTGCCGCATGGTTGAGAGCACGTGACAGGTTGGCTGCTGCTGCTGACCCTCCTCATCCTGGGGGGGGTGCTGTCAACACTTGGAGATCGCCTGGGCTCAAGGGTGGGCAAAGCCCGACTGAGTCTGTTTGGCTTGCGCCCACGTCAGACCGCAGTCCTGATCACTGTGCTCACAGGGAGCCTGATCAGTGTGCTGTCGCTCGGGCTGATGCTCCTGGTGAGTCGCCAGCTGCGGGTCGGCCTGTTCGAACTCAATGAACTCCAGGCGCGTCTGCGCAGCAGCCGCACCGCTTTGAAGGCCAGCCAAAAAGCACAGCAGGAATCACGCGACCAGCTCCAACAGGCCCGCAGCGATGAAATCGAAGCTCGGCAAACCCTGGCTGACGCGCAAGCCCGTGCCAGCGAATTGCGAAGCACGCTGCAACCGCTGCAGGAGCAGACCCGTCGCCTCGAAGCGGAGCGTCAGCGCCTCAGCCAGGACGTCAGCAATCGTGATGCCGAAATTCGTCGCACGGATGCCGAGCTGAACGCCGTTCGTGCACAGATCCGCGACGGCGAAAACGAACTGCTGCAACTGGAGGAGAATCTGCTCGCCCTGAGACGGGGCAATGTGGCGATCAGCAGTGGCCAGCCTCTTGCAACGGTCACCCTCAAACTCGATCGACCGGATCAGGCACGCCAGGTCATCGACCAGATCCTCAGAGAGGCCAATCAGCAGGCCTACCAACAGGTGCTACCGGGCGAAGCCCCGGATCGGCAGATTCTCTTGGTGCCCCGACAAGACATCAACCGGCTCGAACAGGCCATTCGCAAGCCCGGCACCTGGGTGGTTCTCTTGCGTTCCGCCGCCAATGTGCTCCGTGGCGAACGTGTGGTCTATGCCTTCCCGGATGTCCGTCCCAATGTCACGGTCACCATCGAAGGTGAAGTGCTGGCCACAACGACGCTCAACAGTGACGAACGCGATCCGCAAGCGATCCGCAACCGCCTCAACTTGCTGTTGGCATCAACGCTGGCAAAGGCCCAGCGCCGTGGCTCCCTCAGCCAGGGACTCCAATTTGATGGCAATGCTCTGAATAGCCTCGCCAAGGAACTGATCGAGCGGGGACGGGGACGCGTTGAACTCGAAGCGGTGGCGGCTCGCCGCAGCGAAACGGCCGATCCAGTGGCGATCGAGCTCAGAATCAAGCGAAGCATCGAATCCAATTCGGATGCTTCGGGCTCATGAGCTGGATTGCCGCCCTTGATCCAGGTCGCAGCAAGTGCGGGCTGGTGCTGGCGTCCCAAGAGCAACGCTGCGTGATCGAAGGGCATGTTCTCCCAGCCGATGCTGTGCTGAATACCCTGGAACGGTGGCAGCGTTCCACGCCACCGGAACAATTGATCGTGGGCAATGGCACCTCCAGTGCTCACTGGACAGCGCAACTCCCCACCGAACTGCCAGTGACTTTGGTTGACGAACGTGGCACGACATTGATGGCACGATCGCGGTATTGGCAGCTATGGCCAGCGCGCGGTTGGCGCAGGCTGGTGCCTCTTGGGCTGCAATTGCCCCCAGGCGAACTGGACGCTGTCGCAGCACTGGTGATGCTGGAAAACCACCTCGGGTTTCCACTCGATTGGCCGGAGCCGTCATCGCTCAGAATCGGGCCCTGACCGTGAAGCTGTAATCCCCACCGGCCTCCAGCCGATAATCCGACTTGACCAGAAAGCGCTGAAGCGCGTCCTGAATCAGGGCTCTGCCGAGTGAAGGTTCAACGCAGAGTTCACCACGATCAAAGAACCACTGAAATTCCCAGTTGAATCCCCCCGCCTGCACTTCACCCTGAAGGCATTGGTCTCGAAAGCTCTGGTGATGCACACGCAGATGCGCTGTGGTGACGGGCAGCCGCGCCATCAGACCGCTTCATCCTCAGCCACCGGAGCCAGATTCAACCCATTGAGATGATTGCCGGCACGATCCAGGCCCTGGCGCTGGATGCGTTCAAGACCTCGGAGAACCTCGCTCAGCACATCATTGAGAAGTGGCTCTTCATCGCGATTGAACTGGCCGAGCACATGAGACACGGTGCGAGCGCGGCGCTCCTCCGGGGTGCGTCCAGGAGCACCGATCCCGATTCGCAACCGGGCAAATTGCTGCGTCCCCAGATGCTGAATGGTGCTTTTCAAGCCGTTATGCCCTCCAGCACCACCACCAGCGCGCAGCCGCAGCCGGCCCAGCGGTAGATCCATGTCATCGACCAGCACGATCAGCTGGTGAATCTCGAAGCCGAACCAGTCGAGAGCCGCACGGATCGAACGACCGCTTTCATTCATGAAGGTCTGCGGCATCAAAAGCCGGAGACGGGCACCACCGGAACCGACATCCGCCAGTTCGCCCTGCAACTTGCCCATCGCTTTAAAACGGCCTCCCTCGCGAGAAGCCAATTGCTCCAAGGCCATGAACCCAACGTTATGGCGAGTGGAGGCGTACTTCTCGCCCGGATTGCCTAACCCGACCACCAATCGGAGGTCACCGCTTTGAATCAAGGGTTCAGTCCTCGTGCTCCTTCGGAGAAGAAGACTCGATCTCAGTCTTCGCAGCAGGCAGTTCTTCGGGTTCAGCCATGGCTTTGCTGATCTCCCGCTCAAACTCTTTCGACGCCGTTTGAAAACCCTTCAGCGTTTTACCAAGCGTCTTGCCGAATTCCGGCAGACGCTTGGGTCCGAACACCAGCAGCGCAACCGCGCCGATGACCGCCATTTCAGGCAGGCCTATACCAAAGATGTTCATGAAAGGAACCTATGCAGCCGGGTCAGCCGGCACCGTTCCAATTCACATTGATGCCTTCCAGGATCAGCGACTGGTTGTACAGCTGGAGGATCACGAGGAGAAAGACCAAGAACAGCACCATGAAGATGCCCATAACTGGGGTTGTACCCCAGCCGGGGACAACCTTGCCGTACTCGGAGTTGAGGGGACGGAGCAGATCGCCCAGACGGGTGCGTTGAGCCATAGCGGCGCTGAGGTCTCGGGTGAAGTTCAGTCTGGATACTCTAGGGGTCCTGGCCCTGAAGAGGGTCAATCCTGTCGAGAGATGTGATGGAAAGCTCCTCCCCGGCCCTATCCGTGGCGATTGCGGTGTTGACTGCCCTGCTTGGACTCACTGGCTTCGGGGTCTACACAGCCTTCGGTCCGCCATCCAAGCGACTGGACGATCCTTTTGATGATCACGAGGACTGACGCACCAGCCTGAGTTCACGGAGGACACCTGGTGGAATGCGGCCGGCATCGGCCCCTCCCTCCAGTCTCCAGTCACCGTCACAAGGTGACCAGATCACCCGGGCTGCGCCGGGATTGAGCACCTGCAATAACACCGTCCCAGCCCGCTCCGGATCAGAGCGCAACGACACTGGTGTGAGCGCCTGGGGTAGGGCCGGAAAGCCCTGCCAACTCTCCACAAGGTCCATCGGCCCTTGCCAGCCCGGTTCGCGAAAAGCGATGGCGGCCTGCGGCAGGCCATCCCGCATCCACCCCTGCGGCGACGGCATGAGGGCCAGTCGATGCCGATGACGCCCCTGGTCAGCCGACGGATCCGGCCAAGTCGGACCACGCAGCAGGGACACACCGAGATGCTGAGGTCCAGCATCGGCGCCCTGGGGCCCGTCGAGCAGCAATCCCAGACCTCCACCCGGAGCAAACGCCTCACTGGCCATCCAGGAAATCACCGGCACCTCCCATCGCGCTTGTTCACCAGGTGTTGTGGCGGTGGCAGGTCGTTCGAGCACACCCCCACTGGTGTCTGCCGCCCAGCGCACGGCTGGAGCCGCCAGCGGGCAGACCATCCGCAGCAGTTCATGGGTTTGATACCAATCGAGGCTGAGCTGGAGCTCAAGCCACGGTGTATCTGCGCGCAGGATCAGATCCATCCGCAGCGTGCTGTCGCCGAACGAGCCACGCAGAACCACCCGTGCCAACAGAGGGCCACATTCCTGCATCTCCACCTGCCATCGCTGCGGCAGCGGCAGCGGATGCTGCAAATAGTCGCCCGCAAGATCCCAGGCATCCCAGAACTCGCCATGGTCCTGATAGCGCTTGATCTGAACAGGGGCAGAGAGCTGATCCACGCCCTGGGCATCCTGCAGACGAATCAGACCGCGCTCATCCACCTCAAGCGCAAGACAGCCGTTACCGAGACGCCAGTGCTGCTCGGCAAGGGTCTGCACCCAGATGGGATGACGGATCGCTTCGGAAGCAGGACAGCCGGCGATCGCATCCATCCTGCGCTCGAGCGGCAGGGCCACGATGCCTGCAGCTTCTGGAAGCTGGACCCAAACGCCGCCACCGGCAGCCTGCTGCACCGGCAGATCGCGTCCCTGGCAGCGCCAATCACCGCTCGGCAACCTCCGAAGCGGGGACCAACGCTGCAACGGTTGCAGACCGCACCAGGCCCAACGCTCAACACCATCGGGGGCTGGCACGGCATCAGAGGCCTTGCCATCGAGCAAACAGCGCAAACCTTCCGTGAGAGCGGTTGCCGCCTGACGGCGTGCGCGGCGCCACTGAGACTCCGCCTGATCGAAGACCTCCGGAATCGAGGTGCCGGGAAGGATGTCATGAAACTGCTGGAACAGAAGCGTGGGCCAGTCCCTGCCAGGCATCGCCTCCGCACCCAGCGCTTCGACGAGATCCGCCTCGCGCAGCAGCCTTTCCAAGGTGCGGTTGTGACGTTTCTGATCCGGACGCGAGGTGGGACAGCCGCGATGCAACTCCAGATAAAGCTCATCCCGCCAGATCGGCATCGACGCCGTCCAGGGCTCCAACCCCTGCAGATAGCCACGCACCGTGCCCCCACGTCGTGACACCGACTGGGGGTGGCAGTCCCACAGCTGCAGCTGATCGAGCATCTCCTGGGTTGGCCCACCACCGTGATCACCAACACCAGGGAGCCACAACGCCTGATCCACGCCGGTGGCCTGCTCGAAACAACGCTGTTCCTGCTGCATGGCCACGGGGCTGGCATCGGTGCCGATCCCAGGCAGCATCAGCGCCAGCACCTGCCCATCGCCTCGGCTGCGCCACCGGAACAGACGATGAGGGAAGGAATTGCTGGCATTCCAGGCCAGCTTGTGGGTGCAGAACCAACGCACACCCGTTGCCTGAGCGACCGCTGGCAAGCCTGCCCCGAAACCAAAGCTGTCAGGGAGCCAGGCCAAGTCGTGTCGCCATTCCGGAAACTGCCGGCGACTGGCTTCCTGACCCAGCTGAAACTGCCTCCAAAGCGACGCTGCACTGATCAGCACACAGTCGGTTTCAACCCAGGGTCCATTGATGGGCTCCCAGCGTCCCTCGCGACTGGCTTCCTGAATCTGTGCGAATAGATCTGGGCGATAGCGCTCCATCCAGCTGTACAAAGCCGGCGTGGAATGGGCGAAATGCAATTCAGGATCACGCTCCATCAGCTGCAAGGCGGAACGGAACGTGCGTTCTGCTGCCTGCCAGGTATCGGCCACAGGCCAGAGCCAAGCCAGATCAAGATGGGCGTGCCCGACCCAATGCAGACCACCTCCGGGACGGGACTGGAGAGCGAGGTGCTGCCGCACCAGATCCACGGCTTCGTCTGACTCTGGATCGCACGCCAGCCAACTCTCAGGCATGGCATCAACAGCCGTGCCGGCAAGCTGCAGGGCCTCCGGGAGCAGACATCCCTGGGGATCCCGCTCGGGATGCTTCGGCTCACGCACCAACGCACTGGTAATCAACGCACCATCGTCGTGGCAGGGACTGCGCAGCTCCAGCAAGACATGCACTCCCGGCCCCTCACACCAGTGATGCGGCAACGCCCAGCGACAGCGGGTGTCAAATAGATCCCCTTCATGGACCAGATCGCCGTCGACCCAGAGACGCACTTCGTCGGCCCACCAGCTCAATTCCAATCGCTCACAGCTGTCCGCGCAAGGACGCCAGTGCTCAGGCCAGGTGATCGTCTGCTCGATCTGCAGCCAGACACCACCGCGGGGCCAGATCAACAGACCCCTCTCAGCCCAGTCAGGGCGGTTCGTTGCACCCCATGGCTCCTGCACGACCGCCCGTTGCTGCCGATCGCCATGGCGATGCCAGAACGACAGCAGATCCACCCGGCTGCGACGTCGAAACGTTTCAATCCACGCCAATCGTCGGGCTTGCAGAGGGGCCTGCATCGTGATCTCCCAACCTTGACCCATAAGATGATGGCGCTGTAAAGACGCCGGTCGGTCTCCATGCTCGCCCTCAAGATCTCCGTTTACTCGGTCGTCTTCTTCTTCCTCGGGATCTTCGTGTTCGGATTCCTGGCGAGTGATCCCAGCCGGACACCCAGCCGCAAGGATCTGGAAGATTGATTGGGGATTGAATCGGATCCAACGGTGTTCGGTTCAACCCGGCACTGAAGGGTCACGACGCGCACTGGTCATTTCCAGCCCTTTGCTGGTGGTGACCATGTGAGGATCACCGGCCACTGCGCCGCAGGTTTGTCAGCGTCCCGGACTTCGATCACGCTCACCGGCCTGATGGCGGTTGCTGCCGTACTGGGGTCCCCCTGCCGTTCCAGCGAGATCAATGAACTCGCAAGCTCTGAAGACAGTGCATCGTTGACGGCGAGGTCAGCCTCGCAGGCTGACCCAGATCCAGATGCCATTCCTGAGCCGCCCCTCGAACTGCGGCTGAAGTCCGATCGTCAGAGTTACGACGCCAGACGCCAGCTGTTCATCGCGGAAGGCAATGTGCGTCTGCTGCTCAATGGCGGCGTGCTGCAGGCCGATCGGCTTGAGTTCGACAGCGACTTCAACAGCCTCTTTGCTCGAGGCAGCGTCCGGTATCGCAAAGGCGCTCAGTATTTTCAGGCCAGCACGCTGCGCTTCAGCCTGGTGCACCGCAACGGCGCCATGGAGGACGTCTACGGCGTTCTCGACCTCGACTCAGCAGCAGCTGACTTCAACCCATTTCCCAGCAATCCGAGCGCAGGCGACACCAGCCGCGACTCCGTAGACCGTCGCTCTCAGGACCCCGGCCGGGATCCCAAGGCGCTGCTGCCGGTCATCGAAAGCAACGGGCTTGGGTTCCCCACATCGATTGACATCGAGCTGGAATCCAGCACAGCCAATCGCATCAGTCCCCAGGGAGACGGTGCCAACTTCTGGGAAGCCGAGCTTCCCATGCCCGCAACGGAATGGGCGGTTCCCGACAAGCCTGCTGACAATCCAACGCCAGGCGATTACATGGCCTGCCCGGCCGTACTGCCACCGATTCCCGACTGGCACCCGCATCCCTGGGCCGTCACCGCCTGGGGCGGGCAGATGATCGATTCCAATTTCGGCGACACGTTTCTTTTCAACGGCAGGATGCGGCCGGAGTATTTGCTCGGCGTCAGCTTGCAGAAACGCATCTGGCGTGCAGGACCGCTGCAGTTGGAACTCGAAGCGGATCTTTTCGGCCACCAGGCCTACGTGCAACAGGGCGGACCGTTCAACCAGGACGTCCCTAACGCAGACACCCCAGGTCAGCTGTTCGGGGAAGGCATCCTCGGCATCGGCGCCCGCCTTTGGGTGCAGCCTTGGCTGAGCTTCGGGTTTGTGGAAGGCATCAGCTACAACACCTCCGTCAGCAACTACGAGAAGACCTACCGAGAAAACTTCTCGCAACTGCTCAACTATCTCGGCTTCGAACTGGAGGCCACCGTTTCAGAGCAGCTGTCCCTGGTGGGACGCATTCACCACCGATCGGGAGCCTTCGGCACCTACAACGGCGTCAAGGAAGGCAGCAACGCCTACCTGGTGGGTGTGCGATACCGCTGGGGGCAGGACCAACCGGCTTCCGTCGGCACAGAAGTGCCGCCTCCACTGGGATGTCCTGATCCCAACCGAGAGTCGAGGCTTGCACCACAGACACTCAGCGAAAAGCTGGAAGACATCACCCTCGGCAACCCGACGCGCAGTTCAGACAGGGCCACCACAGATGGTCTTTCTTCGGAACCACTTGCCCAGACCCGTGAATCACGTTTGTCGCCCCGGGAACAGGAACGACTGCGCAGCGAAGCGATCGCCGCTCTTGATCAACGCATCACGAGCATTCAGTTGCAACAACGTTTTGTGATTGAACAAAACCAGGGAGGGGCCGACGGCCTCCGCAACAGCGAGGTGTTGTCACAAAATCGCTATGGCGGTGTGAAGCCCACCCAACTGAACAAGCGAGGAGACACCAAGCTGATCACAGGGGAAATCAGTCGCTGGAGAATTCAGGCTGCGCGCGTGCAACTCACCCCTGAGGGATGGACGAGCGATCGGATGGGGTTCACCAACGACCCCTTCACGCCAGCGCAGACACGCATCGATGCCGAGGATGTGGTCGCCACGGAAGTGGAAAACGGCGACATCCTGATCAAGAGTGAGCGCAACCGACTGATCGTCGAGGAGCGGTTGCCGATCCCCGTCTCGAGAACGCAACGCATCCAGCAAGAGGAAGAGGTGGAGAACCGCTGGGTGTTTGGCATCGACGATGAAGACCGCAGTGGCTTCTACATCGGGCGCATGCTCCGCCCGATCGAACTCTCAAGCGATGTCACCCTGGAGCTCGAACCGCAATTCATGCTGCAACGGGCCATCAACGGGGACAACTCCAGCTATGTGGCCCCAGGCACATCGATCGACAGCGCCAAAGTGACCCAGGAGAACAGCCTCGGTGATCTCTTTGGCCTTGAAGCTGAGCTCAGTGCGGAGGTCATGGGCTGGACGGCAAAGGCCGAAGCCGACATCAGCACGCTCGATCCGAGCAATTTCCTGAACGGCAGTCGTTTCTGGGGCGATGTGACTCGGTTTGTCGATCTTCCACTTCTGGGAGAAGTGGAAGCCCGTCTCTTCAGTGCTTACCGCTATCGCACCTGGAACGGCTCACTGGGTGAGACCGACGTCTACAGCGCTCTTGGCGTATTCGGCGAGAAGAAAGGCAATTGGAACTGGGGCAAGCTCAGCAATAACTACATCTGGCGTCTGGGCGTCGGCAACTATCAGGCCGAGAGCTTCACGACAACCAACCAGAGCGATAATCCGCTCATCGACACCATGCGAGCGAATTTCTACGGGTCGATGAACAGCAGCTATCCACTCTGGCGCGGGAAGCCTGCGGCACTCACTCCGGAAGCGGCCTATCGCTACTCGCCGGTGGCGATCGTTCCTGGCCTCACATTCCGCACCAATATCAACACCACCATGGCGGCCTTCGGTGACGGCAGAAGCCAAGGCACCATCAGCCTGACCGGTGGACCGACCCTGACCCTCGGCACCTTCAGCAAGCCATTCCTCGACTACACCCAGTTGTCGGTGTCAGGGGGTGGCACCCTCAAGCAGGGTGAAAGCCCCTTCAAATTCGATCAGCCGGTGGATCTCGCCACACTCGGCATCGGCATCACACAGCAAATCGCCGGTCCATTGCTGCTCAATGCAGGCGTGGGGGTCAACATCGACCCCGGCTCGGAGTTCTACGGCAACGTGATCAACTCCAACATCGAACTGCGCTGGCAACGGCGCAGCTATGACCTCGGGTTCTACTTCAATCCCTACGAAGGCATCGGCGGCTTCCGCTTCCGCCTGAATGATTTCAACTTCACGGGAACCGGACGCCCCTTCATTCCGTACACACCGAGAAATCTGCCCAACGAACTGGAAGAGCGACCGTTCTGATGCCCAGGGGCGTCAATCGGTGCCGCCTCCGTAGATCAGATGACTGCCGGTGAGGTCCGCACCGGCGAAACGCATGCCCTCTGTACGCACATCGGGGGCATAGGCATTGATCACCACTGCGCCCCTCAGATCAGCACGACGCAGGTCTGTTCCGGAGAGATCGGCGTTGCTGAGGCTGGCTCCCTGCAGATCAGCCCCATCAAGACGGGCTCCACTGAGATCAGCGCCTTCAAGATTGGCTTCTCGCAGAACAGCTCCGCGAAGATCGGCATTGCGGAGATCAGCACCGATGAGATGAGCGCCTTCCAGAGGAGCACCACGTAGATCACAGCCCACGCAGGCACCGGACTGAATCAGGCGTTCGTGGGGTGATCCATAGGGTTCAACCCGCAGGGACTCGACCGTTCCAGCACGCAGCGCCAAAGGAGCAAGACCGCTCAGCAGCACGGCAGCGGCCATCGGAACAAAGCTGAACTGAGTCATGGCCGAGGAGCCTCTGTCTCAGTCATAGACAATCATTCAGCTGTCTGCCGCGAATCAGAAGCCGTGCAGATAAGGAAGCCCTGCCATGGTGCGGGTGAGCTCAGCATCTCTGGCCAGCAACTGTCCGGTGGCATCCCATTGACCGCTGCGCAGCATGTCGAGCGCACCACCGGCCAAAGCCAGCGCCTGGGTCGTCGCACCATCACTGAGCGTCAGTGATTCCAGATCAAGGGTCCATTCCGCAGCTGGATCAGCCTGCACCGCATCCTGAAGCTTGCGAATCTCGTCCACGCCAGCCGTGGCGCAGGGAATGCCTAGTGCCAGGCAGTTTCCGTAGAAAATTTCAGCAAAGCTCACGCCGATCACCGCTCGGATGCCCCAGCGCATCAACGCCTGAGGCGCATGCTCACGACTGGATCCACAACCGAAGTTGTCATTCACCACAAGGATCGACGCGCCTTGATGCGCCTCCTGGTCGAAGGGGTGTTTGCCGGCGAGCTCCGTGCGGTCATCCGCGAACGCTTGCTCACCCAGGGCATCGAAGCTCACGCATTTGAGAAAACGGGCCGGAATGATCCGGTCGGTATCGATGTCATCACCCCGGAGCACCAGTCCACGACCTGACACCCGAACAATCGGACCCTGAGGGAAGGCAGTGGTCTCAGTCATGAGCGAAACAGACAACGGGAGCGAGAAAACAACGAAATTGGAAGCGCTGAGCTCAGTTCAGCTGACGTACATCGCTGACTCGGCCTGCGATTGCAGCGGCAGCGACCATCGCTGGACTCATCAGCAGCGTGCGACCGCTGGGAGAACCCTGACGGCCTTTGAAATTGCGGTTGCTGGAGCTGGCACTGATCTGACGTCCCTCCAGACGATCCGGGTTCATGGCGAGACACATGGAGCAGCCTGGCTCCCGCCACTCGAAACCAGCCTCCCGGAACACCTGATCCAATCCCTCTGCGACTGCAGCCCGGGCCACCTGTTCAGAGCCAGGCACCACGAACGCCTTGATGCCCTCTGCCACATGGCGACCGCGGGCCACAGCGGCAGCAGCCTGCAGGTCACTGAGTCGACCATTGGTGCAGCTGCCGATGAAACACACATCCACCGGCACACCCTCGATGGGCTGACCGGGGGCAAGATCCATGTAGCGATAGGCCTCTTCCGCAATGGGGCGATCAGCAGCTTCGAGCTCGTCCGAGACCGGAACACACTCATCCACACCGATGCCCTGGCCAGGGGTGATCCCCCAGGTCACCGTAGGAGCAATGGTGGCAGCGTCGAAACGGATCTCGTCGTCAAAGCAAGCATCAGCATCTGTGGCCAGCGAGCGCCACCACGTGACGGCTCGATCCCACAGTCCCTCCGCAGGTGCCTCAGCTCGGCCCTTGAGGTAGTCGAAGGTGACCTGATCAGGGTTCACGTAGCCGCAGCGCGCACCACCTTCAATCGCCATGTTGCAGAGGGTCATGCGCTCCTCCATCGACAGGGCGTCGATTGCGGGTCCCGCGAATTCGTAGGCATGACCGACCCCTGCCTTCACCCCGAGAGTGCGGATGACATGGAGAATCAGATCCTTGGCGAACACACCCTCGCTGAGACGGTTCTCCACCCAGATCCGGCGCACCTTGAGCTTGTTCATCGTCAGGCTCTGGCTCGCAAGCACATCCCTCACCTGACTGGTGCCGATCCCGAAAGCAATCGCACCGAAGGCGCCATGGGTGGAGGTGTGCGAGTCACCGCAAGCCACAGTCATTCCCGGTTGGGTGAGGCCCAGCTCGGGAGCAATCACGTGCACGATCCCCTGGCGACCACTACCGAGGCCATTGAGGGTGATGCCATGACGTTCGCAGTTGCGCTCCAGCGTGCTGAGCATTTCCTCCGCCAGAGGATCAGCGAACGGGCGAGCCTGGCTGAGGGTGGGAACGATGTGGTCAACGGTGGCCACCGTGCGCTCAGGACAGCGCACCGACAGACCTTTCTCGTCGAGAGCAGCAAAAGCCTGGGGGCTGGTCACCTCATGAATCAGGTGCAGACCGATGAACAGCTGTGTGGCTCCGCCAGGCAGATCCGCGACACGATGCAGATCCCAGACCTTGTCGTAAAGGGTTCCGCTGCTCATTCCAGGCCAGCTGTGAACAGCCAACCCTAGATGGCCAGCTATCAGGAATTCGATGCGATCAGCCGCAGCCGCAGGCGGTTGAGCACCTCACCGGCACTGACCATGCGGATCCAGTCACGACCGCGGCTGGAGCCGAGTCTGATGGGATGACTCTCACATCCATCGGGGCCAGCAACAGCGAGATGCACCAAACCCACCGGTTTGGACTCGGTGCCACCACCTGGCCCCGCAATCCCCGTAATGGCCAGAGACCAGTCACTGTCTGTGAGGCGACGGACGCCCTCCGCCATCGCCTCAGCGACAGGATCGCTGACGGCACCGAACTGCTCAAGCAGAGCTTCCGGCACACCGAGCACCTTGTTCTTGATGGCATTGGAGTAGGCAATCACCCCGCCGAGAAGGACGTCCGACGATCCAGGCACAGCGGTGAGCTCGGCGCCCAGCCCCCCTCCGGTGCAGGACTCAGCCACTGCCAGGGTCTGACCGCGTCGACGCAGTTGCGCAAGCACAATGCTGGCCAGCGATTGATCATCGACCCCGAAACAGAGCTGGCCGGTGCGCTGGCGCAGATCGTCTTCCGTGGCCATCACCAAACGCTGCGCCTCGGCCTCGGACGCGGCCTGCGCCGTGATTCGCAGTTTCACCTCTCCGCGGCCTGCATACGGTGCCACCGTTGGATTGGACTGATCGAGCAGATCGCCAACCTGCGCAGCCAGCGCCGATTCGCCGATCCCCCAGAACCGCAGCATGCGGCTGACGTAAGCACCAGTGGACAGACCAGACTGACGAAACCAGGGTGCAGCCGTCTGTTGCCACATCGCCCGCATCTCACTCGGAACACCAGGGAAGGTCAGCAGCGTGAACCCTTCCACAGGTGACCAGATCATTCCCGGAGCAGTCCCGGTGGGGTTGGGCAGCACTGCTGCGCCTTGAGGCAGCAAGGCCTGACGACGGGTCTCAACGCTGGGCTCCCGACCACGACTGCGTGACTTCGCCGTGATGTCAGCCCAGACCTCCGGCCGCTCCTCAAGGGGCGTTGAAAACGCAGCGGCAATCGCTTCGGTAGTGAGGTCATCGGGAGTGGGGCCCAACCCACCGGTGGTGATCAACACCCGCGAGCGTCCTGCAATCTCTTGAATCTGGGCGATCAACCGTTCACGGTTGTCGCCGATCACGGTCTGCCGGTAATGCGGTAGCCCCAAGGCCGAAAGCTCTTCTGCCAGCCAGCGGGCATTGCCATTAAGGATGTTGCCCAGCAGCAGCTCCGTGCCGACGCAGAGGATTTCCACACCGAAGGGCTGAGATCTCTCAACCATGGGGGTCGGAACAGCAGGACTGGGGACAATCCTCCGGAACTGACGAATCACTCGAAGTGAGCACAGCTTCAGACTCGAGCGCGTCGCCCCGTTGACGCTGAATCACCACGACGGTGCCGACCAGAATCGCTGTGGCAAGACCGAGCCAGAGAAAACGCATCTCCACATTGGCCACCACCATCGCGATGGCTGCGAGCCACTGGGTGAACACGTAAATGAGCAGCACGGTTCGGCGATGACTGAATCCGGCCCTGAGCAGCCGGTGATGCAGATGGCGGCGATCGGGATAGAAGGGAGATCGTCCTGAGCGGAGCCGCCCCATGATCACGGCCGACATGTCAGCCAAGGGCAGAGAGAGAATCAGCAGCGGCAGCAGCAGGCTGACGGTGGTCAGCCCCTTGGCGGGGCCCACGATGCTGATGGCAGCCAAGCTGAAACCAAGGAAATAAGACCCCCCGTCGCCCATGAAAATGCGGGCGGGATTGAAGTTGTGCCGGAGAAAGCCGAAGCAGGATCCGGCGAGCGCTGCAGCGAGAAACGCTGCAGCGACCTGATGCAAAGAGAAGCTCACCGACACGAGACCGATGGCCGCAATGCCCGCCACTCCGGCGGCAAGACCATCCAGCCCATCCAACCAGTTGATGGCATTGGTGATTCCAACCAGCCAGATCACCGTGGCCAAGAGGCTGATCATGTCGGGCAGCACCAACGCCTCTGCGCTGCTGGACAACCAGGGGAGATCGATCGCACCGATCTGCACCCCCTGCGACCAGACCACCACAGCAACAGCCACTTGACCTGCAAGCCGCGGCCAGGGCGAGAGCGAAAAGAGGTCGTCAGCCAGACCGATCACGAAGAAGCAGAGCGAACCCGCGAGCGTGGTCCAGATCAATTGATCGCGGGCTGGGGAGAGCAGTCCGAATCCACCGACCAGCCAGGTCAACCCCAGGGCCAAACAAAAGCCCAACACCATGGCCACTCCACCCAAACGCACCATGGGAACGCTGTGCTGCTTGCGCGGATCAGGCGTGTCGGTGAATCCATGCAGCAACCCCAGCCGCCGCACCACCGGCGCAATCACCGTGGTGATCAACGCCGAAACGACGAAGATCCCGATGGCGACTGCGAGAGGAGTGCTCGCGAGAGTCACGCAAAACTCCGGAGGTGGCAGCCCTGTACGGACCGTAATGGGGCAATCCTAGGCAGCCCCTTGGAGTGGATCCAAGGGGGTGTGGTCCAGTCAGACAAGCGCCGGCTCTGCAGCCGTGGCGTACAGAGGAAAACGGCTGCAGAGGCTTGCCACTCGCTCCAAGCAACGGGCCTGAATCGAATCATCCTCGGGATTGAGCAAACGATCAGCGATCACATCGGCCACCTCGCGGAAGGCCTCGACATCAAAACCGCGCGTGGTCAACGCGGCGGTACCGAGGCGCAGACCGCTGGTCACGAAGGGGGATTCGGGATCAAAGGGCACAGTGTTCTTGTTGGCCGTGATGTGCACATCACTGACCAGGAGGTCGGCGACCTTGCCAGTCATGCCGATGCCGCGCAGGTCGAGCAGCACCACGTGGTTGTCGGTGCCACCGCTCACCACATCGATGCCGCGGGCCACCAGACGTTCCGCAAGCGCTGAGGCATTGGCGACCACCTGCTGGCTGTACTGCTTGAACGCCGGCTGCAGAGCCTCACCGAAGGCAACGGCTTTTGCCGCAATTACATGCTCAAGAGGACCGCCCTGGCTTCCGGGGAACACGGCCTTGTCGAACTTTTTGGCGAACTCGGCATCACGGCAGAGAATCAGACCTCCGCGAGGCCCCCGAAGGGTTTTGTGCGTGGTGGTCGTGACCACATCGCAGTGGGGCACGGGGCTGGGATGCACACCAGCTGCCACGAGACCAGCGATGTGGGCCATATCGGCCAGCAGGTAGGCACCGACCTCGTCAGCGATGGCACGGAAGGCGGCGAAATCGATGATGCGGGGATAGGCGGAGTAGCCGCAGACGATCAGCTTTGGCTTGTGCTCCAACGCCAGCTGACGGATGGCCTCCATGTCGAGGCGCTGGGAGTGCTTGTCGACGCCGTACTGGACAACGTTGAACCACTTGCCGCTGACATTGACCGGCGAGCCATGGGTGAGGTGTCCGCCATGGGAGAGATCGAGTCCCATGATCGTGTCGCCAGGCTGCAGCAGAGCCAGAAAGACCGCGAAATTGGCTTGCGCACCACTGTGGGGCTGCACATTCGCCCAGGCAGCACCAAACAGCTCTTTCGCTCGATCGATCGCCAGTTCTTCGATGGCATCGACGTGCTCACAACCGCCGTAGTAGCGCTTGCTGGGGAGACCTTCGGCGTACTTGTTGGTGAGCACGGAACCCTGCGCTTCCATCACAGCGCGGGACGCGAAATTCTCAGAGGCGATCAGTTCGAGGTGGGTCTCCTGCCGCTTCTGCTCCTGATCGATCAGGCCAGCGATGGCCGGATCCATGGCGGCCAAGGATGCATTGATCGGGGCCGAAGCGAAATCCGTCATGCCTTGCAATGTTGCGTTGCCTAAATCGTAAGCAACGGGCCCTGTTTGTCGAAAAAGACAAAAAAAAACTGCCCGGAGGCAGTTTGAAAGCGCGCCTGGAGAGATTCGAACTCCCGACCCTCTGATCCGTAGTCAGATGCTCTAATCCGCTGAGCTACAAGCGCTTGCGTGACACCATCTGACCCCACAGAGGTGCCCTTCGTCAACAGGGGTCCATCCCCACGCCACAATCACTTCACTGCAACGGCCCATCCCCATGCCCATCCGCTGGTACGGCCCCGCTGACCCCACCGATCCCACGTACCGCCACTTCAATCGAGTGGTGAATTTCGTGCTGCACGCCATGGTGTTTGCAGCAGTGAACAGTGGGCTTTGGTTTATCCAGGAAATGCGCCAACCCTGGGGTCATCTCGACCTGTTCAGCGAGCTTTGGCTTGCTGCACTGATCACCCACCTGGTGATCGTTCTGCGCTTGCGTCCAGGTAAGGATGCGGACAGCTCCGCATCCTGAGAGCAACATGACGGCAGCCTCGCCATCGCCATGACCCTGGACGCTGCTGATCTGCAGGACCTCACCGCTGCACTGGGCGACCGTCTGTATCTGCAGGTGGCGGGCTGGCATCTGTATCTCAGGGACGCTGGCCTGGCCGAAACGCTTGCCATTGAATGCAGCGCTCTTCTCGACCAGGGCCCCGCCATTTGTGCTCGGCGTGCCCTCGAAGCCGTGCAGGTTCCGATTGGAGGCGGCAGCAGCCGTCTACCCCTGGCACGCCTGTTGCCGTCCTCTCAACTTTGCGAACTCGAGCAGATTCTTGAGGACCACTGCCGATAAGGTTGCTGAGAACCTGGAGTGCCCGTGCTCATCATCGAGGTCACCAACGCCAGAGAGGTGGTGCGCCAGAGAATTGGTCGGCTGGGCGAACGGCTGATTGGCAAGGTTGTCGATCCCGAAGCGCAGGTTGAAAAAGCCTTGATCCAGGAGATCGATACGGCCTTCCGCGAATTCGGCATCGAGGCGCGGATTCTCTCGGTGGAAGGACCACAGGTAATCGGACGCCAACACCTCGAGCTACCCATCCAAGTGCGCGAGGAGCGCGCGGTGCGGCTCACCGACGGATAAGCCTGCCCCGCAGGCCACCACTGATCTGGTTCACTTCCGGCACGCCCAGAGCCTGACCAAAAACCATAAAGAGCAGCAGCCCCAGGCTCCCGGGAAGCGCCACCTGGAGACCACGTCCGATCAGATGCTCCGGCCAAGCGAGGCCAACACTGAGGCCCCAGGCGAAGAGACCTGCGCCGACCGCAGCCAGGATCAGCTTGATGGTGTCCAAGCCCCATTCCCTCAGCGGCAGCCCACCGAGACGTGCCTGAAGCGCCAGCAACAGCACCACACAGGTGAGCAGATTGATCAGAACGGTGGCCAACACGAGACCGGGCGCGCCGAAATTGATCGGCAACTGCGATCCCCAGGGCGTGGGGCCACCCACCAGAGCCCAGTCAAAAAGCACATTCAGACCAATGCCCGCCACGGAAAGACGGAAGGGCGTTGTCGCATCACCGAGGGCATAGAACACCCGCACCAGCACATCCCGGCCCAGATAGGCCGGCATGCCGATGCCGTAGGCCATCAGCAACCCAGTGACCAGCTGCACCGCCTGCTGATCAAAGGCACCACGCTCATAGACGAGCGCCACGATCGGCGCCGCCAGGGCCAGAAACAACGCGCCGAGCGGCAGCATGGAGGCCGTTGACAACATCACCCCCTGACGAATTCTGGCGATCAGCTGAGGACGATCTTCCAGAGCCGTCAGGCGAGAAAAAGTCGGCAGTAGCGGCACCAGCAAGGCATTGGAGATCAGACCCAGAGGGGTCTGGACCAGGAGATTCGCGTAGCCGAGTCCGGCGGCTGCACCGAAGATTCCCGACGCAAAAAACAGGTCCGTGAACACGTTGATCTGAAGCATCCCCGACGAGAGCGTTGCCGGACCCATCACGCGCCAGACCTCGCGAACCCCGGGATGACGCCAGTCCCACACCAGGCGCAGACGCGCCAAACCCTGGCGCGCCAGCGCCGGCAGCTGGAGCAACCATTGCAACAGGGCCCCCACAAGCGTGGCCAACGCCAGCACCACGCCACCCCAAAGCGCATGGATGGGTTCAGCGATCGAGGCACCCAGTTGCCACCAGAGCAGACCCACCCCAACGATCAGAGCCAGGCTCGACATCAGCGGAGAGATGGCAGGAATCCAAAATTCATCCGCCGCGTTCAAGGACCCGAAACCGAGGCCGATCAAGCCAGCCAGCAAGGCCATCGGAGCCATCACCTGCAACTGCGCGACGGCAATCCCATGCAGTTCAGGAGACAGTCCCGGCCCCACAAGCGTGATCAATGGTTCTGCCGCCAGCACCAGAACCGCCGTCACCGCGAGCAAAAGGGCACTCACCGTGGTGTTGAGCGCCGCGAGGATGTGGGCTCCCTCGTCGCGGGGGCGACGGCTCAACACGCTGACCATGGCGCTGTGGAACGGCCCATTGATCCCTCCAAGCAGGATCAGCAGAAAGCCAGGCAGCACGTATGCGTAGTTGTAGGCGTCATAGGCCGCACCAACGCCGAAGGCGGCAGCGATTACCAGTTGGCGAATCAACCCACCTCCTTTGCTCAGGAGGGTGCCATAGGTGACCACCAGGGCAATGCGCTTAAGGGATCTCGCCATTGACGCCCGCAGGCCTCTTCCATCACATGCGGGGATTCTCGGTGCATGTACAAGGCACGATGGCGGCAGCCAGCCCGCCCCGATGACCGTCACCCCGCTGCTCGCATTCGAACCCTTGACGGAGGGCGTCCTGATCAAGCGCTACAAACGCTTTCTGGCAGACGTTGAACTCGAGGACGGGACCGTTGTGACGGCCCACTGCGCTAACACCGGTCCCATGACCGGAGTGCTGCATCCCGGTGGCAGGGTGCGGATGCGCTACGCCCCCTCCCCCAAGCGCAAGCTGGCCTGGACCTGGGAGCAGGCGGAAGTTCCCGGTGCCGACGGGACGCCTTGCTGGGTGGGCATCAACACCGCACTACCCAACCGTTTGATCCGGGCAACGATCGAAGCCGGCTGCCTGGAGCAGCAGCTGGGTGCGATTGCTGGAATCCGGGCTGAGGTGGCCTACGGCGAGAACCGCCGCAGTCGCATCGACCTGTTGCTCACTCCGGATGCCAGCGCCGAAGATCAGCGTCCGATCTATCTCGAGGTCAAAAACACCACCTGGAGCGACGGCCCATTGGCCCTCTTCCCTGACACCGTCACAGAGCGCGGTCAGAAACACCTGCAGGAACTGATGCATGTGCTGCCAGAGGCTCGCGGCGTGCTGGTGCCTTGCCTGAGCCGACCGGATGTGACGGGTTTTGCTCCAGGCGACATCGCCGACCCGCGCTATGGGGAGCTCTTCCGCGAAGCCATGGCCTGCGGCGTTGAAGTGCTCCCGTGTTGTTTTCGCTTTGAAGCCGATCGCGTGCTTTGGGAAGGGACGAGGGATGTGTGCCTTCCAAAACCGCTTAACAAGTGAAATGCAGCGTTCGTTACTGCGCATGCACAATTTGCAATACCCAGCATCAGTTGTGTAACAACAGACACTTGCCAGGTGTCAGTTGAGGTGCACATTGCTATCTAAGCGGTGAGGAAATCCTCACTGTGATTGCAGCCCTGCTCCTCATTCATGACAACTGCTCTGCATACGCCTTCCAGGCGGAGCAAGTCGCGGCTTCAGGAGGTCAGCCTCCTGAATGGACCGATGCTTCTCCTGAGAAGCATTCGCGGCTTCCGCACGAACCGCTCGCTCACCTGGCTCGCTTGCGTGCCTGTGGCCCTCGTGGGTCTGGGCCTCTTCAACCTGTCGGCCCACGCTGCTGATCTCCCCGATCTGAACGCAGCGTTTCTCGCCAACAATCTCTGGTTGCTGGTGGCAACCATTCTGGTGATCTTCATGAACGCCGGCTTCGCCATGGTGGAAGCCGGGATGTGTCGCCAGAAAAATGCAGTCAACATCCTTGCCAAGAACCTCTTCGTCTTCGCTCTGGCGGTGACTGCCTACTGGTTCATCGGCTTCTCGCTGATGTATGGCAGCGCCTTCTGGGACGGCATCCTTTACTACGGCAAAGGTGGCGCTTTGGGACTGTTCTTTGATCCCACGGTGACTCCCGAGATGGTCACGGATGGAAGCCTCGTTCCTTCCGTTGATTTCCTTTTCCAGGCTGCTTTCGCAGGAACGGCCGCAACCATCGTTTCCGGACTTGTTGCTGAGCGCGTCAAGTTCGGTGAGTTTGTGATCTTCGCGCTGGTCCTCACCGCCTTCATCTATCCGATTTCCGGCTCATGGCAGTGGAACGGCGATGGCTGGCTGGCGAAACTTGGTTTCATCGATTTCGCTGGTTCCTCCATCGTTCACTCCGTGGGTGCCTGGGCTGGCCTGGTTGGCGCCATGCTGCTCGGACCCCGCATCGGTAAATACGTGAATGGCCGCACCCAAGCCATTCCTGGCCACAACATGGCCATCGCCACACTGGGTGCCTTGATCCTCTGGATCGGCTGGTACGGCTTCAACCCGGGCTCTGTGCTTGGGATGGATGAAACGGTTGCTTATGTGGCCGTGACAACCACCCTTGCCGCAGCTGGTGGAGCCATTGGCGCCACAATCGTATCCACTATCACGTCTGGCAAGCCTGACCTCACCATGATCATCAACGGCATCCTTGCCGGTCTGGTGAGCATCACCGCAGGTTGCGGAAACATGACCATGGTTGGTGCCTGGGTGGCTGGCCTGATCGGCGGCATCATCGTGGTGTTCGCGGTCGCAGCCCTCGACAACGCAGGCATCGATGACCCTGTCGGCGCCTTCTCCGTTCACGGCGTGTGCGGCGTCTGGGGCACCCTGGTGGTTGGCCTCTGGGGCGTTGACGGTGCAACCGGCATTGGCCTGTTCAACGGCGGCGGCATCTCTCAGCTGGGCATCCAAGCTGTTGGCTGCGCGGCTTATGCCATCTGGACGCTGGTCACCTGCTGGATCGCATGGAGCATCATCGGTGCTCTGTTCGGCGGCATCCGTGTTACCGAAGAAGAAGAGATCAACGGTCTCGACATCGGCGAGCACGGAATGGAGGCTTATCCCGATTTCGCCTCTGCCGGCAACTGAGGTTCATCACGTGAACCCATCAACCCCGGCCCTCACGGGTCGGGGTTTTCTAATGGTCACTCCCATGGGAATGACCTCGCCCTGGTCATTCCATGAAGACGACCATGGCCCACAGCCCATAGAGTCACCGAACTGCCGCCGCGCCCATGGATACCCACGCCTTCAAGCGCTCCTTGCATCACTCCGACCGTTACAACCGACGCGGGTTCGGACGGGCCGAGGAAGTGGCGGGAAGCCTTGAGCAGGCCTATCAGAGCGGTCTGATCGGATCCATCCGCGAAAACGGCTACAAGCTCAGCCATGGCCGCCTGAATGTGCGCCTAGCCGAAGCCTTCGGCTTCTGCTGGGGCGTGGAACGAGCCGTCGCCATGGCGTACGAAACCCGCAAGCACTACCCCAGCGAGCGCCTGTGGATCACCAATGAGATCATCCACAACCCTTCGGTGAACGATCACCTGCGCGAGATGAACGTGCAGTTCATCCCAGTTGAGGATGGCGTCAAGGATTTTTCTGGCGTCACCAACGGCGATGTGGTGATTCTTCCCGCCTTCGGCGCCACGGTGCAGGAGATGCAGCTGCTCAACGAACGGGGCTGCCACATCGTGGATACCACCTGTCCTTGGGTGTCGAAGGTGTGGAACACCGTCGAGAAACACAAGAAGCACACGTTCACCTCGATCATTCACGGCAAGGTGAAGCATGAGGAGACACTGGCCACCAGTTCGTTCGCCGGGACTTACCTCGTGGTTCTTGATCTGGAGGAAGCCCAGATTGTTGCCGACTACATCCTTGGCAAAGGCGAGCGCTCCAGCTTCATGGCCCGCTTCTCCAAGGCCTGCTCACCTGGGTTTGACCCCGACCGCGATCTGGAACGCCTGGGAGTGGCCAATCAGACCACGATGCTCAAACGTGAAACCGAGGAAATCGGCAGGCTGTTCGAGCGAACGATGCTCAGCAAGTTCGGCCCGACTCAGCTAAACGAACACTTTCTGGCCTTCAACACCATCTGCGATGCGACCCAGGAGCGCCAGGACGCCATGTTCTCGCTCGTGGATGAACCCTTGGACCTGATGGTCGTGATCGGCGGCTACAACTCCTCCAACACCACCCACTTGCAGGAAATCGCGATCAGTCGCGGCATTCGCTCCTTCCACATCGACACGCCGGAACGGATCAGCGAAGACAACAGCATTGAGCACAAACCACTGGGCGAGGACCTGACCCGCGACCACAACTTCTTACCCAGTGGCCCCATCAACGTGGGCATCACCTCGGGTGCATCCACACCCGATCGCGTGGTGGAACACGTGATCCAACGCTTGATTGCGCTCAGCGATGAGAACTGACGACCCAAGCGCTTTACATTAGTTCACCTTGTGCGACTGACCCGCCAGGGACTCCCATCCGTGCTGCTCTTGTCGAGACCATCAGCCGATACCCTGCGCTCTCGCCAGGACCAAGACCCCCAGGTGCGCTGCTACCGCAGTCACTTCAGTGACCGCATGGAAATGCGGGCTGATCCCCAGACGGTCTCGGCTTATCTCGATCAACACGAAGGCTGGTTTCGTCGTTGCGCCGCTCCCATGGACGTGGAAGCTATCGACGCCCAGGCCTATGCCCTCACCCTGGGACGTTTCGGCAACTTCGGATTCGAGGTGGAGCCGACCATCGGCTTGCGTCTGCTGCCCCGGGACAACGACCAATACGCCATCGAGACGGTAGCGCTGCCGGATCTTGATCCCAGCCTGGCCAAGTTGTACGACGTTGACTTCCAGGCCAGCCTTGGGTTGGTGAATGATCAGCTGGATCCCTCAGGCCTCGCGCAGACCTGGGTGAGCTGGACTCTGGATCTGACGGTCTGGGTGGCCTTGCCTCGCGTGATCACCATGCTTCCCGACCGTCTGGTCCAATCCAGCGGCGATCATCTGCTCCGCCAAATCGTGCGCCAGATTTCTCGTCGACTCACCTGGAAAGTCCAGGAAGACTTTCATGCCAGCCACGGGTTGGCATGTCCCCCCCGGCGTCGGGCCGCCTTCTGATTGCCCATGTCGGTCGCGCCCAGACCCAGCCTCGATCCAGAACGGTTTGAAGCGGCGTTGCTGAAGGCCGATCTCAGCGATGATGAAACGGAAATCATTGACTACATCCGCTACACCGGTGTGTTCAATGAATTGTCTTTGAGGCAGTCACTCTCACTAGCTTCAAAGCCTCCTGCCCTCTACAAACTCTGCAAAGCCTGCACAAAAATCGGGGCGCACCTCGCAATTGATTTTGCAGAAATGATGTCTTGGTCTCAGTCACACAGTGATGACCACATCGCCTGGCATGGAAATCTCGTCTGTTCCATCGCTTACACCTGCGATGGCCGGAAGCTTCAGCCGGAAGATGGCACATCGCTTTATCACACCTTTGCGGTGCACCAAGAGCTCTTCAACGGCCTCGAGACCACTTAGCCGCCAACTGAGTTGATCCCTGCATCATCAACGCCATCAAAAAACCCCCTCCATCGATGAAGGGGGTTTCTGCACTGAAACCTCAGCAGATGAACTGAATCAGCGGTTTTCCCAGATGCGGTTGAGAATCTCCATACCGCTGACCGCCTGCCAGAGGAACAAGGTGAGCAGGCCCATATTCAGTCCGACGTGAGCCTTGCGGGCAATCAGATTGCCGCGTTGCATCAATGGGGACAATGCAGCAGCGCCAGCGATCATGGCGGTCATCGCCAGGCCCACCAGCAGGTGGGGGCCGACAAAGAGCTTGCCGTTATTGAGGTAGGTGACGGCCATGCCGCCGATGGTGCCGAACACCATGAAGGCAAGCAGGGCACTGCCCCAGAGGTAATGGCGCTGAGCAAACTTTCCGGGCAGCAACGCCTTGCGTTGTTCGGCCGTGCCGGTTCGGACCTTTTTGGCCTTGATGCCCAGATACATGGCGTAACCGCCTGCGGCGAGCAGCGACCACATCATCAAGGGATGAACGAAGTTGAGGCCAAAAGACAGGGTCGCAGGCATCAAAGATCACATGGATTTCAATGACCCTAGAACTGCAACACCCCGGGCTGATGCCCGGGCGAGCGCAGCAATGATCGCGTCAATGCAGGAAATGGCGGCGTCCCGTCAGGAGCATGGCCACGCCCAGTTCGTTGCAAGCCCGAATTGAATCGTCATCTCGCTTGCTGCCACCGGGATGAATCACAGCGGTGATGCCGTGTTCAGCGGCCAGGCGAACCGTGTCATCGAACGGGAAGAATCCATCACTGGCCAAAACAGCACCTTTGGCCCGAGCGCCAGCAGCCTCGAGAGCAATTCGGGCCGAACCCACCCGGTTCATCTGGCCGGCTCCCACCCCGAGGCTCTGACCATCGCGTGCCACGACGATCGCATTGGAGCGCACATGTCGCACCAGCTGCCAGGCGAAGCAGAGATCGTCCCGCTCCGTCGCCGTGGGCGCACGGTCGGTGGCCACGGTCCAGTCGTCAGGTGTGACCAGTTCGTCATCAAGGTCCTGAACGAGCACTCCGCCAAGAATGCTGCGGACGTGATCGCGCCCAGCCGCATCAATGGCTTCGGGAGCCAGCTCCAGCAAGCGCAGGTTGCCCTTGGCCGACAGGATCTCGCGGGCCTCAGGTGCAAACGAAGGGGCGACGACGCACTCCAGGAACAGACTGGTGAGTTCCTTGGCTGCGGCAGCATCCACACACCCGTTCAAAGCCACGATGCCGCCGAAGGCACTGACCCGATCGGCATCCAACGCACGGGTGAGCGCCGTAGCTGTGCCATCACCAACGGCCACACCACAGGGATTGGTGTGCTTGACCACCACCGCAGCAGCACGACTGGCGGGATGCAGTCCCCCGCTGCCGTAACCGAATTCACGCACCGTGGCCAGAGCCGCCTCCAGATCCAGCAGGTTGTTGGTGCTCAGCTCCTTGCCCTGCAACTGCACAGCACCACCCCAGCCGGATGTCTCAGCGCTGTACCAGCCAGCCTTCTGATGCGGATTTTCGCCGTAGCGAAGCTGTTGACGCAGGGGGAGCGCCTCCAGCCAGGGCAGAGCCGCGGCCGATGTCTCTGGCTCCAGATCCAGTTCAGGTCGGGCCTGCATCCAGCGGGTGATGGCCGCGTCATAGGCCGCTGTATGCGCAAATGCCTCAAGCGCCAGTTGCCGGCGGACCGAAGCATTGAGTGCACCGCCAGACACCTCTAATGCTGCCAGGACCCTGTCGTACTGATCCGGGGCGGTGAGCACCGCCACATGCTCGTGGTTCTTGGCCGCTGAGCGAACCATGGTGGGACCGCCGATGTCGATGTTCTCAATGGCCTTGTCCCAGCTGACAGCGGGATCGGCGACCGTTTCGCGGAATGGATAAAGGTTGACCACCACCACATCGATCGGATCGATGTTCTGAGCAACCAAATCCGCCTCATGGGCCGCATCGCCCCGTCGGGCCAGGATTCCGCCATGGATGCGGGGATGGAGGGTCTTGACGCGGCCACCCAGAATTTCAGGTGCACCGGTGTGATCAGCCACCTTCGTCACAGGAAGGCCGGCGTCTTGAAGCACCTTGGCCGTGCCACCGCTGGACAGCAACTGATAGCCAAAACGGTGATGCAGAGCCTCGGCAAGCGGCACCAGTCCGCGCTTGTCGGAAACGCTCAGCAGCGCTGTGGGAGCCATGGCAGCAGGACACGGAACAGACCTTGGGCCAACCTACGCAGCAGCAGGACACGCACCCATGCCCGATTCCGTGCTTCACGCCGCCACGCCTCCGGCAACGGCGCGACTGGTGCTTCTGCATGGGTGGGGTGCCGATGCCGATGATCTGATGCCCCTCGGCGCTGCACTGAGCGCACAGCTGCCAGCCGCGATTGATTGTCTTGGCTTGCCTGCACCCAATCCCCATCCCGGCGGCATGGGACGCCAGTGGTACGGCTTGTTCCCTGCCGATTGGCAGGCCGTGACCCCAGCCGTTGCCCAACTGCAGCAGCGGCTTGAGGCACTCGAGCAAACGCCGATTCCTCTGTCAAGAACGGTGCTGATCGGTTTTTCACAGGGAGGCGCCATGGCCGTGCACGCAGGCTGCAACCTGCCATTGGCCGGCGTGATTGGTTGCAGCGCCTACGGCCATCCGAGCTGGACGCCACCCCAGGTGCGCCCCCCAGTGCTGTTGCTGCATGGTCTCAATGATGACGTCGTCCCGCCGGAAGCTTCCGTCAATTTGCAGACGCAACTGAAGCAGGGATCATCCACCGACTGTGACTTAATCAACTTTCCGGGCGGTCATGCGATCCCGCAGCAAGCGGAGCAGGCGATGGTCCAAACCTTAAAGGCCTGGCTGGATTAATCCAGCCAGGCCTTGGGCGCTACGGGTCCGTCAGTCAGAGCGGCTGATGATCAGACGAAGGCGTATTCGTACTCTTCCATCTCTTCCCAGTCATCAGAAGCCAGTTCCAGCCCCTCGAAGATGACCTCTTCACCCACCTTGTCGACGATGCAACGCAGCGAAGGGAACAGGAAGTGGTTCTCCTCAGCGTATTGAGCGCTGAACAAACCCTTCTCCCCCCAGAAGAAGCGGTCGGTGGTGTGCTCGTTACGACGGACGAACAGCAGGGCCGGAGGCACAAGGCCACCCTCAGCGATGAAACGGCGAGCAGCCGTCACAGGCTTGTGTTCACCGGTTTCCAGATTGAAGGTGGGCACATGCGCGAGAACACGCTGGCCAGCGAGGCGACGACGACTGATCCGCTTGCGCTTCTTTGACATGAGAGAAAGGCTCCCGTGGACGGGAGTGAAGAGAGAGGACGGGGGAGCGCTGAACATCCGAGCTGTTGCTCACAGCCCTTCAGTGACCACCTCGCGACAAGCGTCGGCAATCATCAGCACAGGAATCAAGGGATCCAGGGTCACCGGATCGCGTATGGACTCACTCCATGGCTCACGTCGACATGACATCGACGTCAACAGGGGATACATCAACCTCTGCTGTAACCTCGGTTGAGCGCAAAGCGCAACCTCAATTGGAGCAACGAAGAAGCACGGCCGCCCGAAGGGTGTGCTTGTTGTCGTTCATCTGATCTTAAGACTTTTTCCCAAATTGGCAAGCAGGTCGGATCAGCTGCCGGCCAGTCGTCTGTATTCAGCAACACGGTTCCGCCGATGCATCTCTCCGATCGGTTTCTGGAACTCGCGCAGCAGCAACTGGAATTCCTCGCCGCTGATGCTGACCTGGCACGACTGGCCCTTTATGTCACCGAACGGGATCAGCAGGAGACGCCCACGCTGACTCTTGTGGCGCAATGGCCGCACAACAAGACACTGCCCCCAGCGATTTCGGATGATCCCAGCCTGCGCAGCGCAGCACCGGAACGCCGCTGGTACCCACTGCGCCACGACCAGAACCTGTTGGGCGTCTTGCGTGCCGAGCAACATCCATCGCCCAATCCCCAGAGCCATGAGGCCCCGCGTCTTCAGGCATGCGCAGACACTCTCGCGTGCATCCTTGGCCTCGAACTGGAACGCCGTCGTCTGCACGACCAGCTGGATCAGCAACGCAATCAACTGAATCTGGTGGTGCACCAGCTGCGAAACCCACTGACGGCCCTGCGGACCTACGCCCAGCTGTTGCTGCGTCGTCTCGGGCCAGACGATCAGCACCGTTCACTGGTGGAAAGCCTGATGCAGGAACAGGCCCAGCTCAACCTTTACCTGCAGTCTCTCGATCGCATCGGCCAGGCGGATCCACGCCTCGGAGCAGACAACGCCACACCGCTGCTGCTTCCACCCGTGCCAGCGGATGCTCCTGATCTCACCGTCTCGGACCTGTTGTCTCCGCTGATTCAGAGGGCATCAGCCACCGCAACCCTGCAGAGCCGACCCTGGCATGGGCCATCGCAATGGCCCGATTGGACGCAGGCACCCCGCGCCGCAGCCGATGCCGTGGTGGCGGAAATCGTTGCCAACCTGCTGGAAAACGCTTTCCGCTACAGCCCAGCGGGGTGCGCGCTGGGCCTGACGCTGCTCGATCACGGCATCTGCATCTGGGATGCAGGACCGGCCATCCCGGACGAGGAACGAGAACGGATTTTCGCGCAAGGGGAGCGGGGCAGCAGCAGCACCGATCGACCGGGATCCGGCCTTGGCCTTGCCCTGGCGCGACAGCTGGCAGAGAACCTTGGCGGCTCGCTCACACTGCAGACCACTCCGAAAACACTGGATCCGACCCTGCCGGCCATGGGCAACGCCTTTGTGCTCAGGCTGCCGCGGTCATCCAAGGCAACAACACCGCCATGAGGAGCAGGACCAGGGTTTCCGTCACCATCAGGCTGGCGCCATAGGTGTCTCCGGTGTGCCCCCCCAGGCGACGCCCCAGCCATTCCGCCACCAACACGGCAACGCCCAGAGCCAGCAGCACCACGACAACCAGCAGCGGCAGCAGACCTGGCTGAAGCATTAGGGCCATCACCATCACCACCGCCAGCAACAGCAGTGTTGGCCAACCTTCCCGCAGCCCGCGGTGATGGCGGCGATGAAACGCAGCCGTTCCCTCACTGCGCAGATAACGGAAGCGCGCCATCGCCCAGAGCGGCGCAACCCGCCCCGCCACGGCAGCCAGGATCAACACCGCCGGCGCCGTCGCGTCCAAGCGCATGAGGGCCGCGAACTGCAGCAGCAGCACCATCACCAGGGCCTGCACACCACTGGCGCCGACGCGACTGTCATCCATCGCCTCCAGCACCCGAGTCGCTCCCGCGGCCAGACCATCCGCCGTGTCCATCAGGCCATCGAGATGCAGTCCCCCGGTGAGCCATAAACCGAAGGCCAACACGACCGGCGCCACCGAGAGCACATTCCAGCCCAGAGCCGTGAGCAGAAGCCAGAGACCGGCCATCAATCCGCCGATGACAGCACCAATCCAGGGGGCAAACCGTGCGATGCGCTCAAAGCGGGGCGCCGGCCAGATCCAGCCGGGCAGGACGGTGTAGAAGACCCAGGCACCGGCCAGATCACGCAGCCAGGAAGGAGAGCTCAACCGCAGGACGTCGACCGCACGGGGATGCGCTCACCGTAGGTTCAGACCTTGGTTGGAGAGGCGGGTGTTCGACTTCACAATCACGGATCAATGCCAGCGCACGGCGGCGCGCTGCGGCAGCTTCACCACGCCCCACGGCACCGTCACCACACCACGCTTCATGCCCGTGGGCACCCTGGCCACGGTGAAGGGCGTGACCACGGATCAGCTCGCCGCCACGGGCGCTCAGATGGTGCTGTCCAACACGTATCACCTGCATCTCCAACCGGGAGAAGCAGTGGTGGAAGCCGCTGGGGGACTGCACCGCTTCATGAACTGGGACGGACCGATGCTTACCGATTCCGGTGGTTTCCAGGTGTTCAGCCTTGGCGACCTCAATCGGATTGACGACCACGGCGTGGACTTCCGCAACCCCCGTGATGGCAGCCGCATCCTGCTCACACCCGAACGCTCAATGGAGATTCAGATGGCGCTCGGGGCGGATGTGGCCATGGCCTTCGACCAGTGCCCCCCTTATCCGGCCACAGAAAACGATGTGGAGGAAGCAAGCCGTCGCACCCACGCATGGCTTGAGCGCTGCGCGCAGGCGCACCATCGCGATGATCAGGCTCTATTCGGCATTGTTCAGGGCGGTTGCTTCCCCCACCTGCGCGAACGCAGCGCCCGCGCCGTCGCCAGCTTTGATCTCCCGGGCATCGCCATCGGCGGCGTCAGCGTCGGCGAGCCTGTGGAGGAGATGCACAAGATCGTGCGCCAGGTGACGCCGCTGCTTCCGGATGATCGCCCCCGATACCTGATGGGGATCGGCACGCTTCGGGAGATGAGCGTGGCTGTCGCCAACGGCATTGATCTGTTCGACTGCGTGCTGCCCACGCGGCTGGGTCGACACGGCACCGCCATGGTGGGCGGAGAACGCTGGAACCTGCGCAATGCCCGGTTCCGCCATGACCACTCGCCACTGGATCCAACCTGTCCCTGCCCGGCCTGCAGCCAGCACAGCCGCGCCTATCTGCATCACCTAATTCGCAGCGAGGAGTTGCTGGGGCTGACCCTGCTCAGCCTGCATAACCTCACCCATCTGATCCGCTTCACCACGGCGATGGCCCAGGCGATTCAGGACGGCTGTTTTTCAGAGGATTTCGCTCCCTGGGAGGAGACCTCTCCTGCTCATCACACGTGGTAGCGTCCGCACACTGACTGTTTATTGCCGGGATGGCTGCACTTTCCCTCGATCTGCTGGCCCAGCTTCCTGAGGCTTATCAAGCTTTCGGTCCGCTGATCGACATCCTGCCGATCATCCCTGTGTTCTTCCTGCTTCTGGCCTTCGTGTGGCAGGCCTCGGTCGGCTTCCGTTAAAGCCCTCAGCTGCGCCGTTCTCCACGGCGCAGCACTGTCCAGACAAAACGAGGTAGCACCAGGTACCGGCGCCAGCGGCTCGGTTCCTGAACGAGGCGATACAGCCACTCCAACCGGAGTCGACTGGTCCATTCGGGAGCCCGTTGCTTCAGACCGGACCAGACGTCGAAACTGCCTCCAACACCCATCCAGAGTCCTGGCAACCCCTGACGCTGGCTGCAGGACCAAAATTCCTGTCTGGGTACCCCGAGTGCCACCAACACAAGATCGGGCCTGAGGCTTTTTAGCCGTGCTTCCAACAAAGGCCAGTCCGAAGGCTGCTGATAGCCGTTTTCAGCAAATACAAGTTTCAGATCAGGCAACTGGACGCTGAGTCGATCCAGCAGACGCTCCATCACATCAGGGGAAGCGCCTACCAGCGCAACACGCCAGCCATGGGCAGCGGCATAGGTAAGTAATGACCAGGCCAGCTCAATCCCTGGACTGCGGCGCACCTTCACGCCCTGCCGTCCCAGAGCCCAGACCACGCCGGCTCCATCCGGCACCACAAGATCCGCAGCCTCAATGACAGCACCCAAATCGCTGTCGCGACGGGCATTCATCGTCATCTCAGCATTGAGGGTGACGATCTGACCACCACCATCGCTGTGCAGACCGATGGCAGCGGCGAACACATCCCGGCAGACATCAATGGGGATGCCGAGCACGCGGCACCGGCGCTGATCGCGCGGACCAGTGGTGATTGGTTCCATCCAGGGATCGCCTGCAAGAGAGAATCTAGGTCTGGTCGCGCTTGACGCCATGGTTCTGTCGCAGCCGACAGCTGAAGACCAAGCCCAACAACTGGAGCGGCTAAACAAACTGGATCAGGCGATCGAGGCCGTGGTGCTGCAGCGCCAGAACCCGATCAGCGGACTGCTGCCAGCCAGCACAGCCCACACCGTGCATGGCAATTACGGCGATGCCTGGGTCCGGGACTGCGTCTATTCGATTCAATGTGTGTGGGGCCTGGCAAAGGCGCATCACCGGATGAAAGGCCCCTGCCAGCGCAGCTGGGAGCTGGAGCAGCGCGTGGTGGACCTGATGCGCGGATTACTCAACGCGATGATGCGCCAGGCCGGGAAGGTGGAGCGCTTCAAGCGCAGCCTGGATCCACTCGATGCCTTGCATGCCAAATACGACAGCGCCAGCGGGGAGCCCGTGGTTCCGGATGACGGCTGGGGACATCTGCAGATCGATGCCACGTCCCTGTTCCTGCTGCAGCTGGCTCAACTGACCCGCAGCGGCCTCACCCTGATCCACAACCGGCACGAAGCGGCCTTTGTTCAGAACCTGGTGTACTACGTGTCCCGGGCTTACCGGGTGCCGGACTACGGCATCTGGGAACGGGGCGACAAGGGCAATCACGGGCTGCCGGAGCGCAATGCCAGCTCCATCGGCATGGCCAAAGCAGCGCTCGAAGCCCTCGATGGCATCGACCTCTACGGCGAACACGGCGATGGCAGCACCCAAGTCCTGATCCCCCATGGCGCCGTCGTGCGTCTGCGACGGGCCCTCCAGGGCCTGCTGCCAAGGGAATCCGCCAGCAAAGAAGTCGACAGCGCCTGCCTCTCGGTGATCGGCTATCCGGCCTGGGCTGTGGAGGACCCAGGCCTGATTGAGCGCACCAGCGCACGCATCCGGCGTGAACTCGGCGGCGCTTACGGCTACAAGCGCTTCCGCCGCGACGGCCATCAGACCGTGGTGGAGGACATCAGCCGTTTGCACTACGAACGGGATGAACTGGCCAAGTTCGAAGGGATCGAATCGGAATGGCCCCTGTTCCTGGCCTACGAATTGATGACTGCCTGCTGCGAGCAGCGCTGGGACGAAGCCAGGCAATGGCGGCAGCGCCTGGAGGCGCTCCAGGTGGACCGCGATGGGCAGCGCCTCTTCCCTGAGCTGTATCTCGTTCCTGAAGAGCTGCTGGCCTTGGAACGACGCAACCCCGGCAGCCAACGGCGTGTCGCCAATGAGAACGTTCCGCTGCTCTGGACCCAGAGCCTGGCCTGGCTTGGAGAGATGCTCCTGGAGGGGTTGATCGAAGCCGAGGATCTTGACCCGTGCGGGCGGCGACATCAGGGGTCTCTGGGAAGCCCTGCCGTGCTGGTGGCGCTGGTTCCCGCTGACGCGGTCGTCGCCCAGCGACTGCAGAGCCTGGGGCTGCCTGTGAGTGAGCCCAACCATGCGGGCCTGAAGGTGCTGCCCTCCGATGCCCTGAGGGAGCGGCTGGAATATGTCGGCGCTGATGCCGCACTCGGCCTTACAGGGCACCCACCACTGAGACCTGAAACCACCGTCACAGCCCGCCTGTATCGCCAAGGCGACCAGACTCTCGGGTTCTTACCCGCCGTGTTGGAGGAAGGGACCTTCTTCCTGAGCCATGACCCACGTCATCTCGTGGACACGGTCGTCAACGAACTGCATCTGCTGCAACGGCACTGGCAAGGTCCTGGCGCACCACTGCTGCTGATTCCCGTGCAGGCCGCTCTACTGGAACGCAGCAGCAGACTGCTGCTGGAGCTGACCGCGCGGCTGCAGAGCGGCTGCGTGGAAGGGGTGACCGTGCAGTTCGGCGACCTGGAGACCCTGGCTCAGCAAGCCCAGTGGCAGAAGCTACCCGCTGAGCTTGACCGTTTCAGCCCGACTGCCGAAGGCCAGGCTGCGGAGCTGCTGCAGGACTCCACCGACTTGAGCGACCTCACGGCAGCGCAGGAACAAGAACTGGACGACGTCCCGCTGAAGGAGCTGCGACGCAGGCTTTGGAGCAGCCACTCCCTCCGGGAACAGGCGGAGGTGCTGGAACTGCTCACCCGTCGGTTGGGGCATCAGGCCATCCTCACGAGCCCGCAAGGCGCGCCTGTGGAGCTGAACACGCTTGTGGAGGAGATTTACCGGCGCGGACTGAAGCAGGAGGACTGGAACGTGGCGCGCCGCTGCGCCGGCGCCATCGGTCTGATCCATCCACAGCTGGAAGATGCCGTGATCGATCTCCTCAGCCGCCAGAAACAGGTGGTGGTGGGGCGCAACTACACCAGCGACTCACGGCTGGTCAGTCCTATCTCCAGCCAAGCCATCGCCGCTCTGATTGATCGCACCTGCGGCATCGACAGCCGGGAACGGATGTTGCAGCAGGAGCTGCTGCTGGCCCTCGACGGCATCGCGCGACGCGAGCCCGACATGATCAGAGGATCTCTGACATTCCAGCTCGGTCAGCTACTGCTGTTGCTGACCTCAGAGCTGGCCAGTGAACGCCAGCTCAGCCAGGACGAAGCCTTTGAGGCCCTTTGTGATGAACCACCTCACCAGATCAGTCTGCGCTTGCGAACGGTGCTGGCAGACGTCGATCACGCCCGGGCAGCCCTACAACGCCGCGAGCTGCTTCACCTAAGCGGACAGGTGCAATGGAACATCCCGGAACCCCTGGACGAACGCCCTGGCGGTAGCAACTGGTTGCAGCACCGCATTCGTCTTGGATCTCTGCAACAGGTCCCCAAGGAGTTCTACGCCGGGATTTGGTCACTCCTCCACCACTGCCGCGGCCTGGTGATTGGCGACAAGCTGGAACGCCGCAACCGACTCACCAGTGCTTTGCTGCTGGAAAAAACGCCTGGAGAGCGAAACTTCGCCATTCAGGTGGAGCACCTGCTCAGCCGCATCGGGGCTCCGGAATATCGCCAGCTCTGCACCGAGAGCCTGCTCTCGTTGATGGCCTTCGCCACAGCAAATCCGAGCATGCGCTTCGACGACGACATCGCCCTGGATGTGGTGATAGGACACGCCGTGCGTGTGGGCTGGCGAGACACCCATCCCGAGCAGCCGACAGAGGACTACCCCCTCCATAAGGCAACGGCATGGGAGCAGTTCTATCGATCTTCCCCAGCGGAATGCCGCCAGTGGCAGATCCAGGCGCTAAGAGAGCTCGCCGAACAAGCAGGGCTGAACTGACGGATCCAGATCAGATCGGGGACTGAATCGGAACGCCGACGCCAGGTTGCTCAACAGCCTGTTCGATCAGATCAGCCAGCTTCAACGCTCGCGACGCTTGCTGGCCATCCACAGCTGGAGTCTCGCGGCCTCTGACGCACTGGAGAAAATGCTCCAACTCTGCATACAACGGCTCGATGGAGGTGGTGCTCACCTCCTCGATGAATCCGTCGTTGCGATAGAGCAGCTCTCCGTGATCCGCGGAGTACCACTCATGGGCCCTGCGATGAATGTGCAGGTTGTGGTTGAGGAAATCGGTTTCCACCAGGCTTGAGCGGCAATGCGCACTGAGGGTGCGGATCTTGCGGTGACTCATCTTGCTGGCCGTGAGGCTGGCCACCACACCGTTCTCAAAACCGAGGGTCGCGTTGACGTAGTCGATCGGCCCCTCAGCGCTGCGACCTCCAGCCGCAGCCAAATGCACCACCGACGAACCGGCGAGTTCGAGCACGAGATCCAGGTCGTGAATCATCAGGTCGAGCACCACCGACACGTCATTGGCACGATCAGCGTGAGGACTGTGACGCCGGGCTTCGAGCACCACCACTTCCTCATTGGCCACCACCTTGGTGAGTTCACGGAAGGCAGGGTTGAAGCGCTCGATGTGTCCGACCTGGAGCAGCCTGCCGACACGACTGGCAGCCTCGCTAAGTGCTGCGGCTTCCTCCTGGCTGGCGGCGATCGGCTTTTCGATCAGGACATGCAATCCCGCTTCAAGGCAGGCCAGACCCACCGGGTGATGCAGAAGCGTCGGCACCGCGATGCACACCGCCTCCACCTCACTGAGCATGTCGCGGTAGTCAGCGAACCAGCGGCATCCGAATTGTTCGGTGGCCAAGGAACCACGTTGCGCATCCGGGTCAGCGACACCGACCAGCTCCGCGTCCTTGAGAAGACTGAGCACACGGGCGTGATGCCAGCCCATATTGCCAATCCCGATCACACCGACCTTCACCGGAACCATGGGGTCGGTCATCAGTGCGGCTGCGCGAACCGGCTGATTATCGGTGATCGCTGCGAAACCCAGCGGTTTACGTCGCGCCCTGTTCCCGATTGTGAGGATCCAGAGGCGCTTCGGGTTCCTCTGTTTGCACGAGATAGACCCGCGCAATTCTCGGACCGGCCATCGACACGATCTCGAACTGAAGGCCTCCGTGACTGAGGGCCTCGCCAGGAGAAGGAATGTGCTGAAGGCGTTCCAGCAGGAAGCCAGCCAGCGTGTGATGGTCGTCGGCTTCCGGCAGATCCAGCTGCAACTGCCGGTTCAGTTCGACAATTTCGAGATCCCCAGCCACTGACCAGGTTCCCGGCTGCTCCGCCACTGGCAGCAAGTCGGGTTCATCCGTTTCATCTTCGGGTTCATCGCCGACGATCTCGCCAGTGAGGTCCGCAGCCGTGACCAAACCCTCGGTGCCACCATGCTCATCCACCACGAGCAGGAAGGGATGTCCTGACTGGATGATCGCGAGCAGATCTGCGAGATTGCTGGTCTCAGACACGGTCTCCACCGGGGTGAGATAGGGCTCCAGCCATGAGTCCTCACGCAACTCACCTCGGGCAATGGGTTCGGCCAGATGGCGCAGATCCAGCACGCCGCGCACATCATCCAGCGACTGACCGATCACTGGGAATCGGGCGTGACGCGTGCGGTGGACCGCTTCCATCAACTCCGCGAAGCGCACTTCCACAGGCAGCGTGACCATGCCCGAGCGCGGCACCATCACTTCCCGCACCTGGGTGTCTCGCAGAGCGAAAACCCCTTCGAGGATGTTGCGTTCATCGGGCTTGAGACCGGTCACAGCTCCGCTTTCGATGAGCGTCTCCAGCTCACCCGCTGTCAGGGCAGGCACCGGTTGATCCCAGCGTTGGTTCAGCCCGGCCAAACGCAGCAGCAACGCAGCCAATGCATCCAGAGCCGAGAGCACGGGGCGCATCACCCGGATCGCACCCTCCAGCACAGGGCCGAGTTGCAGGGCGGCCATTTCTGGACGGCTGAGCACCCAGGCCCTGGGCAACAATCCAGCCACCAGCGTCGCCAGCACGACCAGCAACAGAAACCAGACCAGGTCCCACCAGCGTCCGGAGGGCATCCCCAGGGGCCACCAGCGCTGACCGAAGCCTCGACCAATCCAGCCCAGAGCCACCAGGGACAGGCAGGCTCCGAACTGGGTCATCAGCAGTGCGATGCGCAGCCGCCGCTGCAGGCGCTGCACCGACTGTGCGCCGGGGCGACCCTCTTCCGTGAGCTCCTGCACCTGGCTAGGACGCAGACGCAGCAGCGCCACCTCTGCCGCTGCGAACAGAGCCGGAAGAACCAGCAGCGCGATCAGCAGCAGGGTGCGCATCAATCCAATGTGATGGGGGTCGCGGGGATCGAACCCGCCTTAGGCGAATTATGAGTTCGCTGCATTCACCAGATTGCTAGACCCCCCTTGGTCGGTGGTCTTACCACAGGGCACGCACCGGCGGGAAGGTGGTGTCAGCTGTTGCTCTCTCCGGAACAGAGGGCCGAGCGTCATCCGCAAGGCTGCCGTCAAAGCCGTTGAAGATGTCCACGGTGCGCCAGGGCACAGGGTCGCTCTGCTCTTCGAGCAAAACTGCATACGTGTTCTCAAGCGCCGTGCCATCCCAGATGATCGTCTGATCGGGGAAGCCGAAACCCATGAATCGGTTGCCCTGAACGCCTCCCACTGCGATCCCGAGCACATCGGTGACCTGATGCAACAGGTCAACGCCACTGGCGAAGGGAGCGGTCCAGGTATAGAAACGCTCCTCAACCAGAGCAGTCGTGGACTGCACCGGTGCGCAACGGGTCACCTCCACCGGCATTCCAGGCTCCTGAGCAGGTGGAGGCGCTTCCAGGGTCGTTGAACAGATCACCGGCCGTGACTGCACAGCCGGGACTGCACCCAGCGTGAGCAACACCAGTAGCACTCCCAACCGTTGCCGATTCACAGGGGACCAGACACCACTGCGCGCAAACTAGGCAGAGGATCCGCTGTGCACCAGTCCCCATGTCCGATCGTTCCGACACGACCATGGACCGTGATGTCCTGCTCAACCGCCTGGCCCAAGAGGCCTATCGGCATGGACAGTTCACCCTCGCTTCCGGCCGCAGCAGCAACCATTACGTGAACTGCAAACCCGTGGCGCTCAGCGGCAGTGGCCTGGCGTTGCTCAGCCCCGCCATGCTGGCGCTGGTGGAAGCGGACGCCGCGGCCGTGGGCGGGCTGACCCTGGGAGCTGATCCTCTAGTGAGCGGTGTCGCCATGGCCGCCGCCCAACAGGGACGCGCCCTGGATGCACTGATCGTTCGCAAGGAAGCGAAGGGCCACGGCACCGGCGCCTGGCTCGAAGGCCCTTTGCCTGCAGCGGGGGCGCGGGTAACGGTGCTTGAGGACGTGGTCACCACAGGCGGGTCGTCCATCAAGGCTGTCAACCAACTCAAAGAGGCCGGCTACAGCGTGGAACGCGTGGTGACGATCGTCGACCGCGAGGAAGGCGGAGCCGAAGCGATGGAGGCCGCAGGACTTCAGTTGATGAGCCTGTTTCGCCTGAGCGAGATCGCGGCCCGCGCCGCAGAACTGACCCAGTGACGACAGCAATGCAAGCGATGGACAGCCTGATCTGGGACGCCACCTTCCCGCTCCTCCGACTCGAGGGCAGCGGCTGCGCCGGCTTTTTGCACGGCCAGACCAGCGCAAGCGTGAATAGTGCCAGCGAGGGCGAACTGATTCCGGCCTGCTGGCTGAATGCCACGGGCCGCGTGCAGGCTCTGCTGGAGATCCAACTGGATGACACAGGAGCCGATGTGCTGGTGCTGCACGGCAACCCCGAGCTCGTGACACAGGGTTTCGATCGGGTCATCTTTCCGGCCGACCGGGTGCGACTGGGCCCGATACGGGATCAGCGCCGGCTGCAGCGCCTTCAACAGGGACAGTTATCGGCAACAGAAGCGGTGCTTTGGCTGGATGACGGCGCAGAGCCCCCAGCGGCCTGGAATGAATCGACGTCGGCTTCAGCGCAGCAGCTGGAAGCCTGGCGACTGCGGGAGGGCTGGCCGCTGAGCGATGCGGAGCTCAACGGAGACACCAATCCCTTTGAACTGGGCCTAGCCCAGTGGGTGAAACTCGACAAAGGCTGTTACCTCGGTCAGGAGACCGTGGCCAAGCTCGCGTCCCGTGGTGGCGTGAAACAGCAACTGCGCAGCTGGCGCAGCACCACAGCCTTTGAGGAGCCTCGACTGAAGAGCGGCGACCGCTTGAGCCTGAACGCCGAGCGGGCCGGTGTGATCACCAGCGCAGCACGCAACCCGCAGTCAGGCCAATGGTTCGGTCTAGCCCTGGTGCGACGCCAGGCCCTTGATGCCGAGAGGCTGGAAGCCGGCGCCGAGGCGATCCCGATCACGCTTCAACGGCCCGGAGGGTTCTGTGATCCACCGATGGGGGACTGAAGAGAGCGATCTTGAGCCAACATCCAGGCGGCCACGGCCCAGGTGGCCATGCCGTCATCCCGGTTGTAGGTGAAGATCCAGCGCAAGGCTTGAACCGGTCCACGATCGCGACGACCGGTCCCTCGCCACTGCCTCCACCAGAGCAGAGCCCGAGCGCCATCCACCCCGACCTGGCTCCAGCGGAACCCCAGCCAATCCGCCACGGTTTTCAAGCCGTAGCTGTTGAGAGGCATCCGCCAGTGAAGGCGTAGGCGGGCGTGCACATCCACCAGTCGATGCCGCAACGCCTGTTGATCCGCCTCAGACACACCCTGGCGCTGCGCCATCTTGCGCAACGCCAGGGATTCCGTCTCCCCGTAGTGGAGCACCGGCCAATCGGGATAGTGGGCCAGGAAGCGACTGAGACGCTTCCAGCAACGGGCTTCACCATGCTCCTGCAGCACCAGCAAGGGGTGATAGGTGGCGCTATCCAGGGCCCAGCTGCCGTTCCCATCCCGAGACAGACGCACGAATCCATGCAGAAAGTCGTCGCGAGCATCCGGGTCGGATTCGATGTCATAGAGCAGCACCCCGGGAGCATCCACCAGTTCCGGCAGTGCGGGAGACGACGGGAGCAGGGACTCCACCTGTCCATCCCGTTGCGCCCGAGCCTGGGCCACCAGCGGTGCCGCCATAGCACCATGCTGTTCGCCGAAGTGCTTCAAGTGCGCTTCCAGTACGACTGGGTCCGCATCGGCCAGCGTCTTCAGGCTGTCGATACCGAGTTCAAGCAGCATGTCCCGGCGCTTGGCGCCGATGCCGCTGACCTCACTGAGGTGTCCCTCCCGACGGGCTTCGGCATTGCAGACACCCCGCCAACTGCAGAGGGTGCATTTGCGCCGATCAGCCGCCAATGGTGGAGGCGTAGGCCGTTCCAGGTCGGCCGCCAGCTTGCGCAGGGCTTCATCCAGCTGGCGCTGCAGGCTGTCACCTAAAGCAACCGTTTCCTTTTCCAAGCGCCGACCCGCTCCAGCGAGAGCCAAGCCATGGGTCACCGGAGCCTGCTGAAGATCCGACAGCAGCCGGGCGGAAAGTGCCAGCTGCAGGCGATGCTCGCGTGTAAGACGTCTCCCCTGGCGGGCCAGCACCGGCTTGTAGCTGTAATCACCCCATCGGCTCTGGCCTGACTGACGCTGTAACAACACCGGATGGGCTTCGAGACGGTGTCCATCCACGGTGAAACCCGTCAATCGCAGGCCAACCACCCCCGCATCACCGCGTGCACAGGCGTCGATGCCATGACCTGGCTTGCGCGGCAGCAAGGCCACGAAGCTGCGCTGCTGATCGTCGAGCTGAAGCGTCCTGTGGGCTGTGTAAACGCGCAGAGCGGGGTCACCATGGCGATCCAGCCAGGCGCGGCGGCGACAACGAGTCCAACTGCGCAGCAGTCTGTCGTTGAGTGGCTTGTCAACGGAAGGGGTGTCACCCATCCGCCGACGTTACGGCGGCCGGCTGCTAGATCCACATGCAGCACAGGCATCCCATGGCGTCGCCTCCCCTCCCTCTGGCTGCAGCACCCATCCGCTTCGGCACTGACGGATGGCGGGGAATCCTTGGTGTGGACATCACCGTGGAACGGCTGCTGCCCGTCGCGGCAGCCTCAGCGCAGGAGCTCGCTTATCAGGCACCGGCAGGACTGAAGAGCCGCACCGTGGTGATCGGCTATGACCGTCGCTTCCTGGCACCGGAACTGGCCGAAGCGATTGCATCCGCCGTCCGCGGAGTCGGCCTCACACCCCTACTGACCAGCTCAGCCGTTCCAACCCCAGCCTGCAGCTGGACTGTGGTGGAACGCCAGGCCCTCGGGGCCCTGGTGATCACCGCCAGCCACAACCCACCGGAATGGCTTGGCTTGAAGATCAAGGGTCCGTTTGGGGGGTCGGTCGAGGGCGACTTCACCGCAGCCGTGGAAGAGCGACTGGCCGCTGGAGCGGTCAGCGTCCCAGTCGCCGGCGAACTGGAACGCTTCGATGGCCGCAGCGAGCACCTCGAAGGCCTGCGTCGCAAACTTGATTTGGAGGGGATCCGCGCAGGGCTGAAATCGATGGGGCTGAGGGTGATTGTGGACCCGATGCACGGCTCCGCAGCCGGATGTGTGCAGGACCTGCTGGGCACCGACGTCGACGGTCTCGTGTCGGAGATCCGCAGCAACCGTGATCCCTTGTTCGGGGGCTGCCCTCCGGAGCCACTTGCACCTCACCTGAAGGAACTGATCGCAGCCGTGCAGGCCTGCAGCCAACGGGGCCAGCCCGCCGTGGGCCTGGTGTTCGACGGCGATGGCGACCGCATCGCCGCTGTGGACGAGCAAGGCAACTTCTGCAGCACCCAGCAGCTGATGCCCCTGCTGATCGATCACCTGGCAGGCACCCGCAACCTGCCGGGATCTGTGGTGAAAACCGTCAGTGGTTCCGATCTGATGCGCCTGGTGGCGGAGGACCTGGGCCGTGAGGTGCTGGAGCTGCCCGTCGGTTTCAAATACATCGCCTCGGAAATGCTGGCCGGAGAGGTGCTGATCGGCGGAGAGGAGTCCGGCGGCGTTGGCTTTGGCATGCACCTGCCGGAACGGGATGCCCTGTTTGCAGCAATGCTGGTGCTGGAAGCCTTGGTGCAGGGCGGTCAACCCCTGGGCGCACGGATGGAAGCGCTGCGCCAACGCTGCGGCGGCGCAAGCCATTACGACCGTCTCGATCTGCGATTGGCCGACATGGAGTCCCGCCGCCGCCTCGAATCGCTGCTGGCAACCACACCCCCTCAGGAGATCGCAGGCATGCCGGTGCAGGAGGTGATCACCACCGACGGCGTGAAACTGAGGCTGGGAGCCAGTTACTGGTTGATGCTGCGCTTCTCGGGCACCGAGCCGCTGCTGCGGCTCTACTGCGAAGCACCCGATGCTGACCGGGTGGCAGCAGTGCTGGCCTGGGCCCGCAGCTTTGCGGAGGCGGCCTGAGCATGAGCACGCGCACACTGGTCATCGCCAGCGGAAACCAGGGCAAGATCCGGGAATTCGAAGGACTGCTCAGCGATCTGCCCCTGCTGGTACGACCGCAACCTCAGGGTCTGGAGGTGGAGGAAACCGGCAGCACCTTTGCCGCCAACGCCCGGATCAAGGCGCTGGCCGTTGCTGCTGCAACAGGTGAATGGGCACTGGCGGATGACTCGGGCCTCAGTGTCGATGCCCTCGATGGGGCACCTGGGGTGCATTCGGCCCGCTACGCCCCAAGCGACCCGGAACGGATTGCGCGCTTGCTGAAGGCTCTGGGAGACCAGCAGGACCGCACGGCCCGCTTCTGCGCAGCGCTGTGCGTGGCGGCTCCCGATGGCACGGTTCTGCTTGAGGTGGAAGGCCGCTGTGAAGGACGCATCACCGAAACAGCGCGTGGCGACAAGGGATTTGGCTACGACCCGATTTTCGAAGTGAACGGCACCGGCCGTACCTTCGCTGAAATGTCACTGAAGGAGAAGAAAAGTCACGGCCATCGGGGGCGAGCCTTCACATTGCTGGAACCGCAACTGCGCCAACTGCTGAAGGCGAACTGATCCCACCCGACCAGGCGAATCGCAAGCCTGAACAAGACTCAGTCTGTACGGTGGAACTTGACGCTGACGAGGTCCATGGCCATCGCCATGACCACGGGTTACAGCGCGCAGACCGAAGGCGCTCTCCTCTGCATCGAAGCCGCCTCCGACTGGGCCCTGACTTGTGTGAATCAACTGGCTGTTACTGACAGCCATGTCCTGATCGATTACGGGGCTGCCGACGGTGGCACCGCAGTCGGGCTCTGGAATCAGGTGCTGGATCGCCTGCATGCCAACCAGCCCAAGGCCCACCTGACGCTGATCGGCAACGACCTGCCAAGCAACGACAACATTGCGTTGGCCAACAACCTGGCCCTGCAGATCCCCCGCGATCCGAAGCCAACCGTTTTGGTGAGTGCCCGCAGCTTCTACGAGCCCTCTGTAGCGCCGAACAGCGTGAGCTTCGGCTTCTCCGCCACGGCCATGCATTGGCTGAGCACCTCCCCTGGCCCCCTCGACAGCCACACCCATGTGCTGGCCTCCGGTGATGCCGACGCGCTCCAGCGCTTCACCACCCAGGCGATGCAGGATTGGACCCACATCCTTGAGCTGCGCAGCCGCGAGCTGAAGGTGGGCGGCCGACTACTGACCGTGAACCTCTCCCGTGACGAAGCGGGCCTTTATCTCGGCCATAACGGCGGCGAAACCCGCAACGTGCATGACCAGCTGCACCAGATTTGGCGTGGCATGGCGGACGAAGGCCTGATCAGCGAGGAGCAGTACCGCAACGGAACAGTTCTGAACTTCTACAAATCCCCTGAGGAGTTCATGGCTCCCTTGAAGGACACCAGCTCGGCGCCCTACCGCAATGGTCTGCGCCTTGTGGATGAGCGCACGGTTTACGTGAAATGCCCCTACCGCCGCCGCTGGAACGAAAACGGTGACACGGACGCTTTCGCCGCTGGGTTGATGGCGACGATCCGCAGCTGGAGCCGCCACAGCTTTGCCGGTGCCGCTGGCGAGGCCGCAGCAGACACCGTGTTCAAGCGCCTGCAGCAGCGCATCGCCGACGCTCCCAGCGAATGGAGTCTGGATTACGTCGAACACCACCAAATGATGGAGAAGGTGGCCTGATGAGCAGTGGCAAGACAGCAGCGCCGACGGTGTCGGTGCTGGCGGAACACGTCTCCGACCACCTCTCGGTGTTTGTAGTGGCGGAAGACACCGATGCCAAGCGACCCGCCAACGGGGGCCTGCGCCTTCTTAACTACCCCAGCGATGAGGCCTGCATCGCCGACGGACAGCGGCTGGCAGGGTTGATGACCCACAAACACGATCTTTACGGCACCGGTTTCGCCGGAGGCAAGATCGTGGCCCGGGCCGCTGAACCCGCTGCCGTGAAGGATGAGTTGATCAGCGTCACCGCCGAGCTGCTGGAGTCGCTTGATGGCGCCATGATCACAGGCTGCGATCTCAACACCAGCCTGGAGGACATGGAACGCCTGACGGCGCTCACCCCCCACGTGCTGGCAGCGGTCGGCAGCCCGGTGGACGCCAGTGCCGCCACCGCCCACGGCACCCTCGGCGCCGTGGAAGCTGTGCTGGAACAAGCGCTGAAGGACGCCAGCCCTGGCCGAGCCCTCGTGCATGGCTGCGGTGCGGTCGGCGGCACCGTGGCCCGGGATCTTGTTGACCATGGCTGGACGGTGTTCACCGTGGATGTCCACCGGGAACGCGCCGGCTTCGTCGGTGCGACCCCCCTGCCACTCGACTGCCCGTGGTGGGAGCTGAAACTGGATCTGCTGCTCCCCTGCTCTATTTCCGGGCTAATCACCACCGAGATCGCTTCAGCCCTGCGCGTGAAGTCTGTGGTTCCAGCAGCCAATGCTCCGTTTCAGACGCCTCAACTCGCCGATGATCTGCGTCGCCGTGGCATTCGCGTGCTGCCGGATCCGCTGGTGAATGCCGGTGCCGTGATTGCCGACTCCATCGAACGCTTCTCACCCGAAGCCTGGAAGCACGCCGGTGCAGAGGATGTCTACGCCTTTGTGCGCAGCGAAGTGCGGCAGCGGGCCAGTGACTATCTCAATCAACGCGAGCAAGGCTTATCCGTGGGGGCCGCCCTCGAGGAAGTGGCGGCTGAACGCGAACGCAAACCCATCGGACTGAGCTTCGGAGACGGCCAATGACCCCACCATCCCTTCCGACCCAAGCGGCGGTCGTCATCGTCGGCGGCGGCATGGCGGGCCTCAGCTGCGCTGCATCTCTGGCGCGCCGGGGCATCCGCGATGTGGTGCTGCTGGAAGCCCAGACCCTGGCCCACGCCAAGGCCAGCAGCTACGGCGAAACCCGGATGTTCCGGGAGATGTACTCCGACCCGGTGCTCTGCCGTCTAGCCCAGGAAGCCAATCGCCTCTGGCGCGAGGAAGAAAGCCACGCTGGCGCACAACTGAGGGAAACCCACGGCCTGCTCTTCTACGGCGAAAGCTGGGATGAAGAAACGATTGAGGGATCGATCCCCGGAGCCCGTCGGGTCATGGACGATCAGGGCATTCCCTACGAAGCCCTCGATGCCGACCAGATCGCTGCCCGCTTCCCGCTGAAGCCGAAGGCGGGCTTCACCGGACTGTTCGAACCCACCGCCGGTGCCGTGCGCAGCGACAAGGTGGTGAGCCACTGGATCAACACCGCTCGCAACGCCGGCCATCAGCTGATCGAGCACTGCCCCGTGGCGGGCCTCGATCCCGATGGCGGTGGCGTCACCTTGGAAAGCGGCGCACACATCGCCGCCGGACAGCTGGTGGTGGCCTGCGGGATCTGGAGCCAGCTGTTGCTGGCCCCCCTGGGGTTGGCTCCCAAGCTGGAGGTGTGGCCGATGCTCTGGGCCCATTACACCGTCGACCCGGCGCTGGCCGATCGGTACCCGCAGTGGTTCTGCTTCCAGCAGGAACGCGGCGATGACGGTGGTCTTTACTACGGCTTCCCAGTGCTCAGCCACACAGCAGATGGCCGCCCAAGGATCAAGGCCGGCATCGACTGGGCCCCGCAGGAGCTGCGCGTCGCCGAACCCAACGCCATGGTCACCGAGCCACCAGCACGCCTGGTGGAACTGCTCGACACCTTCCTGTTCAACGAACTGGAGGGCGTGCAGGAGCGGGTGGAGACCGTGATCAGCCCGTACTCGATGGCCAGCGACGTGAACTTCGTTCTCGACCGGCTCACCCCGAAGCTGAGTCTGTTCGCCGGAGGCTCTGGCCAGGCCTTCAAGTTCGCTCCCCTGATCGGTGATTCGCTGGCACGGTTCGCCAGCGGCGAACAACCCGCCGTCGATCTCTCCTGCTGGAGCCACCAACGCGACGCCGTCCGCGCCTGACCCCTCACCCCTCAACCGATGCCTGACATCCCCACGAGCCAGCGCTCCTGGTGGCGCCAGCCCCCCCTCTGGGTCGGCGCCATTCCTCTGCTGATCTTTCTGCTGGTGTCGGCCATCGACCTGGCCCTGGCCAAACAGTTCACCGACAACGGCAAAGCCGTGATCAGTGATGCCCTTGGCGGGGTCTGGCAATGGATGGTGGTGCTGCTTTTTCTGATCGCACTATTCCTTGCCATCAGCCCGATCGGAACACTCCGGCTCGGCGGAGCGGACGCCAAACCAAGCCTCAAATTCTTTGATTGGTGCGCGGTGCTGATCTGCACCCTGCTAGCGGGGGGTGGTGTGTTCTGGTCGGCAGCCGAACCGCTGTATCACTTCCAGACGCCATCACCGGTGTTCGCAGGGGTCGAGGGCAGTACAGCCGCGGCAGTGGATCCCGCCCTGGCGGTGAGTTTTCTGCACTGGGGCTTTCTGGCGTGGGCCCTGGTGGCCACCACCACCACAATCACCTTTTCAATCCAGGAGCGACGCGGTGAACCCCTGCGTCCCCGCACCCTGTTGGTGAACATCGTGCCGCGCCGCTGGGTGGATGGTCCGCTCGGTCACCTTGCGGATGGGTTGTCGGTGGTGGCGGCGATCGCCGGCACCGTCGGCCCCCTGGGATTCCTGTCCCTGCAACTGAGCAACGCCGCAGGGCAACTGCCCTGGCTGACCGACAGCGCTGGGCTGCAATCTCTCGTGGTGGTGCTGCTGACGGCCGTCTTTGCGAGCTCCACCGTCAGCGGCATTCAGAAAGGCATCAAGTGGCTGTCGGAGCTCAACGTGTGGCTCACGCTGGCCATGGCGGCAGGCCTGCTGCTGCTGGGCCCGGGTCTCTGGCTGATCCAGCACTTCCTCAGCGGCTTTGTCACCTACCTGATCCATCTGCCGCAGATGGCCCTCACACCAAATGCCGTGCCGGCGAACTGGGTGAACAGCTGGACGGTGTTCTATTGGGGGTGGTTTCTCGGCTATGCGCCGCTGATGGGGCTGTTCACCGCCGGCGTCAGCCGCGGCCGCAGCATCCGTGAACTGGTGCTGGCGGTGGCCATTCTCTGCCCGATCGTGACCAACCTGTGGTTCACCCTGCTGGGTGGCACGGGACTGTATCTGGAGTTAGCCGGAGGTGGCATCGGTGACGCGCTGGCTCAGAACGGCGCTGCCGCTGCCCTGCTCACCATCCTCAGTCAGTTGCCCCTTGCGGGTGTTCTGATCCCCATCGGCCTTTTGCTGGTGGTGCTGTTCATGTGCACCAGCGCCGATTCGATGAGTTATGCCGCGGCCATGGTGGTGAGCGGCCGCAAGCAACCACCGGCACTGCTGCGGCTGTTCTGGGCCTTGATGATCGGCAGCCTCACCCTGGTGCTGCTGCGCATCGGCACGGGCCTGGGGGACAGCACCTCCATCGATGCCCTGCAGGCCTTCATCGTGATCGCCGCAGTGCCCGTCACCCCGCTGGTGCTGTGCACGCTCTGGACGGCGCCCCGCCTGGCCTGGAAGGAATGGCGCCATCGCTAACCCGAACAGCACGAGCGCTCCGGAGTGGCCAGAGCATCAGCGCAGGCAGTAATCCAGAGCCAGATTGATCGTTCCAGTGGGCAATGGAGCCTCGTCCGGTTTGAAGCGAGAGGAGGCATCAGCAGCCATCGCCAATACGCGAACCGGAGGCCTGCTGCGCTGATCAATCCGCAGCAGCGACGCGCGGCGAAGCCCCAGCGCGGATGCGGTGCGGTCGGCCTGGCGCTGACCGCGCTCCAAGGCACGCTTCAGCAAACGCTCCTCAAGTGCCTCCTGTCCGCTGGAGGACGCCAGCGATGTCATGCCCTGCAGCCGCACCCCTGGCAAGCGACCGGCCCGTTGAATCAAGGCGTCATAGTCGCCGCGGCTGACCTGGCCGCTGATCGTCGTCGCAGCCCGATAACGGCTCGCTGAAGCGGCCGATCCGATCGGGAAAGTGCTGGGCGCGGGCACTACCAAGCTGTCTTGCACCAACGGGGTGAGAGCCTGGCGCAGCACATCAAGTCGAGCATTGAGCTGATCCAGCGCAGCCGCAGCGCTGGCGGCCTCAGCCTCCAAGCGCAGGTTGAAGCGGAAGCGTTCCGAGCGGGCCTGTCCTCGCTCCTGAACCATCAGCTGCAGCAATGTGCCACGACACTGAGGACCTTGACTCTCTGCTTGCACGGAAGGGGGAACAACGACTCCCGCCAGCAGTGACGTCATCACAGCCAGACAGGGAACAGAGACAAACCTGGAACGCATCAGCAGAACAGGGATCAGAGCCACGACCGATGTCTAGATCCGCTCGCGCGTCAAGAGGTGACTGGCCCATGACTGATCACCGCCAAGTGATCACCGGATCCATCCGTCAGCTGGCGGACACCCAACTGCCATGCAAGCCATGGGGGATGGCCAGAGGCAGCTCCAGCACAGCCAGTTCTTGCAGATCGGCCGCATCAAGGATCACAAGATCGGAGCCTTCCCGCTCACCGTTCCAGACCAGTTCCAGCACCCATCCGTCGTCTTCGGTGGTGGCACCGGGCCTGGGGACCATCAGCGGCTCACTCACAAACCCATGCGGTGCCGCACTCCAGATCTGACGCTCACCGGTGCTGAGATCCAGCTTCTTGATCACCTGCAAGGGATCATTGCCCTGAGCGCGCGCCGCTGCAGCCATCCAGGCAAACCGACAGGGCAGACCTTCCCGCTCCGGGTTCACCATGGCGAACTCACAGCAGCGCTCGCTGAGGCGCTTGGTCTCCACCGTGCCGCGATCGAGATGGATGCGGCACTGCTCCAGCAGACCTTCGGGGATCAGGTCAAAATCGACGGCCGCGAAATCCACGTCTGGGCCAATGGAGGGGAAATCGCTGTAGTAGATGCTTTCCACCACCACATCACCGTCCTCTTCCCATGCGTTGAGGTGATGGAACACGAACCCGTCAGGAGCATCGATGATGCGAGGCGCTTGCCCTGCAAACGCGCCGCTGTCACGGGGAATCAACCAGAACTTGGCCTGACCGTTGGGATTCGAGCGGAGACACTGGGCAGCACCTTTTTCACCGAGCACGAACGGAAGGGGGTTGAAGTCGATCGCGTTCTGAAGAAACACCGCCCAGTTGGGCGTGATCGCGAAATCATGCAAAAAGGCGAAACCGCCGAACGTGTCGCGGCGGTCATTGAGCAGGTCACCGGCCTTGATCCCTGCAGCAGCATCATCCTCTGTGGAGAATTCCATCAGCCGGATGGTGCTGCGCGGCCCGGTGTTCACACCGAAGGTGACCATGCGGGGACGGTCGTGGTGACCTGGATCGAAGCGGGGATGAGCACTGAACGCCTCCCCTTTCTTCAGCACACCCCCCAGCAGGCAGATCCCGTGAGTCTCCAGGCTGTGCGGGTCAAGCGCATGCGGTTCGGCCGCCTCCCAGAGAGCCAGGAGCTGATCGCCGAGCTGCACCACACCGGTGTTGGCGATGTTCTTCAGACGCAGGTCAAAGGCATTGGCCAGACGACCACCCGGCTTCTGGCTGCCGAACACACCGCGGTAGAGCACCTTGCCAGCAGCTTCTTCCGCCTGCCAGCCAGCGGTGCGCACGAAGCGGTTGGTGAGCGACACACCATCTGCGTCGAAACGCAGAGCCGTGATCATGCCGTCCCCGTCAAAGGGGTGGTGCACACGCTGACCGGCGCGTTCCAGACGACCGGGGCCGTTGCGGTACAGCGTTCCCAGAAGCTCCGCAGGCACCGTGCCCCGAGCGGCCTTGACCGGCACGGCGGTGAGCTCATCCTCCACATTGCGGAATGCGCTGGCCCACTCCGCTCGTTGGAAGCGTTCAGCAGCAGGAGCAACGGTCACGGAGTGATGGCAGAGGCCTCCATCCTCTCGTAACGGACTGTGAAGCGCGGATGCCGATCAGCTGGCACCCGCCTGCTCCAGCACTCCCTTGCTGCTGGGAACAGCACCGGCACGACGCGGATCCAGTTCCGTCGCCAGTCGCAAGGCCCGAGCAAAGGCCTTGAAACAGGCCTCCACGATGTGATGCGAGTTGGCACCATCCAATTGACGGATGTGCAGCGTCAGTCCGCTGTTGTTGACCACGGCAACAAAAAACTCCTTCACCAGTTCGGTGTCGTAGGTGCCGATCTTCTGGCTGGGAATGCTCAGGCTGTAGCTGAGATGCGGACGACCGGAACAATCGAGCGCCACCTGCACCAGAGCCTCATCCAGGGGTGCCACGAAGTGGCCGAAGCGATGAATACCGCGACGGTCTCCAAGGGCTTGCGCCAGGGCCTGTCCCACGGCAATCCCCACATCTTCATTGGTGTGGTGATCATCGATGTGGGTGTCGCCCACCGCATTGATCTCCAGATCGATCAGGCCATGACTGCTGATCTGATGCAGCATGTGATCCAGGAACGGCACGCCGGTGCTGGCTTGGCACTGACCGGTGCCATCCAGCCCAAGCCGCACCTTCACATCGGTTTCACCGGTGACCCTGTGGATCTCACCTGTACGCATGCTGCCCAGCTCCAGCGGCGACGTGGATGAACCGATCATGCCGAGTCACATGCCGTTGATGCAGTAGCCCGCATCCACATAGATGGTCTGTCCGGAAATACCGCTGGAGAGATCACTGAGCAAGAAGGCAGCTGTGTTGCCCACTTCGGTCTGCGTGACGGTGCGACGCAACGGCGCCTTTTCTTCCACGTTGTGGATCATGTCGAGAATGCCGCCGATGGCCGAGCTGGCCAAAGTGCGGATCGGACCAGCACTGATCGCGTTGACACGCACCTGCTTGTCAGGGCCCAACTCAGCCGAGAGGTAGCGAACGGAAGCCTCAAGAGCGGCTTTCGCCACACCCATCACGTTGTAATTAGGGATCGCGCGCTCAGCACCCAGGTAAGTCAGGGTGACCACACCGGCCTTCTCGCTAAACAGCGGCTTGGCGTGACGGCACAGAGGCGCCAGGGAATAAGCACTGATCTCAAGGGCACGGGCAAACCCTTCAGCGGTGGTGGCGCTGTAATCGCCGATCAGCTCCTCTTTACCAGCGAAGGCCAGGCAGTGCACCAAACCATCCAGCACACCCCACTTCTCCTTAATTTCACTGAACACCGACTCCATCTGGGCCGCATCCTGAACATTCAGAGGTAGGAACAGAGAAGGCTCGAGAGGCGCGGTGAGTTCACGCACCTTGGCCTCGAAGCGACCTTTGTCATCGGGGAGATAGGTAATGCCCAGCTCGGCACCTGCGGCCCTGAGCTGCTGCGCGATGCCCCAGGCAATCGATCGGTTGTTGGCGATACCGGTAACGAGAATCTTCTTGCCCGTGAGATCGAGAAGCATCGGACCGGAATTCACTGAAGTATCCAGGGATTCTCACCCATCCCGGCCCCTGCGTTGCCAGCGGCAGTCGCGGTTGAACGATCGGATCGACAGGATGAGCCGACGACGTCGACCAAAACGGTGCCGCCGCAGCCTTCCCCAGCTCCCTTGTCATGGCCTGATCAGCCTGACGATCTGCCCAGAACGATCCACGACCGAACGGCCCTCGACCAGCTTCTGGCCGAACAGTTCCCCGAAGCCGAGGGTTCACTCAGCCCCATAAGGGGAGGGCGTCAGGCAGCTGAAAAGCTCTTGAACAAGGTCGATCCGCGTCGCTACGCCAAGAGCCGCAACCATCTCAGGGGTGCTGCAACGGGTCTCTCCCCCTACATCCGCCATGGCGTTCTCAGTCTCAGCGAAGTGCGAGACGCCGTGTTCCAGCGCGTCCGCAACCGGGACGACGGCACAAAATTGATTAATGAGCTGGGTTGGCGTGACTTCTGGCAGCGGATGTGGGTCGACCTTGGTGACGGCATTCATGACAGCCAGGAGGAACTCAAAACCGGGCACGACCCGGCGTCCTATCAGCGGGACCTTCCAGAAGACATCCGCGATGGCCGCACCGACTTGGCCTGCATGGATGCTTTCCAGAACGAACTGGTCACAACGGGCTGGCTGCACAACCACGCCCGCATGTGGATGGCCGCCTACGTGGTGCACTGGCGTCGGGTGCACTGGAAAGCCGGAGCGGACTGGTTTCTCCAGCATTTGATCGACGGCGATCCCGCCAGCAATCACCTCAGCTGGCAATGGGTGGCCAGCAGCTTCAGCCACAAGCCCTACTTCTTCAACAGGGGCAACCTCGAGCGTTTCAGTGACGGGCGCTTCTGCGAACACTGCCCCAGCGCGAATCAGTGCCCCTTTGAGGGCAGCTACGACCAGCTGGAATCGCAACTCTTCGCCGCACAGGCCGCGATCCGTGACGTACCCAACACCCGTCGCAGCAACAACCGTCCCAGCAACAACCGTCGCGGCCAGCAGGGACGCGGCAACAGTGCCGCCATGGCCCGCCCCCAGCGCTAACCCGTGATGACCTTTCAACAACCGATTCTCTGGGTGCATGAGGAAGCTCTGGGCCCCAGCAATCCCGCTCTGATCGCCTACCCGGGCACTCCGGCACTGTTTGTGTTCGACTCCCACTGGATCCGGACAGCCAGCATCAGTCGCAAGCGCCTTGGATTTCTCTACGAAAGCGCGCTTGACCTGCCACTGACGCTGCGCAAAGGCGACGTCGCCGAGGAGGTGATCGCATTCGCCAAACGCCACAACGCCGACGGAGTGATCAGCAGCTTGCCGGTGGATCCACGCCTAGAGCGCATCGCGGCTGCGATTGACGGTCAGATCGATCTGGAATTGCTGGAACCGGAGCCGTTCGTGCAACTACCGCGGCCACCGAGGCTCGGCCGATTCAGTCGCTACTGGCGTGAAGCGGAACCTGTCGTCTGGGAAGGGTTCTAACTCTCCCCCAGCAACGCCTTTTCACGCTGCTGTTCCTCGGCCGGATCAGTGAGCAGATCCTCCCCCTCATAAGCCGGCAACAGCACCGGAATCACCTCAGAGGCCTGAGTCGGAGGATCCGTCCACTGCCAGCGCGCCTGCGGGGCCCGTTGCGCACACAGCGCTTTCAGTTCGTTCTGCAGCGCCGCGCGAACCTCCTTGCGACGCACCACAGCGAAGAACTCGTCGCGAGGCGCCAAGCCAGCACTGAACGGAGCGGTGCCATTGCCGTTGAACAATCGCGCGGCGTCCGGGAACCAGCGGGGTTCGCATCGCTCCGGATCACTGGTGTCCGTCTCCAAAAAGAGATGAAGGCCAAAGCCATCGGGCTGACTGACCACCGCCAGGCCGTCATGGGGACTGCGTCTGGACAGCGGGAACACCTTCCAGCTGGGACCCGTCCTGGCTGAACAGCCCATGAGCACGAGAGCCAGGGCCAGGCCGGGGAATCCCATCACCAGAGCACGCCTGCGCACGCGATCACTGACCAGCAGGGCCGGAGTCTGGCGGAGGATGACCACCAGTGCAGCGATTTTCGGCTGGGTGTCATGGCTCTCACTCCCTCCACGATGCTTCCGCTTGGCACGCCATTGCCGGCGTTCCAGTTGGCCCGGGTCAGCGGCCGCCTAGAGGGTGGATCGGCCCCGGAAATATTGAGCGACGCGGAACTGCCCTCAAGGCCCGTGCTGTTGATGCTGCTCTGCGCCCACTGCCCCTTCGTGAAGCATGTGGAACCGGAACTGAGCCGGCTGGAACACAACTACGGCAGCGCGGTGACACTGATCGGCATCGCCAGCAACAGCCTCACCACGCACCCCCAGGACGGCCCCGAGGGGCTACGACACCAAGCCATGCAGCACGGATGGAGCTTCCCTTACCTGCTGGATGAGCAGCAGACCCTGGCCAAGGCCCTCCAGGGCGCCTGCACACCTGAGTTTTTTCTGTTCGCCCCCGACGCCAGCAACCGTCAGACCCTGCGCTATCGCGGCCAACTGGACGCCAGTCGTCCCGGCAACGCGGTTCCCCTGGATAGTCGCGATCTACGGGCCGCCCTCGATGCCGTTCTGAAGGGAGAGGCGGTGAGTGAACGCCAGCAGCCCTCCATCGGCTGCAACATCAAGTGGCATCCCGGACAGGAACCCCCATGGTTCGGGACACCGGCTTAATGTGCCTCCATGCAGGTGCCTCCCTTCAGTCTCAGTCAGCAACTTGCCGATCTGGGACCGGAACTCGATGAAGCCGTGCTGCGGGTGCTGCGCAGCGGCCAGTACATCGGCGGCCCCGACATCAAGTCGTTTGAAACCGCGTTCGCCGCTGCTGTTGGGACGCCCCATGCCGTGGGCTGCAACAGCGGCACCGATGCGCTGATCCTGGCTCTCCGAGGCCTTGGCATCGGACCTGGCGATGAGGTGATCACCGCCTCCTTCAGCTTCTTTGCCACCGCAGAGGCGATCAGTGCGGTGGGAGCCACTCCGGTGTTCGTGGATGTGGACCCGAACACCTATCTGATTGATCTGGAGCAGATCGAAGCAGCGATCACATCAGCGACGAAAGTGCTGATCCCCGTGCATCTGTTCGGGCGTCCTGTGGACATGACCAGTCTGATGGCCATTGCCCAGAAACACCACCTGAAGGTGGTGGAGGATTGCGCCCAAGCCACCGGTGCCGCGTGGGATCAACGCCCTGTCGGCAGCTGGGGGGACGTGGGTTGCTTCAGCTTCTTCCCCACCAAAAATCTTGGTGCTGCCGGTGATGGTGGTGCTGTGACCTGTCATGACGCCGCCATCGCCCAGCGCATGCGGGAACTGGCGGTGCATGGCATGCCGCGCCGCTATCTGCACACCGAGCTCGGCTACAACAGCCGGCTCGATGCGTTGCAGGCCGCCGTCCTGAACGTGAAGCTGCCGCACTTGAACGGATGGGTTGCCAAACGCTCGGCCATCGCAGCGCGCTACCACGAAGCCCTCGCTGATCTCGATGGACTGCAGCTGCCTGACCCAGCCCAGGGCTGTGGCCATGGCTGGAACCAATTTGTGGTGCGCGTGAGCCTCTGTCCCGACGGACAAAACCATTGCGCGGGTCAATGCAGCGACACTCCCAGTGAGTTCGGTCTGCCCAGCAGCCGCTGCCGCGATTGGCTGAAACAGAGCCTGCAGGACCAGGGAGTGAACACAATCATCTATTACCCAATCCCCATTCACCGCCAACCGGCCTACGCGGATCTGAATCTCGCGGCCGGCAGTTTCCCTGTGACCGAACAGCTCTGCAGTGAAGTGCTGAGCCTGCCGATCTTCCCTGAACTTTCCGAAGACCAGCAGAACCAGGTGATCTCCGTGTTGCGCGGCCTTCTCAAGCAACGCCCCTCAACCAGCGATCAGGCCTGCCAGGTCGCCGCCTGAGCTTCACGATCGGATCGTGGCGTAGAGCGCTTTGAAGCGGGCCTGCTGCTTCTTGTGATCGATCAGCGGTTCGGGATAACCGCGACGCTCCAGAGCGCCGATCTCACCGCTGAGCAGATCCTTGGTGTTCACATGGCGAAGCTCCGGCAACCATCGCCGGATGTACTCACCATCCGCATCAAACTTCGTTGACTGCGTCGCGGGGTTGAAGATGCGCAGAGGTTTGGGATCCATGCCGCTGCTGGCACTCCACTGCCAGCCACCGTTGTTGGCGGCAAGGTCACCATCCACCTCCAGCTCCATGAAGGCGCGTTCTCCCCAGCGCCAGTCGCAGATCAGGTCTTTGACCAGAAAGGAGGCCACGATCATGCGGCAGCGATTGTGCATCCAACCGGTCTGATTAAGCTGACGCATCGCCGCATCAATGATCGGCATGCCGGTCTGACCGTCCTTCCAGAAATCAAACCAGTCTTCGTTGTTGTCCCAAGGGAAGCGACGCCATTGCTCCCGGTAGGGCCCATCCGCCAATTCAGGAAAGTGAAACAGCGCCTGCTGGTAGAACTCGCGCCAACCCAGCTCCTGCTCCCACACGGTGATGGCGTGACGCTGCTCATCACTGCGTGCCACGTCCTTGATCTCCTGAGCGGCGCACCAGGCCTGGCGAGGGCTGACGGTGCCCACACTCAGAGCAGCGCTCAGAAACGACGTGCCGGGCATCCCAGGGAAATTGCGATCCGGCTCGTAACCCAGCAGCGGACCATCGACGAACGCAGCCAACTGTCCCGCCGCCGCCGCTTCACCGGGACGGCAGGGGCAGAGGTCCGTGCCCTGGAAGCCATGGCCGGAGCGGAGCTGCTCCAGTTCGCGCTGTCCTTCAGCGCAGAGGCGACCGAGCTCACCCGCAGCCGTCTGCAATGCCTCCAGACTGCCGGCATCCAGATCGATCAACCCCGTCGGAGCATCGACGGTGCCAGGTTCGCTGCGCTCCACCTGTCCACGCCAGTTGCGCAAGAAGGGGCCATAGACGCGGTATGGATCACCGCCGCCGGTCTTGAGCAGCTCCGGAGCCACCAGCAGCTGATCCCAGTCGACCAGCACCTTGCGGCCGGAGGCCTGCAGAGCCCGCGCCACCTGACGGTCGCGCTCGCGCGCGTAGGGCTCCACGTCCCGACTCCAGACCACCGCCGCGGCCTCCAGAAGCGAGGCCAGCAGCGGCAGACGCTGCACCGGATCCCCGGCCACCACCAGCAGACGACTGCCAGCGTCGCGCCAACGCTGCTGCAGTTCCACCAGGCTCTCCACCAGAAACCAGAGACGCGCCGGCGCCATCGGCGGCAGCTCAGCGGGTGGATTGAGAATGGCGGGGTCCAGGACATACACCCCGGTGACCGCAGGCCCAAGGGCCGCAGCCGCCTGCAGGCCGGTGTTGTCCGCCAGGCGAAGATCGCGACGGTGCCAGAAAAGCGTGCGGGGAGCGGTCATCGGAATGGTCTTGATCAGAGATTGAGCAGTTGTTTGGCGCGATACCAGGCGGTGACGCTCTTGCCATCCAGCCACTCCTCTCCTGAGGCCAGGCGGGCATCCAGCTCCGCTGGACGCATCAGCACAACCTCCAGGTCTTCATCGTCATCGCCTGCAGGCGGGTTCTCCAGTGCCGTGAGATCCCTGGCGAGGAAGCAGTGGATCACCTCATCGGAATACCCGGGGCAGGGAAGCATCGGACCAAGGGCGTCCCAGCGGGCCGCGCTGTAACCGGCCTCTTCCCCGAGTTCCCGCTGCATGGACTCCAGCGGATCTTCCCCCTCCTCCAACGTGCCGGCTGGAAATTCCAGCAATCGCGCCTGAACGGCAAAGCGGTACTGACGCAGCACCACCACCTGACCGTCATTGGTGATCGGCACGGCGAGGGATGCGCCGGGATGGCGAATGATCCCGAAGGTGCCCTCCACCCCCATGGGCAACTTGATGCGATTGCGCTCAAAGCGCACCTTGCGGGCATCCAGGGCTTCGATGGTCTCCAGAAGCTCGTAGGGCTCAGGGGCCGGCAGTGATGCCATGAGAGAGAGCAAAGCGGGCACCAGCATGGCGGTTGCGCGGCAGGATCGTCAGCACATCACCGGCTGGGCCACCCGTCCTTGCACGATCACGCGCCGACCACCGCTGCCCCCACAACGGCACCCACCGTGTTGCCCCGGCGGCGGCAGCTGCAGCTGCTCAAGGCACTGGCCCAGGAGGCGGGATGGGGCCATCTGAGCCGCCTGGCCGGATTGAGTGCGGTCAGCAGTGTGCTGGACATCGCAGGGCTGGGGCTGGCCATCACGTTGTTGCTGGGCAATGAATCGAACACCAACGCGATGCAGGGGCTGAACGTCAGCCTGCCGCTGACGGCAAGCCTGGCCCTGCTGGTGGCTCTGATCCTCCTGCGCGGACTGATCCAGGGACGCGTGGCTGTGAGCCGGGAACGCCTGCGCTCCGGTTTCACGGATCGCCTGCGCCAGCAACTGCTGCAACAGGTGTTCTCAGCATCCTCAAACCAGCTGGATCAACTCGGCCGCGGCGATTTGCTGGCGTTGCTCATGGCCGACATCAACCGCACCGCCCTGGGCATGGACCAGGCGGTGCGCATGCTGCAGGCCCTGCTGGCAATGGTGATCTACCTGGCCAGCGTGCTGCTGGTGGGTCGGACCGCCGCCTGGCCACTGCTGATGGCCCTGATGGCCACCGCCATCGCCGCACTGTTGCAGCGATCGGGAAGCTGGAGTCTGGGCCGAATTCAGAGCCGCCTGAATGCCGCACTGCAGCGCACCGTGGGCGATGGCCTGCATGGCCTCAAGGCCGTGCGAGCGGCGGCAGCCGAACACTGGCTCCTGGATCGGTTTGCGCAGGAAACCGCCAAGGGGCGATGGCTGCTGCGCGAACGGGTGCGCCGCCGCGCGGGCTACAACGCCTGGCGCGACACGCTCGTGGTGGCGATCGCCAGCCTCTGGCTGCTCCTGCAAGGTGACGCCCTGACCGCCGAGGTGCTCACCACCACCCTGGTGCTGGCCTACCGAGCCGGATCCTCCCTGAGTGGTGTGGTCCAGGCCCGGCGTCTGTGCCTGGGCAACCTCCCCGGCTATGAAGCCCTCTGCCTGCGCCGCGAGCAACTGCGCCCAGGTCCAGAACAGGTCACGGGCATGGTTCTGGATGGTCCTGCACTCACAACGCTGGATGGCAGCCGCTGGACGCAGCTGGACTGGTGCAGCACCACGAAACAGGACGGCAGACCCCAAAGCCTGCGCCTGCGCTCCAACCAGCTGATTGCGGTGACAGGGCCCTCGGGTTGCGGCAAGACCACCCTGCTGGATCAGATCAGCGGCTTGCAGGAGGAGGAACACAGTGCCTGGACCATCACCTGCGACAGCGCCCGCTGGCAGCTCTCGGGGCCAGCGGGCGCCAGGCAACTGCATCAATTGATGGCCTGCGCGCCCCAGCATGCAGCGCTGTTTGAGGCCAGCCTGCGCGACAACCTGCTCCTGGGCCGCGAGCTGCCGGACGCCACGATCGCCAGCTGGCTGCACTGCCTGGGGCTTGCGCATCTGCTGGATCGTCCGGAAGGCCTAGAGGCCCCGATGGCTCTGGCCCAGAGCCCCTTTTCCGGTGGAGAGATTCACCGACTCGGACTGTTACGCGCCTGGCTACGGGACCGGCCGGTGGACGTGCTCGATGAACCAACTGCGTTTCTGGACGCTGTCGCTGCAGCCCAGGTGCGCGAGGTAATTCAAGAACGGTCCAGGCAGCGTCTGGTGCTCGTGAGCAGCCACGACCCGGATTTGTTGACCCTGGCCGATGTCGTGATCGACCTCGGGACGGTTGCGGCTGGCAGCTGACTCAGGCGCGCCAGAGCGTGGAGCGCTGCATGGCCGCGAGCAGAGGTTCCATCACAAAGGAACGGAGATGCAGGCGTGGATGCGGCAACACCAGCCGGGGATGCTCCAACCGCCAGTCGCCCCAAAAGAGCAGATCCAGATCCAAGGACCGGGGGCCCCAACGCTCTTCCCGGTCACGATCACGGCCGTACTGCGCCTCCAGCGCTTGAAGACGATCCAGCAGCGCCAGCGCCGCCTCCACCCCTGGAGGACCAGGCACACCGCCGATCAAGACCACCGCGTTGCAATACATCGGCTGACCCGGCGGCCCTCCCACCGGAACCGTTTCGAGCAGAGGCGACCAGGAACAGCAGATGCGGGAAGGGCTGGTCTGGGCCCAGTCGCACAGCAACGTTTCGAGCTCTGGACGCACGCGGATCAGGGTCTGTCGGGGGCTGCCCGCAGCACTCGGACGATTGGCCCCCAACGCCACTGCCAGAGAACAAGCCTGATCAGCGAGACTGGCGCTCACGCGATGGGCCGGCAAACGTTCATGGTTTCAGGTGGAGGGGTCGCCAGCGGCGTGGCCAGCACAGCAGCGATGGATCAAGCCAACCGAGCCTTTCCGTTGGCGGCGATCACCGGCCATGGAACGCTGAAGCTCGCCCTGATGCTGGCTGCTGTGGATCCAGGACTGGGAGGCGTGATCATCGCCGGCGGCCGAGGCACTGGCAAATCGGTGCTGGCCAGGGGGCTTCATGCCTTGCTTCCACCGATTGAAATTCTCGACCCAGCCCATGCCCAGGTGCCGATTGGACCGGGGCGCAATTTGGATCCAAAACGGCCGGAGGAATGGGGCAGCAGCCTCCGAGAAACCCTCGGCACCGAACCGCCGTCCACGGTGATTCCCGCTCCCTTTGTGCAGGTCCCGCTGGGCATCACGGAAGATCGCCTGGTGGGAGCCGTCGATGTGACGGCCTCGCTGGCGAGCGGCAGCCCTGTATTCCAGCCCGGCCTGCTGGCGGAAGCCCACCGGGGAGTGCTCTACGTCGATGAGCTCAACCTGCTGGACGACGGCATCGTCAATCTGCTGCTGGCAGCCGTTGGCGCAGGCGAGAACCAGGTGGAACGGGAAGGCTTAAGTCTCAGCCACCCCTGCAGACCGCTGCTGATCGCGACCTACAACCCGGAGGAAGGCAACGTCCGCGACCACCTGCTGGACCGCTTTGCCATCGCCCTGTCGGCCGATCAGCTGGTGAGCACCGAACAGCGGGTGGAGATCACTAACGCTGTGCTCAGTCATGGCCAGTGCAGCCGCAGTTTTGCGGAACGCTGGAAAGAGGACACCGACGCGCTCGCCACCCAGCTGTTGCTGGCCCGCCAGTGGCTGCCGGATGTGTCGATCAGTCGTGAGCAAATCGAATACCTTGTCACCGAAGCGATCCGCGGTGGTGTTGAAGGGCATCGTTCCGAGCTCTATGCCGTACGTGTGGCCAAGGCCCACGCCGCCCTGAGCGGTCGGGATCAGGTTGACGCCGAGGACCTGCAGGTGGCGGTGGCCCTGGTGATCGCACCACGGGCCTCCCAGCTGCCTCCCCCGGATCAGCAGATGGAGCCGCCACCGCCGCCGGAGCCTCCTCAAGACGAAACGCCACCGCCGCCACCGGACGCCGGTGAACAGAACCCGGAGGACCAGCCGCCGCCACCGGAGGGATCTGACCAGGATCAAGACGATCAACCCGAGGACAACAGCGACGACAACACGGACGACGACAACAACGACGACGACTCGGATGAAGACCAGGCACCACCCGCGGTGCCGGAGGAATTCATGCTCGATCCCGAAGCCGTGGCCATTGACTCCGACTTGCTGTTGTTCAACGCCGCCAAGAGCAAAAGCGGCAGCAGTGGCAGCCGTTCCGTGGTGCTCAGCGACAGCCGCGGCCGCTACGTGAAGCCGATGCTGCCCCGCGGCCCGGTCCGTCGGATCGCGGTCGACGCCACCCTGCGCGCCGCTGCGCCGTACCAGAAGGCCAGGCGCGAGCGGCAGCCGGATCGCACCGTGATCGTGGAGGAAGCTGATCTGCGGGCCAAGCTTCTTCAGCGTCAGGCTGGAGCGCTAGTGATCTTTCTGGTGGATGCCAGTGGCTCCATGGCGCTGAACCGGATGCAGAGCGCCAAAGGGGCCGTGATCCGTCTGCTGACGGAGGCCTATGAAAATCGCGATGAAGTGGCCCTGATCCCCTTCCGCGGCGATCAGGCTGAAGTGCTGCTGCCGCCCACGCGATCGATCACAGCAGCCCGCAGACGGCTGGAGTCGATGCCCTGTGGGGGTGGTTCACCGCTGGCCCACGGCCTCACCCAGGCGGCCCGCGTCGGCGCCAATGCGCTCGCCACCGGTGATCTGGGTCAGGTGGTGGTGGTCGCCATCACCGACGGGCGCGGCAATGTGCCCCTCAGCGCCTCCCTTGGACAACCGGAACTGGAGGGCGAAGACAAGCCCGACCTCAAACAGGAGGTGCTGGATGTCGCCAGCCGCTACCGCATGCTCGGGATCAAACTGCTGGTGATCGACACTGAACGCAAATTCATCGGCAGTGGCATGGGCAAAGACCTGGCCGAAGCCGCCGGAGGCAAATACGTTCAGCTTCCCAAAGCAAGCGATCAGGCCATTGCCGCAGTGGCCATGGATGCCATCAACTCCGTGACATGAGGTACGGGGTCTAATTCGATGGTCCGGTTTGCACTGGATAGACCTCCTCGAAGAAGGCCCCCAAACCGATCATCACGTTGCGCAGACCGGCCATGAAGCGCTGATCGTCGGTGAGTTGCTCGATATCACCGCCGACGGAATCCAGCCGAGCGGTGAGATCACGGGCATTGGTCACCGTCTGCTTGAGGTCACCAACGGTCTCGGGGTTGTTGAAGGCTTCGGCCAGCGCGTTGATGTTGGCGGCAGCAGCAGCAGCCTCCGCTGTTGCTCGGTTGAGATTGTCGACCGTGGGTTGGGCCCGAGCCAGTTCATCACGCAGCTCCTGCACCAGCGCGTCAACATTCTCAGCCGCCTCATCGGCGGTGTTCAGGAACGTGGATGCATCCTGGCTGGTGATGCCGAACTGCTTGGTGGATTCCACCAACGCAGGGATCAGGTTGGCCTTCTCCGCCTCACTGAGCAGCTGTTCCAGAGTGGCGGTGATCGTGGCCAGGCTCGCTGCAGATTCACCGCGGATCGTGGCTCCATCGCAGAGGATTGCACTGTCCTTGCAACGGCGTGACTTCGGCCCCGGTGCATCCTTCGGCAAGGGCACAGCCGTGGTCACCAATTCCACCTGAGCGTCACCGCCCAACAAAGAAGCGGACGACACCGCCGCCTTCACCGGAAGCGGAAGTTGCAGGGACTCATTGTTGATTTCCAGGGTGGCTCGCACTGCCATCGGCGTGACCTGGACCGAGCGCACTGTTCCCACCATGATTCCCCGGAACGTCACGGGAGAACGCGCGGCCAAACCCCCAGCGTTCTGGAAATCAGCCGTCACGGTCCAGGTTTCAGAGCCAAGCCGGACGCCTCTGAGCCAGAGCATCGTTCCAGCAAATCCTGCGATCGCTCCAACGATCGAGAACCCAACGATGGCTTCACGGACACTACGGCGCATGGCTTAGTGGTCGGAGGGTTGCATCGGTCCGCGCAGGTTACCCGTCCTGAACTGAACGACATAGGGGTTGTCGGTTGCGCGGTATTCCTCGACCGTGCCGTCCCACTGAAAACGGCCGCCGTAGAGCATCACAATCCGTTGCGCAGAACGCTCGATGGTGCTGTGCACGTGACTCACCACCACGGAGCAGCCCTGCGCAACCGTTGTGGTCTTGACGATCAGATCCTCAATCCGCGTGGACGCCACCGGATCCAGGCCAGCGGTGGGCTCGTCGTAGAGCAGCAATGGCATCGCCCCTTCTTCGCGGTCGGGGTCATCGATCAAAGCTCTGGCAAAACTCACGCGTTTCTGCATGCCGCCGCTGAGCTGGCCGGGATACTTATCCGCCACATCGTTAAGACCGACGGCTTCAAGACACTGCAGCACCCGCTCGCGGATCTGCTGCGGCTTGAGCCTGCCCAAGCGCATCAGCAGGAAGCCGACGTTTTCCTCCACTGTGAGTGAAGCAAGTAGGGCTGGGTTCTGAAACACCAGGCGCACATCCGGCGGGCGACGCTGATCCAGTCGCAGATAAGTCTGTGGCTCCCCGAACAACCGCAGTTCGCCTGCGTTGGGAAGCTGCAACCCGGCCAACAGACGCAGAACCGTGGACTTACCGGCACCGGAGGGACCCACGACCGCGATGCGCTCTCCCGGTTGCATCGTTAGGGACACATTGTCGAGAACGGGCTTCGGCCCCCACTGCATGGTGAGGTTGCGCATCTCCACGACTGGCGATGGTGATGATGGAGGTGTGAAGTCCGGCCGAGTCTGCACGGGGCCGCAGTGCATGTTGCGCCCATCCTGCCGCGTTTGAAACGAAGGGATGGCCTTAAGGGACAACTTCCGTACAGTTCACTCATCGCAAGCGAACTGACGCCCTCACTGGATCGCACTTGACCACCCCCATCCGCCGCGGACAACGTCAACGCATCCGTGCCATGCAGGCCCAGCGGCAGCGTGATCTGATGCTGCGCTCGCGTCGGGCCATGCGTTGGCTGCAGCCCGGTCTGGTGGTGAAGCGCTGGCTGCTCACCTCCGGCATCGGCCTCGTGCTCGCCCTCCTTGGTGCAGCCGTATGGGCCGACCTGCAGCCGATCTACTGGACCCTTTGGGCCATCCAGGAATCCTTGGGCTGGATCACCCGGGTGCTGCCGCGTGGCATCACTGGCCCCCTGGTGCTGGTGATCGGCATCGGCCTGTTGCTGTGGGGACAAGGCCGGAGCTTTGGCTCGATCCAACAGGCTCTGGCGCCGGAGAAGGACACCGTTTTGGTGGATGCCCTGCGGGCCAAAAGCCGCCTCAATCGCGGACCGAACATCGTTGCCATCGGTGGCGGCACCGGACTTTCGACCCTGCTGAGTGGCCTGAAGCGCTACAGCAGCCACATCACAGCGATCGTCACCGTGGCTGATGACGGCGGCAGCAGCGGCGTGCTGCGGCGGGAACTGGGTGTGCAGCCGCCAGGCGACATCCGCAACTGCCTGGCTGCACTGTCAACTGAAGAACCGCTGCTCACCCGCCTGTTTCAGTACCGCTTTTCAGCTGGTGGAGGTCTGGAGGGGCACAGCTTCGGCAATCTGTTTCTGTCGGCGCTCACGGCCATTACAGGGAGCATGGAAACGGCGATCACGGCCTCCAGCCGAGTGCTCGCGGTTCAGGGGCAGGTGGTCCCGGCGACCAATGTGGACGTGAAGCTCTGGGCGGAACTGGAAGACGGCCGTCGCATTGAAGGTGAATCCTCCATTGGCAAGGCGCCGAGCCCAATCGTGCGTTTGGGCTGCTTACCGGAACGCCCGCCAGCTCTACCGCGAGCATTGGAAGCGATTGCCCATGCGGATTTGATCCTGCTGGGCCCAGGCAGTCTTTACACCTCGCTGCTGCCCAACCTGCTGGTGCCTGAACTGGTGACGGCCATCCAGCGCAGCCGCGCACCGCGCCTCTACATCTGCAACCTGATGACCCAGCCCGGTGAAACCGATGGCCTGGACGTGAGCGGCCACCTGCGAGCGATTGAAGCCCAACTGGCGTCACTGGGCGTCAGTCAGCGCCTCTTTGATTCCGTGCTGGCCCAGGAACCGATCGCCGAGTCTCCCCTAATCAGTCATTACCGCTCTCGCGGCGCTGAACCGGTGCGCTGCGATCGCCGTTCCCTGGAAGGCGAGGGATACGACGTGATGGAAGCCCCTTTGCAGGGCAGCAGACCCACAGCCACACTGCGGCACGATCCACGCAGCCTGGCTTTGGCCGTCATGCGCTTCTATCGCAGGCACAAAAAAGAGCCGACTTCAGCAGCCGGCTGACAGGTGATGCGTTAAAGACCAATTGCAGGGATGAAGTGCTGACTGATGAATGGGATTGATCAGTAGGCGTCCTGCATTTCGTAGAAATCAGGTTGCACGTAATCCTTTCGGAGCGGCCAGCCGGTCCAGTCTTCAGGCATGAGCAGACGCTTGGGATGGGGATGACCTTCGAAGTTGACCCCGTACATGTCGAAGGTTTCACGCTCTTGCCAATCCGCTCCGCGGAACAGGCCATAAAGCGTTGGCACGCTGGGCTGGCCCTCTCGGGAGAGAAACACCTTCACGCGCACTTCGCGCACGGCATCGGAGCGGCCGACAGCCACTTCGGCCATCGCGATTAAGTGATAGAAGCAGACCAGACGAGCACCAGGGCCTTCGTCATAGCCCCCCTGACACTGCAGATAATCAAAGCCGTGACTTTTCAGCGCGGCGGCAATCACAGGCAAGAACAGTGACTCAACGCCGATCTGCTCAATGTTCAGATGATCCGGCTCAAGCACGTCATGCTCGAAGCCCTGCTGGGTCAACCATTGACTGACGGGTCCAGGTTGTGGAGCAGTGACAACAGGAGAGTCAGTCTTGGATGGCTTGTCGGGTGTGGCACTCATGACGGGTCTGAGGGGGTGACAGCTTCAGCGGTTTCGAGCGCAGGCATGGGCAGACCCGCTCCAGGTTTCAGGGCAGCGATCTGTGTTTCAGCGTTGAGGTAGGCACCGGTGACGATCGGCTCGACCGGGGTCATCGCGTGCTCGACCGTGCAATAACGATGGGTCTGCCGCAGCTGACGGCGGTCGGCGACAGATTCATTGCCCACCTTTTTGCGCAGCTTGATCACGGCATCGAAAATGGCCTCCGGACGTGGAGGACATCCAGGCAGATAAAGGTCCACCGGAATCAACTTGTCCACTCCACGAACGGCGGTGGTGGAGTCCGCACTGAACATGCCACCGGTGATGGTGCAGGCACCCATGGCAATGACGTACTTGGGCTCGGGCATCTGCTCATAGAGGCGCACCAGGGCCGGAGCCATTTTCATGGTGACCGTGCCGGCCACGATCAACAGATCCGCCTGACGTGGCGAACTTCTGGGAACCAAACCGAAGCGGTCGAAATCGAACCGGGAGCCGATCAGAGCGGCGAACTCGATGAAGCAGCACGCCGTTCCGTACAGCAGCGGCCACAGACTGCTCAACCTGGCCCAGTTGTGAAGGTCATCAAGACTGGTGAGAATGACGTTCTCACTGAGGTCTTGCGTGACGGTGGGGGCACCTTCGGCAGCGCCGGCCACAGGCCCACAGCTGGCTTCGCGCAGATCACGCAATGCCTTGATGGAGGGGGAATCGCCTGCCATGGCTGAACGGTCGATGGATGAGGTCATGAATCAGCTCCACTCCAGTGCGCCCTTGCGCCAGGCGTAGGCCAGAGCGACCACGAGGATGGCGATGAACACCAGAGCCTCGATGAAGGCCAACAAGCCGAGACGGTGGAACGCCACAGCCCAGGGATAGAGGAAGACAGTCTCCACATCAAAAATGACGAAGACCAAAGCAAACATGTAATAGCGAATATTGAATTGAATCCAGGCGCCACCAATCGGCTCCATCCCAGACTCGTAGGTGAGCTCCCTCTCTCCGAGTTGGCTGCTGGGCGACAACAGCTTGTTGGTGACCAATGCGAGCACCGGTACGGCCCCAGCGATCAGCAAAAAGCCGAGGAAGGCGTCATACCCCGGAAGCACAAACATCTGGGCTGATCCGATCTGGGGGCAGTCTGGCATTTGCAGCCACGAGCTGACGTTTGCCGTGTCAGCGTCGATAGAGTGGTTTCCCCTGCCCAACCGTGGTGAGCGAAGAGATACCAGCTTCTCAAGACACTGCTACCGAAGAGAAGACTGCAGAAGAGCAATCTCTCGAAGTCTCTGCCGCCACAAGCGGCACGGCCGAAGACGGCGCCGCCGAAACGGGTCCATCGGCTGTGGAAGAGGTCACCCAGGAAGAGCAGGAGGAGGAAAGTGACCCCCGAACCCATCGATTTGAGTGCCGGAGCTGCGGCTACGTGTATGACCCCGAAGAGGGGGTGAAAAAACAGAACATTCCTGTTGGCACAGCCTTCGAGGATTTGGACACGATTACTTTCCGCTGCCCGGTCTGTCGCAGCAAGGTGGGTGCCTTCCGGGACATCGGTCCCCGCTCCAAAGCAAGCGGCTTCGAAGAGAACCTCAACTACGGGCTGGGCGTGAACCGTTTGACCCCGGGGCAGAAGAATGTGTTGATCTTCGGAAGCCTGGCCTTGGGCTTCGCCTTCTTCCTCTCCCTTTACTCCCTGCGCTAAGCACGGACCCTGGCCTCACGCCTGCCACCCCCCATCCCGGCATGAAATCCCTTTTCAAAATCCTCGCTCAATTAGCCCTGGTGGCCTTCATCGGCTTCGGCCTGGGCGGCTGCGTCACCACGCGCGTCCCCACGGCCACCACCAGCCCATGGCAGGTGGTGGATCTCAACACCGAGGCCAACCCCCTGGACGTGGCGTTCACCGATGCCAACCACGGCTTCCTGGTCGGCAGCAACCGTCTGATCCTTGAAACCAACGATGGTGGCTCCAGCTGGAGCGAGCGCAGCCTCGACCTGCCGGACGAGGAGAACTTCCGCCTGATCAGCATTGCGTTTGACGGTGACGATGGCTGGATTGCCGGTCAGCCTGGACTGCTGATGCACACCACCGACGGTGGGCAGAACTGGACCCGCTTGTTCCTGGACACGAAGCTGCCTGGGGAGCCTTACCTGATTACCGCCCTCGGCCCCAACAGCGCCGAGCTCGCCACCAACGTTGGCGCCGTTTATCGCACCAGCGACGGTGGCGGGAGCTGGGACGCCGAGGTGAGTGATGCGGCAGGGGCAGTGCGCGACCTGCGTCGCAGCGCTGATGGCTCCTACGTGAGTGTCAGCAGCCTTGGCAACTTCTATGCCACCTGGGACAAAGGTCAGGACGTCTGGCAGGTGCACCAACGGGTCAGCAGCCAGAGGCTGCAAAGCATTGGATATCAACCGGATGGACGCCTCTGGATGGTGGCCCGCGGTGCACAGATCCGCCTGAACGACAACGCCAGCGACAAGGAAAGCTGGAGCAAGCCGATCATCCCGATCACCAATGGCTACGGCTACCTCGACATGGCCTGGTCAGACGATGGCGCCATCTGGGCCGGAGGCGGCAATGGAACGCTGCTCGTCAGCCGTGATGGCGGTGACAGCTGGGAACGCGACCCCGAAAGCGCTCAGGCCCCGACCAATTTCACCCGCTTTGTCTTCGACGACAGCGCCAACCAACGCCACGCCTTCCTTCTGGGCGAACGTGGCCTGATGCTGCGCTGGTCCGCCGTCAGCTGAGGCCAATCCAGCCCCCGACAAACAACGCTCTGTAACCAAGACCGGGGGGCTGGCGCAGTGGTCGAAGCCCTACCCCTAGGATCACCGAGCTGATACACCCGAAGCCATGGCTGCCGGCTCCACCGGGGAACGCCCGTTTTTCGAGATCATCACCAGCATTCGCTACTGGGTGATCCACGCCATCACACTTCCCTCCATCTTCTTGGCCGGGTTCCTGTTCGTGTCTACAGGCCTTGCCTACGACGCTTTTGGAACTCCTCGCCCTGACGCTTACTTCCAGGCCAGCGAAAGCAAAGCGCCTGTCGTCAGCCAGCGCTACGAAGGCAAGTCCGACCTTGACCTGCGCCTGAAATAACTCGACTCATGACTCAGTCTCCCGCCACGTCCACGCCGCGCAACTATCCGATTTTCACGGTGCGCTGGCTTGCTGTTCACACCCTGGGGGTTCCCACGGTGTTTTTCCTTGGCTGCCTGGCCGCCATGCAGTTCATCCGCCGCTGATCACCCCACCAATCACCATGGAGCGCAACAAAAACCCCAATACTTTGCCTGTTGAACTCAACAGAACCAGTCTCTATCTGGGTCTGCTGTTCGTCTTTGTGACCGGCATTTTGTTCTCCAGCTACTTCTTCAACTGAGGACTTGAATCATGAGTGGTAAGAAATCAGGTCTTCCTGACGGTCGTATTCCCGATCGTCTCCCTGATGGCCGGCCGGCCGTCGCCTGGCGTTCCCGCTGGACCGAGGGAACTCTGCCTCTGTGGCTCGTGGCAACTGCCGGTGGCATGGCAGTGATCTTTGTGGTGGGCCTGTTCTTCTACGGCTCTTACACCGGTGTGGGTTCCGCCTGAATCAAGGATTCAATCGATCGCGTTAACACTCGAAAGCTTCCAGCGTTGTGCTGGAAGCTTTTTTGTTGGCCAAGCGAGCTCGAGCCTGTTCGTGCGGTTCTCGCATAGGGCAGAGACAACAGCCGACCGGCAGGAATAAGTTGTTTGAGTGATGCACAACCTTCATGGTTGTTGGACCTCCCAAGCAGCCTGATGCTGCGACACGCCCCGAACACAGCCGCAATCGTCGGCCGAAACGTCGGGAACTGTTCTGCCCGGCTCACCCAGAGCAACGGATCGAAGGCAATGGCCAGAAATATTTTCTGCACCTGCTCAGCCCTGAGCAACTGCAGCAGCGTGGGATCTCAGCCAAACGGGCCCGCTTGATCATCAACGCCTATCCCGTGCTGGTGCTCAGCAATGAATGGCTGGAGGAGTTGTATTGCCCCCAATGCGGAACTTTGCATTGGTGCCATGTCACCAAACACGACCGGGTGCTGCACACGGTGCGTTGGGCACCGCGCGAACTGTGGGAACAGGTGGCGCATGTGGATCCGGTGGTTGCCAATCCCAGCGTGAGTCAGTACACCCGCCGCGAAGCGCAACGGCATCGCCACAAACGCGCCGATGGGCGTCGGTTCTACGACTGAACAGTCCCCGCAGAGCCCTCGATTGACTCAGACGGAATAGAACTCGCGGTACCAACGCGCAAATCGATCCACTCCGGTTTCAATCGGGGTACTGGGCCTAAACCCGACCCAATCCTCCAAGGCCTGGGTGTCTGCAGCCGTCGCCACGACATCCCCGGGCTGCATGGGCTGAAAGTCCTTCACCGCGTCGCGTCCGAGCGCTTGTTCCATCACCTCAATAAAGCGGAGCAACTCTGTGGGCTGACTGTTGCCGATGTTGAACACCCTATGGGGCGCTGCCGCCGTTGCGGGATCGGGGGCCCGAGGATCGAACTCTGGGTTGGCCGTTGCCGGCTTGTCACAACAGCGCAGCACCCCTTCGACGATGTCATCGATGTAGGTGAAGTCACGCTGCATCTTTCCGTGATTGAACACCTTGATGGGCTCCCCAGCCAGGATCGCTCTGGCGAACAGCATGGGAGCCATATCCGGACGTCCCCAAGGGCCGTACACGGTGAAAAAGCGCAAACCAGTTGCCGGCAAGCCATAGAGGTGGCTGTAGGTGTGGGCCATCAGCTCATTGGCCTTCTTGCTGGCGGCATACAAGCTCACCGGATGATTCACCGGCTGTCGCTCATGGAAGGGGAGGTTGCGATTGCCCCCGTACACCGAACTGCTCGATGCGTATACCAGGTTCTCGACGCCGTGATGGCGACAACCCTCGAGAATATGCCCGAAACCAACCAGATTGCTCTGGATGTAGGCGGCAGGATTCTCGAGGGAATAGCGAACTCCTGCCTGGGCGGCCAGATTCACCACCACCCGGGGCTGCTCATCCGCGAACAGAGCCATCAGTTCAGGGCCGTCCTCTAACGCCAATGGCTCGAACCGCCAGGAGCCAGAGGGAGCAGCAACTTCAACCCGCGCCAGCCGAGCACGCTTGAGAGCTGGGTCGTAATAAGTATTGAGGTTATCGATCCCAACAACCCGCTCGCCGCGTTCAAGCAGACGAAGTGCCAGAGCCGCACCAATGAAACCGGCGGCTCCCGTGATCAGAACGGGACGTGTCATCGATCCGCGCTTAGTGCTCATGGCTGGCCTTCACCCACACGCCAGAGCTGCAATCCTGCCTTCAGGACGTCAGCGGGCTTCACCACCGAACGCGCATCGAACACCCAGGCGGGCTGACGCATCAAAGGCGCCAAATGAGACCAGTCGAGGTCTCGATAGTGCTGCCATTCGGTGAGGATCAGCACCGCATCAGCACCACTCACTGCAGCAGCAATGTCCTCACTAGGCCACCAGGTGCCTTCACCACTCAAAGCAGCACGCGTGGGACCGGAATCCGCATCAGGAGCAGAGCTGGCCGGAAGCTTGAGATCGCGAGCGATCTGCTCAGCGTCCACCTTGGGATCATGAATCGCCAACTGAGCACCTTCCTCAAGCAGATCCTGAGCAATGCGGATCGCCGGAGCTTCGCGGGTGTCGTTGGTGTCGGCCTTGAAGGCGAAACCGAGTATCGCCAGGCGTTTGCCAGTCACTGTGCCAAACAGCTTCTGCACCACCGTGCGCGCGATGCGGTGCTGCTGCCAGGTGTTGACCGTCACCACGGATTCCCAGTAGTCGGCCACATCCGGCAAGCCGAAATGACGGCAGAGATAAACCAGGTTGAGAATGTCTTTCTGGAAACAGCTGCCGCCGAAGCCGGGACCCGCCTGCAGGAATTTGGAGCCAATACGACTGTCGGTGCCGATCGCTCTGGCCACCTCTCGCACATCAGCGCCGGTGGCTTCACAGAGAGCACCAACGCTGTTGATGGAGCTAATTCGCTGCGCCAAAAAGGCATTTGCCGTGAGCTTGGAAAGCTCACTGCTCCAGAGGTTGGTGCGCAGAATGCGATCCGGAGAAACCCAGTTTTCATAAATCGAGGCCAATGCATCGATCGCTTCGGGATGCTCGCCACCGATCAATACACGGTCGGGTGATTCCAGATCAGGAATCGCAGTTCCTTCCGCCAGGAATTCAGGATTAGACAACACAGCAAAGCTCTTTTGTGCTCCATCGGAAGACTGTTCTTTGGCGGAAAGAATCGCCTTGACTGCCTCAGCTGTGCGCACCGGCAACGTGCTTTTCTCCACCACGATCGTGTGACCTGTGGCCGACTTGGCCACCTGGCGGGCACAGGCTTCCACCCAGCGCAAATCACTGGCCTGGCCCGCTCCCAGTCCTTTGGTCTTGGTGGGCGTGTTGACAGAGATGAAAACCATGTCCGCGGCAGCGATGGCGTCATCCACTGCGGTGGAGAAATGAAGATTGCGGCCCCTGGCGCGTCCCACCACCGCATCCAAGCCAGGTTCGTACACAGGAAGCTTGCTCAGATCACTGTCATTCCAGGCGTCGATGCGGGTCTGATTGATGTCAACCACTGTCACCTGCACAGTCGGGCAGCGGTCAGCGATCACCGCCATGGTTGGGCCACCCACGTAACCAGCACCGATGCAGCAGATGGAGCGGATGGAAGCAGCCGGCATCAGTGGGGCTAAAAAACCGTTGATCGCCGCAGGCTATCGCTGTTTCTGGCTCTCCAGACTGAATCGAGGGCCGGTGCGCATGATGGTCATCCTTGCAGCGTTCACCAGGCCCGTTAGATCAGCCGGCCCAAGAGTTCACTCAGGGCGCGAGAGCTGTGGTCAAGAGCAGCAGCGCTGGGCAACCACTGGGTGGGGTCTTGCCAAAGCGGACCGGCCCAGCGACCACGGGCCTGAAAATCCACCGGAAAGGGCTGCACTTCCAAGCCCTGCCGCTCGAAAAGCCTCTGGGCGCGGCGCATGTGAAAGGCGCTGGTGACCAACAGCACCCGGGCTTGACTGGCGGGCAGCAGCTGGCGGATGGCCACCGCCTCTTCAGCTGTATTGATCACCGGCGGCGTGCTGGCCATGGCCGCCGCGGGGATTCCCAACTCGGCTGCCTCGGTGAGGTAAAGGTAACGCTGGCCTTCGGGGGGTTGACCATGGCGAAAGGGGCTGGCCCCGCCGGTAAACAGCAGGCGCTGCGCCTTGCCGCCACGGTAGAGATCGAGACCGGCGAAGAAGCGATCAGGATCCACTCACTCACTAACCCGGGCGGCACCGGGGGCTGGATGACTAATGCCACTCAATACTAAAATCGCATCGGCTCTCGGCGCCGGCGTCACTTCGCGACGCTACCAGGGGGCCTCCAGCCAACGCCAGAGACTCTGGCTCACAAACCCCAGGGAGAAGACCCAGAGCAGCAGGGCCGCGGTGATCACCGGCCAGCGCCAACGGCCGATCAAGCCACCACCAGCAGGATGAAGCTGAGGCCCAAGGGCAACAGAGCCAGGGGAAGAAGCTTGCTGAGGAGATAAGCAATGACCCTCCAGCCTCCCAGGCGCTCTGCCAGCACCAAAAGGTTGAAGCTGGCGGAGATTCCGAACTCCTCGGCGAATTCCAGCACCCGGCACTATGAGCGATCGCCGTCGCCCCCCTGCCGAAGAGTGCCGGTGAGGATCACCGGTGCGTTGCCCGTCTGCAAAGCAAGTTCCACCAAGGCCCAACCGATGGAAGCATGCAGAGCGTCATCACGGTAAGTCGGAGCCAGATCCAAAGCACCAATTAAAATTGATTGCCTGCTTACTTCCCATGCATGGGGAAAGTCATAACGCTCCGGCAGGTCAGCCGCCAAGGCCCAGGTTCGGCCATGGTGATCGATTCCACTCTTGATCCTAACCACAAGCCTGGATCACAGTGTCGCCTTTAAAGAGCAACCGCGAAGCGCAACTGGTCACCCCCGTCGTTGGGGCCACCTATCTGAAGCTGAAGAAGATCCCAGCGTTCGCCCGTGCCTCAAAGCATCGGGCCGTAGTTGTCGTGTATCCCACAGCCATGACGATTGGGATCAACCTCGGCATGGATCATCACCGTTTGGATGGTGATGTCGAACTGACGCCACCCCAATCTCGAGCGATGGATGCGGTTTCTGCGCAGAGGGCATTGAGCTGGGCGATGGTGGTCGGCTGGGGAAAGGGGATCGGAGATAACGCCCATGCAGGCGCAGAGGAGGGCAATGCTGATGCCTTTGCTGCCATAGGTGTGTGCTGGCAGATCCACGTTGTAGGAATGCAACCGGTGGACGCGGCCGTCACCGCCAATGATCGAGTGGTAGCGAGCGGGTCGAATCTAGTCGTAGCTTTTAGCCGTCCACCGGAGGGAAACCACAGCGGCCATGGGTAGGCTAGGGAACTGCCTCCAGGATGGGTATCAATATCGGCAGTGGGAGTTGTTCTATCCGGCACATCCGGATCGACAGATCCAGGGCAACGGCAAGAAGGACTACCTGCATCTACTGCAGCCGGAACAGCTGCATCAGCGGGACATTACCGCCAAAAAGGCGGAGCTGATACTCAACACTTACCCGGTGTAATTGCTTTACAACAAATATCTCGGAGAGCTGTAACGCCCAAATGCGGTCGCAGCCATTGGTGCTATGTGATCAAGCACGACAGGGTCACCCACACGGTGCGCTGGGCACTTCAGGATCTCTGGAAACAGGTGGCCCATGTGGAACCCACTGCGGCCAATCCAACCGCAGCGACTACACCCGCAGTAACGCGCGGCGCCATGCGATGAACTGGTGAGCGGCTAGCACTTCTTTGACTGATCCAGCGCGCTCACAAGCGAATCAATGGCGCAGTGGCTCAACCCGCCCTTGTAAGGAAAGTGCCAAGGTTTGATCGCTTTCGATGGTGTTGGTCAGTGATCGTGGTGAATTGGGCCCCGGCAGTTGGCCCAAAACCACCTGTCGGTTAAGGCAAAGCCTTGAGAGTCCCTGAAGACGTAAATTTTGCATGGGAGCCGACCCTGTGCCATTCGGGCACCAGTTCCGCAAGCAAAGCCAAGGCACCCTCCACATCCTGGGCCTCGATTGCCGAATCAAGAACATCAAGGCGAGAGCAGAGCTGATCTAAAGGAAGCGCTCGTTCTTGGGCACGGAAGATGAGGGGGTGCCGCGTTGATTCGGATTCGGCATCGATCAATAGTTCTTCATAGAGCTTCTCGCCGGGACGCAAACCGGTGCAGACAATCTCAATATCTCCGCCGGGATTCTGAGCATCGCGAAGAGACAATCCTCCGAGGCGAACCATCTGTTGGGCAAGATCTTTGATACGCACCGGCTCTCCCATGTCGAGCAAGAACACATCACCGCCTTTAGCGAGAGTGGCGGCCTGGAGTACCAACTGAGCTGCTTCCGGGATCGTCATGAAATAGCGGATGATCTCGGGGTGGGTGAGTGTGATCGGCCCGCCGGCAGCGATCTGGCGGCGAAACAGGGGCACCACCGACCCAGAAGAGCCCAACACATTGCCGAAGCGCACCATCGCCAGTCGGGTGCGGAAATGGCCACCCCCCCCGGCGCTCTGGGCTAGCTCCAATGCCGATGCCTGCACCACCAGCTCAGCCAGACGCTTGCTGGCACCCATCACATTGGTGGGACGAACCGCTTTGTCGGTGGAAATAAGCACCAACTCACTGACGCCAGCGGCAACAGCAGCCTGGCAGACGACCCGGGTGGAGCCGACGTTGTTGGCCAAGCCCGCAAGCGGGTTCGCCTCCACCAGCGGCACGTGTTTGTAGGCAGCGGCATGGAAAACTGTCTGCACGCCATAGCCTGCAAACAGACGATTCACCAGCGCCAGATCGGTGGCGCTACCGAGCACCGGCATCAACTCCACCGAAGAAGGCAGCTGCTGGAGCAACTCTTGCTCTAGAGCATAAAGCGACGGTTCACTGCTTTCGAGCAGAATCAAAAGCTTCGGAGCTAACTGCAAGATTTGACGACAAAGCTCTGAACCGATCGAACCACCGGCACCGGTGACGCAAACAACAGCATCACGCAGCCCAGGACCTAGCAACTCCGGAACAGGTGGTACTGAATCACGACCGAGCAGATCTTCAATGGCCACGGGGCGAAGCGCATCGATGCGGGCCCTGCCGGAGGTGAGGTCGTCAACCGACGGGATCTGCAATACCGGAATCACCTGCTGTTGCAACTCAACCACGATGCGACGGCGTTCACTGCGAGGAAGGGAGGGAATCGCCAGCAGCACCTGATCGAGCTGATCCTGAATCTCATTCAACACCTGGGGCGGCTGGATCGGTATATCGTTGATAGTGCGCAACCAGAGACTGGGCGAATCATCAAGGAAAGTGATGATCTGATGGTTGCCGGCCAGCCGCAGAGCGGCGGCGAGCTGAGCACCGGCTTCACCAGCGCCATAGATGGCAACGCGTATCATCTGCTTCGGGGCAACTGAGCGCAGCGACAGAAGCAGATCTCGCAGAGCAAAGCGCACCGTTCCGGTCAAAGCGGTGAGCAGTAACCAAACCAGAATCCAACTGCTGCGGGGGGGCATCGGCAGGCGAAGCATCGCCCCGGAGCAAGCCAACAACAACACAAGCAATCCATTACGAAAAGCGAGGCGATAAAGAGCACGGCTACCGACGTAGCGCGTAAGCCCTTTGTATTGCCCGGTGAGGGCATACAAAGGCAGACCAAACAACAGCGCCGCTGGCAACATCCAGATGCCGGCAGCAAGAAAGCTGGGATGATGCGGATGGGCCAGCCGCAACCAAAAGCTGAGCCATACAGCCAGGGGCAACAGTAGGGCGTCAATACCGATCAAAAGCATCCGACGGGCTAACGGAGACATTCGAACAAGCTGGCCCAATAAAACTGGTTTCACCGGCATGCCCGGATCACAACCGAACGCACTGCATCGGCGTAGCCAGCCATCTGCTCTGGGGTGATGGAAGGATGAACTAAAAACATCAAACTGGTCTGCCCAAGCTCCTGCGCAACTGGCAACCGCTTAGGAGGTGACAACCCAGCCTCCTTAAAGCACTTCTCCAGATAAACCTCACTGCAACTACCAGCAAGGGCTGGATAGCCAAGGGATTCAATCTCGCTGAGGATGCGGTCGCGACTCCAGCCATCTGACAGAGCATCAGATTTTACGAAAGCATAAAACTTGTACCAGGCGTGAGTGATACCCTCCGGCGGGAGAGGTACGCGCACCGCAGAGCAATCCGCCAATGCCTGAGCGAGCATAAGAGCGTTACGCGTGCGCGCGGTGATCCACTCGGTCAGGCGCTGGAGCTGGATGCGGCCAATAGCGCTCTGGACTTCAGTAAGGCGGAAGTTGGAACCAAAGCGTTCGTGCAGCCAGCGAAAGCCAGGTGGATGATCGCGGTCGTAAACTGCCTCATGGGTTTTGCCATGGTCTTTGAAGGCCCACATCAAATCCCAGAGATCAGCTCGGTTGGTAGTCACCATCCCGCCTTCTCCGCCAGTAGAGATAATTTTTTCCTGGCAAAAACTCCATGCGGCAACGTCGCCAAAACTGCCCACGGACTGACCTTGGATGCGGGCACCATGAGCCTGAGCGCAATCTTCAACAACAGCGATACCGTTGCCACGGGCCAAGTCGAGAATCGCGGACATGTCGGCAGGCCAGCCACCAAGGTGAACAACAGAGATAGCCTTGGTGCAGGCTGTGATCAGGGGTTCAATTGTTTCAGCTGTTATGGAGCCCGAATCAGGGTCAACATCTGCAAAAACTGGCTTCGCCCCTAACAAAATGGCACTAGAAGCAGTTGCAATAAATGATCTAGGCGTAGTAATAATCTCATCAGACTCACCGATTCCTAGAGACAAATAGGCTGATGACAATGCAAGCGAACCATTCGCCAAAGCGACTGCATACTCAGTCCCACAAAGGCGAGAAAATTCTTTCTCAAACAAGCGACCATGCGAACCACTCCAGTAATTAACCTTTCCAGACCTCAAGACCTCTTGAACGACAGCAAGCTGTTCTTGATCAAAACAAGGCCACGCAGAAAGATGCATACGCTTACATCAGGTTGACGATACAGATTTAATGATCATAGAAGGATTGCCAATAGCAACTACATTATCAGGAATATCAGAAAAACATACCGCACGAGCACCAATTACCGAACCATTGCCAACAGTAACACCTGGCCCAATGAATGCTTCGCTTGCAATCCAAACATTACTACCGATAGATACGGGCTGTCTTAGAAGAGGGAAAGAAGCGTCATTATAATCATGAGTAGCAGAGCAAACAGTTGACCGAAAAGAAACTCGCGTGTAGGAGCCTATGCTCACCTTAGACAAGCAATAAAGATGAACAAAAGGTCCAATTGATGTAAAACGGGACAAAGCCAGATTCCATGGCTGATCGACACGCGCAGATGGATAAATCTTGGAACTCCAAGAAACTTCCGAGCCAAAAATCTTTAGCATAAAAATCCTCCAAAACCAACAGCACCTAGGAGAAAAGCGCCAAAACGGTCGCAAAAAAGACCACATAAAACGCCTCAAGTAATCAAGAGGTGTATAAAAAAGAAGACCACGCACAGGCACTATCTAAATATACGAGATAACAAAATGTAAACTGTTTTAATTATCAGCATAAAATCTTTAGTCAAGACCCAATTTCGATAGTAGTCAAGATTAAGACGCACTTTCGCTGGCCAGATAACACTGTGATAGTAAAAGCCTGGATCGATCTGATCAGACAAGATAAATTCTTCGTCAATATAAAACAAAGAGGCCACAGAAGTAACCCCGGGGGGCACTGAAAGCAACGAAGCATCATTACCAACAAGCTTATCAGCATAACCAGCAACATCTGGTCGCGGTCCAACAAATGACATGTCACCTTTTAATATATTGAAAATCTGGGGCAACTCATCAAGCTTAGTCTTTCTGAGAAATCGTCCAAAAACAGAAATTCTCTTATCGCAAAACAATGTAATTGACGAAGTGGCAGGACTAAATCGTGTAGACATAGTGCGAAATTTATAAACAACAAAGGGACGCCCACGAATTCCTATGCGAACTTGGCAAAACATCCCAAAATCATTAGTATCGATAGAACAAAGCAAAAAGAGGACGGGAAAAAAAGGAAGAAAGACGGTGACCAATAAAAACGACAGAAAAAAATCAAAAGATCTCTTAATTCTAAGCTGACGGTCAGTCAAAAGAGGCGTCATAATAAATAATTTGGTGTATCTAATGAGTCTAAATACGCAATTAAATCATTCTTCTTATCTGAATCAAGTGGACAAGAAGTAGTAAGCGAATCTTTATGAACAAAGGTTGAAGCCATTCGCAGCTCATCTTCAATAATAAGATCAGATAATTGCAAATGATCTAAAGCAATTGAAAGAGTGTGAAAAGGGTTTAAAACAAAATCTTCATATGATATGGCCGCGACTCTTGAATGATCTAAATTATTAAATAAAAACTGTTCTGCCGATGCAACACATCTAGACCACTGCAAAGCACAAACTTTCTCAAGCGAGTATGTCTCCTTTAAAACATCTAGATCATAAAAAGATGGGCCCCAATTAGGCAAAAGACTTTCAGGCGAAAAGAATTGCTTTGCTCTCATGAGCGTAAAATTAAACAAGACAGGTATAGCTGAAGACGCAGGTATATGCAATAATTTTTTGAGAGAATAAGAAAGATTCGGTGATGAAGTCCACCTCTTCATTGCAGAAAATATTACGGGTAGAGGCTGCCGCCTAATATAAATATACTTTGCGTTCGGGAAAATTGCATCTACAAAAGGTAACCTCAAACAATTTGCACAAGTCTTTTCAACAACAATAGGTGACTCAACATTAGAAGAAGCGGCTAAAGAGCAAAAACGTTTTCGTATATAATATTTGATATCCGAATTTAAAGATGAGACAGGTAGATCATCATAGTTACTAACATTACTTTGACCGAAATGCCAAACATGGTTAATTTCATCACAAGACCATGTAATAAACGGTTTCACGGAAACAATGGTATCCCGCAAAATGTTAGTTCCAGATCTTGGGGCACCAACAATAATAACTGGAGGGCTTGATAAATTCACAATTAATTAAAAAGTGGCAAAGGAGACTTTGACGATGCTCCACTAATATAGTTTAGAGCATTTATTGGATAATCAGGGTTAGAAAATAGAAGGTGAAGACATTCAGCAAGTTGTTCTGGTGGGGTATTCAGAACATCGACTTCGATTCCCATTTCATTCCTTGAAAGAAGTGAGTCAATGGATTCTTTATTGCCATCAAAAAAAACAGGTATTCCCAGCTCTAGATAAGTGAAAACTCTGCTAGGATAACAAACTCCAGTATAGTTGCTTTTAAGCGAGACAAAGCCGATTTTAGATTTAAGAACTTCGGATTTATAGGAAGATGGCGACAAGTAAGGCAGGACAGTAAAATAATGTTCATTGAACTTATAGCAATTAAGAGATTGTCGAACAAAAGGGTGAAGTTGCCTTAGTTCGTTGAAGACTGACTCACTAATAAGAATCTGTGAAGAAAATGGCAAAACATCGATGAGACAGATAAAGCCATGAACTGAGTGAGGAGAAGAGAAAGATCCTACATAACAAATATCATACTCTTTGGGCGCATTTAAATAGAAGGAAATGGGAAACTTAAAGCAATCATATAGAAAGTGAGAAGAAAGATCAACAGGGAAAAAGGCTAAATGATGGACATAATTTGGGCCTAGAGATGACTTTACGAGCGACTTCATCGAAAGAGATAGTACAAAAACATGCCGACATCGGAGAAGAAAAGTAGACCATAACGATCTAAATAAATTGCTCAGAAATCGCAGGAAAGGGTGCTTAGACAAAGAGAAGATTGAAAGATAATAATCGTAAATTAAAATTGAAAACTCATATCCAAAAATACTGGCTATAGAAGCATAGATAGGTTGGAACAAAGGGGGCTGGGTAAGAAAAATAATGTGTACAGGTCGACCTAGATTGGAAATTAAAATGCAAATAAAGTGAAAAGGACTAACAAGTGTTAACATAAATCGCGCAATAAATGATATCTTTCTTGAATTGACTAAAGATATGCACTCAACACTATCTATTGAATAACGCGACCGAATCAACTCATATAGGTCACTGCGAGGCAAGTTAAAATTATAAAATATATACTTCATCATTTAGGCAACATTATTGCTTTAAATGCAGTCAAATACCTTAAAGCTATGGATTCAGGAGAGAAAGAGGAAACATCATATGAATAAGAATATTCTTTGATGCACAATAAGCAACTCATTAAAGCATAATAAATTGATACGCTATCAAATGGAGATGAAATATAAAAGGGATGATTAATGCATATTTCTCTGCAAACAGGAATATCGGAGCAGATTAGAGGTTTAGACAAAGATAGAGCCTCTAAATAAGGAATACCAAAACCTTCATAAATACTTGGCAACAAGAATGCTGAGGAAAATTTAAAAAGTGCTGCTTTGGTCATTTCATCAACATAGCCAAGAGGAACGATACGCGGACAGTCAATGTATAGCGGGAAAAGATTGTAAAAGGATTCAATAGACCAGTTGCCAATTAAGATATACTGATAAGAAAGTGAAGGACTAGACTCACAAAAAGAATGAAAGGCCGATAAAGCATTTGAAATATTTTTATGATCAGCCAATGAAGAAGGTGTAATGAAATAGTTATCCTTAGACACATCAGATGGTAAGTATTCATCTAAAGTATCAGAAGATAAAAGAAGGTTTGGTGAGTATGGGTTGGGAATAATATACTTGGGCATAACATTGTGGCTCTTTAATTCAGTCGCAGTAAATTGACTTATTGTCGAAATAACATCTGAACAATGGCAAGACAAAAGCAATCGCAGCTTTTTAAGAAGACGATAAATATTTGATGGACATGATTCCACAGGTTGACTCTGTAAGTCATGTACAATTAAAAAAGTTTTTGACAACGCAAAAAGAGGTGCATACTGACGGGGGCAAATCAGAAGATCATAAAAGCAAGAGATAAATGGTAGAAAAATATTACGAATTAGTGGACCAATAATTTTTGGGGAACCTGCAAAGTGAGATACTTGTGAAGTAGGTGCTAATAGCTTTATGAATTGAGATTGGGACTTTTGCACAATAAAAGTAAACTTTATGTCACACTCAATTGATGAGAATTTATCAAGCGCTGGAATCAAAGCTTCTATGAAGCTATTGAAGCCAGCAGACTGACCTTTTGAATATGAAGAGAGGTCGAACAAACAATGGTACATTAAAAACGAACGAACAATTTAACACAAATTAAGTATACACATCTAAACAATAGCAAGGCAAACAAGGAGGGTTTAGATGTATTATATTTAAGAATTGCTCTAATTTCATTTAGATGTGCAGAATTATTGACATGCGAAAGTTGCTCTTCATGCAATCGAAATGAGGACAAAATTTTAACTGACAAAAAAACTTTCGAATTCTGTAGATTTGCTCTCAGAAAAAAATCAAAATCTGATGCATATTTGTATTTCAATGAAAATCCATTAAGACGATTATATAAATCACGAGAAATTACAGTCCCAGATTGTGGGAAAGGCATTCCGCCCACAAAATAAGAAATCCGATGGAAAAGAATAGGAAAAGCAAGGCGTTGATGGAAACATCTACTTCTTGAATCAATCAACGCGAACGCGCCAGAAATAATATCATAGGTATTAATAAAATCAGAATTAATCAAAGTGGCAAGGTTACAATTTAACTTATCATCAGAATTGATGTAGGTAATCCATTTCGACGGATAAGCAGTGATTCCAGTATTTATTGCTTTATACATAGATCCAGCTTTTTCATAAATAACAAGAGCACCAAACTCTTTTGCTATAGTCACAGTATTATCAGATGAGAAACTATCAACAATTACATGACGAGAATTAGGGATTAGCGATAAAACATTTTGAACAGAGGTCAAAGTCTCAAGTAAATACTTTTCAGAATTAAGCGTAGGAGTAACAACAAGCAAATTTAACATAGAAACTTTCAGGTATCAGATGGATGAATAAGACCACCGGTCAACAGTAATATACTTGCTGATCCAATTTCTGGCTTTGATATCATAAAAGGAATCAAAGAGACTAAAAATGCAATTCTATGTTTAAGATTATATTTATTCAATGATTTCAAGATAAAAAACAAGAACGGCATATAATATATTAAAAATCCAATTATACCGTATTCAGCAAGAATTGAAAATGGATTATTCCCAGCAGCGCCCTTTCCCAAAATAGAGACGCCAAAAAATGGATACTTAGTGAAGGCTGAAAGATCCCGAAATAAGTTATAGTACCTTCCCGAATCAGCAATTTTATCAATACTAAACCTTGATAATATATATTCCGAGATTATGGATGTATCAACCACTAAAAACGCAAGCAACACAAAGGAGATGCCTAAAAATGCAAGCAATAAAATGCGAAAAGACCTTGTTATAATTAGGTATCGATTAAGACCTTTCTTTACACTATTTATCAATGTGCCAACTAATAGAACTACTTGGAATGCAACATAGGATGAAAAAAGGGCAAGTGATAAGCATGCACTACTGATAATTGTGAAAACAAAGTTAGTGGCAGGTTGAAAATATCTAGATGCCGATAAAAAAATGAAAAATGCATATTGTCCGAAAGTACTTGATTCATCAAAAAATGATGATGGACGTATAAAACCAGAATATTGAGAATAAATGTTAGTAAATGAGAAAGGAACTAAATATGATACACCGTAGGTGGAGTAGCTAAAGGAAACAAATGGGAGAGGCTTAAAACTAATACAGTACAAAATTGTAAATACATTCAGAGCAGAAAGGATACAAAAAAAACTATAGAAAAGCTTGTTGAATGGAATACTCTTAAACTTTATACTCCATAACAAAAGAAGAATTGGTATGGCAGCAAGGAATTGCGTAAAACGTACAAAATAAATCATATTGTCCGACTTTAAAGAAAGGAGCAAATAGTAAAATGCGCTTATATATATAGAGCTGATAAAATATTTATTAGTAAGCGGAAGATTCAATCGTTGTTTAAAAAAAAGAAGACAAAATGCACATATGGAAGCGCCAAGGAACGTAACCCCATTAGCAAAAGGCAACACAAACCGTAGAATAGAAGGAGAAAGACTTATAAATGAAATAATATAAAGGCTAACAGGAATGAGAGTGCTAAAATTAAGCCTAATCATTTAATCAAAGGTTTAGATTGAAGGTTGGTAAGATTTGGAGTGGGTTTAGTTAAAAAAATTCTTTTCACAATAATTTCTAGATATAAACAACTCAGCTTGTAAGCAGATGTCAATTGAAAACCCAGGATCTTAGCCAAAACACTATTCCGAGAAAAGAATGACCTAATTAACAGACTTGTTTTTACGAGTAATCCAAGCGACTTTAAGCGGATAAACATTGAAGACTTTAAATACATCTTATCGGTATAACGTGAACTAAAGCCAGATTGATTGTAATTCGCAATAATTAAATCGACAAATTCAAGACTGCTAAAAGAGAAATGCTCAATTATTTTTAAATTGAGAACATAATCGGCAGTTGATTTGTATTGTGTATCAAACCATCCTGTATCTATAATGGCTTGTTTTCTATAGACAATTGATTGTTGACATAATGAGGTTGTAAAATGATCATTGGGTGAAAAAAATTGATTTAATCTTTTTCTATCCTGCATTAAAAATACGGTTCCATATATGAGGGATGTGCGATAGTCTAAAACCATTAAATATTGAACGATTGAACTAACTGTATGAGCACAATAAAGACTATCATCTGATCCTAAAATGAGGATCCATTCTGCACAAGCGTGAGATATTCCAAAATTGATAGCATTATAAATACCGGGCTCATCAATTGATAAGACAATCTTCTGATAATTTGAAGGATGGGAATAGATAATACTAAGTGTTTCATCAAAAGAGTGATAGTCGACAAAAATCACTTCAAAACACAACAGCAGTTGCTTATCAAGCGAATCGAAAAGTCTACTAATAGTAGATGCTGAATTGCATGTGGGGACAACAATAGATAAAATGGGTTTTAAATCACTATCAGTGGTAGTCAGAAAAGCCATTATTAAACAAAAAAAGGCGAATTGAATTTAGAAAGTCGTAACTGTCTGGGAACTTTTTGCAGAATAGAGAGAGCATGAATATACAAACAGATGTTTCATCTGGTTCATTAAAGCACATTATCGAAGAGAATATGGAAATATGAACGCATTTTTTTTCTTGTCGATAAAAATTAGTATTATCTTTTTGTGCAATTGGTGCTAAAGGAATACCTAACTTGGTGAAAAGACTTTTAACAAAGTCAGGGTCATCAGAAGGATGAGGTAATATTATTTGAGGTAAGTGTGAGGGGAAGCGTCCCAAAACGTCACAATAAAAATTAATCAATTGGTGTCTTGAGCAGAAACCAAGTTTATATAACGGTTGGAGATAAAGACAAACAGTTTGAAAGTGCTTCGAGGCTATGTTTGATAAGTAAGGGAATCGAGTAGAGGGAATAGGAACTGAGAGTAATGCAGTATTGCCATAACAAAAATCAATGGAATAGCTGTAATGATAATGTATAGATCTGCCCTTAGCAAAAAAATACTTCTCGTACTTATTATGGTTAAGCTGAGAAGACCGTAGGTCTTTAATAAATAATTTAAGTATGGAATAATATAGGCAGACGAGTGAGATTTTTCTCCGGGAAGGTGACTGCTTAGAAAAATACTGGTATGAAGCCAAACCATCTTCGTACATTATAAACTTTGCATGCTTTTCAATGGAAATATTATACGCCAAAACATTAATTAAATCTCCAGGATATGCAAATACAAATTGGATATTTTCACCAACAATTATTGCTCTAAGCCATTGTGAAAACGAAACTATTTTCGCAATACGCTGAGCGTTGCGTACAAGATTTTTAGTTGTAGGTATCTCAAGACACGGTTTTACAATTATGCGCGAGTAATGGGTTTTATAATTTAGTAAAGAACATCGGTCAAAATTTCTAGTAATATAAAGCAATACATTTGCATGTATTGAGCTAGAATTTTGCTGATGGCTAGCAAATTTTTTTAGTGTTGAAAGATGATCTATACGGGAAGCAATAAATAAAGAACTCATAGGCCATCAATCAACACTAATTGGAGGCAACATGATATGAGGCCAAGAATGTTTTTTTATTATAGACCTTGACCAATGATTAGCAATGTACATGCGACTAAAAAAGGAATTCAATATAAGTAATTTAACATACGGGCAATAAGCAGTGAAAATTCTCGTTAGAAACATCATAGTGGCTTATAGAATTCCTTCTTTAAATTTAAATCACAACATGACTCCAAAGCGTTGAGTACTAGAGCTGAAGAAGGTAATACCTCAAGGGGTGAATCGAAATGCAAATTGAGTTCTAGCGCTTTTTGAATTGCTGTTGATATTTGTTCTTTGAAAGGGCCACAATCTATGACACTTTTTTCTCTTATCCTGCCCTTTTGGCGATCTCCGATGTTAACGGTGGGAATATTAAAATATGGCACTTCAAGTAAGCCACTAGAAGAGTTACCCACCACCGCATCGCAGTAACGAATGCAGGAAAAATAGCGCAACTGACCTAATGATGTATAAGCCTTAGCATGATCACGTATGGCACAGAACTCTTTAATCATCCGGAACAACACACGGCCATCAGTATCAGCATTAGGCATAGTAAAGATGAAGTGGGTGTTCGGCAACTGATCGAGAGCAGCAAGCAATTCTCCCATCTGCTGTGCACTGGTGTTCTGCTCAAGCGTCACAGGGTGAAAGGTGATCAACAGGTTGCGAGTTCCCAGTTTAAAGTCGAGATGAACTTCAATCTCTTCACGGCTCAAAAGCTTGCTGCGTTTAATGGCCTCAACACCAAGGCCACCCACAAGGAACACTCGATCTGGGTGTTCGCCCATCTGGATCACTCGCTGACGATATTCCTCAGCAGCAACAAAATGAAGATGTGCCATCTTGGTAATCGAATGGCGTAGGGAATCATCAAAGGCTCCTTCGGTGAGCTCACCACCATGGCAATGAGCAATAGGGATTCGAGCGATAAGCGCTGCAGAGGCGGCAGCAAAGGTTTCAAACCGGTCACCGAGAACGAGCAATAAATCGGGCTGCAGCTCTACCAAGGCATCAGCAAATCCAATCATGCCCAATCCCATTGACTTAGTAATCCCAACAGGAGTATCTGAGCTCAGGAGCATCTCAACCTTGCGATCGATGATGAACCCATCGGCTTCGATCTCCTGCACCGTGAACCCGAATTCCGGAGAGAGATGCATACCAGTGACAATCAACTGAAGATCGAACACCTCCGAAGCCAAAATCCCCTGCATCACCCAACGCAGTAGACCATATTCAGCTCGAGTACCGGTGACGACGCAAATTTTGAAACAGGAAATGCTCATTCGATCAGCTCATCGGCAACAAAGTCACGGGATGCGGGCCGGCCTATAAAAGCGTCCCATTGCATAGGGGAAAGACCAGTACCAGGCCGCTTAGCGATGAGATTCGCCTCACTGAACAACTCACCGGCTCGAATGAAACGAGACGCCACCAAAGACTTACGCACAACTGGCAAATTCACCTGCTCACTGGGGGAAGGCCGCTTGATGCCATCCCCCAAGGCCTTCTCAACTGTGCGTATACCAAGCACCATGGCAGCGAACTGATCGGGTTCAAGGCTGGCCTGGTGGTCAGGCCCGGACAGCTTGCGATCCAAGGTGAGGTGCTTCTCGATGACAGTGGCACCCTTTGCCACAGCCGCGATAGGCACCGCAATACCATCGGTGTGGTCGGAGTAGCCCACAGCAACACCGAAGGCTTGAGCGATTGTGTTCATTGCGCAGAGATTCACCTCCTCTACGGGAGCGGGGTACTCAGTAGTGCAGTGGAGTACCGTGATCTTGCTGCGGAGAGTACCCGACTGCTCCAGAACATCAAGTGCGGCTTCGATCTCGCCCAAGTTGGCCATGCCCGTCGAGAGGAACACAGGCTGGGATTGCCGGCCAATCTCGCGCAGATAAGGGAGATTGGTAATTTCGCCTGAGGGAATCTTCCAGCGTTTGGGTTTCAGGGAAGCCAGCAGCTTGATACTCGCCATATCAAAAGCTGTGGAAAGAAATTCAATACTCAACCGGTCACAATAATCTATTAAGTCTGCATAACAGTCCGGATGGAGTTCAAGACGCTTAAGCATGGACAACTGACCTTCAGAAACACCCAAAGCCTTCTGCTGGTAAGCCGCCTGTGCTGCATGTTCTGTCGCCAATAGGCTTGCATGAAAGGTCTGGAACTTGACAACATCAGCGCCCGCATCTCTAGCAGCATCAACAAGTTTTTTGGCGAGCTGTAAATCACCATTGTGATTCACACCTGCTTCAGCAATAATGATGGTCATCAAAAAAACCTCTCGCCAACGTAAAGCCTAGATTCAGAAATCCATTCAACAATACGAATATAAGAATCTCCAGTCTTAACCAAAAAACCAAAATCATCCCTAGCAAGAAGCGCTCCTGGTATGCATTTATACTTGGGAGCTCCATCGACTAGCTCAGCTTTAGCAATATAAACGTTGATACCCTTAAATTTTGTTTGAGCCAATGGGCCCGGATAAGACAGGGCCCTGACAAAATTAAAGATTTCTCTTGAAGACGAGTTCCAATCAATGGTTTCATCGCCCAACCTTCTCTGACTATAAATACTGCCACAAGGTTGAACAGATTTCTGAGGCAATCGAGAAGCTTGGCCCGATTTTATTAATTTAATTGCTTCATGCAGCAGCAAGGGACATTCACCGTAAGCCGTAGCCAAAAGAGATCCATAGTCGTCAGAGTCACTTATTGGATAAGTACGCTGAAGCACAATATCTCCTGTATCCACTCCGTCATCAATATAATGAACGGTGATACCGAATTCCTTCTCATCATTAATAAGCACCCAATTCAGAATGTTGCGCCCTCTATAGTAAGGGAGCTTTCCGGCGTGGCAGTTTATAGTCCCCAAACGAGGAAACGAATAGAAACGCTCTCGGAGAATTTGGTCAAAAGACATTGAAACAAAAAGATCACATTTGTAAATACTAATTGTACTTAAAAAATTATCAGAATTAACATCCTCAGAGATGTAGAAATCAATGCCTAGCTCATCCGCCTTTTCTCTAAGATACTGGTCAGGACTTGAGAACCTAGCACAGATAAAAGAAACCTCTAGTTCAGGATCAGAAATAAGCAGGTCAAGAGCTCTGTGAGACCACGGACCATCAGCAAAGTAGCCAATGCAAAGATTTGAGAGGCTCATAATTCGTCAACAAAAACAACAAAAATTGGCTCTACCGACAAAAGATAAATTGACGATTAAGAGGATGAATAAACATCAGTGATTGGAAGAAGCGGTTTCATGCAACTCAACCGTCCATGAGCTGGAGACTACTAGGCAGGTTGACCAGTCTCAGTGCCTGATTCTCCGTCACAGCAAGAAAACCTGGAGGGCACGCCTCAAACATCGGAAGATAATGCAATGGGGTCCAGATTGGGCGAAGCAAAAGGCCGGCCGTGTGCGAGTTCGAGGAGCTGCAGCCGCTCTGGTGGTGCAGCTAAAGGATCTTCTGTCGTAAAGCGCAAACAAACCAACCAATAATTGGTGCTGCAATCTCTTGGTTCCGAAACTAGCTCCACACCGTCCAGCTCAGCAAGGTATTCTTTATAGAGTTGGGTAAGGTGACGCTTGGCATAAAGCCGGCGATCCAAATCCTCAAGCTGAGCAAGTCCAAGTGCTGCATTAATGTTTAAGAGCCGATAATTCCAACCGACAGAATCGTGATCAAACGCCCAAGGATGTGGCTGCTTGGCAATAGGACAAATGACGAGCACGTGTGGCTAGTTGAGAATCATTAGTGAGCAAAACACCGCCGCCACCAGTAGTAATTAGTTTGTTGCCGTTGAAGCTAAGAATGCCCACCGACCCAAACTAACCGCAATGGGTGTCTTCTCACCGGCTGCCGAGAGCTTCAGCTGCATCTTCAACCAAGGGTAAACCACAAATATCAGCTACCTCGCGAAGCTGATGCAACTCAGCAGGAAGACCGAGCACATGAACTGACAGCACTGCAGCGATACGCCGACCTGTTACTTTATTGGAAAGAGTGTTTTCGCGTCTCTCAGTAATGGCCTTTAAGCGAGCAGACAAGGCAACCGGGCACAGACCTAAAAAATTGTGTTCAACATCGACAAAGTGAGGCACAGGCCCTAGGTGAGCAACCGCATTGGCTGTTGCCACAAAGCTCAACGGAGACAGCAAAACTTGATCGCCATAGCCAACACCGACTACATGAAGAGCCAAACGAAGAGCGATAGTGCCATTGCACACGGCCAGCGCATGACCTGCACCAGTCATAGAACAAACTCATGCTCAAACCGACTCACCAAACTGCCTGGTGCTCAACCAACCGGTATCAAAACAGTCCATCACATAGTGCCAGGCCTGGGTGCCACTGAAATCAGGTTCATGCAAGTTGATGGGAATCTACTTCGAGCTGGGACACACCACCTGTTGTATTGCCTCCTAAAGAGACTTCACGTTGGAAATCGCGGGAAATGCCATACCTCAGACCGCATAGGAACAAGGGCGATAGCGCGCAAGATTGGAAGGATCAATGAACCACTCTGCAGTTTGAGCCAAACCACGTCGGAAGCCCTCGAGACCGCCATAGAGCGGTTGCCATCCAGTGAGGTGGCGTAGGCGGTTATTGTCGCCAAACAAACGATTCACCTCAGAACCCTCCGGCCGGATTCTCTGTTCATCCGTCACGATCTCCAGCTGAACATTCATCACCTGAGCAATCAACGAAGCCGTATCGCCGATCGAAATCTCAAAGTTACTGGCGACATTCACAACTTGCCCAAGGGCATCATCACAGTCAGCAATGGACATAAAAGCAGCACATGTGTCAGCCACATAATTGAAATCGCGGGTCGGAGAAAGAGCACCCAAACGAATTTGGCGCTGACCTGCAGCTACTTGAGTGATGATCGTAGGGATGACTGCGCGAGCACTCTGACGAGGACCGTAGGTATTAAACGGACGTAAGACAGAAACAGGCGTGTCAAAGCTACGCCAGTAGCTAAGTGCAATCTGATCTGCACCAATCTTACTCGCAGCATAGGGCGACTGACCCACCTGAGGATGATCTTCTGTAATCGGTACGAACTGGGCGGTACCATATGTTTCAGAAGTAGAAGTGTGAACAACGCGACTGACACCCAAATCACGAGCAGCTTGTAAAATGTTCAAAGTGCCATGAATGTTCGTATCCACATAGCTGGCTGGAGCCACATAGCTGTAAGGGATAGCAATTAAGGCCGCCAAGTGATAAACCTGATCACAGCCTCGCATCGCCTCTCTGACGCACAGAGGATCACGGATATCACCCAATACCACCTCCAACTCGGACTTGATGGAATCCGGCAGAATATCTAGCCAACCCCAACTTCCATTGGAGTTGTAGAGACAAAAAGCACGTACTTGGTGACCAGCCGCAACCAAAGACTCGACAAGGTGAGAACCTATAAAACCATCGGAGCCGGTAACGAGAACTTTCCTCATCATTGTGTGTACCTCAACCCTGTTGTTCCATAAGAAATTCTCCCCACTGCCAATCAAGCAAGGTATCAATATCGACTGATCGCTCTGGGGGCATCACATAACCCAGAGTACGAGGAGAAAGAAAACTTCCTTGTCGTTCTAGCAAGGCACGAGATCCAAAATAAAGAGACCCATTTAGAATATAGCTAGATGGCAGCTGCTGGCGACAGGAAACACCAGGGATATCCATAAGAGGCTGCAGTGTATGATCTAGAGTAAGCGTATACATCCATGCCGGGTGCTTGCTAGTGGTCGTTACTGAAACCACTGCATCGCTAACTATTTTTTGGCTTAAAGCAATAATACCCTCAACATCGTCAATCAGGCGAAGAGGAGAGGTAGGCTGCATAAGTAAGACATCGGTCACATCAGGCAATTGCTCCAGAACGTGTAGAACTGGAGCAATTCCAGGAGAAGTATCAGTCGCAAGCTCAGATGGCCTGAGGAACGGAACTTCGGCTCCGCCGGCGAGCGCAATCTCTGCAATCTCAAGATCATCAGTGCTTACCACAACCCGATCTACGCTTGGTGAAGCTAGAGCAACATCAATCGACCATTGAAGAAGGGGTTTGCCAGAAAACGATCGAATGTTTTTGCGGGGAATACCCTTGGAACCTCCCCGCGCTGGAATGAGAGCCAGAAGACTCATGGCTGATCAGAGTTAGGCCACTCACGGTGAGCCTTCAGAAGGGCCTCTGGACGACCAACATCTAGCCAATATTCATGAATCGGATAAACGAAGACCCTGTAACCAGCGTCATGAGCATCAAGAAGAAGGTTGGGCATGTCGGTGAACTGATGAGGGGGCAATAGAGGAAGCAACTGGGGATCAATCACGTAAACTCCCGCATTCACCTGATTCCGGTACGTGGGCTTTTCAACGAAACCAGCCAGTTCCACACCATTGGTCTGCACCACTCCAAAAGGCACTGTGAATTCATGCTCACGAACACAAAGCGTGGCATGAGCTTGGTGCTCAGCGTGAAAATTCAACAATTGGATGGGATCAAGACGCGTCAACACATCTCCATTAAGTACTACAAATGGTTCTCTCACCGAATCAGGAAGCAACCGAAGTGAACCGGCAGTACCTAGAGGCTCATTTTCTACTAAATAATTTATCGATACACCCCAGTGCGATCCATCAGAAAAATATTCTATGATCTGTTCCTTCAAATAATTAACAGAAAAATAAAATATACGGAAACCACTAGCGATACATTGTTCTAACAAAATCTCCAGCATGGGCTGATCACCAACTGGCAACATTGGCTTTGGGCAATGCTTAGTATGTGGCCACAAACGAGTTCCTTTACCACCAGCCATGATAACGATAGCGTTGCTGAGCTGGTGAGGATTAAGGAGCTCCTGAAACAAAAGGAGTTCCACAACACGGCCATGCTCATCCAACAAAGGGATCTGCCGCAACGCTTCGGTACGCATCATCTGCAGTACCGAAGCCTTATCCTCGCTACTGCGAACAAAGCGAAACTTACGGTTCATAAGCCGTTCAGCTGGAGCATCAAGTGTTTCGCCATGGAGAAGGCCACGACGAATGTCACCGTCAGTAAGAGTGCCGAGCAATCGCTGTTTGTCATCAACAACCAGAGCAATTTGAGCACCGCCTTGATCAATAAATCTCATCGCATGCTTCAGAGACTGAAATGGCCTAACAAAAAATTTTGACACATCGAGAGTCATATTCCTGTCAAGAATTGGGGGAGTCAAAAGAGAAGATCATCTCGGAACATGCAGAAGAAAGAAGCCTCAAGCCAGCTGAACCACTGCGCTCTGGATGAAACTGAAAGCCCACCACTGAGCCATAACGAACTGCAGCGACAAAATCTCGATGGCCATATCTAGCGTAAAACATAATTACCGAGGGATCAACATCAACCGCAGCGAAAGTATGAACAAAATATTGATTAATATGATCAAAAGAACCGTCGCCTAAATGTGCAGAACCATTGATTAAACGATTCCAACCCATATGGGGCAAAACCAAGGGGAGCCCATAAAGATCAATAGATGGCAAGGACTTAACATGCCCTCGCACAAAACCCAAACCCAAAGTCCTCTTAAATTCACTACTAGACTCAAACAACATTTGCATACCCAAACAAATGCCGAGCAAGGGTTTACCTAGTGCAACCCACTCATTACGTAACCAAACATCCAAACCTCTAAGACGCAAAGAATCCATTCCCTTTGGGAAAGCTCCAACGCCAGGAAGAGTCAGTAAATCACACGATGCAAGAATACTAGGTTTGTCAGTTAACAAGACCTCAGCACCAAGAGTCTCTAATGCATTAATTAAGCTCTGCTGGTTACCCATGCCGTAATTGATTACGCCAATACGGCAATCGGATAGCGAAGAATCTTTAACGCCACATAATGGAGAGTCATCAGACGCCAGAGAAGTAGGCGCTGATGATATAGATCTAAAAGGAATAATCGGACTATATTTCTCAATTTTCTTTTTGACCGATGCGAGGTTAAGACGATTAGAATGAAGAGAAGCTCCTAAACTGACCGCTGAAACGTTCTTCTGCATCAACGCAGATTGGATTTGATCAAAGTCAGAAAAACCACCTCCGACAACCAATGGGACGGATGTAATGGACGACGCTACATTAATCAAATGATGATCAGGCCCGCTACATGTTCCGTCTTGGTCTACGGAAGTGAGCAAAATCTCCCCAGCACCTAACTCTTCTAGACATTTAATCCATTCACACACATCACGACCTGTTCGTTCACGACCGGCTTCTTTCATAGCCTCCCACGAACCAGAAGCAATACGCCTTGCCTGAATAGAAGCAACCACGCACTGCCTACCAAAAGCCTCAGCAAGCTCAGTAATCAACTCGGGGCGCTCAAGAGCGGCGGTATTTACAGCAACTTTATCGGCACCAGCTGAAAGAAGAGCTGCAGCATCTTCGACGGAGCGCACACCACCAGCAGCAGTAATTGGAATAAAAACCTCAATGCAAGTTTTTCTAAGCAAGTCAGATAAACTATTACGTCCAAACAAACTCGCTACAGCATCAACATAAAGTAGTTCATCAGCCCCAGCCTGCGCGTAGCGAAGGGCTGCTTCGGAAGGATCACCAAGCACGCGCACTCCCTCAAATCGCACACCCTTAATCAAGCGGCTTCCCTTAACATCAAGACGAGCAATTAAACGTTTGCAAAGCGCCATAGATCTGACTTAATTATTACCTTGCCACATAGAAGCTGACAACTCCTGACTCATAGTCTCATTGTCAAATACGCGATGGCGGAGCTGCCATCCGTAATCTTCGGAGTAACGCCAAAGGTGAGGGGAGCGAAAATTATCCGACAAAAGATCATAGTAATTTCGATCAAAAATTGGACTCTCAAAAGCCATCGATGCCTTAGGGAAATGATTGTCTGGCAAGCTCAAATATTTGAAGATTTCATCAGCCCAACGCTCAGGAAACTCACCATCATATTTACGCACAAGCGCAACTCCTTCTTCCCGAGTAATATCTCCAGAACGAATCTCCTGAGCCGCATCATAAGTTGCACGCCCTATACCAAACTTTATCCAAGTTGTATGGTAATGGAAATCGTCGATGCGATCATCAATTGAATTGTATGTACTGTAGGTACCTGCAGTTCTCTCGGAAGAACTTTGAAAACCCCCATGCTCAACTGCGTAATAATATGCACCTTGAGGGTGCCACTTTTCATAATAACCAAGGTAATGAACCTCTATCTTCTTTTCATCAATTATATTAGGATTAGTAGGCATATAGGGATCCCAATCAATTGGCTCTAGACCAAGCTCCCTGAGCTGAGACAATGAAGAGCCTCCTAAAAAAATATCATCCTCATTCGCAGCCGAAAAATAGTTCCAACTTCTTTTAGCTGAACCAATATCTCCCTTTGGATTACCATATTCAGCTTCATTTTCACCGTAAAATATTAAAGGAATATCGTACTGAGCAGCGATCTTCGGCGCAAGATTTTTTTGACCAAGGATAAACGGCTGGAAGGGATGAAACAAATTCTCAACAGCCAAACGAGTAATCAAGCGGTGAACCCTACCATTAGGTGTAAAAAGCAAATTGTCAAAGCCTGCATGAATCCAAGCTTGATGGTTTTTCCAACCCCAATCGGTGTAGATGTGCGGTGCCCAGGTGCATGTAAGGGGGTGCATACCATATTTGTACTTAAGTAGATGGGCTTGAATAAAACTATCTTTTCCACCACTACCAGGAACTAAACAATCATAGCGGCCATCATTTCGACGATGACGATCGCAAAGATCACGCAGCTCTTGTTCGCGCTCATCCCAATTAATCTCATTTTTCTGATCTTTGACGCGACAAGCGTCACAAATACCAAAGCTATCAAAATGAATGGCCGACTTTGCGGTTGTACCATCATTTTTAAACTCAACAGTACTTGATGGGCGCTGATTACTGATAACGCAAGAATTGCAAAACTTTACATCTAAAGGCAATCCATACAGTGCCAAATTTGGATCAGAGGCCAGAAATGGGGCTTTGTCAACAGGCTTGGGAGAGGGGAATAGATACACAGTAAAAAAGAGTGTGTGATGAGGAAGTTGAAGAAAATCAAGTGTGTGCACTTAAGTGCTCATTCGAGTATTACTCATGGTTAGAATTCATTACGGATCTCAAGGAGTGATGTTGATGGTAATGAAGAGTTTGTATCGCTTGTAGTGAGACCATACAGAGATTCAACTCTCACACGATCATTGAAATGAGGTGTAGATACCTCGAGCAATACACATTGCTCCAGTGCAATTTCCTGATGAATACTTCCAGGCGGAAACTGTACACAATCGCCCTTACTGAAAATATCCTCAATCAGTTTTCCGTCCCCCCTATCGTGCTTTACGAGAAGACAGCCAGACAGCACATAAACAACTTCATTTTTAAGTCTATGGAATTGCAATCCACCAGATGCCCCCTTCTTAAGAGTAAGTTGCTTAAAAGTAAAATGACCGTCTTTCTTTGCAATAAGCAGTTCTTCTCCCCATTCGCGGGGACCAACGGAGGTTGCAGATAACTTCTCTATAGAAACGTGACGTGAGCGACGATGTAAGTTTGAAAAACAAATCAATTCTAAGAACTCCTTAATTGCACCGTTGCCGCCAAATGAAACAGTTTTACCTCTTACGAAGGGCGACAAAGCATCGTTACAATCGCCAACTCCGTAGGGAAATCCAACAACCTGACATAAACGCTTGTCATTCAAATCATTTGCAAGAAATGCACAATCAACTAAACTAATATTGCAATTTAACGCCCATTTTTTTGCAGCATCTAGCTTATCAGAAACACCTTGAATTAAATTAATTTCAAGCTTAGAGCATCTATGCTTGATACAAGTGTTAGTTTCCGAACTTATAACAACTAAGGGAATTTCGGGAAAATCTTGCCTAAATATATTAATTGCATAGCTATCATACTTAGAGCACTTTACAGACTCCACTCCATCTGAATGGGTACAAACAGTATTATCCGTAAAAACTCCATCAAAATCGAAAATTAAGCCTTTAATTTTACTTACATCAGTCATGCAAAATCCTCCATTTTGACATAGTCATCTTCAAGAAGATCAACCTTCAAAGTTTTGCCTATTAAATTATCAATTAAATAAGGCTTTAGGCCTTCGTCAGGAACCTTAAGAGCAAGATCAGAGATTTCAATAATACGACCTTTTGCTAAATCCCTTGCAGCAACAATTGATTTCCGTTGCTTCTTCATAGATATAAGCTCAGAACTCAAAACTCTTTTGTCAGAACTGCCCATAGACAACTTAATCCTAGAAAGATCTTTACACATTTGAGCCATCCCGGACGGAGAAAGGGAGAAAGCTTGGTCAGTACCTTTCATGGTTCTGTCAGTAGTGAAATGCTTTTCAATAATGCGAGCACCTAAAACATATGCAGCAATTGGAGCTACAATACCATTTTCATGCGAAGAAAAGCCAATAACAGTGTCTGGGAATGAATTACGAAACTGTGTTATGACATTAATATTTAATTCCTCATACTTAGCAGGGTATCCGGAAGTACACTGCAACAGTGCAAACTCAGACTTGCCAGATGCCAAAATCTCGTATGCATTTCTTACCTCTACAAGGTCAGAAGCACCTGTACTTGCAATAATAGGAATACCAGTTTCAGAAGCCTCTTTTAAGAGTGGAGTGTTAACAATGTCACCCGAAGCAATTTTCAGAACGGGCATATCCATTTCAACAAGAAAATTTAAGCTTGGAATATCAAAAGCCGTAGAAAAGAAAATAATATTTTTAGATTGACAATATTTTATTAGATCACTATATTCATCACGACCAAACTCAAGCCTTTCTCTATGTTCGCCATAAGTTACACCAAAAGAATTTTCGGAATTGTAAATTGAATTATAAGCTTTAGCAGTAAATTGATGTTTATTGCTCCGTTTTTGTAATTTAACTGCTGACACACCAGCCAAAACGGCTGAGTCAATCATTTGTTTGCACAATTCTAATGATCCTTGATGATTATGACCAATTTCAGCGATAACAAAAGGGGAAGAATTATCGTTGATTGTAACATTTTGGATGGTGATAGAACGGTTAGGCATTAGGATTTAAAGTCATAAATTTTCGATTGTGTAATTTAGCACTCTATGGGTCATAATCGCAAGTGAATTTTCGGTTTCCGAAATGCAGTCGTCTGACTCGTCCAGGTGCATTGGGAAAAAATATAAGTTTTCTTTTAACCAACTAGAAATCGCATCTGTCTCGCAGGTGATAGCAGGCTGGTACCGGCTTGTAGAACTAATAAAATCAAAGAAGTCACTGATTGAACTAAATTGTTCATTTGGATATTTGTTGGAAACAGATAAATCTTTGTACCAAGGACTTCCAACAATATAGGTTAACTGTCCTCGAAGGATGGCTTCCCAGCAGACTGACCCTCCAATCCCTATCACAGCAGAAGCATTATCTATAAGCTTATAACTATCAACATAAGAAGGGTAAAATATAGAATTATTCAATGAATTATTGAGGTCAAAAAAAGCTGAGGTACGCCCTAAATAGTTTCTTTGGTACAACTTGTGCTGGGATGGATGTTCCTTGACCACAAGATCAAGTGAAAAGAGAGAAGCTTGATAAGATACCTCTTCTATTAAGTTCGCTTGAGAAAAGCAGGGCATGCCTGATGGCATTGATTGGCGTTCTGGAGAGCATTGCAAAGGCAGAAATACATAAGAGCCAGGCTCGTGGAAATTAATCGAAATATTATTAGCGCATTGCTTTTTATAGAGAAATGCTGATTGAACCCTTGCTATGAATCGGTATAAACGATGGTAAAAGCATGTGATTAATGTGGAGCAATAATGGGGCATGTTTTTCTCACGCAAACATGAAATCAGAGCAGCAAAGCCAATCCTTAAAGATTTTCTAGCCAATGGAAGTTCCATTAGAAAAGACTTTATGATATAGATCGGAAAAGATTTTAATGGATAAGCTCGTGCATTCGACAGCCTAAATTTAGTCCTTGGATCATACATTTGGGAAGCAGTACACTTACTCTCAATACTTGCTCGAATCAATTGAGAGGAAATATTTATAGAATCACGGCTAGAGTTGCAAATCATTAAATCACGGATTGGGTCTCTCATTACAACCCATTTGGGAATGAATGTTTTCAATATATCTATACAGATCGCATTTTTTTGAGCAGCAATCTGTTGAATTATAAAATCATGAATCTGATGAGGCTCATTTAAAAAGATGACTAAGTTAATTGGATAAGCATTTAGCAATGCCGAGCAAAAATTAAAAATCCCTAAAAAATATACATCCTTATCTGCAATAGGTCTTGTAGATAACTCAACCGTTCTGGAGTATAAATGAGTCATGATGAGATAATGGGATTTTATAAAAGCTTGTGCATCATCAAGAGAAACATGACAAGAAGAAAATCTACTTACAAGACTCTTTAAATGAATATACGAACAGTCTAATATTTCACTTTGAGTAAATACATAAGCATCTTTGAATTTATCTTTGCACTGAGGGAGAAACTCTGGAGATGTCTCAATAATATTGATTTTAGCAATTGAATTAATATTCTGGGCGAACTTGAAGGACGTCTCATCATTAACATAAAGGAAAACTTTTAAGTCTTTTTTATGCAAAGGGAAATGCGAGTGTGCTGAATTCACGAAACTAAAATAGAAAATTCAAGAAAAATCTTTTAGTTCTTCAAACTCAAGATCGTCAATCTGAGTGAAACCCTGCGCTACCCACCGCTTACAAATTCCACGATGTTCTAAGATTGACTTAATCTCGGCATTTCGCAAAAAGTTATTCTTACTAGGTGACTTAGAAGTGCTGCTGATGTCACTATTCAATTCACGCTGAATTTTTCTTGCCCTTTGGAAGTCAGAATTATTAAAGGCTTTTTCAAGATCAGTAATTAAGCTTAAAAATATTGATGCTTCTACCGTGGTAAAGGATTTGGCTCCCAAAATAAGTGATGGTAAAAGCTGCTTAACAACAGCGGGTATAACCTCAAATCGAGAGGACTGATATGAAAGAGCATTTTCTGTATCCACAACATTAGATGTACTATACTTAATGCCTATACAATTATTAATGCGAGAAAAACTATCCACTTCATTTGAAGTAAAGGATAATCCCCAATTAGCTGAAGTGTAGCCCATAACTGGGTTGTTGGAATAATTGCATATAGCTTTAAAATTTCTAAGAGCTTGTTGAGTTGACAGTAGATTACTGTATGACATATAATGAACGCCTGACAAATTATATTGATTAAGAGCCTCGGTAAATGCAAGGCTTTCAGATAGTCCATAAAAGGAAGTACCAACAAGGCAATCAAAATGCTGATTTGAATAGTTGACTACGAAATCAACAATAGTTTTTCGAATAGAAAACTCAAGAGCCATATCTTCGCTACCAGTACCCAAAACCCAGAGTCTAGAAATTGAATTATCTTTATAATAACCAAGTAAATTCTCTAATCCTTCAAAGTCAATTGAATAGTCTTCTTTAAACGGGGTCAAAAGAACAGGGATACAATTAGTCATAATGAAGTTGAGGTAAATCAAAAAAGAGTTTTTAATCGCATATACAATGGTGCAATTTTCATCAGGAATACTCTCATATATGAAAAAAGGACATAAAATAGTTTTTTGGGGGCTGAGGCATTACTATGACGGATAACCCACCATAAAATTATAGATTGCTTGAGGAACGATTTGGACTGTTGTTTATAATTGTAAATTGATATATCGGTACTCTTAAGCTTCGACATAGGAGTAGATCCTATATTCTGGTCATGATAAGTTTTCGTGACACCAAATTCTTGGTTAATAAGTATTGGACCATTCAAAGCGGTATAAGAGATTAGATCCCGCTCGTTACCTGTAAATTGATATGGTCCTTTGCAGTAATTAGTTAAGACCTTCTTTCTAAAAACAGAGTAAATAAGATAATTATATTTGCCAGATTTTCTTATTTTTGATCGTCCATCGTAAAATATAAAATTGATTTTAAATTGTGATAATATATAATCAATAAACGATGAAAACTCGAGATCGAAATCAGTTGTAGCCAAAATAGTTTTGTTTTGATCGACTAATTGAATATTATTAAATATAGCCAAAGAAGTTGGGCAACTGGTGAGTTTCAAGAAAGAATTGTATATTGTGTCGACAGAAACATAGTCATCATCTCCGATTAACATGAAATAGTCAGTAGGGGCATTCCTAAGGCAATACCAGAAATTTCCCACAGCGCCAATAGATTTCTGCTGAGTAATATGTATTAGATTTAAGTGAGGTCTATACTTATCAATAACTCTTTTGACATCTTGATTTTGAGGGAAGTTTTCAGATATAAATAAAACAAGCTCAGAAGCACAGTTTGAGGTGGATATACAATGTAATAGCTTTTCAAGCTGACGAGGGCGATTATAAGTAGGAATCGCTATTGTCAGTTTATTCATCATGGTAAGTACATTGGAGCCAGCATGTTAGCGGCCTTAAGATCTTCTTCTGTATCAATATCAATCTGATAATTGCTCATAATATAAAAGGACTGTTCGTCAGAAAAAATAGATCCCATAGTGTGTAAATGGTCAAATGATGATATATATATGCTGGCATTATATCTGTAATATGTAGATTCGTCTTCATGAGAATATTTAGTCATTTTATTGTCATGTATTTTCATCAGCGTTGGATGTCTCTTTTTATATGGACCGGTAACAGACGCTAATGTCGGACTATTGTTTTTGCAGAAAATTTGAATTGATTTATCGATATCATGAGATGTTCTAAATGGCGATGTGGGCTGAAGAAGAACAATATTTTTTATATGAGCGTCTCTAGTCTCCTTGTACCAGTTAATAGCATGCTTTATCACATCAATATTTGTGATATTATCTTCAGCGAGATATTTGGGTCTTATAAAAGGAGAATAGGCTCCAAAAGATTTAGCAATAGATTGAATTATTTCACAATCTGTAGAAAAAATCGTTTCAGTTAAATATTTACTTTGACTGGAAGCAAAAATCGAATAATAAATAAGTTCTTTGCCTCTCAAAGGAAGTATGTTTTTGTTTGGAAGGCGCTTAGAGCCTGAACGTGCCGGTATGATTCCCAAAAAATCTATGATTTGTTGATTCATTTGAAATTGATTTAGATTGACTGTTGTTGAATAATTTCTATAAGGTTATGGGGCATTTTAGTGGACAGCTAGTCTTTAATTTTCAGGAAAAGTGCTGGACTATGTAGTGTCTTTAAGGGTATGCAAGTATCAGAAAGCATCTCGTCAAAAACTTTACGAGATTCTTCGTAACCCTGACATCCATAATCATCTGCATAAACTATACCCCCTACAGCTAGTTTTGGGAAAAAGAATTCAAGTGCATCTTTTTCAGCTTTAGCACCGTTTAAGTCACAAGATAAAAAACTGATTTTTTTAATTGATTGAATTGACGGTAAATTAAAGACATCTGGTATTAATCCTTGGTGAATTTCGACGTTATAATTTTTGAATCTACTATTTACGGCATTTAAAATTGACTCATCTGAATATTCATTAAATTTCCCTTTCCCTTTGAAGAAGGTTTGATCTTGACCAAATAAGTCAATTAGATGAAACAACACATTAATTTCTCTCTCTTGAAATAATTTCAAGGTAGTCCTAGCAAAAAAACCGTACCAAACTCCGCATTCAACCATTGGTAGATGAGAGTTATTTTGAAAGGCTAGAGACGCGCCAAAATAGTAAAGCTGCGCACGATGAGAAATATATGAATACTTATGAAGCCTTTGAGGTATATGTAGAGTCATAGACTCAGAAAAAGACTTGATAAGTTCCTCATCTAGCTCAATTTTAGGTCGCGTTGAGATAATCCCATCACCCGCAAAACTAATTTTCCCAGCACCATAAGAGCTGGGATTTGTAAATAGACATTTTAAAAAGCTAAATGCTAGTCTAAATTTATTTAGAAAAATGTAAGTATGCATGTTTAGAAATTGCATAATTTGATAGTAGAAAGAATGAAGTGATTAAAGCGAAAAAGTAAAAGTAGCCTAGCTTAATCTTTGTAGGTATGCTTTTGGCCAATAAGTAACTCTTTTGTTGATTAAACCCTCGTTAAAAAGAAACGGTGGTTCGGTTTGTTTGAAATTTGCAGAAACGTGTAGGAATTGATTAATTGCTGTTATAGGATTGTTCCAGTCCCAGTCCGAACTGGTTCTAGGAGCTCCAACAACTTCCTTCATAATCCCGTCACATGCAACAATATAACTTCCTACGCTCACCAGATCAGAATACATGATTAGCTCTTTGTAAACGTGGTCTTTAAGATGATTACTGTCTAATAGAACAAGCACTTTGTCAGATGGAGCCACTTTTTCTTGAACCTTCCTGAAAGTATCAGGATCAATTGAGCTGCCCTCAATCAAAGATATCGATGATGAAAGACGATGTTGTTCTATAGCTGTACGATTATGAGGACGAATTTCAATATCAATTCCAATAACGCGGCCTTTACCAATGGCTGAACAAATGCTTGCATAAAAAATTAGAGATCCACCATGAGCCACACCAGTTTCTATTATAACGTCAGGCTTAATGTCATAAATAACTTCTTGAATTCTAAGCATATCCTCAGGAAGTTGAATAATAGGCCTGCCAAGCCAACTAAAGCTATAAACATATTTTGTATCCCAGCCTGACCGAATCCAAAGATCTGAAATAATTTCAAATGCTTTGGGATCGCTCAAAGACAGTTTTTCACCATTTGCTAAAACTATCAAATCTTCGGAAGGGATGAATGTGAAGGAATTCATTGAAAAGTGGAAGAAAAATTTTACAAATCCTATTTAATATTTGATGATAGCAAGGGCTTTTGCTACTGAATAGTATTAATTCATGCTAAGGCAGCAAAAGAAAGCATACGAGGCGGGTTAGTAGACTCAAAATTGAAAGGCTCAAGGCTTGGTAGTGATGAGAAAACTTCCACGTTTTTAAAACCAACTGAGCCTAGCATGTACAGAATCTCATTAATGGTAAATAGGCTGATATCATGAACAGACGTAGTTTCAACTTGTCGACCCGCCATGGTTCCTTTAATATAATATTGAATCTGTAAATGCTGTTTAGATACACTTAACTTTGGCTTAGCATCTCTATTTAAACAATTCCCGTTAGAGTCATCAAAAACCCGAACTACTTCTTTCGGCGGTTTTAACATACATTCCAAACCATTCCAAGCTTCAAAGAAAAAAATGCCGCCTGGCTTCATTCTAACAAATATTTCATGAAAAAACTCACTTAAAGCCACAAGACTTGGGAGACAATTTATAACATTAAATAGAGAAATTACACATCCCAATGGCAATTCTAACGCCAAATCGAGGCTCTCAAAAGAATGTCCAAATGATAAATTGGGTATTTCATTCGATTTAGCGATAGCACGCTTAATCATACATTCAGATTTATCAATCCCAAAAACTCTTAGACCATGTTTTGCTAGATAGAATTCATGAGATCCGATGCCACAACCTACACTCAGGATTTTCCCGTCAGAGATTGATTTATCCAAAAAAGAAAGAAGAACTTTAGCTTCTTCTGCATAATTCTTATGTTGTGTAATGAACTCATAGCAATCTGCATAATCTTCGGAGTAGTCGGAATAATTAGCCACAATTGAAAGAACGAACTGATTCGATTACCTGGTCTAGTGTATGTGGAGACATCTTACTATGCAATGGCAATGAAAGAATTTGGTCAACTATTCGGTTAGTAACATCGAGCGACCCCCTGCGACATTCTTTCAAGAAACTAAAATTGTGACCGGCCTGCCAGTGAATACCTGTATCAACACCACACCTTTTCATATGCTCTCTTAGTTCAGTACGTTTACCATTAAGAACCTTGACATAATATAAGAACGGATTGATTGAATTAAAGTCGCCTTTCGGTGCTTCAATCCAATCAAGAACCGATAACTCGTTGTAGTAACGCATGCAAGCCTGCTGTCGTGTGTAGCGTATCTCATCAATTTTATCAATCTGAGAAACACCAATTGCCGCATGCAGATTAGGCATATGATAACGAAAGCCTAACTCTTCTATATCATATGTCCAAGCTCTTGAATTAGTGTACATTTGCGCGGCTGACTGAGTCATACCAATTAACCTCTTTGCTTGTAGCTTTTTAAGAGCATCCTCCCCACTTACAATAACGGCACCACCATCAATACACGTAATCGTCTTAACAGGATCAAAGCTGAACATTGTGTATTGGTGTTGGTTGCCGATCGGTCGCCCCTTGTAAGTTGATCCAAATGAATGTGCCGCATCATGCAATATTGGAATCCCAGTACGAAGTGAAATTTCCGCCAAAGCTGCATGGTCACTTATAAAAATATCGTAATCCATTGCTATTATGCATCTCGTCTTATCAGTTATTAACTCTTCAATTTTCGTTGGATCAATACAAAGTGTGTTTTCGTCTATATCAACAAAAACAGGTTCAGCACCACATGCTCTGATCGCTTGGAAATCTGCAGCATTGTTGAAGGACGGAGTAATAACCTCATCGCCAGGACCGACTCCAATCATGAGGAGAGATAAGTGTAATGCAGCATGGCCGGTGCTGACTGCAACAACATACTTGTTACTGTCAGGAGCAAAGTTACATATATCAGCGACTGCTTTTTCGAACTGCTGGACATAACTACCCATGCCAAGCCAACCTAACTCAAGAGATTTAACAGCAGCTGAGATCTCCTCTTTTTCAATGAGTGGTTTAAAAACTGGAATTTGAGGGGACATAAATCAAAATGAAAAAATTACTCGCTCACGATTATAAGGAACAGGCTTCTAGGCGGTCAGCTGGGAGCATTACACTTGTTTCGAGCAAAACCTGAGATCTGGAATAGCCGTAACTAATTCTTTATGAGGGAACTGCTCGGTGACTTCATCAATCAAGTTCCAAGGCAACACCAGAAGTGAGTCGAACTTCTGAGCAGCAAGCTGCTCAGGGCTTATTACTGGAATATGGCTTCCTGGAAGAAATTTGTTTTGCTTGCTGATTGCAAGATCGCCTACGTATTCTAGTAGGTCAGCGTGGACACCGGTGTAGTTCAGCAGGGTGTTACCCTTAGCAGCCGCACCATATCCAAGCACTCGCTTACCCTGACGTTTTGCATCAAGCAAGAATTGCAAAAGCTTGAATTTGGCCCTCTCAGCACGTGTCTGAAAATTGCTGTAAGCCGAGTGCTGTTCTAAGCCTATTTCGGCTTCTGCATGCAATATAGCTAACACTGATGCTGTGGGCTCCGCAATACCCTTATGAGCCAGCCATACTCGAAGACTGCCTCCGTGTGTAGGCAATTCCTCAACATCAACAACATCCATTCCCTTTGCATGTGCGATACGTTGAACAATCCGAAGGGACAAATAGCTATAATGCTCATGATAAATCGTATCGAATTGATTACCTATCAGTAGCCTCAGAAGATGCGGAAATTCGATTGAAGCACGCCCGTTAATCTTTAGCAAACGTGCGATACCAGCCACAAAATCATTGATATCTGGTACGTGAGCTAGCACATTATTGGCTACAACCAGATCTGCAGGTTCTAGCTGCTCAGCCAAAGACAAACCAAAAAAACACTCGATTGTCTCGATGCCTTTTCCTCGAGCGGCCTCTGCCGTAGCATGAGTTGGTTCAATGCCTAAACATGAAATACCTTTTTTCTTGAAATATTGAAGTAGGTATCCATCGTTCGAAGCCAACTCCACAACATGACTGGTAAGATCTAAATCCAACCGCTCAACTGCCAATGTCACAAACTGCTCTGCGTGGGCACACCAACTACTTGAAGTGCTTGAAAAATAGGCATAGTCAGCAGTAAATAACTCTTCCGCTGAGGCATGAGCAGGTAATTGCACCAACCAGCAGTTCGGACACACATAGACTTTAAGAGGGTAGGTGACCTCAGGCATAGCCAGCTGTTCTGTAGTGAGGTAAGAGTTGCTGGGTGGCTGGTGACCTAGATCAATAACTGTGTCCGAGTCTCCCAACACTGATCCGCAGTGGCGGCAGGCGTAAGCCATAGAAAAGAAAGGTTAGTAGAGAGGAAGAATGTCAGAAATCAAGGGTAAATTACGGTCGCGATCACTCATTTCCATTGGGGAAAGAGGCCAAGAGATTGCCAGCTGAGGGTCATCCCAACGGACACCTTTTTCAGCTTCCGGAACCCAGAAACTGGAGTGAAGATAAAACAGTTCGCTATCCGGCTGCATAACCTGAAAACCATGGGCGCACCCCTCAGGCACAAGAAGAGCATTACTAAGTTCAGGACTGAGCTCAACAGCATGCCACTGACCAAAGCTAGGAGAGTCAATTCGCAAGTCAACTGCCACATCCCAAACTCTGCCCTTAAGACAGCGCACCAGTTTGGCTTCACTATTTGGTTCAGCCTGAAAGTGCAGTCCACGAATGGTGCCCAAAACCTTATTGTGACTGATATTCACTTGGGCAATAGCTCGGTCCCCCCATGAGCTTATGAACGCTTCCTCTTGAGCACGAAAGGCATTTAAAAAAGAGCCACGTGCATCCACGAATACATGGCTTCGGAGCTCGAAAACACCTTGAATTTTGGTTCTCCGCAGCTCAGAAGCCATGGGTTGGGTCAAGCTGATAAGCTTCGAGGTCTGATAAACAACACTGTAGAGGGCTGACTCCTTCGTAAACGGAGCGATACCAGTGAACAGTGCGAGCTACTGCTGTAGCAAAATCCCAGCGAGGCCTCCAGTTGAGAAGGTGGTGTGCTTTGTCAATCTGCAAATGAAGTCTTCCAGCTTCATGTGGCGCCGACGGATCGGAAAGATCATTCCAACACCCCGGCCAAGTCTGTAATATTAATCCTATTAGCTCACTAACCGATCTATTAGCTTCTATCAGGGGGCCAAAGTTAAAGGCGCTAGAGAATAAATATTTATCGCTGCTACCAACAGCAGCAAGCTTTTCAGCTAGCAGTAAATAGCCTCCTATAGGTTCAAGTACATGTTGCCAAGGTCGGGTTGCTTCGGGGCTGCGTACAGGAATCGGTTTACCGGCAGCTAAAGCACGCATTGCATCAGGAACTACACGATCTTCCGCCCAATCGCCACCACCGATCACGTTGCCTGACCGAGCTGTAGCTATCGCAAGGAAGGGAGTTTGATGTAAACAACTGCCGCAAAAACTATCCCGCCAGCTAGAAATTGCTAGCTCAGCAGCAGCTTTACTAGCACTATAAGGGTCGTGTCCTCCAAGTCGATCCTCCTCCCGGTATCCATAAACCCATTCGCGATTCGCATACACTTTATCAGTGGTAACCATCACTACAACGCAATGGTGCTGCAAAGAAGTCAGCGCTTCAAATAAATGCAGGCAACCCTGCACATTTGTGGCCCATGTGCCCAAAGGATCTCGATAACTGCGTCGCACCAGAGGTTGCGCTGCCAAATGCAGCACAACCTCTGGCTGGGCTTGTCTTACAGCCTCTTGTAGTGACTGTAAGTCGCGTATATCACCCAGCTGATGATGCAACTTGCCTCGAGCAAGAGCAAGCTCCTCGAATAGAGAACGTTGTCCCTCCGGTGCTAGGGAATAGCCCCATACCTCAGCTCCAAGTTTCAATAGCCACAAGGACAGCCAGCTGCCCTTGAAACCTGTGTGTCCAGTGAGCAAAACACGTCTACCTGCCCAAAACGAAGTATCTAGCATCACCACATTTTCCAAGGAGCTTCATCGCTCACCCATAATTCCTCAAGTCTACTTCGATCTCGGAGAGTATCCATAGGCTGCCAGAAGCCTGTATGCCTGTAAGCACTCAACTGCCCATCAGCAGCGAGCTGAGGCAAGACATCGGTTTCGAAGCAAGTGTGATCTCGAGTGATGCGATCCAAAACGCTTGGCTGAAGCACAAAGAAACCACCGTTTATCCACGCATTATCTCCATCAGGCTTCTCTTGAAACTGCTTAACAACATTCCCATCCAAATGCAATGCCCCATAGCGCCCAGGTGGTTGCACTGCGGTAAGGGTCGCTTCACGTCCTTCTCGATTGTGGTGAGCAATTGAAGCTGCAACATCAATATCAGCCACACCATCGCCATATGTAAAACAGAAACTACCTTCTTCGAGATAATCTCTGACACGTCCCAATCTTCCGCCTGTCTGACTTAGATCGCCAGTATCGACCAAAGTGACCTTCCAAGGTTCACTCTTACGATGGTGAACCTCCATATGATTATCAATATCCATGCGAAAGGTAACATCACTGGTATGGAGAAAATAGTTTGAAAAGTATTCTTTGATAATATACCCCTTATATCCACAACACACTATAAATTCGTTTATACCAAAATGGCTGTAAATTTTCAATATATGCCACAAAATCGGCTTGCCACCAACTTCAACCATGGGCTTTGGTTTCAAATGGGTCTCTTCCGAAAGGCGGGTGCCCAAGCCACCAGCCAAAATGACAGCTTGCATTTTAAAAAATAGCCGAGTTATTCAATAATGCTAAAGTATGTCAGGAGGAGTTGTCGCCCGAATCGATGATTTGGTTGATAACTCGAATACGCGATCGCAACAAGCCAAGGTGCTTAAGCGATGAGCAATCATTATCACTGTGATCTCTTTTGACAAACCTTCCAATGCAGCCATGACTTCCTCCTCAGTAGACGAGTCAAGTGCACTTGTAGCTTCATCAAACAAAATTATACTGGCTTTTTTATAAAGAGCCCGAGCAATACCAATCCGCTGTCTCTGCCCCCCGCTTAACCTGACGCCTCGCTCACCCACATAGGTGTCATACCCATCAGATGTGCTTTCAATAAAGCTAGCAATCTGAGCCTGAGCAGCTGCATGGCGCACCTTTGCTAAATCAATACTCTCCGTTGGAATGCCAAATGCAATATTCTCAGCAATTGAGCTATCTGCCAAAAAAATACTCTGTGGAACATGGGCAATCGCAGCACGCCAAGCGACAAGTCGACTTGGCTCCTTAGAGTCGTTAAGGTCTAAGCCATCAATCAGAATTTTTCCCGAGGTTGGATTTAATAGTCCCATCAACAAATCCACAAGAGTACTCTTACCGCTACCAGTGCTACCAATCAGACCTACTCGTTCACCACGGTAAATCTCTAAGTTCATATTTTTCAAAACATAAGGTAAATGATGGCTGTATCGGAAGCATAAATCCTCACATTTTATGGAGTGGTTCAACTGCAATGGTTGAGAAGTTGCCCTAAAAGCATGGCTTGGAATGGGCTGGCTTAGTATTTTGAGAACTTGTTCAACACTTACTCTCAAAGAGCGGATTACTACCCAGTTTCCATAGATCTGCTGTAGAGCTGGCAACAAACGTTGGGAACCAAGGGCTAGGGTTCCCAACAGTGGAATTAATGAAATCGAATTTTTTTGCTTCCAGCTAAGCAACAAAGCAAGCAACGCAATGAGAAGCAGCCCCAGCGCCTCGAAAGCATAACGAGGGAAAACTCCCAGAAAGGTGTTCTGGGCAATACGCAATCGCATTGGCCGATCAGCTCGTTGATAAATATCTAAGAAAGTGCTCTGGCTGCCATCAAGCAACACATCTCGAATAGCTCCTAGGCCCTCTTGCAAAGCTTTCAGCTGCTCCGCACTAGCAGTCACAACAAGATGGTTATTAGCTACCAGTCGACGGCGTATCTTGAAAGAAAGCAGGCCATAGGCCAAACCAAACACTGAGATAGCCGTGCAAGCTACTGACCAGTCGACCGCCAAAAGCGCCACTAGGATCGCCAGTGCCACCAATGCCGAAGTAGCCAACTGCAGAGTGGACTTAATCGACCTGACCGTCTGCCCAATCTGAGTTGTTATCGAAGTAATAACTTCACTACTATTGCGCTTCATATGCACTTCATAAGGCTGATACAGAGTTCGCTTATAAGCCTCGCAACTGAGATCAGAACCAATAGCGGCAGCCAATCTCCCATTAATCCATACGTTCACTAATCTTATTGCAGCAGCCAGTATCGCCGCAATGCCAAAACCCAGCGTTATCGGTAGCAAAAGCGCTTGAGCACTTTCTAAACCCAGACCGATGGACAAACTTCGAACCACCGGTTGCTGCCAAAGCTGTTCTGGATCACTCAATACCGCCAAAAATGGAACAGCTGCCGCTAGAGATCCTACTTCTGCCAAACCACTAGCAACCATCAACAGCAACGCGGCTCCCAACTGGAGCTTTCGACGCCGATTCAGATGTCGCCATATCCCCACTAGCAATTGAACAGTGCCAAAAGAAGGGGAGACCGATTTCTGAGGTAGTGTCACAGAGCTTCGGTCAGTTCGTTCGTCAGACTGCACGAAAAAGGCTCCACAAAGTTACAATTATCTCTCATCTTAAGGGGCCAGAATACTGAAATACATGATATTCGCGAAAGAACGAGCCCTATGAGCACAGTTCTGAATCTTAAACTCCTGAAGCGCTTGCCAGTCACAAATGCAGATCTCTCCAGCCCGTTGAAATGCAAATACATTGAGCGGGCTGAAGAAGTTAAAGTAAGAAAATTTTGATCTCAGAAAGATTTTTCGGCCAAAGCGAGCCTCTAAATCATTCGGATAAATTCGCACGCAAAAGCTAAAGCAGTCCATGATCTTGCCAGATTGAAATTTTCTGATTTCGAGAAGTTTTACCTTTTGCCGAGAAAATTTTCAGCAAGAGCTATTAATCAAAGAGCAACTTGACCGGCATCAGCAAGACTAAACACAGAAAGACAATCACCTGAATTGCTCAAATTCAACTTGAACCGCACTGTAATGCAATAAAATAATCTAAAATCTCGCCGCTACTTGCGCCCCAAATCCATATAGGATACAGCGTCATCAATTGCAAGCGAATACATAATTTCGAACCTTGCCTCATTGTCACCAAGGTCAGCCGGAACCGCTGACAACCTTGAGGGCGATCACCATATCCAAATTAAAATCAACATATTTAAATCACCATTCACAAAAATATGTAAAGGATTTTAGGTTGCCTATGAACAGGCACTGCTCCAACTCGACATCGATCCGCGATAGGCCGCGGGAATCTTACGGATCACGACGGTTTTGCCACGACGCGGGCTTTCGTGAAAGTTCAGAATGCCGTTTCAGGCATACATCCCAAGGGCCTCGCGATAATTCACCGTAAACCAGTAGGCGTAGAGCTTGGCCTCCCCGTAGGGACTATGCGGATAAAAAGGTGTGGACTACTGCTGCGTCAACTGCTGCACAAAACGGTAGAATTCCGAATCGTTTGCTTAGCAGATGTGGCTTTTTGATGTAAACCCCAGCATCCGTAGTGATTCGTGGATGCGCCGGTTGGCAAGTGCGTCGGATTAGCGATGTATTCCGGCGCTTCAAAGGTCATGGCCACGTGGCTCTGGACGCCGTATAAATCTTGTCGGGCTGCACCTGCTGAATGATCCGAATCAGATCGCTGCTGTCGGTGAGGTCGCTGTAGTGCAGCACTAAGCGTGGATCTATTTGGTGAGGGCTTTACAGAGGTGGTCAATCTGGATGGTATTGAAACTGCTGGGCCTCCTCTTGAGCCCAAGCCCTACGTAGTCCAGATCCTGCAGCAACTCCGCCAGACAACTGCCATCTTTAACGATGATCAGGACGATTTGGGAGGCTGTTGTGGCGGAGGTGGCCAGCGAGGGAGGCTTTGAAACTAAGCCCAGGCACAGCATGGCTGCCTGAAACACAGTGGACGGGAGCGGAGCTCAATCGTCTCGACTGTGATTTGCAATAAGTAGCTTCGCATGGCTCTGGCGAAGCCCTGAGCTAATTTCCGAAAGATATCAAGTTTACCGAGCACATTTAGGAGGGCAGGAAAAACACACCCATAGCTATAGTAAAAAGTTACAATAAATCGTTTTATGAGCGAAAAGCTCCTTGCCAGCAGCTACAAGGCATTAGGAAGCAAGACACTCTCGCACCCGACCACTGAGAAAGCGAATCCGGTTATTCCTCAGGGTAAGTTCCCGCCATGAAGCGTACCGCGACAGTCTTAATCCAGCGCTGCCTACGCCTTACGGCGATAGCGGGAGTTGCGTGCACCCTCCAGGCTCCGCTAGTACAGGCACAGGGCACACAGCAGCAAAACGAACGTTTACTGCCTCTTGAGCAGCGAGCTCAGGTCGACTACGACGCTTACATCCTTGGCCCAGGAGATGGCCTACAGATCGAATTACTGGATCTGCCGGAACTAAGCGGAAACTATTCAATTGGCCCAGATGGAACTTTGTATCTGCCGCGCCTGCGTGCTCTCTATGTAGAAGGTCTAACGGTGGAGGAGCTGCGCTACTTCCTCACTCAGCAGTTCAGCACTTACGTGCGTGAACCCCAATTATTTGTGCGCCCGGTGGTGTATCGACCAATTCGCATCTATGTGGGCGGTGCGGTAAGGCGGCCGGGGTATTACACACTCAGCGGTCAGACCAATCTCAGCCGACTGTCTGCATCAGCTGAAAGCCAGCAACTGCAGATGGGCACCGCGACAGAGGTGACCAGGCCAAGCCTTGGTCAAGTTCCCGGTGGAGTCAGCGCGAACCCTGGCAGTGGCGTTAGCACCTTCGGCGCCGTGTTCCCCACCGTCTTCGACGCGATCCGCACCGCCCAGGGAGTCACCCCTTATTCCGATCTGGCCCGTGTGCAGGTGACCCGCAGGCGTGCACAAGGCCTCGGGGGCGGGCGCATCCGAACCAACCTCAACTTCCTCTCCCTGATCACCGAAGGCAACGAATCCCAAAACATCCGCCTTTTTGACGGTGACGTGGTGAGCGTTGGCCGCAGCAATGTGGTAATGCGCGAGCAACTGCTCAAAGCCGGCCAGACCAACCTCAGCCCGCAGTTCATCAATGTATTCGTTAGCGGGCGAGTGAATACACCCGGCGGTGTCACCATCCCCCAAGGCAGTGTCCTCAATCAGGCGATTGCTTTGGCCGGAGGCCCCCGCCTGCTTAAGGGCAAGGTGGAATTCGTGCGCTTCACTCTCGAAGGTGAAATCGATCGACGCACGTTCCGATACAACCCAGGGGCCGCCGCCGATGCTCCGAACAATCCTGTGCTCATGGCCGGTGATCTGATCACGATCCAAGAATCTCCCTTGAGTGCAACCGTCACCGTGCTCAACGAAATCTCTGGCCCAGTCGTTGGTATTTATTCCGTCTATTCCTTGTTCAACGGCTTCTCGCAATGAGCACTTCTCCATCCAAGCCGATGGTCTCCCCCTTCCCGTCCGCAGCCTCGGACGATGAGATCGACCTGCGCCAGATGGTCAGAGCCCTCGGCCGCCAGCGTCGTTTGCTCGTCTCCGTCGCCGGGGCCTCGCTACTTTTGAGCGGTCTCTACGCCTTCACCCGCAAGCCTGTTTGGGAAGCCCAATTTCAGATCGTACTTGAAGATCAAGATTCAGGCATGGGCCGGCTAGCTCAATTAGCTGCTCAAAACCCTATGCTGGCCAACCTCGCGGGACTGGGAGGAAGTAATGGAGCAAGTTCTCTGGAGACAGAGGTCAAAATCCTCGAAAGCCCTTCTGTCTTAAAACCTGTTTATGACTTTGTTCTGAAAGAAAGACGACAAGCAGGTGAAAACCTCGATCGTTACACCTTTTCTGATTGGTTACCGAACCTGAAGGTTGAGCTAGAAAAAGGCACCTCTGTGCTCAACATCGCCTACCAAGACACAAACAAAGATCTTGTTTTACCCGTCATCAAAAGAGTCTCCCAGACTTATCAGAGTTATTCGGGACGAGACCGCTCCAGAGGCCTCACTCAAGCAGTGAGTTATCTCGAAGAACAGCTCATCACTCTAAAAAACCAGGCCAACAACTCAATGCGCTCCGCTCAAGCCTTTGCTTTGAGCAACGGACTCGGACTTCAAGACGGCATGCCTGCTGCGATCACTGCTGGCTCAGAAACAGGAAACTCGGGTTCTGTGGAAAACAATCGCGAGGCCACACAAAATAAAGTCAATGCTCTGGAACAGCAACTCACAGCTGCCAAGGCCGCAGGAGCAACGCGTGTGTACGTCGCCCCTCAGCTGGAAGCCAACGTCGAGCTTTACGCCAAACTTCAAGGGCTGAAGGCCCAACTCCAAGAGAAGTCAGCTCTACTACGAGCCAATGATCCATCGATTCAAACTCTGCAACGTCAAATCAGCTCGCTGACCAAAGTGATCAACAGGCAGACCATTGGTCTGCTCGAAGGCCAACTGCAAACCGCGAATGCTCAACTCACCTCCCTCACCCGGCCCCGCGAGGTGGTGCTTAAGCACAGGGAATTAGTCAGAGCTGCTATCAGAGATGAAGCAACCGTCGTCGAGCTTGAAAGGCAACTGCAAACCTTACGGCTAGAGAAAGCTCGCCAAACAGATCCATGGGAGCTGATCTCCACCCCCACACTTCTGGATACCCCCGTTGCCCCACAAAAAAAGAGGATAGTGGCCCTCGGCCTGCTTGCCGGCCTGATAGCCGGCAGCGTTGCCGCACTTCTAGTCGACCGACGCACAGGCTTGGTATTCAGCATCGATGAACTTCAAGGCCTCCTGCCCTGCCCGCTGCTCAAGCACCTTCCAGCTCTCGCCCCAGCCAAGTGGAGCGATGCAGCAGATCTGCTGGCCCGCGGCCCCCTCTCAACAGCTTCCGGCTCCGGCCCCATCGCCCTGATTTGTGTTGGCAACGTGCCCGACGATCAACTGCAGGCCTTCAGCAGCGAACTACGTCGTGCCCTTGGCGGTCGAGAGCTTCTCGTAAGCAACGACCTGCGACAGACCAGTGCCTGTGCGACTCAGTTGCTACTCACCACCCCCGGTGTCGCCACCCGCACCCAGCTTTCACAGCTCAACCAAAAACTCGTGCTGCAGGGGACACCCCTGGCCGGTTGGGTGCTGCTTGATCCAGAGCTGGAGTTGAGTTAATGGGGCAAACGCTGCGTCTTGATTGGATTCGCGCTTGCAGCATCCCAGCCTTAGCACTTCTGGCGCTAGGAACTGAGGTTCGCGCCAATTCCATTCAATGGGACGTGATTGGATCAGAAGCTCCAAGGAACACCAACCTTCAAATTCAATGGATTGACCTGCCTCCACCGCCCCCGCTTCCGCCCCTTGATCAAAACACCATTGCTTGGACCGAAGTCGACGAGACCAACGAATCAGAGCGTCGGACCAATCAAATTGCTTGGGAAGTTCTTTCTGAACAAGAAAGCAGCATCCCCGATGAACAAATAGCAGAGCAATCGTCACCAAACGCAATCCCGCCACTCGTCATTCCTCCCTCACCGCTGCAGGCGCTGGATCGATCGATCGCTTTTGAAGATGGTTTTGTCGGCCCTGACATCAGTTGGTACATTCCCAATGGGCTCCGTTGGTCACAACGCTGGTTTGGCAGCGCATCGTTGCGCGGACAAAGCCGACGAACTAATGACGGTCCCTTTTACAAATGGAACGGGGGGGATGCCGTTGCCATCGTGCACGCCAACATCCTTCAAGCAGGCAGCTGGAGCGTTGGCCTGAACACATCGATTCGAAGCGTCAATCCCACCCAAACGGGTGCCGGCAGCAGCTCTCAACTGGGGGAAGGCGTCTCCAGTGGCTTCAGAATCGCCACCTCCATTGGCGAGACCGGCGGCATCGCTTTTGGTGGAGAACAGGTCATTCAGTGGGATGACAAAACCGACAGCGGCAGAAACCTTTATCTCATGGCTACTAAGGGGTGGTGGCTCGGCAAACAGGGGAATGACTATCCGCTCTTGATTGCGAATGGCGGATTTGGAACAGGGCGTTATGCCAACCAAGACATCCTGGCACCATGGACGAATCCACTTCGGTTTGCCTGCATTGAAAATTTTGAAAACCGGAGTGGAACGTTCTCCGTGGATAACGATCTTTGCTGGAGCCCCATTGGAAGCATCAGCGTTGTGTTCAATGACTACGTGAGCACGTTTGTTGAATACCGCAGCGGCACAGCACAAGTTGCCGGATCCGTCTCCATGAGCGACGGCATTCCACTACGGTTAACGTGGGGTGTTGATTTTGCTCAGTTGAATCAAGTTGTCGAGCCCGACAGGCTTCGATGGTTTTTCAGAGCCAGCATTGGCTTTTAATCAATCCCAAATGCAGCAGGCAACAGCTCGGCCAACTGAATTAAAGGAATAGCTGGATAAGCAGGAAAGCCACCCAGATGCTGCGCCAATTGGTTCTTGTATCGCAGATACAAAGCATGAGCCTGAGCCTCTTGCTCAGGGGCTAAGTAATCACGCAGCAGAAACTCTTCGGCAGAATGATCAAAACCCTTCACGACATCGCCAATCTGCTCAGGAATCGGCAAATATCCCGCCTGCAGCTCCAGATAAGCAAAGATTCGCAGACGAATCGGCAACACACCTTGACTCATCAAGCTCAATGCACAATCTCGATCGGCAGACTTTGCATCTTCAAAACGATTGCAAAACACCTTGATCAAAACATCCCGAAAACTCCGACCCCAAAGGTGAATCACAACGAGGCCCTGCGTCCCCAACGGAATGGAAGGCGATCGAACAGCAAAGCGATGATCATTGGTGATTGTCGCCATGGCACTCGAGCGCACAATAGGCTTGCCCACATGTCCCCAATAACCCCCAAGCCCTAGATGATGTGCAGCAAGCAGTGGACGCACGACCCATGGGAGATACCACTGGTCAGCATCGGGGTACAAATCCAACACTGACCGTAGAGATCCCACTGGCCTTAAACAGTCCACAAATTCATCGCAGTCCACCAACAATGTGAACCCTGCATCATCACGAATGATGCTTAAATCAAAGCCCCTTAACGCAACATCAGGGGGCACACCAGACTCCACCAGGTGAGGAACGACAAAGGGGATTTCAGACTGACAAGACTCCTGCGAAGCCAGCCAGCGCGCTTCAGACACATCCTGCACACACGCATGAATTCGCTTTGCACCAAGACGCTGGTAATGAGAAACAAAGGCATGCCAATAAGGCTGTTCTGCAACACAGAATCGCGTCAACACCTGAACATCATCTAAAAACGATGCCGTGCAATCACTTCTTAACGCGCAAAGGGAGTAATTCGACGGGAACGAGCCAAATCCATCGTCAAAATCATGACCATGAGTAGCAGCCTCCAGGGAAGCCTGCTTCTTGTCGGGCGATCGACTTCTCAAGAATCTTTTGAATATCGAGGTCAAAACAAACTCCGATCACTAAAAAGATTAGTCCCAGCAACTGCATGCTTCCCACTCCACCCCAAAGCAAAACTCCTCCGCCTCAAGATGAAGGCTTTGCTTCAGTTGGACTGAGGAGATCAACAACAGATTGCCAAGCTTCGAGTGCATGACGGCTCTCTTTCCTCTGCGAATGAAGAGGCTTTAAGACAAGCTCTCCGGCTTCCGCCTCCTGGTCGCCGATCACGACCGCCCAAGCCGCCCCACTGCGGTCAGCGCGTTTGAACTGCTTGCCGAAAGCGGCACCGGAGCCATCCAGTTCCACGGCGAGGCCAGCACCGCGAAGTTGACGGGCCAGCACCAGCGCGCAGGCTTCCGCCTGCTCTCCTCGGTTCACGAGATAGAGATCAGGAGGCGTGGCAGCGGTCAGCCGTGCTGCGGGCCCCTGGGGATCGGCGGCAGCAGCGGCCTCCAACACCAAGAGCAACCGCTCCATTCCCAGAGCCCATCCGACGGCAGGAGTGGCAGCCCCCCCCAGCTGCTGCACGAGTCCGTCGTAGCGCCCTCCCCCGCAGACAGTGGCCTGCGCACCCAGCTGATCGCTGGTGATTTCAAACGCGGTATGGCCGTAGTAGTCGAGTCCCCTCACAAGGCGGGTGTTCACCCGATAAGGAATTCCCAGTGCTGTGAGGAAGCCCTGCACGGCCTCGAACCGCGCTGCACTCTCATCACTCAGGGCATCCAGCAGGGTGGGAGCGTTGCGCAACAGCTCCTGAGTCGTCGCGTTCTTGCTGTCGAGGATGCGCAAGGGGTTGGTCGTCAGACGTTGCTGGGAATCAGAATCCAGCTGCTCGAATCGTGCCTCGAGCCAAGACACCAACTGATCGCGATAGCGCTGGCGATCGTCGGGCGTGCCGAGACTGTTGATTTGCAGTTCCAAGCCGCAGACACCGAGAGCATCGAGCAGATCCCAAGCCAGAGCGATCACCTCCGCGTCACTGCGGGCAGAACTGACCCCCAGCCACTCGACGCCGATCTGATGAAACTGGCGCTGACGGCCTGCCTGGGGCCGTTCGTAGCGGAACATCGGCCCGCCATACCAAAGCTTCTGAGCCCCTTGACTGAGGAGACCATGCTGAACAGCGGATCGAACCACCGACGCCGTTCCTTCAGGACGCAGCGTGCAGGAGCGATCACCACGGTCCTGAAAGCTGTACATCTCCTTGCCGACGACGTCGGTGGCCTCACCGATACCGCGCGCGAACAGTTCGGTGACCTCGAGCAGCGGCGTACGGATTTCTTCGAATCCAGAGCGACCAAAGTGTGACCTCGCCACCGCTTCCACCGCCTGCCAGCGGTTTGTCTGGACGGGCAGCAGATCCACCATGCCGCGCAGGGACTGCAGCTGACTCACGCAATTCTCGAGACCGCTAACCAGTCTGCCCCTCTGAGGATGCCCGCCTCAAGGGTCTGCCATAGGGTCGGGCCATGGCGAAGCTGCTCATCACTGGAGGTGCAGGATTCATCGGCAGCCACACCTGTGTGGTCTTGCTGGAAGCCGGTTATGACTTGGTCGTCTTGGACGACTTCAGCAACAGTTCAAGTCGAGCGCTTGATCGCGTCATTGCGCTCGCTGGGATCACCCCAAGTGAATCCAGCGCGAAACGGCTCGTGACCGTGCCAGGGTCCATCAACAACAGCCTTGTCCTCGAAAAAGTTTTCCGAGAAGCGATAGAGACAGGTCAACCCATTGAGGGCGTGATCCACTTCGCAGGGTTGAAGGCCGTGGGCGAATCCGTGGCTGATCCGCTGCGCTATTGGCACGTGAATGTGGGAGGCAGCATCAGCCTCATCAACGTGATGGCTGCATTCTCTTGTCACACCCTTGTCTTCAGCAGCAGCGCCACGCTCTATGGCTATCCCGATCAGGTTCCCATCCCTGAAACGGCTCCAATCCAGCCCATCAACCCCTATGGGCACAGCAAGGCAGCTGTTGAACGACTTTTAAATGACTTGGCAGCAAGCGCTCCCGGTCAATGGCGCATCGCCTGTCTGCGTTATTTCAACCCCGTCGGCGCCCATGCCAGCGGCCGGATCGGTGAAGACCCCCTAGGAATTCCGAACAACCTTTTCCCGTTTGTGAGCCAAGTGGCCGTGGGACGACGCGAGCGTCTTCAGATCTTTGGAGGCGACTGGTCCACCCCTGATGGCACCTGCGTGCGTGATTACATCCATGTGATGGATCTGGCGGAAGGGCACAAGGCGGCCCTCGACTGCCTGCTGACGGAAGCGCCCCAGTTGCTCACCCTCAACCTCGGCAGCGGCCGGGGCATCTCGGTGCTGGAGGTGGTGAACGCCTTCGGCCAAGCCTGCGGGCAACCAGTTCCCCACACGATCGTTGATCGCAGGCCAGGTGATGCCGCCATCACCGTCGCCGACCCATCAGAGGCACTGCGGCGACTGGGCTGGAGCACCCGGCGTTCCCTGGATGACATCTGCCGTGACGGCTGGGCCTGGCAATCCGCCAATCCAGCGGGCTATGGCCAGCGCGGATGAGTGGTCTGTTGCTAGCGGGAGGAGGCCACAGCCACGCCCTGCTGCTGCGCCGCTGGTCCATGCGTCCCCACAAACGCCCCCAGGGCCTGATCACCCTGGTGAGCCGATCCAGCACGGCGCTGTATTCGGGCATGGTGCCGGGGCTGATCGCCGGTCTTTATCAACGGGAGCAAGTAGAAGTCGACCTCCGGGATCTGGCTGACCAGGCCGGGTTGGCACTGGTGATCGCAGAAATCACCGGACTCGACATCGCCGCCAGATACCTGCAGCTACGCGGACGTCCTGACCTGCCTTACGACCGGCTTAGCCTCAACCTGGGCGCCGTCACGCGAACCACACCGACCAAGTCTGATGGCCTGATACCCATCAAACCCCTGGAAACAACACTGGCATTCCTGCAGCAACAGGACCTCGCCATGACCTCTCCAGCGGTAGCGAACACACCCTTCTGGGTGGTGGGCAGTGGCCTGGCAGCAGTGGAAACGGTCCTGGCCCTGCGACAGCGCTGGCCGGAACGCCCTTTGAAACTCCAAGCCATCAGCGATCGCTTGCCAACAACGTTCCAGAGAGCGCTCCGCCAGGCCGCGATTGAACTGGTTGACCAACCCAACAAGCAAACGCCCCCGCAGAGCCAAGCAGAAGCGGGCCTGCTCTGCACCGGCAGCCAGGCGCCGGCTTGGCTTGCCGAGAGTGGACTGGCCTGCTGCCCCAGCAGTGGCCGCCTGCGCACAAGCGACACCCTTCAGGTGCTTGGACAGACCCATGTGTTCGCCGCAGGAGACTGCGCCGTACTGGACGCCCATCCCCGCGCGCCATCGGGGGTCTGGGCCGTCCGGGCCGCTGTGCCGCTTGCACGCAATCTGGAGGCGGCGCTCAAAGGTGAGCCGCTGCAGCCGTGGACGCCGCAGCGCCAGGCCCTGCAACTGCTGGGGGGCTTCCAAAACGGGCAGCCAACGGCGTGGGGCCTGCGGGGGGGCCATCTCTTCGGTCCCCACCCACTGCTGTGGCGCTGGAAACGCTCGATTGACGCCCGCTTCATGGCCATGTTCGAGCGCAACGGGGGAATGGATGACGCCGCGGAGATGGCCTGCCGGGGTTGTGCAGCCAAATTGCCTGCGGCGCCATTGGAGAGAGCCCTGCAACAGGCTGGGATCGGCAACCTCGGCGCTGAACCGGAAGATGCGGCGGTGTTGCCTGTGCGCACTGCCGGTGTCATGGCGCCTGTGCTGCAAAGCGTGGATGGGTTTCCCGCCCTGATCAGTGATCCCTGGCTGAACGGACGTCTCACAGCCCTGCACGCCTGCTCCGATCTATGGGCCTGCGGGGCTCTGGTCACGGCGGCGCAGGCCGTGATCACGCTTCCAGAAACCGCACCTGACACCCAGGAAATGCTGCTGGCGCAGACCCTGGCCGGCATTCGCTCAGCCCTCACGCCTCAAGGCGCCCAGCTGATCGGAGGACACACCCTGGAAAGCCGTGATGGCACTGCTCCCCCGCCACTCAGCCGGGCGGTGCAGGTGATCCTGAACGTGAGCGGGCAACCCAGCCATGCGCCCTGGCCCAAAGCGGGACTGCAGGCGGGAGACCGCTTGCTGCTCAGCCGCCCCCTGGGAACCGGCGTGCTGTTCGCCGCGGCCATGCGCGGCGCGGTCCTGCCCGCGGCTCTCGATACAGCCCTCGATCAGATGGCCACCAGTCAGCATCCATTGGTGGAGGCGCTGCAAGCCCACGACAGCCAGCGGCCTGGCTTGGTTCACGCCGCCACCGACATCACCGGCTTCGGACTGCTGGGCCATCTGGGAGAAATGCAGCGCAACCGATCGCTGCGCGTGGTGCTCGACGGCCTGGCCATTCCCGCTTTACCCCAAGCCCTCGCCTTGCTGGAGAGCGGTCAGGCCAGCACGTTGGCCCCTGCCAACCGGCGCGCCTGGGCGCAACTGGATGACGGCAGCGTCGATCTGAACCTGAGCGGGATCCGCAGCGGAAGCCCGCGGCACCAGGCCCTGCTGGAGCTGTTAGTGGATCCTCAGACCTGCGGGCCACTGCTGATCAGCGTTACGAAGGACATCGCCAAGGTCTTGCTGAACGAAGACGCCACCGCCTGGACGGAGATCGGCTGGGTGACACCGCGCTGAAGCAGATCTGGTTCAACAGACGTTGTCAGCTGTCGAGGGGCTCAATCGGAGCCAGACGCGGATCCAGGATCTTGGGCCCCATGCCGGCGAATTTCACAGCAATCGACACCTTTTCGCCACTCCCAAAAGTGTGGGTGACTTGACCCTCCCCGAAATTGCTGTGCATCACCCGATCACCCACGGCCCAGCTCTTGCCGGGGGCCGGACCGGCCTGGCGGCGACGCACGGCATTCGCCGGCGCCCCTGCAGACGAATTGGGTTGATCGCGATCAATGCGGGTGAGTCGCTCAAGGCGCTGCTCACGGCGAATCGCGGCGCCTCCGGAGCGAGGAATATCGCCCTGCACCAAGGCTTCCGGCAGTTCTGACAGGAACACGCTGGGCACAGCTGGTTCACGCATCCCGCCCCAGAGACGCCGTTCACTGGCATGGGAGAGGAACAGACGCTCTTTGGCCCTGGTGATGCCTACATAACAGAGGCGGCGCTCCTCCTCCAGCGAGGCCGGATCATCCAGGGAGCGATAACTGGGGAACAGTCCCTGCTCCATCCCCACCAAACAGACCACCGGGAACTCCAGACCCTTGCTGCTGTGCAGAGTCATCAGGGTGACGCGATCAGCAGCGGTGTCTTTGCTGTCGGCATCACTGGCGAGCGCCGCCGAGGCTAGAAACCCTTCCAGGTCTCCCTCATCGTTCTCCTCCTGGTACTGCAAACCGGCGTTGACCAGCTCCTGCAGGTTGCGACGCCGCTCCTCGGCCTCATCCGTGCCTTCGGTGATCAACTCACTGACGTAACCGCTCTTCTCCATCACCTGCTGGATCAGCTCGGAAGGCGGCGTGTCATGCAGCCCCTCCCGCAGACCGTTGATCAGTTCACAGAACTGCAGCAGACCTTTGGCGGAACGTCCTCCAAGAGAACGCACCGCTTCCGGATCGCACACCACATCCCAGAGCGGAATCCCCAATTGATTGGCAGCATCAGTGAGCCGCTGAATGGTGGTCTTGCCGATGCCCCGCTTGGGCACATTGATCACGCGCAACAGGCTGACGGTGTCGGCGGGATTGATCAGCAGACGCAAATAGCCGAGCACATCCTTGATCTCACGCCGGTCGTAAAAGCGCAGACCACCCACCACGACGTAAGGGATACGCCAACGCACCAGGGACTCCTCAATCGCACGTGACTGGGCATTGGTGCGGTACAAGCACGCCATATCCCCCCAGCTCAGCTCAGGGTTGGCGGCTTCCATCATCCGCAGCCTGTGCACCACGGCTTCGGCTTCCGCGATTTCGTCGTCACACCGCGTCAGAGAGATCAGTTCACCCTCACCGCGGGTGGGGCGCAACACCTTGTCGATCCGCTCACTGTTGTTGGCGATCAACGCGTTAGCCGCCTCCAAAATCGTGGCGGTGGAGCGGTAGTTCTCCTCCAGCTTCACCATGGTGCGGGTGGCGTCGTCGGGGGCTTGGTCCCCGAAGTCGTCCTGAAAACCCATCAGGATCGTGAAGTCGGCGGCCCGGAAGCTGTAGATGCTCTGGTCGGCATCGCCCACCACAAACACCGAACGGCCTGACCAGTTGTCGTAGTGCTGGGGATCCTTGCCATCGGTCACCAGCAGCTTGATCAGCTCGTACTGAGTGCGGTTGGTGTCTTGGTATTCATCCACCAACACGTGCGCGAATCGGCGGTGCCAGTAGCCACGCACCTGTTCGTTCTGCTGCAGCAACTGCACCGGCAGCAGTAGCAGATCATCAAAATCGAGAGCGTTATTGGCGGCCAGCGCCTTGCGATAACGGCGATAGACATCGGCGGTGAGCTTGCCGCGTTGCCCCTCCGCATTCGCCTCCAGCTGCTCCGGCAACCAGCCCTGGTTTTTGGCGTTGCTGATGGCCCAGCGCACCTTCTTGGGCTCAAACCGCTTGGGATCGAGTTGGAGTTCCTGGGTGACGATCTCCTTCACGAGGCTCTGGGCATCGGCCTCGTCGTAGATCGAAAATTGCTTGGTCCAGGTCAGGCCTTCGGCATCCTTGAACTTGTCGACGTCGTAGCGGAGCATTCGCGCAAACAACGCGTGAAAGGTGCCGATCCAAAGCTCTTTGGTGACTTCCCGATAGATGCGCGATCGCAACTGCCGCTGCTCCACGGGCGGCAGGGTGCTCCAGGGCTGGCCGTACTGACTCTGCGCCAGCCGCTGAGCCAGAAGCAGTTCCAGCCGCTCCTTCATCTCGCGCGCAGCCTTATTGGTGAAGGTCACCGCCAAAATCTGTGCGGGATCTGCACCGTGCTCACCAATCAGATGGGCGATGCGATGGGTGAGAGCTCGGGTCTTGCCACTTCCAGCCCCCGCCACCACCAGCAACGGCCCTTCATGGTGATCCACCGCCCGGCGCTGGGCGTCGTTGAGACCGGCAAGAAAGCTCATGGGCTGATGGTACGGGAGTTCTCCTGCGTCGGCGCCGGTGAAACCACCCAGGCGATGGCCAGCAGATAGCCGCTGACCACCTGCTGCAGAGATGTTTTAAGCAGCGTCGACTCCACCAGAGAGGAGGCCAAGATGAAGAGGGCACAGGCCAGGCCTGTGAAGCAAAGGGGTCCGGCATCACCGACCAGGCCCACCAACAACCGCTGCAACGTCACAGCCAGAGCAATCACCATCAGCAGCAAGGTCACCAAGCCCTGGTCGGCCAGCGCATGCAAAAAGACGTTGTGGGCATGGGGAATGCCCTTGCTGCGACCGGGAAGAAACACCCTGGCCGCACAGTGATCGGACACCCGGTCATAGCCCTGTCCAGTCACCAAATCTGGCAAGGAGCGCACGGCCTGCCCGACGAAACACTGCGCGATCTTGGCTCGACCCACATCGGCCGGATCACCAGCTGCGACAGGGCTGGAAGGCCAATACAGAACAAGGTTGAAGACCAACGAAAACAACACCACCAAAACTGACAGGGACCGCGCTCGCTGAGCCACCCAATGGCGATAGCGCCAGCACAGTTCGCTCACGATCAGGACTGCGATCGGAAACACAACCGCGGCACGCGATGCAGTCCCCAGCGCCAAGACAACACTGAGCAAGCCGACCACCGCAGCCGTCCGAGCGAGCCAAGGCCGGACCTCGGCGCGAAAGAGTCCGTAACCGACCAAGGCGAAAAGCCCGTAGAGATACCCGGAGCGATTAAGGGTGATCTTCTGGATTCGAACGGCTTCCTGAGGCAGGGCATCACGCACCACTGACCAGGGGATGGCATCGAGATTGCTGTTGTATCGATCAAACTCCACGAACGGCAGCGAAACAAGCACCGTTGCCAGCACCAGCCACAGCCCGATCCGCCACTGATCCTTGGTTTGCTGAAGACCCGCTGCGAAAGCCAGCAACACCAGCAGCAGATCTGTGGGCGCCGATCCGCTCACGGGATGAATCACCGCGCTGAGAATCACGACGAGCACGCCGATCAGCACGCCATACACCGGTTGCGCAGGGAGCCATCGCAGAAACTTGAGGCCACACCAGATCGCCAGGATCCAGACCATCCCGGCTGGGTTGCCACTGCGCTCCCAAACCAACCCCAGCAGCGAGAGCGGAAGCAGGAGATCTACCCAAGCAGATTTCAACGGACGGATCAAACCTGCCAAGGGACGCCGGAGAAAGGGTCATCAGCCTGCCAGAACCAAATCAACGAAGCGTTTGGCGTGGACGAGAATGGCTTCCAGTTGTGATTGATCGCGCGTGTCCGCACTCACCCGCTGCCTGCAGGAGGAAGCGGCCGCCATTGCCGCGGCGGCGGAACGACTCAGCAGCGAGCAGGTAGAGGGAGCCCTGACCCTGCTTGAACGTTGTGCTGACCGCAAAGCCAAGCTGGTGATCACGGGGGTGGGCAAGAGCGGCATCGTGGCCCGCAAGATCGCCGCCACCTTTTCGTCCATCGGCCTGATGGCCCTGTTTCTGAACCCCCTGGATGCACTGCACGGCGACCTGGGCGTTGTGGCCCCCGACGATGTCTGCCTGCTGCTCTCCAACAGCGGCGAAACCAGCGAACTGCTGGCCATCCTTCCCCACCTCACACGCCGCGGAACCGCCCGGATCGCCTTGGTCGGCCGCGCCGATTCCTCGCTCGCCCATGGCAGTGACGTGGTGCTGGAAGCCTCCGTTGACCGCGAGGTCTGCCCGCTCAACCTGGCGCCGACAGCGAGTACGGCTGTGGCCATGGCCATTGGTGATGCACTGGCAGCCGTCTGGATGGAACGGCGAGGCATCTCTCCGGCCGATTTCGCCCTGAATCATCCGGCGGGCTCCCTTGGCAAGCAGCTGACGATGACCGTGGCCGACCTGATGGTTCCAGCGGCCCACCTGCAAGCGATCCACCCGCAAACCCCTCTACCGGATGTGATCAGCACCCTCACCCAGGGTGCCATCGGCAGCAGCTGGGTTGAAAACCCAGCCAGTCCTGGTCAGTTGCTGGGTCTGATCACCGATGGAGATCTGCGCCGGGCGCTCCGTGCACACGGCCCTGAGCGCTGGCCAACGCTGACGGCGAACGAGTTAATGACTCCAGACCCGATCACCATCCAGGCCGACCTGTTGGCTGTTGAGGCCATCCAACGCATGGAACACAACCGACGCAAACCGATCTCCGTCCTGCCAGTGGTGGATGACAACGGACAACTCCATGGGTTGCTGCGCCTGCATGATCTCGTCCAAGCCGGGCTGGCCTAAAGGGAGGACTGATCGAATGCGACGACTGCTGCGTGAATGGCGTTGGCAACGACTGAAATCTCCCCTGGCCGAGCTCAAGCTTCTGGTGCTGGATGTGGATGGCGTGCTGACGGATGGGGGCCTCTGGCTGGATGCGGAAGGCCGGCTGCAGAAACGCTTTGATGTTCGCGACGGCCTGGGTCTGAAACTGCTGCAGGAGCAAGGGATCCAACTGGCCTTTCTCAGCGGTGGCCATGGCGGCGCCACGGACGTGCGAGCACGCCAACTGGGAATTGACCACTGCCTGGTGGGAATCAAGGACAAACCACCCGCACTGAAAGCCCTGCAAGAGCGTGTGGGAGTGACACCGCAACACACCGGTTATCTGGGCGATGACCTAAACGATCTTGCCGTCCGCCGCAGTGTGCAGCTGCTGATCGCGCCGCGGGATGGCTGCAGGCCGCTGCGTCGACAAGCCGATGCCGTGCTGAATCGCAAGGGAGGCCATGGCGCTGTGCGCGAACTGGCCGAGCGAATCCTCAAAGCCCGTGGAGACTGGCGGGGCCTGGCACAGCAGGGCTGGCGCGACCGCAACGACTGACCCTCCCGCTTCAGCGCATCTGCCGAAGCACCTGTTCACGCTCTCTGCGCAGCGCAGCGCCCAAGGCCGGACCCGGACGCATGCCCTGCGCCATCAGTTCTCGTGCACTCACCGGTGAGGTCACATGGCGCCAGCGCCCCCACCAACGCAGCAACGGTCGCCGGAATGAGGTGTTGTCGAGCACCGCAAGCGCCACGGCCTCAGGCGACCAGCGCTGCTGCTCCAGACGCTGCGTCCAATCGAACGCATCCCAGCCGGTCCAGGCTTCCAGACTCACTTCACGGTCCAGCCAATCACGGCAAGCGATCAACTCACCGAGCCAGATCTGCTGCTGGTGGGGAATTTGCAGACGTGAAGCCAGCGACAGCGGATCGGCTGCCGCAGCCACCAACACCGCGAGGGCAGGCAAGCCAAGACGCACCCCCTGAACCAGCCGTCGGCTGAGGCGGAGATCCTGTTGCAACTGACCATCGAGCAACGGCATGGCTGACCACTGCTGGAGGAGCCTGAGGGCCTCGCGCCATGGTTCGCGATCGAGCAGCAGCTCCAGTTCCATCCGCAGTCGTGTCCCCAGGGCTGGCGGCACCGCATCCAACGGATCTCCAACCCGCCAGGCCCAAGGCCAACGCGTCAGTGTGGATTGAATCTGTGCCAAAGCCTCCGGCGCCAGACGAAAACCCAGACGAGCGCCATAACGGGCACCGCGAAGAATGCGCGTGGGGTCGTCGGTGACGCTGGCTTTATGGAGAAAAGCGAGCTGCCGCTTGGCCAGATGCTCCCGACCGCGATGGGGATCGAGCAACTGCTGCGAGCCCTCGCGGCGCAGCACCAACGCCATGGCATTCACCGTGAAGTCACGGCGCGCAAGATCCTGCTCGATAGTCCCCTCCACAACCTGCGGGTTCTCCCCAGGAGCGGGATAGGTCTCCGTGCGGGCACAGGCCAGATCAAGCAGCACACCATCGACCGTCGCCTCAGCGGTGCCGAACTGCTCATGCAAATGCATCTCCGAGACACGCTCAGACCCCAGCCGTTGGCGGAAATCATGCAAAAAAGCAACGCATGAGCTCTCCAGCACAAGATCAAGATCCGGGAGGTCCCGCCAGGGATCGCCATGCACCTGATGGAGCATGAGGTCCCGAACAGCACCACCCACCAGAGCAAGGCGACCGGCACCCGCACACTGGGCCTGTTCCACCAGGTCAGCAATAAGCGGCCCGGGAAGTCCTGAAGTGTCGATGGGGAGATCGGCCGTCATGGCAAGAGCAACACAGGCACCACGCCATCGGCATGCACCACTGAATGATCACGCAACGGCATCACAGCAGACAACAACCCGTCAGACCACAGCCCGAGCAATACCCACCCTTGGGCGGGCGATTCGCGCCTTGCATCCAACACTTCCGCACGCATCAAGCGGCAAGCCTGCAGAAGTAATCCAACCAACGATGCCAAGACCATGAATTAAGCTGAAACCAAGAATGTGCAAGCTATGAAGACATCAATCATCATTCCTTGCTACAACGAAAAAAATGCCATTCGCGAGACGATCGAATGCATTGACTCGGTGATTCGTGAATCGAAGCTCAACGACATTGAGATTATTGCCGTGAACGATGGATCCACCGATGGATCTGAGCATGTTCTGAACGCCCTGGCTTCTGAAAGCGAGAACGGCAATCTGCTCGTAGTGCATCACAAGCGCAATCAGGGCTACGGAGCCGCCCTTAAAACAGGCATCCGAAGAAGCCAGAGTGATTACATCTGCATCACCGACGCAGATGGCACCTACCCCAACGAGCGGATTCCTGACCTGATCGTACAGATCACCAGCAAAGATCTCGACATGGTGGTGGGCGCTCGAATCGGCCCCAACGTTGATTACTCCAAGATCCGCTCCATCCCCAAGATGATTCTGGTGCCATGGGTGTCTTTTCTTTGCGGCACCGACGTCCCTGACATGAACTCAGGCCTAAGAATTTTCAGACGCGATCGGTCACTCGATTTCCTCAAACTGCTACCGGACGGTTTCAGCTTTACAACCACCATCACCATCTGCTTACTACGCAACCGCTACGCCGTTGAATTCACGCCGATCAGCTACGCCAAACGCATCGGCAAAAGCCACATTAAGCCAATCCGCGACACACTCCGATTCACACAACTCATTCTACGCACGGGGATGTATTTCGCCCCACTACGGCTTCTTTCTCCGCTGATCGTTAGCCTCGCAGCCCTTTTCACGGCGAGTGGACTTTATGACTTAACCGTGCTGAACAACCTCACGGACAAAACAGTCCTGCTTGGCTTTGCAAGCCTAAATGTGTTTATGTTTGCGCTTCTTGCCGACATGATCGACAAGCGATCGAGGTAAGGATCATTCAGCACGAAACTAGCTTCACACCAACCTGATGAACGCCAATCGCCCTGGCCTAATTCGTCCATCAAGCCTTGCAAAACCGTCCACAACCAACATGGACAGACAGACAAGCGAAGCCGGGATAAATGGAGTTGAATAACGCGGAAGAAAATGGCTTAAAAAGCTGTAGAACATAAAGAATGATACCGGAACGATCGAAACCATCAACCAGGAAGGCTTCCGCTCGATCCATGCCAGCAAAGGTGCCAATAACAAGGCGGAATACGCTGCAGCATTCAAGACAATGTAGTTCCATACCCTCTCACGAAAACCCCAGAAGCCTCGCCAGCCAATTGGAAAAGTCGTGACCAGTACTTTCAGGGGGTGGCGGCGGAATTCCTGCATCGCGAAATCTTTTTTCTTATCACCCCTCAGCGCCAAGGCTCGAGGAATGGCGCGCTTACCACGCTGATAAAACGACTGAACATCGTCGTAGCGCTTGTCCTCCAGAGCCTGTCGGTCGCACTCAAGATTCCGCGTATACACCGATAACCTGCCCTCACAGGAAAAGTCGTCTTCCGAGAGCCCCATCCATGGACCCAGGAAGTCACGGCGTAAATCTCTGGGCGCATAGGCATAGAAAGCATCACCAAATTGCTGCCGATTCATCTGATTAAAAGTCGAGCGAATCAACAGCACATCACCCCCTCCCTGAGCAATCACAGGCTTAGAAAAATAAAGTTGATTCCGCACTAACCAGGGCGTCACAGTGATCAAAAACCCAAACGAGATTGCCAGAAACGAAATCCAGTAGCGCTTGCTGAACCCCGCGATGGCAAAGGCGATCAGCGGCAAAACAAGCAAGGCCACATAGGCACCTGTCGCTTTCGTCAAAGCCAGCAATCCAAAGGCCACGCCGGAAACCAACAGCCATTGCCAAGACCTCCAACGCGATGCCATCAACAACACGACACCCAGCCAAACCAGCACCATGCCAGCAATCAACTCTGTACTCATTCCATTGACCGCCTTGAGCACAAAGAAACGGTTGACCGCGACGATCTGGATCACAGCCAGCCCATGGGCAGCCAGCAAGGGAGTAAACACCAGTTGCGACGTCAACCAAAGACCCCCAAAAAGAGCGGCAGCCCAAACAAGATTGATCTGTTTAATGAAGACCAGAAAGGCATCTGTGAAAGGTTGTCCCGTTTGATCGAGCAAACCAGGAGACCAAAGATCAACCAACCTCAGATAAAACGCCAACAAGAAGTTGGGCAGAGGCTCGCGTCGAAAACCGGGAGTGACATCCGGCGAAATCGCCTGATTGCTGTAAATCCCATACTTCGCCAGATTGACACTGGAGCGAACATTCTGAGAGGCATCACCACCTAACGAACTGGCGCTGATGGCATGAAAATCCTGGATCAACATCCAAAGGATCAACAACACAACAGCTGCTGCTGCAACAGTGGTCAGACGTCGGAGTTGCGTCGATGCCATGCCGATCTCAGACGGAAGAATCTGCCAAACGACGTGCTTCCTCTAACTGTTCTGGCGTATCGACGGAGAGGGATGTTCCTTCCACGCTGAAGGTGGCGATCGTGTGCCCCGCTTCAATCAAACGCAGTTGCTCCAACCGCTCCAGATCTTCCAGCGGTGACGCGGGCAACTGATCCCAACCGGCAAGCACGTCTCCCCGGAAGCCATACATCCCCACATGCCCCCAATAGGGAGCGTGTTCATGCCAGTCCTTCGGATCCACATCGCGCACATGGGGAATGGCGGAACGGGAGAAATACAGAGCTCTGCCGTCACGGGCCAGCAATGTTTTCACCACCGCTGGGTTGTGAATGGTGGCCGCAGACAGTCGATACACAGGCGTCACCACCGCCGGCACCGGATCCCGCTTGCCGAACTCCGACACCATCTGGGTCACCACAGCGGAATCCAGAAACGGCTGATCTCCCTGCACATTGATCACGGCGGTGCTCAGCAACCGTTGCTGCCGTTGTGCGGCATCCCAGGCATCCGCTGCCTCTCCCCAGGCCAACGCCACCAGTTGATCGGCCACAGAGGCAATGCGCTCACTGCCGGAACTGCAGGTCTCGGCCGTCATCAACACGGGAAAGCCCCAAGCCGATGCCAGCTCCAGCAAGCGTTCACTGTCGGTGCACAGCACCACAGACGCCGGCCCTTCAGCCTCAGCACAGCGATTCAACACACGTTGAATCATGGGCTGACCGCCGATGTCGGCCAGAACCTTGTCGGGCAGCCGTGATGAGGCCAGGCGCGCAGGCACAGCCACCACAGAACGCTGAATCGCCGATGGCTGAGGGGTCGAAGCGGTCATGCGTGTCAATCCCAGAGCTTCATGGCGTCATCGCGGGCGCCGAACCATTCAGCAGCCAGCACCCCTCCCATGGTGCGCTGCTCACGGAACCAGGGTCCCCCCAGAGTCCAGTGCAGCAACGGCGGACCGCCCTCCTCTGCTGATGCCGTCGGGGCATCCTGCACGTCAACCAGATGATTCCAACCGGCATCCAAGGCACCAATTTCATGGTCGCCTTCAAGCCAGTGGAAGCGGTGCAACTCCAACCCGGTGGCCGTGTTCACGTAGTCGACCGTGAGCTTGCTGCAGCGATTGCAATTGAGCAGCATCAAGGAGCTCCAGTTCTTCTTGGGATAGGCGCTCTGCACTTCCCCCAGAAATTTCACCGTTTCACCGGGCACATGCTCGTGCTGAACGCACATCGCCCCATAGCGGTCATCCCGCTGCTGCCACAGCAGGTTGATATCTCCTCGGCAGAGCATGTCGCAGTCCATGAACAGCGCCCAGCCCTCGTAACCCATCAGATGGGGCACGAGGAAACGTGTGAACGAGAAGGCTGTGCTCTGCTTCGGATCACGTTCACGGCGATACAGCCCCTGGGCTTCTAATTGAGGCGTCACCAGCGGGGTGATCGCCAAGGGCGCACTACTGTGCTGATAAAGGCTGTCAATCAGCACATTGGTTGCGGCCCGCTCCCGTGGGTCGTAGCCGATGAAAATCGGAATCGGACTCACAGTCACCACGGCGTCACCTCTGCTGGAGCGCAGATTACGGCCAGTTCAGACATCAGCCTTAAGCTTTCGCCCCAAAGCAGTCACAGCATGAGCGCGCGACAGGTCTCCCTGGGATCGATCTCCTTCGCCAATGACGCTCCCTTCGTGTTGATCGGTGGCGTCAATGTGCTGGAATCGCGCCAGTTTGCTCTGGATGCCGCTGGGCATTACAGCGACGTCTGCAAGCGGCTCAACATCCCGCTGGTGTTCAAGGCCTCCTTCGACAAGGCCAATCGCTCATCGATTCATTCCTATCGCGGGCCAGGACTGGACGAGGGCCTAACGATCCTGCAAGCGGTGAAAGACACCTACAACATTCCGGTGATCACCGATGTGCACACACCGGAGCAAGCTGCACCAGCGGCAGCCGTCTGCGACATCATTCAATTGCCTGCCTTTCTTGCCCGTCAAACCGATCTGGTGGAAGCGATGGCGCGCACAGGCTCGGTGATCAATATCAAAAAACCGCAGTTTCTGAGTCCATCTCAGATGCGCAATGTGGTGGAGAAATTCCGGGAATGCGGCAACGATCAACTGCTGATCTGTGAGCGGGGCAGCAACTTCGGCTACGACAACCTGGTGGTGGACATGCTGGGCTTCGGCGTCATGAAGCGCTGCTGTGATCAGCTGCCGCTGATCTTCGATGTCACCCACGCGCTTCAGTGTCGTGACCCCGGGGGAGCCGCATCAGGCGGTCGTCGCAGCCAAGTGGTGGATCTGGCGCGGGCCGGCATGGCCGTCGGCCTGGCGGGACTGTTCCTTGAATCACATCCCGATCCGGATCAGGCGCGCTGCGATGGTCCGAGCGCACTGCCGCTGGATGCGTTGGAGCCCTTCCTGACGCAGTTAAAGGCCGTGGACACCTTGGTGAAGTCACTGCCGGCGCTGAACATTCAATGATTGGGCATCAAACCTCAATCGTCCGAATACACCAACCTGCGGTTCAAACGCGCCACCCACGGCAGCAGCAGAGCCATCTGGGCCAGCCCAGCGGGCTGATACAACCAGGCGCCGTCGTAGCGAATCGATGCCCCTCGCTTGGCATCAAAACGCATGCGATTTCCCGAGAGGATGTGGCTGCTTGAGTGCTGCGCAGGCTCCAGCATCTTGCGATCAAACGGGACCTCCAACCAGTCGCAGAGTCGCTGCAGACTTCTCTCCGGATCGAGGGCCAACTGCTCATAACCCAGGCGATAGATCGGCCGGCCACTGGCTTGCAGCCTGTATCCCTGGCGTGCATTCACCCGGCACCAACGCAACAGCGGCTTCAGACCTGGCAACCACTGGCCACGACGCTGGCCATCACGGGAGCGGGAATGCACCCAACTGCGCACATCACGGGTGAGATGCACGATGCGAATGTCCAGTTCAGGGTCATCGAGTAACGGCAACACCATGTCGTCCTGATAGGAATCCACCGCCCACTGCGCCTCTGGGTGGATGCGCTGCACGGCGTCCAGCAGCCGCAGGGTCTTCTCGGCCAGAGGGCGGTCGTCATGGCCTGGGAGCCACTCCAACAGCGGACCCCACACGGGGCACTCGGCCGCCACGGCGCCACAGGTGCAACGGCGCTCAAAGCGCAGACCATGGCGCAGCTGAGCAGGTCCGCGGTGTTCTTCTCCCGCGTCAGGCCGTTCCAAAATTCGGGCGGCTTCTCCAAGGCCCACGAGCAGAGGATGTGCTCCTAAAGCCATATCCAGAATCGTAGTGCCGCTGTGGCCGAGGCCCCTGATCAGCAGAAGCCTGCGCCTGGCCGGCGAAGCATCCCTCATCACGACCGTTCCCTGCGGTGTGCCTGACGGTCGCCGATGACCTGACGCAGCAGCTGCTCAACCTGCCGGAGGTGATGCTCGATGGTGAACCGCTCCTGAATGCGCCGGCGCCCGCAGTCTCCCAGACGTGCCGCCAGATCCGGCTCCATCAGCAGACGTGCCATCGCCCGCGCCATGGCGGCTTCGTCACCTTCCTCCACCAGCAGCCCTGTCTGTCCCTCCAGCACCACCTCAGGGATACCGGCATGACGGGTTGCCACCACCGGCAGACCACTGAGTTGGGCTTCCATCACCGCCACAGGATTGCCCTCGCTGTCACCATCCGGGGCCACCATCGAGTGCTGCACGAACCCCCGCACCTCGCGCATCAGCTGAGCCACCCGGTCCTGGGAACGCACGCCCAGGAATCGCACCTGCTCCTGGAGGCCAAGCGCCACCACCAACGACCGTGCAGAGGCCAGCAGCGGGCCCTCTCCCACCATCCACAGCTCGGGCTGCAGCCTGGCCACAGCGGGCTCACGGCAGAGCAAAGCAAAGGCTCGCAGCGTCTGCAGCGGGCCCTTCTTGGCCACAAAACGACCCACCGCCAACAGCACCGGTGGCGCCGCGGCCGGGTCGCTGCCCTGAAACAAAGCGGCATTAGCCCCGGAGGGACTGATCAGCAGGCGATCCGCCGGTGCGCCCAGCGCCAAAAGGGTGTCGGCCATCGGTCTGGATTTAACGATCACGCCGGCGGCCATCGCCAGCAGACGCCGGTAACGCCCCTTCAGCAGACCCAAGCGACTCTCAGCCGAGGCATCGGAACCGCGGAAATGCACCACCAGGGGCACGCCGGACCAGGCGCAAGCCTCCATCACCCGCACCGCTTCAAAACCGAACTCCACCATCACCACATCCGGTTGATGGCGACGGATCAGGGCCAAAGCCACGCAGGCTGCCGGCAACCCTGCCAAACGCAGCCAATGCAGACGCGTGAACAGCTTGCTGAACAGGATCGAACTGCCGTAGGCCAGGCGCCAGGGGTATTTCAGCGGTCGTTCGTCACCGAAGTAGGCCGTCAAGGTCAACGACAACCCACTGAGATTGGCGCGAATGAAGGTTTCACTGGCGGCGCGGGCTGTGGGGGCCAGCACCAGCACCCGCTCACGGCCGTCGCTGCGACCGGAAACAACTCGGCTCATGGCTGCGCTGGCAGGGCCAGCACCGAACGCCAGTGGGGCTCCACCACATCCCAGTCGAGTGCGCGCAGGGTGGTGCGGGCCGCATCGCCGTAGCGATCGCGCAGATCGCCATCGCGCATCAGCTGCTGCAGAGCCATCGCGAACGCGCTCACGTCGTCACAGGGCACCACCAGCCCCTGCCGGCCATCAGTCACCATCTCCAGCGGACCAGGGGAAGCATCACTCACCACCGATGGCAGCCCTGCGGCCATGGCCTCAAGCAAGGCATTGGGCATGCCTTCAAAGCGCGATGGAAGCGCAAAGATCGAAGCGCGGCGCATGAACACCAAGGGATCCGAGCGGAACCCCTCGAAGCGAATCGAATCCCCGAGCCCCGCACCGCTAGCTAGTACTTCCAGCGCCTGGCGCTCCGGTCCATCGCCGACCAGGGTGACGTGCCAACCCTCCCGAACCGACGGCGGCAGAGACGCGAAGGCACGAATCAATACATCCAGGCCCTTCTGGCGCACCAGACGAGCCACCGCCAGCACCTCCAGCTGGCGCTGAACAGGCGATGGCTGGGAATCCTGCAAACTCAATCCACCCGGTAGGGGATTGGGCAACAGCGCCAACCGTTGCCATGGCCCCATCTCTTGCAGGGCTTCGAGCACACCCTCGGTGTTTGCGGTCACCACCTCGGCACGGCGGTAGTAAACGCAGCGAAGACGACTCCACAAACGATCGAGCTGCTGCAGGCGGGGGTCATTGCGCTCCGACACCACCAGATGGATGGGCAGATCCCAAACCGCCGCCGAGCAGAGGATGTTGGTTTTGGTGAGCAGGGCCAACACCCGCTTGGGCCGCTGCTGCTGCAACAGCTCGCGCAAACGCCGGTAGCGCAGGCCGCCGATGCCCTGCATGCACCAGCCCAGCAGGCGAGTCACCCATGCATCGGAACCAGGCTGGACTTTCGGCTCACACCAGCGCCAGGTGAGCTGGAGACCACGCAACACCAGGGCCATCGTGGCTCGGATCAGAAACCGCCGGAGCTTGATGCACTGGGCGATGGTGAAGCGACGGCCGCGGGCCAACAGCGAACGATTCCAGCCGTCCTGCAACCAGGGATGAAGACTGAAGTCATCATCGGGCCCCAGATCAAACAGCTCCACGCCCTCGGGGATCGCGTGCTTGATCGGATGCCCATGGCGCAGCGACAGCACCCGCACCTTGAACCCCTGAGCTGCGAAATGCTCCGCAGCAAGCAGACCCACTTTCTGGGCACCGCCAGCGCCGATGTGGGGCAGCACAACCCAGAGATCATCCATGGCGCAACGGGCGCAACGCCTCTAGAAAATCACGCCGTAGGCGTTCCGGCGCATATCGCTCCCGCACCGTTGCAGCGCGAGCACCCAGCTGGCGGCGGTAGTCCGGATCAATCAACAAGGTCTCGATCGCGTCCACCCAGGCCTCGGTTGTGGCCTGGGGCGGCAGCAACAGACCGTTCTCGCCATGGCGAATCAGATCGGACGGCCCCGTGAGGCAGTCGCTGGCAATGCAGGCACACCCGGCCGCCATCGCCTCCAGCAGCACATTGGGGAATCCCTCGTAGCGTGATGGCAACACAAACACCGTGGCCCGCGCATACCAGCGGGCCATGCTGCCGCTCACTCCCGGCAACAGCAACCGCTGCTGCAGATCAGGGCTGTCAACGAGAGCCGAGCGCAGCTCAGCCTGCTGATCACGACCGTGATAACGACCCGGCGCGAGTCCCAGCAAGGCCAGATGCAGGTTGGGAGAACGCCGCCCCAGCTCAGCGAACACCGGCATCAAACGGTCAAAGCCTTTCTGATGCGCCTTCGTTCCCGCCGCAAGGATCAGGGGATGGTCGGCTGCCAGCCAGTCCTCGGGCAACACCACGGGCTCCCGGTCCGGCAATGGCCAGCTGACTGGGTTGGGCAGCAACCGCTGGCGCGTCACCGCGCAGTGGTCACGCAGCCAGACCCCCGCGGGCACGGTCTGAACCAGATGCAGATCGGCCCTGGGATAGGTGAAGCGCCGCAACCATCGCCAGGGCAGAGATGGAGGCTTGGCCGGCGGGTAGTTTCGTTCAGAGACCACGGTGCTCAACGGCAGTCCTGCACTGGCCAGCAGCAGTTTCACCGCGGGCAGGGTGGTCACACCCACCACCACGTCACTGCGGTAACGACGCAACAGCTGGCGCAAGGCCAGCAGCCGAAAGGGGAAAGCAAACCAGCCCAGCCGCTCCAGGGGCGGCGACAGCCGGGGCTCCACCCAACGTTCCACCCCTTCCGGAACGGGGTACGCATCACGCTGCGGTCCCTGCCGCGTGATCACCAACACCTGCCAGCCTTCCTCACGGCACCAGCCGGCCCAGCGCAGCAACACCCGCTCGGCGCCACCGAGCTTGAGCGAATCAATGGTGAACACCACCCGCAACGCGGCCATCAGCGCGACCCGAGCGATTGCAGAAAGCGCTCGGCCTTCTCGGAACGTTCGCGGCGCAGATCCGGAAAATACACCAGCAGAACGGGGTCCACCAACTGCTGCATGGACGGCCGCGCGCTGGCGTCTGATGCCGGCCAGCGACAGGCCTGAAGCATGGCCACCACGGCATCGGCGAACCAACGGTGATCTTCGTGGGTTTCGCCCGAAATCACGTCGAAGCGGTCGGAATGGCAGGCATTGCGCAGACGCTCCATCTCAGCGACCACGGCATCGAAACGCTGCGGATCGTCGGCATGCCAGGCCATCACCGCGGCAATGGTGAGACTGCGCATGATGTTGCGGGTCATGCGCGTGGCTGTGGTGAGATCGATGGCGAACGGGTCGTAGCGCCGGGCGCTGTCCAGCAGTTCGCGGGAGGCCCGCTCCAGCGCCGCGGTGTCCTTCAAGGCCATCAAGGCCCGAAGACGCGTGAGTTGTGCGGAGATCAGCAGCTTGGCCCGGTTCTCCCGGTTGGGCTTGAGGCAGCGATAGGTGTCGGGATCCGCCTCCAGCTCCGCCAGGATCGCTGCGAGCCCATCCACACCGCGGCGCAACGCCGCCCCATCCTTCGCATCGATGGCCCGATAAGTGCGCACCACCCGGCAGTAGCCGGCGTAATGCATCGGCAAGGCCGTACTGGACGCCAGCGCATCGAACATCGCCAACTGATCGATGCGACTACCCGGTCGAGACCCGCGGCGGAACAGCAGCTGGTGCAGGATTTCGGCTTCACCGTCTTGCTGCCAGACCCGCTCAATCAGGCGACAGCCCTCGCGGTTGTCACCCTGGGCCAATCGGCGCCGGGCCAGATCACTCAGCAGGGTGATGTTGGAGGGCTCCCGCTCCAGCCAGCGACGCAGCCAACGTTCAGCCCTGGCCGGTTGACCCAGCCGCTCCAACACGCCCAACAGAGCGAGGCGCAGCTGGGCTGAAACGTGGGGCCGACTCCACTGGGTGCGGATGTGGTGGTAGCGGGGCGCCTGGGGAGCCAAGGGCTCATCCGGCATCAGGCCGTGATCACTGAGGCAGTCGAGCATGGCCTGCGTGCGCGTCCGATAGGTGTGGCGCTGGGCACGGGCAAGCCGGCGCTCCAGGGCCGGCCCCTCTCCAGCTAAGGCCTGCTGAATCGCCGCTTCAAAGGCAGACACCGCAGGCTCACAAAGCAGTGCCACATCCCCCTGATCACGCAAGGAGGGGATCGCCGTGGCCACCACCGGACGACCGGCCGCCAGGTACTCGAAGAATTTCATCGGGTACATGTGACGGGTGTAGTCGTTGATCTGCAGCGGCAACAAGGCCACATCCGCATGGGCGAGATAGGCCGGGAGGCTGGCGTAGGGCCTGGGGCCCAGCAGATGCACATGCGGGAAGCGCTTCCAGCTGCTCACATCGGTGCTGGGATCGGTCTCCCCCACCGGACCGATGAACAGATAGGTGCAGTGAGGGGTGCGCTCCATCAAGGCCTCGAGCATGACGAGATCGAGCTTGTAGGCATCAATCGCACCGATGAAGATGAGCACTGGCCCCTCGGTGGCGGGCCAATCCGCCGGTCGGGGCAGATCGGCTTGCAGGGCCTGACCGAAATGGGTCGCGTCCGCCACGTTGCCGAAGCCATGGCTGCCGGCATTCAGCGGCCCGAGCGACGCCTGAAGCTGCGGCGACGTGGTGAACAAGGCATTGGCGACGGAGCAGAGATCACGCTCCGCCGCCTCCAGAGCCTGCACGGGCATGCCCGGCTGAGCCTGAATGCGATCCACGCAGCAATACACCACGGCATGGAACCGGCTCAGGCGCAGATAGGCGCGGGTCTGGGGATTGAACGTCCAGAGCAGCGGACGGCGCAGGTCCAGCAGCCAATCGGCTACCAACAGGCTGAGATTGAGACTCCAGCGGTTGAGAAATCCAGCCCAGCCGCGGGTCTGGCCCGGCAGCACCAGAGGCGACAGCACCCACACCCCTGGCCTCACCTTGCGCGGACCACGCAATCCCCGACGCAATCGCCTCAGGATGCGGCCCGAGTCGGAACGATCCACACGGGGACCGCGGACCCCCAGGGAATCCACATACAGCACCCGATGGCCCAACTCAGCCAGCGCGCAGGCCACATGCTGCTTGTTGGTCCAGAGCGGATGATCCCAGTCTGAGGTGGCCAGAAGAACGATGTCGGCCATGGCTACCTAGACCGCATCCAACATGGTCATCTCGCGGAAACTGGCGGATGTCTCCGTCAGGGTCTGGAAATCTCCCGAAGCAATGATCCGCCCCTGATCGACTTCATAAATGCGATCGCACTTCTTCACGGTCGACAGGCGATGCGCGATCACCACCATGGTGCAGCGACGTCCCACCAGGTCCAACGCCTGCATCACGTCGTGCTCGGTTTTGTTGTCGAGGGCACTGGTGGCCTCATCCAGCACCATCAGGCGGGCCCGTCTGTAAAACGCCCTGGCCAGTGACAGCCTCTGCCGTTGACCACCGGAGAGCTTCATGCCGTTCTCACCACACATGGTGAACAGGCCGTACGGCATCTGGGCGACGAATTCGGAAAACTGCGCTGCTTCCAGAGCAGCCCAGACCTGAGCGTCATCAATGCTGTCGGGGTCTTCGCAGAAGGCCACGTTTTCGCGAACACTGGCATCAAGCAGACGAATGTTTTGCGGAACGAAAGCGCAGTTCGCCTGCCAGGCGGGCATGTCTTCATCCGACACGGGAACGCCATCCAGCAGCAGTTCACCCTGGGTTGGGGTGTAGAGCCCCAAGAGCAGGTGCGCCAAGGTGGTTTTGCCGCTGCCGGTGCGACCGACCAGGGCGATGCGTGAGCCCACGGGAATGGACAGGTCGATGGAATCCAGAACGGTGGTGTCGCTTCGGAAATAGCTGAAGCTGACGTTGTTCAGCTCGATCAACCGCCGCGGCATCACCCCTTCAGGGGATGGGACGCCGGGATCACCAAGGGACAAGCGCTCGGGGCGCATACGCAGCAGCTCCAGCGCATCCTTCACCTCAGGCAGGCCACCGCGCAATTTGTTGATGCTGCGAAACACCGATTGCAGGGGGCCCGCGATGCGCAACAGCACCACCAGAATCGTGGCCAGCTCCGGCAGCGCTTCACGTAGCCGCTCACCATCACCACTCACCAGTGCCGGTGCCAATCCAATGGCAAACAGAATCGTGATTCCCGCCGGTTCGATCACAAAGCGCGGCACATTGGGCAACAGACTAGACAGACGATCGTTGCGCTTGGCGAGAACACCTTCTCGCGAAAAACGCTCGACAAAATAATTATGAGAGGAATACAACTGCACATCGCGCATCGATTGCAGCGATTCCGAAAATATGATTTTCAGCCGCCTTGAGTAGCGATTTTTCTGACGGACAGCCAGCCTCAAGTAAGGAATGATGATCTTCGAAGACAAGGCATATGCCGCCAGCATCAACGAGAAGATCAGCAGCGACGAGCTACCCAGAACAATGATCACGCCGATGATCAAGGCCATCACCGACAGCAGACTGCCGGCAATGGCAATCATCGGTGTGATCACTGCACCTGTGACCCGACTGAGAATGCGATTGAAGCGCTCCGACAACACTGATGTGCGCTTGTGCATGAAAAACTCATACCGCTGCAGCATCAGATTTCGGTAGACCTTATTAACCAGATCCGACCAGATTTCTGCAGTAAGCAAAGACTCCAGCAAAGCCACACCGAAGCGAATACCCGACGCCATCCAATAGGCAGCGATCAGCAGCGCAACAATCCACCCCGCTTGATCCAGCAGTCCGCCACCGAAAAAGCGGATTCCGGGAATTTGATCACCGAGCTTGGCGCCTGCCAGCAGACCCACCAAACGGGCTAGCAAGCCCACCAGCAAAATATCGATCAGGCCCTGAACAAACGAGGCCATCAGCACCAGGCCGAGGAAGCGCAGACGCCTGGGAGACAGTTCCTGCAGCAGCAGCTTCAGTTCATTCCAGGTCTGGCTTTTCAGTTGCATGGACGAAGGTTCTGGTGCCAGTGCTTCGGTGCCAAACACCAGTCCTGATAATGCTTATTAAAGACCGCAAGCCCGCGTGGTCAGGGGGATGGCAGCCAGCCGGGCAACCGATTGGCCACCTTGCTCTGCAGGCGATCCCATCGCTGCATCCAACGCAAGCGGCGCGTGGAGGGCGAGCGCAAGAGCGCATCGTCTGACAAGCCCATGGCGCCATGGCCACGGAGATCCTCCAGCCGTGTCAGCACCTGCGCCCAACGCTCACACCAGCGCTGCTCCGCCACCTCCGCGAAGAGACCGTCGAGCGTGGCCGCATCCGGCAACCATCCATCAGGGTTCGCCACCGCCGCCGCGATGCGCGCTTGATCATTCGCCAGCGTGCCCTGACCGATCTGATGAGCCGTGACCCCTGGCGTGAGCATGTCCGCCAGCGCGTGATTGAAACTGCTGAACACCACACAGCCGCAGGCCAGCGCCTCCAGCGGCGGCAAACCAAAACCCTCACTCACCCCACGACCACGCCAATACTCGGCCGAGTCGTAGAGATAAACCTTGGATTTGTTGAACAACGCCACCAGGTCGTCGACCCAGCCGCTCTGAACCTCCACCCGCAATCCATGCGCCTGCAAGGCCGGCACCAAGTAATTCAGCACATAGGGACTGCTTTTACGCCGCTGAACCAGCACATCGATCGGACACTCAGATCGAGCGCTTCGCGCAGCAGAACCTGCGCGCAACCCTCGCTCGATCCACTGGGGCTCAAGGGCATTTGGCACCAGAAACAAGGGATTGCGGGGTGCACGATCCGCCCAGTACCCAAGGGTGTTTCGACTGACCGCAACCACCGGCACCCCGGGCGGGAGGTCAAAGCCATAGCCACTGCTATGGGCCTGATAGACCACGGGGCGTCCGCGCAAACGCTCCAGGGAGCGGGGCACATCAAACCCCCAGCTCACGATCCAAAGGGCTTCACCGGGCGCCGACTCAGCGCCCAGCAGATCATCGAGGAAAGGATGACGGTCACTGCGTTCCCGATAGGTGACCACCTGCGTAGGCCGCAGCGTGGACAGCAAGCGAGCGGTCTGCAGCGCCACGCTGAGACCACCACAACGAAAACGGGTTCCGGTGCCAGGCACCAGAACCCGAACGGGATTGAACCTCCCGGAGGAGGACTCCGTTGCTGTCATCAAGCAGCCGCCGCTTCAGTGCTGCCCGCACGCTGACGGCGGGTGAGGAAACCGAAGAGCACCTTGCCGATCGCAGCCACGAGATTGCCCTCTAGCTCCTTAAACATATTCATGTTCAGGTGGAAGGCATTGTTGGCCTCTTCAACGATGCGATCAGCCGTGGCCTGATCGATCGGCAGCTCATCCATGGTGGAGCGATAGGTGGTCTTGAAGGCCTTTTCGTCGGCGATGTCATCGAAGACATAGAAGCGCAAACCGTCATCACCATCCATATTCATCGCTTTCTGGGCGATGTTCTTGAGGATCTGTCCACCGGAGAGATCACCCATGTAACGGGTGTAGTGATGGCCCACCAGCAGCTCAGGTGACTCCTTCGCCAGGGCATGAATTCGCTCCACGTAAGCGGCAGCGGACGGGGACGGCTGGATCTGATCCTTCCAGTTGTCACCGAAGTAGTAGGCCAGATCCTGCTCCAGGGACTCACGGCGGTTGAGCTGCTCCATGCTCACCGGACCCACCACGGGGTGATCGGTCAGTTGGCCCATTTCGTCTTCCATGGCGGAATACACGAAATAGAGGTCAGCCACCAGCTTGCGATAACTGGACTTGTCGACGACGCCCTTCAGGAAGCAGCTGACGAAGCCGGTGTTCTCGGCCATGGTGTGAGCCTTTTTGGTGCCTTCGCGGAGCTGAGCGGCCAAAGCGACGGACATGGAACGGACGCGTAATCGATGAGAGCAACCATAAATTCGATCTCATGCTGCGCGCCCAAAGGGTTGCGAAGGGTTACGCCGCTGTATCCGTTGCTGCGGGACCCGCGAACAGATCGAACAGGTCTCTGCAGATGCCCCGCAGCTGCTCAGCCTGTGCGGGCTGAGGGAGATGCGTGCCTTCCGGCTGCCAGTCGCCCATCGTGGCCAGGCGCCAGCGCTCACCATCGAAGGTCATGCCGCGCATCAACACGCCCAGAAGCTCTGGAGCGGCAGCGACATCACCAGCCGCCTGGGGTTTCAGACGCAACTGCAGCAACAAACTGCGGCACTCAAGCCGCGGACTCCAGCCGGGGAAATGGAAGGCGAGGTCAAGGCTTTCGGCCTCCTTCCACCGCCTCGTCTGAGGATCGTCACGCCAGGGACTGAGACTGGCCTGTGCAGCGGGAAACTGGCGACGCACCAGCGTGATCGTAGAGGCCACGGCTCGCATCCGGGCCACGCTGTGGACTGATTCGCCCGCGTTCACTGCAACCTCCCCATCCCATTCAGTGTGATGGGAGAGGCAGGACGTCGCCGTTACGGTTGCCCCAGTTTCACAAAACCATGTCGCGACCGCTGCACGTCGGCCTGCTGGGCGCCATGCCCGAGGAAATCGGCTCGGATCTCGGCCACCTCCAGGATCTGAGCTGCAGCACCCACGGAGATCTCACACTTCACAAGGGATCCCTGAGCGACACGGTTCGGCTCACTCTGGCTTGGAGCGGCTGGGGCAAGGTGAGCGCTGCTCGGGCGACCACACGCCTGCTCGCCAGCGATCCCAGCATCGATCTGCTGGTGTTCACCGGTGTCGCTGGCGCAGCGGATCCGAGCCTGCGTCAATGGGATGTGGTGTTGGCCGATGCGGTGGTGCAGCACGACATGGATGCCCGGCCTCTATTCCCACGCTTCACGCTGCCAGCCCTCAACCGAGACCGCCTGCACCCCCCTCAGGCTTGGTTTGACTGGGCCAAAACCGCGCTGCTGGAGGCCCATGACGCGGGGACTCTGGACGGCTTCGCAAGACCCAGCAGCGGCCTGATCGCCACGGGGGACCGCTTCATCGGCGATACCAGGGTGCTGCAGACGCTGCGGGAAGACCTTCCCGGACTACGGGCAGTGGAGATGGAAGGGGCCGCCGTGGCGCAGGTGGCTGAGCAGGAGGGGATCCCCTGGCTGGTGCTGCGGGTAATTTCCGATGGTGCCGATGCGGCGGCAGCCCAGAGCTTCGAAGACTTCCTCAAACGCTATGAACAGCAGGCCTGGCGCTTGATTGAGGCCCTGCTGCAACGCTGCAACGACGCCCCCCAACGATGCGCATGAAGCCCTTGCTCAACCGCGTGCTGCGCTATGGCGTTGTGGGGGGTACCGCCGCGGCCGTCCACATCGGCGTCCTGCTTCTGCTGGGCCAGTGGATGAGCCTGAGCCTGGCCAACCCGATCGCCTTCCTGGCCGCTTCGGTGGCGGGCTATCTCGGCCACGCCCTGCTCACCTTCCGGGAAGAGACTGGCGGGCAACAGTTCGCCAGGCGCTGGCTGCTGCTTCAGTACGTCGTCAACCTCAGTGTCTGTGCCCTGCTGCCACTGCTCAAGGCCCCGACGCTGGTGCTGGTGTTCACCCCCACGGTGCTCAATGCCCTGATCTGGTCACGGGCTGCACGTTTCAGCCAGCGTCGCAGAGGCGAGACCATCACCCCCCTGCGCCACGCCGATGACCTGGGTCTGAGCCCGGCCACCAACCAGGCCATCCTCACGCTGGCCGCCAGTGGCCAGCTCGATGGCACAAGCGTGCTGGTGAACGGGCCCGTGGCAGCCGAAGGCGTCACGGCCTGGACCGCCCTGGCAGCCGCTCAACCGCACCTGCAACTGGTGCTCCACCTCTGCCTCACCGAAGGGCCCTGCTGCGCTCCACCTGAGCTGGTGCCGGATCTGGTCGATGCCAGGGGGCACCTCCGTCGCTCTTTCGGGCAATGGCTGCTGCTCTCGCTCAGGCCAGCCAGGCATCCGTCGCGGCGCCGACTGGAACGGCAGCTGGGACTGGAGGTGGAGGCCCAGATCAGGCAATTCCGGAAGCTCCGCGGTGATGGACCGATCCACCTGGACGGGCATCAACACATCCATTTAGTGCCTGTGGTGCTCGATGCAGTGCTGAAGCGAGCAGCAACGCAACAGATCACCTGGCTGCGTCGCACCGATGAGCCTCTGCCGACGGGGCTGCCGATGGCCGACTGGTGGCGAGCGATTCGGGATGCGGGCCTGCTCAAGTGGATGGTGCTCCAAGTGCTCAGCCGACGGGCCCATCCCGCCATGCGCCTCCATGGCATCACCAGCAATCAGAGCTTCGCCGGCGTGCTGTTCACCGGTCGCATGGCCGGAGCCCCCCTGCACGCGGCATGGTCCACCCTGCGCAGTAGCGCCAACGATGGGTTCTGCACCCCACCACTGCTGCTGGCCCATCCCGGTGCACCCCTCGACACCGATCTGGCCCAGGCCGGTTTCGCTGTGTCGCAGCCGTTTGCCGCCTCACCGTGGAGACAGAAGGAATGGCAAGCGCTTCAGGCGTTGTGAACGCGGCGAATGAAGTAGTGGGGTCGTGACTTCGACTCCACATAAATCCGACCGACGTATTCGCCGAGCACACCGATGCCGATGAGCTGGATCCCCCCCAGGAACAGCACAGCCACCATCAAAGAGGCATAGCCCTCCACATCCACGCCGAACAGCACCGTGCGCAGAATCACCACGAGGGCATAGAGAAGGCTGAGGGACGAGACCATCACCCCGATGCCAGTCCAAACCTTGAGCGGCAGCACTGAGAAGGAAAAAATGCCATCAAAGGCGTAGCCGAACAGCTGCAGAGGGCTCCAAGAGGTCCGCCCTCCCACTCTGCTGACACGCTGGTAGGGCAGATCCACGCTGCGATAGCCCGTCCAAGGCAGCAGCCCTTTGGAGAAGCGACTCGACTCGCGGAGCTGCGTCACGGCATCGAGCACCGTCGCATCCAGCAAGCGGAAATCGCCGGCGCCCTCCCGGAGCTCAATGGAGTCCACCAGCTTGTTGAAGACGCGATAAAACCAGTGGGCACTGGCAACCTTCAGGCGGGATTCCTGGTCTTGGTCATCGCGCACGGCAGTGACCACTTCGGCACCGGCTTGCCACTCGCGCACCATCGCTTCGATCAGCTCAGGCGGATGCTGTAAATCGGAATCAATCAGCACCGCTGCCGCACAGCGGCCGTTGACTTGGTCAAGACCGGCCAGCATCGCCGCCTCCTTGCCGAAGTTGCGCGTCAACTCGAGAAGTGTCAGCTGCGCGCCGGGGTGGGCCTCCATCCAGGCCTTGATCCGCTGAACCGTGGCATCGGCAGATCCGTCATCGATCAACACCAGATGATCCACACCGGGCACCACCAAGGTCCGGTCAATGAAACGCTCAATCACATCCTGCTCGTTGAAGCAGGCGGCCACGACCCACACACCTTCGGGATTGGGCATGGGTCAGGCAAAGAGCAGATTGCCTTTAAGGATCCCCCATTGAGTCATAGGCTCGCAAAACGTGATTCCGTTCAGCGGCAACCCTGAAATGGCTCAGTTCGAGAAGCTCACCGTCCCCAGTCAGGGAACACCGATCCGCTTCGAGAACGGTCAGCCCGTGGTAGCCGACAACCCGATCATTCCCTTCATCCGCGGGGACGGCACGGGCGTGGACATCTGGCCCGCCACCCAAAAGGTGTTGGATGCGGCCGTGGCCAAGGCCTACGGCGGCAGCAAGACCATCGAATGGTTCAAGGTCTACGCCGGCGATGAGGCCTGCGACCTCTACGGCACCTATCAATATCTGCCGGAGGACACCCTCGAGGCGATTCGCGCCTATGGCGTCGCCATCAAAGGTCCCCTCACCACCCCTGTGGGCGGCGGTATCCGTTCGCTGAACGTGGCCCTGCGCCAAATCTTTGATCTGTATTCCTGCGTGCGTCCCTGCCGCTACTACGAAGGCACCCCCAGCCCCCACAAGCGTCCCCAGGATCTGGACGTGATCGTTTACCGGGAGAACACCGAAGACATTTATATGGGTGTGGAATGGGAAGCCGATGACGCCGTCGGCCAAGAGCTGCGCAAGCACCTCAACGAGGTGGTGATCCCCGCCAATGGCAAGCTGGGCAAGCGCCAGATTCCTGAGGGATCCGGCATCGGCATCAAACCCGTGAGCAAGCACGGCAGCCAGCGCCACATCCGCAAGGCGATCCAGCACGCCCTGCGCCTGGAGGGAGACAAGCGTCACGTGACCCTGGTGCACAAGGGCAACATCATGAAGTTCACGGAAGGTGCCTTCCGAGACTGGGGCTATGAGCTAGCCACCACCGAATTCCGCGACGTGTGCATCACTGAGCGGGAAAGCTGGATCCTCGGCAATCTTGAGAAGGATCCCAATCTGAGCGTGCAGGCCAACGCCCGCATGATTGAACCGGGCTACGACAGCCTCACCCCTGAGAAAAAGGCCGACATTGACGCCGAAGTGCAAGCGGTGATCGACGCCATCGGCAGCAGCCACGGCGGCGGCAACTGGAAAAGCATGGTGCTTGTGGATGACCGCATCGCCGACAGCATCTTCCAGCAGATCCAGACCCGGCCCCAGGAGTATTCGATCCTGGCCACCCTCAACCTCAACGGCGACTACATCTCCGATGCCGCAGCCGCCATGGTGGGCGGTTTGGGCATGGCCCCCGGCGCCAACATCGGCGAAAGTGCGGCCATCTTCGAAGCCACCCACGGCACCGCCCCGAAACACGCTGGCCTCGACCGGATCAACCCCGGTTCGGTGATCCTCAGCGGCGTGATGATGCTGGAGTTTCTGGGCTGGCAGGAGGCCGCCGACCTGGTAACCAAGGGTCTGAGCGCTGCGATTGCCGACAAGCAGGTCACCTACGACCTGGCCCGTCTGATGGAGCCGAAGGTGGAGCCGGTGAGCTGCAGCGGTTTCGCCGAGGCCATCATTCAGCGCTTCTGATCAGGCAACAACAGCAGCCCGAGACGACGATGTTTACGCCTAGCAGCTCAAAAGACCGATCAAATTTGCATCGGTCTTGAGGTTCAAAGTGCCGTGACTTCGTTGCTTCATGCACAGCAAAATAAATTAGGCGCCAATGAGCCATGCGTGATCAATTCGATGCTGGCACAAGCCTCGGCAGGACACCTGCACTAAGAAGACTGCTGGTCGTACTGACCCTCGTCAGCACGATCGGCATGACCCTCTGGGGATGGTTGCAACAGAACAGAGCTTTTCTCCCCACACCAGATTCAAAATCAGGAAGAGCTCTTCGCTATCAATACCAAGGACTAACCCATGACATCTGGCTGATTTTGCTGTTGATCGCAGTGGGTTACCTGATCAGCAAAATTTTCATCAGCAGGCAACTAGAGGCACGAGAAACCGAACACACTTCTCCAGGCCCCGTGAAATCCTGCCTGGAGTTCATACGCAACAATCCAATCACCACAGCCCTATTCGCTGCTTACACAGTGGCGATGATTTCAGGAACAACATATTTCTACAAAGATATGTTTGGTTGGTATCCAGACGTGATGCGAGGAAATTTTCTTGACAACTTCTCACTACGAGGAAACTTCATCGCAGAGACAATGCGTCGGACTGACTATCGTTTCTTCCCTCTTGCCCATCAAGACCTTCACATCCTGAGCTGGTTCACCATTTACATTAAAACGTGGATGCTATTCAGCGCGGCAGAGCTGATCGGGATCGTGCTACTTAGCGTGCAGTTCCTCAACAATCTAGGAGAGCAGCACAAGGCAAAGTCTTCAACCGTGCTTTTGCTCACAGCGCTGCTACTTATACACCCTTCAACGGGAACTGCTTTTTTTCATGTCATTTATTGCGAGCGCTTGCTATGCCTAATCTTCATTCTGTACGTCAATGCGTACCTGCGACATCTCAAAACGCATAGTCCATCATCATTTTACGAAACCCTCCTTTGGGCACTGATCGGGATCTTTATCAAAGATATTGCCATTCTGCTCTTTATTATCCCGCCAGCAAGCCTTTGGACCGCAGACAAGATCAACCATCGTCTTCGGTCACAGAACAAACCTAAAGCCTCTTTACCAAGCGACCGAAGCCATCGACTCGAACATTGGCTTTGCAGCCTCTCACTATTATTCATCACCAGCTACATCATCCTAGCTCTAATTCCAAGCAGTTACAGATTAGAAGGGGCTTACAATATCGACGCCGAGCACAAAATCTTTTTTGATCTTCGCACTTATATCTTTGCGCTCATTGCGATAGCACGCACCATTGCGATCGCAAAAGGAAAGATTCGATTCTGCCTTCTTGACGCGATTAACCTCTCAGCGCTGGGCTACATCAGCGCCCTTGCAGCAACCTATGAATTTGATGCAGGCAGCTATCTTGCGCTCCCAGCTCAACTCATTATCACCATCAACATTGCCTGGGCATGGATTGAACTCGTCGAGAAAGGCAAACAACAAGAACTCACAAACAGAAAGAAGACAATTTACGCAATTCTCGCCTCTGCAGCTGTAATCAGCGCAGATCATATGACTTCTAAAAATACTTTTACAAGCATGGCCGTTGAACAAAAACAAGAGCAAAGCTACATTCAATCAACCTACGAAAAACTCCGGCAAGTCAGCACTGAAATACGCGAATCAGGCGATGATGTCAATATTATTATCAGCAAAAAGTCAAGATTTTCGAATCACAAGGACAACCTAGATCAAATACCCTACAAATCACTCATTGAATACAACCCTATTAGCAAAAAATTCACCGTAGCTAGAGGCGCAAAAAAAGATTCAATTTACACACCAAAAGTAGGCGATCTCATCGCAAACCTTGATAAAAGCATTGATCTCATCGAGCCCATCCTGCACAACTACAAGACGGAGTTGATCTATCGGCACAACTCGAGCGATCGCACCGGGATCATCCGAAGAATCACAGCCCTTCAGGAGTGAGATTCATTCGACATCTCAACCAACAACGATTGCTTGTTCAGTCCAGCCGGCAATGGGCTGACAGAGCCAGACTCAGATGATGAGCAAGCCCCGTAGCGCCGAGCCCGCAACCACTACGCTCCCTGGCCTGCCGGAGGGGGTCACCGATCCCTGCGTGCACTGCGGCTTCTGCCTGCCCACCTGTGCCAGCTACCGCGTGCTGGGCACAGAGATGGATTCCCCCCGTGGCCGCATCCACACCCTCAAGGCCATCGCAGCCGGTGAGCTGGAGATGAACGCCACGGTGGCGGGGCATTTCGACAGCTGCCTGGGCTGCTTTGCCTGCGTGAGCGCCTGCCCCTCCGGCGTGCGTTACGACCAGCTGATCGAAGCCACCCGGCCCCGTCTCAATCAGCCAGAACTGCGCACTCCCTGGCAGACCAGCTTCCGCAAGCTGCTGCTGACGGTGTTGCCCTATCCCAGACGGCTGCGTGCCCTGCTCACCCCCCTGCGCGCCTACGCCGGCACACCACTGCAGAAGCTGGCCCGCAACAGCGGTGCCCTGAAGCTGCTCGGCCCCCAGCTGGAGGCGATGGAGGCACTGCTACCACCGCTTGCAGGAGAAGGATTCGCCGATCGCTTCGCCCCTGTGAACCCGGCTGTCGGTGCACGCCGCGGCCGGGTGGGGCTGGTGCTCGGCTGCGTGCAACGCTGTTTTGACCCGGCGGTGAATGCCGCCACGCTGGCAGTGCTGCAGGCCAACGGCTTCGAGGTGGTGATTCCCAAGGAGCAGGGCTGCTGCGGAGCCGCAAGCCATCACCAGGGGCAGATGGAGCAGACCCGGGAGCTAGCGGCGGACCTGGTGCAACGCTTCGAGCACGCCGGCGGCGCAGAACCACTCGATGCCGTGCTGGTGGCAGCCTCCGGCTGCGGCCACACCCTCAAGGCCTATGGCGAAATCCTTGGCGACAGAACCAATTCCTTCGTCTGCCCCGTGCAGGACGTGCACGAATTCCTGGCGGAGCAGGGCTTAAATCCAGACTTCCAGGCCTCTCTGCAGCCGCTCCAGCATGCCGATGGCAGCCCAGCCTCAGCCGCTCGCCCCCTGACGGTGGCGTATCACGATGCCTGTCACATGATTCATGGCCAGGGCATCACCGGTCAGCCGCGGCAACTGCTCCAGGCCATTCCCCATCTGCAGCTGCGCGAAGCCACCGAGGCAGGGGTCTGCTGCGGCAGTGCCGGCATCTACAACCTGGTGCAACCAGAGGAAGCAGGGGAACTGGGGCGCATCAAGGTCGACGACCTCAGCGGCACCGGAGCCGAGCTGATCGCCAGCGCCAACATCGGTTGCACCCTGCAGCTGCGCCGGCATCTGGAGGACAGCCAAGTGGCGGCAACGGTGCGTCACCCGATGGAACTGCTGGCCCACAGCGCCCAACTGATCTCGGCCTAGGCCGCATCCAACCCAGGCACAACGCCATCAGACGCCGCGATCCATCAGACGCCAGGCCTGCGCCAAGGTGGAGGCATCGCCGAGATTCCCCGGGAAGGTGAGGATTGGCAGCCCCGCGAGATCCGCTGCCAGCACATCCGACAGCGGAGCGGAATCAGCGGATAACTCCCCAGACATCTCCCCAGACAGCAACGGCCGCACCAGGGACAACCCCGGCAGCAGCTGCCCCTCCAGCTGCACCGCGCCCAGGCCAAGCCCCTCCGCCAGCAGGGTGCCGGTGGTGATTCCCCCTTTGCTGATCAGGTAGCCGAGCTGCGGCACGCAAGCGGCGGCGAGCCGTGCCATCAGTCGAGCCAAATCCATGCCAAAGGCCAGACGACGCCGATCGGCTTGGGCTCCCTCTCCAAAGCGCAGCTCGCCGCGACTGGTGAACAGCACCGGCGTCCGGCCATCGGCCAGCAGCTGCCGCAGGCGCGCCTGCCATTCACGCTCCAAATCGGCCAGCAGCAGATCCGGAGTGCCGCCCTCCAGCACCCGAGCGATGCGGGCCACGGGCAGCTCCAGCCCCTCGCAGCGGGGATCCGACAGCAACGTCTCCAGCTGTTGATCGGCCAAGGGCACATGGGATCCCACCAGCACCAAACCGGGGAGAGGCTGCCCTGCAGGATCACAGCGCCGCAGGGCCGCCAGACCTTCAGCATCCAGGGGCTGCGGACCCAGGGGTTCGCCCCCACCATCCACCAGGCCATTGATCAGGCTCGCAGCGGAACGAAACAGAAACCGTCGCTGTCCCTGCAACGCCGACACGGCAGCCCCCAGGGCATCCAGCTGCTCCTGGTGCTCCGCATCCACCACCACCGGTTGATTGCCATCCAGTGCCTGCAGCCAGGCCACCAACGCCTGAAAAGGCTCCGCCGCCGCCGCATCCTGGTGCCGTGCCGCAGCGGCGCACGAAAGCTGCTCTCCCGTCAGTCGCAGTACTGAATCAGCCGGAATCGCCCCTGCGCTTTTCTCCTCCAGCCAGGCATCCAGCTGACTGGTGCTGAAGCCGAAACTGCCATCGCGAGCGAAGGGGGTGGTGTGCACCGGTTGGCCGTGGAGCCGATGCTCGCCATCAACGGTGGTGCGGCCGCCGGAGAGAAACGCCGGCACATGCAACGTGGCCTGCACAGGCCCGAAGCGACCGGCCAGTTCCTGCGCCAGCACCTGCGGCTCCAGCACGCCATGGCCCCGCAGGGTGGAATCACCCCGACTCACCAGCACCAGATCTCTGGGGTCGAGGCCCTCGTGCTGAAGCGCCTGCTCCAGAGCCGCCACAATCTCGCGATTGCGGGCAGCAGCGGCCTCTGGCGGCAGGGCCCGGGTGTTAGCAAGCACAAACAGCAGCGGCGAGGGGTGGCGCAACCCCCGCCGCAGCGTGTCCACATCCCAACACAGCAGCAACGGGCAGCTGTGCACCGTCTGCGAACCGGTGGGATCGTCGTCGATCACAACAATGGTCATGGCACGATCATCCCGTGCATCCCCTGCCCACCATCGCTGACGCCCGCGCCGAAACGCTGTTGCTGCCGGACACTGACGCCGAGCTGAGGACGTTGGTGCGACAGCTGCACAGCGACGGCCAAGCCTGGACCCCGGCAGGACTGGCCACGCGCCTGGACTGGAGTGCCCCCCTGCAGAACGCGGGTCCGAGCCTCAGCGTGCAACACCTCAAGGGGGTGATCGACCATGCGGTGGATGACCTGACGATCACGGTGCAAGCCGGCCTGCCGCTGATGGAGCTGCAGCGCCTGCTGGCGGAACAGCAGCAGTGGCTGCCGGTGGACTGGCCCTGGGGAAGCTGCATCCAGACACCCACCAGTGGAGGCACGGTGGGCGGGCTGGTGGCCCGTGGACTGTCCGGAAGCCTGCGGCAGCGGCACATGGGTGTGCGCGATCAGCTGATCGGCATCGGCCTGCTGCGGGGCGACGGCGTCGCCGCCCATGCCGGCGGCCGGGTGGTGAAGAACGTGGCGGGCTACGACCTGATGCGCCTGCTCTGCGGCAGCTGGGGCAGCCTGGCGCTGATCACGGAGGTCACCCTGCGGGTGCAGCCGTTGCGCCATCACCGCCGTGCGCTGTTGATCCGCGGCACAGCCCATCAGCTCGAATCGGTGCGCGCCACGGTGGTGGGCAGCGGTTTCACCCCCGACTGGATCGACTGGGAACGCACTGACACAGGCGACTGCTGCTTGCAACTGGGGGTGGCCAGCATTAGCGATGCGGCGGTGCAGGATCAGCTCGATCCGATCGCTCGCCTGGCCGCCGAAGCTGGTCTGACAACCAGGCCACAGAGCTGGGCTGAGGCCATCCCCGACCCAATCAGCATCGACCCACCCACAACATGGCTGCTGCGCCTCTGCCTACCCCCGGCGCGCTGCGCCGAGCTGCTCACCAGTGAGGCCTGCCAGCAGTTACAGGGGTGGCACTGGCGGCTGGCGGCGGGCCGTGGCAGCGGTGAAGCCTGGCAGAGCGGCGAGGCGGTCAGTTCCGCTGCCCAGGTGCAGGCCCTGCGCCAACGGGTGCTCGAGCTGGGCGGTGAGATGACCGTGCTGAAACAACCAGCCCCCACGCCAGACAACGAACAGCTGCCGGCGTGGCTGGATGCCCCATCGAAAGCTGTGATCGCAGCGGTCAAACGCCAGTTCGATCCCCAGCATCAGCTGGCCCGTGGTCGCCTGCCCGGCGTCGCAGCCCCCTTGGGCTGAGAGCCCTCAGCTCACCCGATAGTGGCAACGCAGCGTGGTGCTCTGGCCGGCGGCCAGCTCCAATTTGCGATCACCACTGATCAAGGCCTGGCGCGGCCCGGTCCAGGGCTCCAGACAGACCATGGCGCGCGGCGGCTCGGTCCACACCACGGTGAGATCCATGGGCGCTTGATGGTCCAGCTGCAGGCGGGTGCCGGCAAGTTCATCCACCAGGGTCACCGGACCGGCGGGGCGGGTGAGGAAGTCCACGCCCTCCGGCAAGCGGCCCAGCTGATCAGCGGTGTCTGCTTCAGCCATCTCCAGATGGTTCAGGCAACGGGGGGCCAGCCCCTCAAAGCGGGTCCGGCCCAGGTCCGACACATTGAAATAGGGATGCAAGCCGAAGCTGAAGGGCATCGGCTCACGACCGGCCTCGGACTGGTTGTGGATGGTGGTGACGATCTCAAGAGCATCGCTTTGGGGGCGAATGGCCATCACCACCTCAAAGTGAAAGGGGTAGGCCGCCAGCGTCTCCGCGCTGGCCTTCAGCGTGAGCTGAACACCGCTCTGGTCGTCGAGCAAGGCGATGCTCCATGGCAAGTCACGAGCAAACCCGTGCTGCTTGAGGGTGACATCGCCACTGGCCAGCGGCAAACGATCGCCGGGCAGGTTGCCGCAGATCGGGAACAGCACGGGGATGCCACCGCGAACGCTCTTGCTGGGATCGGCGAAGCGCTCCTGGTCGAGGTAAAGAATCTCGCGTTCGTTGCAGCGCCACTCCGTTACCAGGCCACCACGCTCGGGCACCACCCGCAGGCGATCACCACTGGTGGGGTGCACAAACTCCCAGTGGGCATAGGGAGCTGACTGCTGACGGAAGGTCATGGCCACAGGACCGGCAACCCCAAGACTGGCCAGAAATTACAGGGAAGGCTCCAGGTTGGATGTGTTCGGGCTGACGGGCGAGGCCTCCAGGGACTCCAGCCAGGACGCCAAGGCAGCATTCACTTGCTCAGGCACCTCGTCATGGGGACAGTGGCCAGCCTCCAGCACCACTTCCGTGGTGGCTTCCGGTGCATGACGCTGGAAGCTGGAGCGGCGCCCCGCGGCGTTGATCCATGGATCGCGGATGCCCCAAAGCAATAGCAGCGGTGCGGAGAGGCCAGCGAACAGCTCATCGAGGGGCTGCCCCCGGGGAATGTCGAACACGGTGCGGAACACGCCGAAGGCACCGGGGTCGAGCGAAGGACGTCGGATCGACTCCACCAACCAGTCGTCCACGTTGGTTTTATCGATATACACCTGATTGAGCGTGCGCCGGATCGTGGCAGGACGGCGCAGGTTCTCAAACAGAAGCCGCTGCAGCACGGGGCTTTTGAGCAGCGCAGTGCCAATGGTCCGGCGAGCGATCGCCCCCCAGCCCTCCGGCGTTGCCGACTGCTCGTCGCTGAAGGGACCTGCAGCATTGAGCAGCACAACACCAGCAGCGTGATCCCCCAGAGCCGCCCCCGCCGCCAGGGCTGCAAAGCCCCCCAGGGAGTTGCCGGCGATCACCGTGGGGCGTCCGATGCATTCGCGCACATAGGTCACCAGCTGGTCACGCCAGAGCGCTCCGCCGTAGGCCAGACCTGCGGGTTTAGCACTGCGCCCGAATCCGAGCAGATCGATGGCGTGCACCTCGTGGGTGCGTGCCAGCACGGGAATGTTGTGCCGCCAGTGATCAGTAGAGGCCCCGAAACCATGCACCAACAGCAACGCGGGACGCTGCAGATGGCCGGTCTCAGGCGTTTCGCAGAGCCCATGCACCGCATGACCTTGGAACTGCCACCAGGACTGCTGAGCCTCGCTCACCACAACTGCTGCTTGGGGGCGCGATGCTAGGCAGCTCAACCTCCTTTCGCCCTGCCGGGCCACCAGCGCTGCGATGTTCGATGAGACCCCAGGCCTGCTGCTGCAGGGAGCGACACTCAGCGGTGGGTTGTTCTGGGCCATTGCCCTGTATCTGCCGCTGAGTGCACCACTCGGCCGCTTTGAAGCCAGCCTCGAGAGTGGACCGCTGAACGAAACCTGGCGTCAGATCGCCCTGGTGATCAGCAGCCTGCTGCTGGCCCTAGCGGTGGGATTGGTGATTCAGCTGCTGCTGGGCTGGGCCCTCGGCCCCGGTTGGGCATCGAGCCTGGCACTGATCACCATCGGCTGGAGCCTGTTTCTCACCCTGGCCCAGAAGCGGTAAGCCTCAGAGCAGACCCACCGGGTTGGCGGCCACCTCGTCATCCACCTTGTCGCCGTCGTCGGGCTTATCGCCACCGATCACCAGACGCAGCAGCACCGGCGCCAAGAAGGTGGTGCCGATCACCATCAGCAGAATCGCCGCCTCGAGTGACGGCGACAACAGTTGGGCGCTGGTGCCCAGACCCAGGAAGATCAGGCCCACTTCACCGCGGGGCATCATTCCCAGCCCCACCACCAGGCGACGGGTTTTTTCCTTGCTGACAAAGGCCCAGCCAGCAGCGATCTTGCCGATGATCGCCACCACCAACAGGAAGCCAGCCACGATCAACGCCGAGCCACTCGAAGGATCGGAGGGATTGATCACCGACAGATCCATGCCGGCACCCACCAGCACGAAGAAAATCGTGGCGAACAGGGTCACGATCGGCAGCACCGCCTGCTGAATGGCGTGGTTGTGCTTGGAACTGCTGAGGATCAGACCAGCAGCGAAGGCACCCAGAGCCGCCTCCAGACCAATGGCGGTGGCGGTGAAGCAGCTCAGCGCCAGGAGCACGAAAGAGGCCACCAGCACTTCCCCGGGGGCCTTGAACTTGTCGATCAGCCAGTCGAAAGCCGGTGCTGCGGTGCGGCTCAAGCCGATGGCCGCCACCACGAACACGGCCGCAGCAGCCACCAGCTTCACAATCGGAGCGATGTCCAGGGAACCGCCGGACGCGAGGGACACCACCACCGCCAGGATCACGATGCCAAGAATGTCGTCGAGCACGGCTGCGCCGATCACAATCTGGCCTTCGCGGGTTTTGAGGTAGCCCAGCTCACTGAACACACTGGCGGTGATACCGATGCTTGTCGCGGTCATCGACGCACCCGCGAAGATCGCCGGGATCGCATCCACGTGGAAGAGAGCCATCAAGCCCCAGGTGCCCAGCGCGAAGGGCAGCACCACACCCGCGACAGCGACGGTGAAGGCCTGAGCGCCCACGGCGACGAGTTCCTCCAACTCCGTCTCCAGACCGACGAGGAACAACAAGGCGTAGAGGCCGAGTTGAGCGACGGCTTCCAGCGAGGGAAAACTCTCGTTGTAGATCTCGGCAACGGAGTCGGGAGGGATGCTCACCAGTCCACTCACCAAGGTCACGAAGCCCTCGCTGAGCTGCGCATGGGTGTCCGGGGGCACCAGCAGGTGCAGGCCTGAGGCACCGATAATCACGCCCGCCAACAGTTCCCCAAGAATCGTGGGCAGCTGGAGCCGCACCAACACCTCAGCCAGCGCCCGGGCCGCCACGAAGATCAACACGAAACGAGCCACCCCGATCAGGGTTTCCGCCATCTCGAAATCGTGGGCCGAAATCTCAGCCAGCAACGGCGTGAGTAGCGGCGGCATCGCGGCAGCGAGCATTACAAACTTCGGGTCCTCTCGCGGGACCTTATCGGCAAACGGGTTCCCGCACTGCTCACCAGGACGCTTCGGACAGCGCCTCGCGCCACCGCTGGAGCCTTTGTTTTGAATCGATGGCGACAGACGGTTCAGACCTCGATGTGATGGCTACGTTCCGGGTATTCCTTCCAGTTCAGGACTGGTCGGTCTGACCGGAAACCCACAAGGAGTGCTCCGGATTGCCCAATCCGAGCCAACCTCAAACCATCTCCAGGAACGCGATGAGCACCTCCGAGCCCCTCGACCTGCGTTTGCCCACCCCCGGGTGCTCTATCGACCCGGAACGCGCAGGCCTCGATGCCGATGCCGTGTTCGACGGCATGACGGAGCACCTGTTCTTCACATTGGGCAAATTGGCGTCTTCCGCCAGTCGTCATGACCTGTACATGGCGCTCAGTTATGCGGTGCGCGACCGGCTGATGACCCGCTTTCTGGCCAGCCGGGAAGCCATCAGGGCCCGACCGCAGAAAACCGTGGCCTACCTGTCGGCGGAATTTCTGATCGGTCCTCAGCTGGCCAACAACCTGCTGAATCTGGGGATTCAAGAGGAAGCCGAAGAAGCGCTGAAGCGTTTTGGCATTGAGTCGCTGCAGCAGATCCTGGAAGTGGAAGAAGAGCCGGGCCTGGGCAACGGCGGCCTCGGTCGCCTGGCGGCTTGTTACATGGAATCGCTGGCGAGCTTGGAGGTCCCGGCCACCGGCTACGGCATCCGCTACGAGTTCGGCATCTTCGATCAGCTGATCCGCGACGGCTGGCAGGTGGAGGTCACCGACAAGTGGCTGAAAGGCGGATGGCCCTGGGAACTGCCCCAGCCCGACCAGGCCTGCTTCGTGGGCTTCGGCGGCCGGACCGAGAGCTACATCGACGACAAGGGCAACTACCGCTCGCGCTGGATCCCCTCGGAACACGCGATCGGCGTACCCCATGACGTCCCGGTGCTCGGCTATCGCGTCAACACCTGCGACCGGCTGCGCCTGTGGCGCGCCGATGCCACCGAGAGCTTCGACTTCTACGCCTTCAACATCGGCGACTACTACGGCGCCGTGGAGGAGAAGGTGGGCAGCGAGACCCTCTCCAAGGTGCTGTACCCCAATGACGGCACCGATGAAGGCCGACGCCTGCGCCTCAAGCAGCAGCACTTCTTCGTGAGCTGCTCCTTGCAGGACATGCTGCGCAGCCTCGATGAGCGCGGCCTGTCGGTGGAGGACTTCCCCCTGCACTGGACCGTGCAGTTGAACGACACCCACCCCGCCATCGCCGTGGCGGAACTGATGCGTCTGCTGATCGACGACCGGCACCTGGAGTGGGAGAAGGCCTGGGACATCACCAGCCGCTCGGTGGCTTACACCAACCACACCCTGCTGCCGGAAGCGCTAGAGAAATGGGACCTGAAGCTGTTCAGCAGCCTGCTGCCCCGCCACCTGGAACTGATCTACGAGATCAACCGTCGCTTCCTGCAGCAGGTGCGACTGCGCTACCCCGGCAATGACGCCATCCAGCGCAAGCTTTCGATCATTGATGAAGATGGCGGCAAAGCAGTGCGCATGGCCCACCTGGCCACCATCGGCGCCCACCACGTGAACGGCGTGGCAGCGCTGCACTCCGACCTGGTGAAACAGCAGTTGATGCCGGAGTTCGCGGAACTTTGGCCCGAGAAATTCACCAACGTCACCAACGGCGTCACCCCCCGCCGCTGGGTGGCCCTGTCCAACCCCGAACTGGCCACCCTGCTGGATGAGCACGTGGGTCCGGGCTGGATCACCAACATGGACCAGCTCCGCGGCCTGGAGGAGCGTCAGCACGACAACGGCTTCCTGGAGCACTGGGGCAACACCAAGCTGTCGGTGAAGCGCAAGCTGTCCAGCTACATCCACCGCAACACCGGTGTGCTGGTGGATCCCTCCAGCCTGTTCGACGTGCAGGTGAAGCGGATTCACGAATACAAGCGCCAGCACCTAAATGCCCTGCAGGTGATTACCCAGTACCTGCGGATCAAGAACGGCAAGGCCGATGGCCTGGCACCGCGCACGGTGATTTTCGGGGGCAAGGCCGCGCCTGGCTACTACATGGCCAAACTGATCATCCGCTTCCTCAACGGCATCGCTGAAACGGTGAACGCCGATCCCGACATGGACGGGCGACTGCGGGTGGTGTTCCTGCCGGACTACAACGTGAAGCTGGGCGAGCAGGTGTATCCGGCGTCGGATCTCTCCGAGCAGATCTCCACCGCGGGCAAGGAAGCCTCCGGCACCGGCAACATGAAATTCGCCATGAACGGTGCGCTCACGATCGGCACCCTCGATGGCGCCAACGTGGAGATCCGCGAGCGGGTGGGTGCCGAGAACTTCTTCCTGTTCGGCAAGACCGTGGAAGAGATCGCGGCCCTCAAACAGGGCGGCTACCGGCCATGGGAGCTGATCACAGCGATGCCGGAGCTGGCGGAAGCGATCCGGCTCATTGAAATGGGGCATTTCAGCAACGGCGACGGCGAACTGTTCAGGCCTCTGCTCGACAACCTCACCGGCAACGATCCCTTCTTCGTGATGGCTGACTTCGCCGACTACGTGCGTGCACAGGATGCGGTGAGCCGCGCCTGGACCGATCGCATGCACTGGAACCGCATGAGCCTGCTGAACGTGGCCCGCACCGGCTTCTTCTCCTCCGACCGCTCGATCCGCGACTACTGCCGCGACATCTGGGACGTGGCGCCGATGCCCGTGGAGATCACCTGCGACGTGCGCTGATGGGCGACCTCTGCCTGGTGATCAACCTGGGCAGTTCCAGCCTCAAAGCGGCCCTGGTGGATTCCACCGGGGCTTTTGTTTGGCATGAGGGACGCAGCCTGTCCAAGGAGGACGTGCTGGAGACAGTGCTCGACAGCTGGCTGATGCCGGCGATCGCGCCCCACCAGCAGCGGCTGGAGCGCATCGGTCATCGGGTGGTCCATGGAGGCGAACGGTTCACGGCGCCGACGTTGATCACAGCCGAGGTGGAACGCCGCCTCACCGAACTGATCCCTCTGGCCCCTCTGCACAACCCACCGGCCTTGAAAGGCCTCGCCTGGGCACGCCTACGGACCCCGGAATGCCCCCAGTGGGCCTGCTTCGACACGGCCTTCCACAGCAGCCTGCCGGCAGCCGCCAGCACCTATGCCATCCCCCAAGCCTTAACGGCCAAGGGATTCCGGCGCTTCGGGTTTCACGGGATCAACCACCAGCATGTGGCCGAAACCGTGGCATCCCAGTGGCAGCAACAGGGCCGAGACCCCAAAAATCTGCGCCTGATCAGTGCGCACCTGGGGGCCGGAGCCTCCCTGGCGGCGATCAAAGGCGGAATTTGCATCGACACCACCATGGGCTTCACCCCCCTGGAGGGGCTGGTGATGGCCACCCGCTCCGGTTCCGTCGATCCCGGCCTGCTGCTGGCACTGATGCGCCAGGGGTTTGACGCGGACACCCTCGACAACATCCTGCAGAAAGAGTCCGGACTGAAAGGGCTTTCGGGACTGAGCGGCGACATGCGGGACCTCCGGACTGCAGCTGCAAGCGGTCACAGGGAGGCGATCCAGGCCCTGGACGTGTTCCGTCACCGCCTGATCCAATCACTCGGGGCCATGGCCGCCAGCCTGCGCGGGGTGGATGTGCTGGCCCTCACTGGCGGGATCGGCGAGCACGACCGGCATCTGCAGGAAGAACTCCAGCAGGCCCTGCACTGGTGGGGAGACATTGAGATCGTCGTTGTGCCGGCTGATGAGGAAGGCATGATTGCGCGCTTGTGCCGTCGGCAAACCGGGTAGTGCGGTGGCGCGGTCAGGTTCAGCCGCGATGGCTACGGTCCAAACAACCCGAGAAGGCCGGCTGGCAGCGCTGCCAGCGCCTGACGGTGATGTGTCGTTCCGTCGCACGCTGAACACCCATGACCACTGCCCCCCACCGCACCACAACGGCGCTGATGCCGGTGACCACACCGAGCGACGAGGAGTTGCATCTGCTGGACGCCTACTGGCGCACGGCCAACTACCTGGCCGTGGGGATGATTTACCTGCAGGACAACCCGCTGTTGAGAGAGCCGCTCCAGCCTGAGCACATCAAAAACAGGCTGCTAGGGCACTGGGGCTCAAGCCCTGGCCAGGCCTTCATCTGGACCCATGCCAACCGGCTGATCAACAAATACGACCTGGACATGATCTACATGTCCGGCCCTGGTCACGGTGCTCCGGGAGCCCGCGGTCCGGTGTACATCGACGGCAGCTACAGCGAGCGCTATCCCGACAAATCCCTGGATGCCGATGGACTCAAGAAGTTCTTCAAGATGTTCTCCTTCCCCGGTCACATCGGCAGCCACTGCACCGCCGAAATGCCTGGCTCGATCCATGAGGGCGGCGAACTCGGGTACGTGCTCTCCCATGCCTGTGGCTCCATCCTCGACAATCCCGAGCTGATCACCGTTGCCTGCGTGGGCGATGGCGAAGCGGAAACCGGTCCTCTGGCCACCAGCTGGCACATCAACAAGTTCATCAACCCGATCCGCGACGGAGCCGTTCTGCCGATCTTGCACCTGAACGGCTACAAGATCGCCAACCCCACGATCCTCAGCCGGATCGATCACGAGGAGCTGGAGAACCTGTTCAAGGGATACGGCTGGACGCCGATCTTTGTGGAGGGATCCGATCCGCACACGATGCACCGAGAGATGGCGGTGGCTTTCGAGCAAGCCGTGCTCGACATCAAAGCCGTGCAGGAGCAGGCCCGCAGCAGCGGGGAAGCCTTCCGCCCTCGCTGGCCGATGATCGTGCTGCGCTCCCCCAAAGGCTGGACCGGACCCGACGAGATCGACGGCAAAAAACTGGAGAACTTCTGGCGTTCGCACCAGGTTCCTGTCGCAGATGTGAAGACCAACGAGAGCCACCTGCGGCTGCTCGAAGACTGGATGAAGAGCTACCGCCCCTGGGAGCTGTTCGACGAGAACGGCGCTGTGCAGGAGCACATCCGAGCCCTCGCACCCAAGGGGAAGCGGCGCATGGGCAGCAACCCCCACACCAACGGCGGCACGCTGCGGCGAGACCTGCTCTTCCCCGCCATTGAGAACTACGCCGTTGACGTGCAGAGCCCCGGGATTATCGAAGTGGAGAACACCTATCCCCTTGGGGAGGTGATCCGCGATCTGATCCGAGAGAACCCTGGCGGCTACCGGCTCTTCGGGCCCGATGAAACCCACTCCAACCGGCTGCAGGCGGTCTACGAGACCACCAAAAAAGTGTGGATGGCCAATTTTCTTCCCGAAGATCTCAACGGCAGCGAGCTCTCCCGCGATGGCTCAGTGATCGAGATGCTCTCGGAGCACACCCTCGTCGGAATGATGGAGGGCTATCTGCTCACCGGACGCAACGCCTTCTTCCACACCTACGAAGCCTTCGCCCACGTGATCAGCTCGATGTACAACCAGCACTGCAAATGGCTGGAGCACTGCGAGGAGATTCCCTGGCGCGCACCCATCGGTCCCTGGAACTGCCTGATCTCCTCCACCGTCTGGCGGCAGGACCACAACGGCTTCACCCACCAGGATCCCGGCTTCATGGACTTGGCGGGTAACAAGAAAGGATCGATCACCCGGGTGTATCTGCCGGCCGATGCCAACAGCCTGCTCGCCGTTGCCGAACAGGCCTTAATAGAGACCAACGTCTCCAACATCATCGTTTCCGACAAGCAGAAGCACTTGCAATACCTGACTCTGGAGCAGGCCCGTCGCCATGTGGCGAAAGGCATCGGCATCTGGGACTGGGCCTGCAATGACGACTGCGGCACCGACCTGGATGAACCGGATGTGGTGCTGGCCTCCGCCGGTGACATTCCCACCAAGGAATGCCTGGCGGCGATCGAAATCCTCAGGGAGCAAATCCCCCAGCTGAAAGTGCGCTACGTGAACGTGGTGAAGCTGTTCTCGCTAGCGCCTGCAGGCGAGCACCCCCATGGTCTGAAGGAGAAGGACTTCACCAGCCTGTTCACACCCAACAAGCCGGTGATCTTCAATTTCCACGGTTACCCGTGGCTGATTCACCGACTCACCTACAGCCGAACCAACCATGCCAACTTCCACGTTCGCGGTTACAAGGAAAACGGCAACATCAACACGCCGCTGGAACTGGCCATCAGCAACCAGATCGACCGGTTCAACCTGGTGATTGATGTGATCAACCGGGTGGAGAGCCTCGGCTCCCGCGCCGCTCACATCAAGGAGCGGATGAAGGACGAAATCCACAAGCACCGCGAGTACGCCCACACCCACGGCACGGACTCTCCGGACATCAACAACTGGCGCTGGACGCACGGCCACGGGATGCCCCGCAGCTGAACAGTTCAGAGACTGAATCACCGCAGCAGCCATAACAAAGCCCTGGTGGCATCCACCGGGGCTTTTTGGATGACTTTGATGAATTTGTCTAGAACGCTCAGCTGCGATCAGGCAGATCGGGGGTCTGATGTAGCAGACGGTTCAAGCGCAGGCGATCAGCGTTGAGAGGATCGGGTGCCAGCTCGCCAGCAAGCTCGCGAAATTTCTGCTCGATGTCTTCCGGCACCCGCACGTCAAAGATGCGTTCCATCAGCGCTTCGATGGAAAACAGGTGTGCGTTGATGTTTTCCAGATCGGCCATGGCCTGCTGAATGGCATCCGCCGGTTCATCCACACCACCGCCAGGAGTGGCATGCACCTGACCTTCAGCGGCACGAGGACCATGCTGCTTCTGCAGATCCTCCAGCACCCGGCCCGACAAAGTCCGGAAGGATTGGAGCGCAGCCCAACTCAACTCCTGCTGCTGCCGCAGAGTTGGGTTCTCACGGATCAGCCGATCGTGCTCCCGATAGAAGCGTTGACAGTCAGGACACTGACAAGGCTCTTCTGGCACCGGCAACCCGTAGCTCAGCTCCCATCATGACATCCGATCAGGCGGCGAGCGGAGGCTCGGGGGAAATCCCCCCATCGCCATTGCCACCCTCATTGTTGCGATCGTCGTCTTCGCTGTCGGTGACTGCAGGAAGGGGAATTTCAATGGACGTGACCACTTGGATCACATCGCGGAGGCGCATGGAATCAGCGAACCAGCCCATCGCCTGTTCAGTGTCACCGCGGCGCTCAGCGTCACTGGCCTGGTCTTCGTGCGCTTCGGCCAAGAGGGCCAACCAGCAAAGGCATCGGGCCTGAACGACGGAGAGGTCAAGTTCGGCGGGCTGGGAGTCAGCGATGCGCTCGCTTTCCTGCTGAACAAGAAGGCGTAACCGGAGATCGTGAAGCTGGGTCATGGCGCCGGTTTCACTACAGCAACGCTAGCGAGAGCGTGGCGCCTGACCACCCCACTAAATGTAGTAGTGGATACCGGCTAACGTCTTGGTTGGTACGGGGCTGGCGGGACTCGAACCCACGACCTACGGTTTAGGAAACCGTCGCTCTATCCAGCTGAGCTACAGCCCCTTTAAACGTCATTATGGGGTTTGAAAGTAGGCGAGGTGATCGCGATCGCATGCCGTCTTCGTGTCGGCGTCGGTTGAGGAAAGTCCGGGCTCCCCGATGGCCAGGCTTGCTGGGTAACGCCCAGTGCGGGTGACCGTGAGGAGAGTGCCACAGAAACACACCGCCGATGGCCGGTTTGCCGGCACAGGCAAGGGTGCAAGGGTGCGGTAAGAGCGCACCAGCAGCATCGAGAGGTGCTGGCTCGGTAAACCCCGGCCGGGAGCAAGGCCCAGGAACGACGGTTGGCCATCTGCCCCGTTCCGCCTTTGTGAGCCGCTCGAGGCCACCGGTAACGGTGGTCCCAGATAGATGATCACCCCCCTCCCTCGGGAGGGAGAACAGAACCCGGCTTATGTCCTGCTTTCAACCCTTTAAAAACAAATGACTGATACACGAAAACAAGCATTGGAACCGCTTCACTAAGAAGCCATAAGAAAGTCGATTTCCTTACGAATTTGCACAGTGACTGTGTAAAGGGAAGACACTGCCAGACGAAAGAGTCGGGCAAGGCAAATGATTGAGTCAAACGAAAGCCACTTGCGAGGGGTCGAAAACGCCCAAAAGCAACAACATTTGATCGCCACCAGCTCCATAGGACAAACCCCGATCCGTCTGGATGAAACCACCTCCAGCAATGCCGCGAATCACATCTTCTCCGATTGTGTAGTCCTGCACTTGCGCGATTCCTGCACCAGCAATGGCATGGAACGTATCCGCACCCTTATCACCCCACACCAATCCAGCACTGACGAGAAGTTGATCGTTGTGTGCGCCTCCCCGATAGACCATGCCATCGACAGCGCCGATGACGACATCCGTGCCGTTATTGCCATTCACCCAAGATCCAGCACCTGAACTGAAGACCTCAATCCTGTCGTTATCACCACCTCCGAGATAGCGACCATGCCCACCTCTCAAAACGATGTGATCCTCGCCATTATTGCCATTGGCAAAATTATTCTCACCGCCAACAACTTCGAGGAAATCATTTCCACCTAACATTCCAATATTAATCGCTGACTGACCAAGCAAAGTTTCCGCGCCATTCGATAAATATTGGCGTCCATTGACGACAGTATTTTCAATGGATTGCACAGAGCTGGCCGCGCCACTGGCAACAGGACTCAGTCCTCCACCAGCAGCACCGCCAGAACCTCCTCCCCCACCGGAGCCGCCACCACCCCCGGCACCACCGCCTCCGCCGGAACTTCCCCCACCGCCACTAGCAGAGCCGCCACCTGAACTGGTGGAGCTTCCTCCGCCACCCAAACCGCTGGCTTCTATTTCATCCACATCCTGCACACTCACCGTGAGTGTCTGATCAGCTGTATTCCCTGCCGCGTCCGTGGCACGAACCTTCACCACATAGCTGTTATTTCCATCAGCATCCTGCGGCGACTCATAATCCGGAGCGCTAGAAAACGCCAACGCACCACTCGAACTATTAAGACTGAACAGCGCCTGATCTGCTCCTCCAGAAATCGACCAGGTCACGCTTTCATTCGCTGTCAATGTCGTCACCGACGTGCTGTTTTCATCCACAGACACCGCAGACGTGGCATCACCGGCACTACCTGATGGGCCTGCAATCAAAGGCGCATCCTCATCCACATCCTGCACACTCACCGTGAGTGTCTGATCAGCTGTATTCCCTGCCGCGTCCGTGGCACGAACCTTCACCACATAGCTGTTATTTCCATCAGCATCCTGCGGCGACTCATAATCCGGAGCGCTAGAAAACGCCAACGCACCACTCGAACTATTAAGACTGAACAGCGCCTGATCTGCTCCTCCAGAAATCGACCAGGTCACGCTTTCATCCGCTGTCAATGTCGTCACCGACGTGCTGTTTTCATCCACAGACACCACAGACGTGGCATCACCGGCACTGCCTGATGGGCCTGCAATCAAAGGCGCTGCCTCATCCACATCCTGCACACTCACCGTGAGTGTCTGATCAGCTGTATTCCCTGCCGCGTCCGTGGCACGAACCTTCACCACATAGCTGTTATTTCCATCAGCATCCTGCGGCGACTCATAATCCGGAGCGCTAGAAAACGCCAACGCACCACTCGAACTATTAAGACTGAACAGCGCCTGATCTGCTCCTCCAGAAATCGACCAGGTCACGCTTTCATTCGCTGTCAATGTCGTCACCGACGTGCTGTTTTCATCCACAGACACCGCAGACGTGGCATCACCGGCACTGCCTGATGGGCCTGCAATCAAAGGCGCATCCTCATCCACATCCTGCACACTCACCGTGAGTATCTGATCAGCTGTATTCCCTGCCGCGTCCGTGGCACGGACCTTCACCACATAGCTGTTATTTCCATCAGCATCCTGCGGCGACTCGTAATCCGGAGCACTAGAAAATGCCAACGCACCACTCGAACTATTAAGACTGAACAGCGCCTGATCTGCTCCTCCAGAAATCGACCAGGTCACGCTTTCATCCGCTGTCAATGTCGTCACCGACGTGCTGTTTTCATCCACAGACACCACAGACGTGGCATCACCGGCACTGCCTGATGGGCCTGCAATCAAAGGCGCTGCCTCATCCACATCCTGCACACTCACCGTGAGTGTCTGATCAGCTGTATTCCCTGCCGCGTCCGTGGCACGAACCTTCACCACATAGCTGTTATTTCCATCAGCATCCTGCGGCGACTCATAATCCGGAGCGCTAGAAAACGCCAACGCACCACTCGAACTATTAAGACTGAACAGCGCCTGATCTGCTCCTCCAGAAATCGACCAGGTCACGCTTTCATTCGCTGTCAATGTCGTCACCGACGTGCTGTTTTCATCCACAGACACCGCAGACGTGGCATCACCGGCACTACCTGATGGGCCACTCAGCGTGGGAGCGGTGGTGTCCACCAACCCCAGCAAGGACGACCAACCAAGGGTTTCGCCGTTGAAATCCACAAACTCAATGTTGGTGAGTGTGTCAGTGCCATCGGGACTGCCGTTACGCAGGTCCCGAAGCACGAGACTGCTGCCTGAGAGGGTGAGCAGGTAATCACTGAGGTCGCCGCTCACCAACAGGGTGTCCGTCCCAAGGCCACCATCGAAGCTGTTGTCTTGACTGTTGCCGCGAAAGCTATCGGCGCCAGAACCGCCAATGGCCGTTTCAATCAGCGTTCCAGGAGCGAAGGTGAGGTTGCCGGTTTTGCCACCGATATTGGAGGCATACACATTGGTAGCCGACGCATCAGATGGCCGAAGATCAATCAGCTGCGTGGCTGAAAAACCACTGAAATCCAGCGTGTCGCTACCACCTCCATCCACCACAGTGAAGGCGGTCGTGGGAATCCAATCCTTGAGCTGATTGAACACCTGACTGGTGCTGGCCGTGATGGTGGTGTTGAAGCCGAAGGTGGTGTCTCCCAGGAAGGCATTGCTGATGCCGTAGCCCTGTGGCCCATAGAGATCGTCCAATGCAATCCAATCCACCACCATCGGGGTGCTCAGATAAGCAAAACTGGCATCGATCGATGTATTCGACGATTGATCGAAATACGACATCATCGAGGCCTGCCACGAATCGTTCGTGAAATCAGCATCTGTGGCATAACTGCCCGTGCCGTTGTAGAGGCCTTGATGCCCTAAACCGAGGCCGTGGCCTATCTCATGCAGAACTGTTTGAAAGGCGTAATCGCCGAAAACTTCACTGCTGTAAAACCAGCTTGACGCAACGTTAATCCAAGAATAATTGATGGCACTGCCTGAAAGATCGGATGTAGCAAAGGCGCCAGAGCGGTTATCACTAAAATCGAAATCTGCGTCTAAAGCACTTGTTTCCTGAAAATCAATTCCAAGAGTGGCCTCAAAAATCTTGAAGGCCTCATCCACCATATTGGCGCGACCAGATGACAGGCCATTGGCATCGAACCAATTTCCACTGGTGTTGTATGTCAGCTCACCAGATTTGGCATACGTTCCTGACTCCGACAGATTGAAATTGCGGTTCGTCGTATTCGAATCAGTCCAAAATTGCGTTTCTAGATAATCCGCCAGTTGATCGAGGGTTCCCAACGAGGCAGCCGCCAACGCATTCGCGCCCGATCCCTGTTGCGACTGTGAACTTCCGCCACTACATGCGGCGCAACCACAACCAGCCGAATGCAACACGCGCTCAACAGGATCAGGCTGGCCCGGCTCCGCAAGCACGGCCTCGGGCAGAACCTGCTCAACAGCAGCATGGTCTGCCAATGCACTCGGCCCTGCCTCCACTGGCGAGGCCTGATCGGGTGCACTATCAACAGGCTTCAGGTCCACAGCGCCGGAAACCTCAGCCGGCTGGGAAGACTCGATCTGCTCCAGCTCAAACTCCGCTGTACTGACAGCGACCAGATCAGCGCTGACCGAACTGGCAAGAACCTCTGCACCCTCTGGTGCGATCGCGTCAACCTGAGTCAGATCGCTGCCAATCGCAGGCTCGAGGGTCATGCAAGCGAAGTGCTCTCAGTCACTCCATAGATAACTCTCAGATGTGACTCAGTTATGAATAAGCATCAAACCAACAGAAACAGCTCAGATCCAGCCGGCATGCCTCCATCCCCCGAACCGGTTGCGACGCTTTGGCAAGAGCTGGCTCTGAAACCCAACGCGTTGGACGCTGCGCAGCAGGCATGGCTGCAGGAGGCCGTCACCCACACCTCCAGCGGACTGAATCCCCACCACGAGCAGCTGGAGTTCTTAGGGGATGCGGTGCTGCGGCTTACCGCCAGCGAATTCATTGCCGCCCTCTACCCAGCGATGCCTGTAGGTGACCGCTCCAGCCTCAGGGCCCAGCTGGTCAGTGATCGCTGGCTGGCGGAGCTGGGCGCCAGCCTGGAGATCGACCGCTGGTGGCGCATCGGCCCCAAGGCCAGCGGCGACAACACAGCGGCCGCCACCATCCGCGCCGAGCTGAGCGAAGCGCTGATAGGTGCGGTATATCGCATTGCTGGCACCGATGCGGTACAGCAATGGCTGACGCCCCACTGGAGCCGCAGCGCTGAAGCAGTGCTGGCGGATCCCCACCGCGGCAACAGCAAATCTGCCCTGCAGGAGTGGAGCCAGGGGAAAAGCCTTGGCCTGCCGACCTACAGCAGCCAAGAGATCAGCCAGCAGCACGGCGACCCGCGCCGCTTCCACTGCACGGTGACCCTGCCGCCCGACCTCAAGGCTGAAGGCTGGGGCGGTTCCCGCCGAGAAGCCGAACAAAAGGCGGCCCGCACCGCCCTTGCTCAGCTGACAGGCGACTGAGGCAAGGCCGGCAAGGGCGCTCCACACTGATCGCAGTGCAGCGCCCCGCGGCGGTGTTCCTGGTGGCCGCACTGGCTGCAGACGCGCAGCCGATCCTGACGGGCTTGCTGGATCGATTCCACGGTGACGATGCCGGTGGGGATGGCGATGATCCCGAAACCCAGCAGCATCACCACCGCTGCCAGTAACTGCCCCTGCACCGTCTGGGGCACGAAGTCGCCGTAACCCACGGTGGTCATCGTGACGATCGCCCAGTAGACCCCTTGCCCCACGGTCTGGAACTGGGTGTCGGGGTGGCTGCTTTCAAAGGCCACCATCAGATAGCCCAGCACCACCTGAGCCATCACCACAAAGAACAGGAACACGCCGATGCGGCGGGCGCTGGCCCGCAAGGCTCTGCCGAGCATCTGGGCTTCATCCATGAAGCGCAACAGCTTGAACACGCGCAGCACCCGGCCGAACTTGAAGATCCAGAGGATCAGGCCGCTGTTGATCTGGGGCACAAAGAAGAACAGCACCGCCGAGAGGTCGATCAGACCAAAGAAGCTGCGCGCGTAGGCCAGCGGCTTCGGGGACACCCACAAATGCAGCAGGTAGTCGGCCATGAACACCAGCAGGCAGGCCCTCTCCAGCTCCCCCACCCAAAGGGGGATCTCACCGGGTGCTGCAACCCGCATCGGATGCGGTTCCACCAGCAGGCCGACCACGCTGAGCAGGATCGTCCCAAAGATCACCAGGTTGTAGACCCGCCCGGCTGGGGTGCCGGACTCCAGCACCACGCGCCGGAGCTGCAGGCGCAGGGATTCCGCCATGGGCCTCAGTCGGCGCTGAGATCGCGCAGGCGCAGGGTCACGAGCTTGTCCCAGTTGCCGCCTTCAAACAGCACAGCGGCGCGGTCGTCGCTGATGCGCTGCACAAAGCCGGTGTAGCCGTTGTAAATGGAGCGGGGATCCACCACCTTCACCGTGGCACCAGGCAGGATTGGAGCGGCGGAAGCCATGGCAAAGGATCGGTCAGACCCCCAGTATCGCGCGGAAGGATGATGAGGTGGCGACTGCTCTTGCGGCCATGACCAACGCCAGCACCTCTGCGGCTCCCACGTCCGCTGACGACTGGCTGCCGGTGGGCAAGGTAGTAGCCGTGCAGGGGCTCAAAGGCGAGCTGCGCATCAACCCCGCCAGTGAATTTCCCGAGCGCTTCACCGAGCCCGGCACCCGCTGGCTGAAAGCCCGGGGCAAGGCCCCACGAGAAATCGAGCTTAAAAGTGGCCGCCAGCTGCCGGGCAAGAGCGTGTTTGTGGTGCGCTTTGCGGGGGTCGACAGCCGCGACGCGGCAGAAGCTTTAGTGGGCCAAACCTTGATGGTGCCGGCGGACGATCGCCCCGAACTGGAGGAGGGCGAGTTTCACCTGCTCGACTTGGTGGGCTTAGAGGCGCGCCTCAGCGCCGAGGGGGAAGCGATCGGCAGCGTGAGTGATCTGATCAGCGGCGGCAACGAACTGCTGGAGATCAAAACCCCCGACGGCCGCACCCTGATGGTGCCGTTCGTGGAGGCGATCGTGCCGGAAGTGCACCTCAACGACGGCTGGCTGTTGGTCACCCCACCACCAGGGTTGCTGGAGCTGGGCTAAGAGATCGGAACTCGGCTGCCATCGACGCAAAGATCCCACATGTCCAGGGTGGCCAAAAAGTTGGTGGCTGACCAGGCGGCTATCGCGAAAGCGGATTCCATCACAATCGTTTTTGGAGATACGAGCTCTGCATGCATAGACCACTTCTCTCGTCACGATGTCTGCAGATGACTGAGTCGGGCATAAATTCACTTTCATGAAAAAGGCTCTCATCACTGGGATTACTGGACAGGACGGCTCCTATCTCGCTGAGCTGCTCCTGAAAAAGGGCTACGCCGTCCACGGCATCAAGCGCCGTGCATCCTCCTTCAACACCACCCGCATCGATCACCTTTACCAAGATCCGCACGAACTAGATCCGCGCCTCACCCTCCATTACGGCGATCTCTCCGACGGCAGCAACCTTCAGCGCATCATCGAGCAGGTGCAGCCCGATGAGATCTACAACCTCGGCGCCCAGAGCCATGTGGCCGTGAGTTTCGAGGCCCCTGAATACACCGCCAACGTCGACGCCCTCGGCACCCTGCGCATCCTCGAGGCCGTGCGCATCTGCGGCCTCACAGCAAAAACGCGCATCTACCAAGCTTCCACCTCCGAGCTCTATGGCCTCGTGCAGGAGGTCCCGCAAAAGGAATCCACCCCCTTTCACCCCCGCAGTCCCTACGGCGTGGCCAAGCTTTACGCGTACTGGATCACCATCAATTACCGCGAGGCCTACGGCATGTTTGCCTGCAATGGCCTGCTGTTCAATCACGAGAGCCCCAGGCGCGGTGAAACCTTCGTGACCCGCAAGATCACCCGCGGCCTGGCCCGCATTGATGCCGGCCTCGACCAGTGCCTTTACATGGGCAACCTCGATTCCCTGCGCGACTGGGGCCACGCCCGCGACTACGTCGAAATGCAGTGGCGGATGCTCCAACAGGACACCCCAGAAGACTTTGTGATCGCCACCGGCCGCCAGGAATCAGTGCGCCGCTTCATTGAGCTCGCCGCCCAGGCCCTCGGTTGGGGCCAGCTCCAATGGGAAGGATCAGGGCTCGAGGAAACCGGCCGCCGCAGCGACACCGGCACCATCGTGGTGCGCATCGATCCCCGTTATTTCCGCCCCGCGGAAGTAGAGACCCTGCTCGGAGATCCCACCAACGCCCGCGAGAAATTGGGCTGGACGCCCACTACCACCCTGGAAGAACTGGTCAAAGAGATGATCGCTGTCGACCAGGAGGAAGCCCGCAAAGAGGCCTATCTGCAAGCAAACGGCTTCCAAGTGGTGGGAACACGGGAATAACAGACGCTTCCGCCATGTCTCTCCTCCACCCCAGCGACAGCATCTTCATTGCCGGTGCCCGCGGCATGGCCGGCAGCGCCATCAGCCGCGCCCTGATGCGCAAGGGATATGGCAATCCAGCCCAGGGTGGCGCAATGCTCACCCCCACACGGCAGCAGCTCGATCTGCTCGATGGCCAGGCCGTAAGGCACTGGATGCAGGCGAACAAACCCGATGTAGTGGTGTTGGCGGCCGCCACCGTCGGTGGCATTGAGGCCAACCGCAGCCGACCCGCCGATTTCCTGCTGCAGAACCTCAGCCTCCAGACCCACGTGATGGAAGCAGCCTGGCGATCTGGAGTAAGGCGGCTGCTGTTTCTTGGCAGCAGTTGCATCTACCCCAAATTTGCTGAGCAACCGATCCGCGAGGAAGCACTGCTCACCGGCACTCTGGAGCCCACTAATGAGTGGTACGCCATCGCCAAAATCGCGGGAATCAAGCTCGCGGAGGCGCTGCGCCGCCAGCACGGCTTTGATGCCATAAGCCTGATGCCCACCAATCTCTACGGGCCCGGCGACAACTATCACCCCACCGGCAGCCATGTGCTGCCCGCCTTGATTCGCCGCTTTTATGAAGCCAAAGAATCAAACGCCCCATCCGTGACCTGCTGGGGCAGCGGCACGCCGTTGCGTGAATTCCTCCACGCCGATGATCTGGGAGAAGCCTGCGTGTTTGCCCTCGAGCACTGGTCAGCTCTGGCCCCTGATGCACCCAAAGATGATCAGGGCGCACCACTTGCCTTCCTCAATGTAGGCACAGGCATCGACCTCAGCATCCGCGAACTCGCCGAGCAGATATCCGAAGCGGTTGCATACGACGGAACCATTCATTGGGACACCAGCAAACCCGACGGCACCCCAAAAAAACAGCTCAATGTGAGCCGCATGGCCGCCCTTGGCTGGTGCGCTCGCATCCCCCTGGCAGAGGGTCTGCCTCTGGCAGTTCAAGATTTTGAACTGCGGCTCACGAACGACCAACTAAGACAGTAATAGGTTTAAAAAAGATCATTTATTTCCAATTTGCGATTCACTCAATACCGAAGCCAGCCAACAGCCAAGCAATTTAATTGATGAGACATACAAACATTTATACCAAACAGAATTTGATCATAATTCGCCGTATTCAGAGCTGTAGATTGACCAGAATTCCAATAACATTTTCAAGCGCGAGGACTTTGCGAATGTTCCTGCTGACGTGACCTGAGCAGGCAGGCCTGTCTGTATCTGGTGGGGTTGGAGGCCAGGCTCATTGGAGGCCAGGCTCAGCGCCGACGGGGAAGCGATCGGCAGCGTGAGTGATTTGATCAGCGGCGGCAACGAACTGCTGGAGATCAAAACCCCCGACGGCCGCACCCTGATGGTGCCGTTCGTGGAGGCGATCGTGCCGGAAGTGCACCTCAACGACGGCTGGCTGCTGCTCACCCCACCGCCGGGGTTGCTGGAGCTCTGACTCCCTCCCATGGCCGCCAGAGTTTTATTGCGAGAGAATGGCGGGCACCTCACCCAGCGCGTGCCGTGACCAGCCCTCTGATTCCGGTGATTCTCTGCGGCGGCACCGGCACACGCCTCTGGCCCCTCTCCCGCGCCAGCTACCCCAAGCAGTACTGGCCCCTGGGCGGCAACGGGGAAGACACCCTGCTGCAGCAGACCCAGCAGCGCCTGGAGGGCATTGAAGCCCTGGGAGCGCCGCTACTGATCTGCAACGACGACCACCGTTTCATCGTGGCCGAGCAGATGCGCCAGATCGGCGTGGAGCCAGGCGCCATCCTGCTGGAGCCCATGGGACGCAACACCGCGCCTGCGGTCGCCGTGGCCGCCCTGCAGGCCACAGCCCGCGGGGAGGATCCGCTGCTGCTGGTGCTGGCCGCCGACCATGTGATCCGTGAGGGTGCGCAGTTCCGCGCCGCCATCGATGCCGGGCGCAGCGCCGCTGAAGCCGGGCGCCTAGTGACCTTCGGCATCGTGCCCACCGCACCGGAAACCGGCTACGGCTACATCGAAGCCGCCGAACCCCTGGAGGCCGGAGCGCTCACGCCAGTGCCGATCGCCCGGTTTGTGGAGAAGCCCGATCGCGCTACTGCCGAGCAGTTCCTGGAAAGCGGCCGCTTCACCTGGAACAGCGGCATGTTCCTGTTCAAAGCCAGCGCCATGCTGTCGGAACTGGAACGCCTGGCCCCGGAAGTGGTCAGCTGCTGCCGCGCCGCCCTGGAGCAGGAGGTGGCTGATCTCGATTTCCTGCGGCTGGAGCGAGAAGCCTTTGCCAAGTGCCCCAACGTGGCCATCGACGTGGCCGTGATGGAACAAACCCAGCTGGGCTCCGTCTTGCCGCTTTCAGCCGGCTGGAGCGATGTGGGCAGCTGGAGTGCCCTCTGGGAGACGGCCGATCGTGATGACGACGGCAACGTCCTGCGTGGCCGCGTGATCAGCGAGGACAGCCGCAACTGCTACCTGCGCAGCGAGCACCGTCTGGTGGTGGGTCTGGGCGTGGAAAACCTGGTGGTGGTGGAAACCGACGATGCCGTGCTGATCGCCGACCGCAGCCAGGCACAGAACGTGAAAACGGTGGTGAAGCAGCTGGAAGCCGACGGCAGCCCTGAAGGCAAGGCCCACCGCAAGATCTACCGCCCCTGGGGCCACTACACAGGCGTCGTGGAAGACAGCCGCTGGCAGGTGAAGCGCATCTCCGTCAAACCCGGCGCCAGCCTTTCACTGCAGATGCACCATCACCGCGCCGAGCACTGGATTGTCGTCAAAGGCACTGCGTTGGTGGAACGCGATGGAGAGTCGGAGCTGATCGGTGAAAACGAAAGCACCTTTATTCCCCTTGGCTGCAAGCACCGGCTCAGCAACCCCGGGCGCATTCCGGTGGAACTGATCGAGGTGCAAAGCGGTGCCTACCTCGGCGAAGACGACATTGTGCGCTTTGAGGATGGCTACGGGCGCCAGAGCATCATGGACCCCACCTTGAACGTCGCCTGATGACGACTCCAATGTCGCCTGCCACCCCGAACGCCTCCTCGCTTCTTGGGCATCGCCAGCGCATTCTGGTGACCGGCGGGGCGGGTTTCATCGGCGGCGCTGTGGTGCGCCGACTGTTGAGCGACAGCGACGCCATCGTGTTCAACCTCGACAAAATGGGGTACGCCAGTGATCTCACCTCCATTGAGGCCGTTCTGAGCGAACTGCCCAATGAGGGGGTCGGGCGCCATCATCTTCAGCGCGTGGACCTCAGTGATGCGGCGGCGGTGGAGGCAGCGGTCCGCGAAGCCGACCCTGATTTGGTGATGCACCTGGCCGCAGAGAGTCACGTCGACCGCTCGATCTCCGGCCCTGGCGTCTTCATCGAGAGCAACGTCACCGGCACGTACAACCTGCTCCAGGCCGTGAGGGCGCATTACGAGCGCTTGAGCGGATCGCGCCAAGAGGATTTCCGGCTGCATCACATCAGCACGGACGAGGTGTTCGGCTCTCTGGGTGCCGAAGGGCGCTTCTCGGAAACCACGCCCTATGACCCACGCAGTCCGTATTCAGCCAGCAAGGCCGCAAGCGATCATCTCGTCCAGGCATGGCACCACACCTACGGGCTGCCCGTGGTTCTGACCAACTGCTCAAACAATTACGGCCCCTGGCAATTTCCAGAGAAACTGATCCCTGTGGTCACGCTGAAAGCAGCAGCCCGAGAGCCCATCCCCTTGTATGGAGACGGCCTCAATGTGCGCGACTGGCTCTACGTCGAAGATCATGTGGATGCGCTGCTGCTCGCCGCTTGTCAGGGAGAACCCGGCCGCAGCTACTGCGTCGGCGGACACGGCGAAGCCACCAACAAACAGGTTGTCAATCGCATCTGTGCTGAGCTCGACCAACTCAATGCCAACAACGCGCCCCACGCCGACCTGATCACACCGGTGACCGACCGACCAGGCCATGACCGGCGCTACGCCATTGATCCGTCCCGCATCAGCAGCGAACTGGGGTGGCAGCCGCGACACAGCGTGGAAGAGGGTCTTGCCGCCACAGTTCGTTGGTACATCGACCATCAGGACTGGTGCCAACAGGTTCGAGCGCGCGCCAGCTATTCCGGCGAACGCTTAGGCCTCACTCCACAGTGACGCTCTTGGCGAGATTGCGGGGCTGATCCACATCCAGTCCCCGGTGGGCAGCGATGTGATAGCTGAGCAATTGCATCGGCACCACGGTGAGCAGCGGGCTGATCCACTCGCTCACTTCAGGCACCGGCAGCAGTTCGTCGAACAGCTCAGTGTCAGCACAGATCGGTGCCACACCGATCAACTGGGCATCGCGAGCTTTCGCCTCCTGGGCATTGCTCAGCACCTTCTCGAACACCACGCCCGGCACCGCGATCGAAATCACCGGCACGTGGGTATCGAGCAGAGCGATCGGCCCGTGCTTCATCTCACCGGCGGGATAGCCCTCGGCATGGATGTAGCTGATCTCCTTGAGCTTTAGCGCTCCTTCCAGGGCGATGGGGTAGTTGATGCCCCGCCCCAGGAAGATCACATCCTGGGTTTCCGCGAAGCGATGGGCCATGGCCTCCGAGCGCTGATCGTGCTGCTGCACCAGGGCGCTGAGCTCCTTAGGCAAGCCGCGCAGCTCCGTCACTAAAGCGGCGATCTCGGCCTCGCTGCGGGAGCCGCGGCGCGCGGCGAAGGCCAGAGCCAGCGCATAGAAGGCCAACAATTGGCCCAGGAAGGTCTTGGTGGCGGCCACACCCACCTCGATGCCGGCGCCGATGTCGAGCAGGTGCGTCACTTGCCGTGCCAGAGAGCTTTCCGGACGGTTGGTCACCCCCAGCTGACGGGGGGCATAAGCAGGTTCCCCTTGGGCCCGGCGCCGTTCGGCATCCATGGCCAGAGCCGCCAGCGTGTCGGCGGTTTCACCCGACTGAGTGACGCCGATGGTGAGCGTGTTGGGGGCCAGCGGCGGCGGGGCGTAACGGAATTCACTGGCGTAATCCACGCTGGTGGGCACACCGGCGAATTGCTCGAGCAGGTAGGCACCCACTTGGGCCGCATGGCGACTGGTGCCACAGGCCAGGATCTGGATGCGATCGATGCCGGCGTAGAAGTCATCGTCGAAGGGCAGCGCCACGGGATTGTTTGCCGGCAGGCCCTGCGGCAGGTGGCGTTCCACCCACAACCGTGCCGTGTCGGGCTGCTCATGGATCTCCTTGAGCATGAAGTGACGGAACTCCCGCTTGTCGGCCACGTGCTCCTGGCCGCTCAGCAGGGTGGGACTGCGCTGCTGGCGCTCACCCTCGGCGTTGTAGAGCTCGATTCCCAGAGGACTCAACAGCGCCACTTCGCCGTCCTCCATCGGCAGGATGGTGCGGGTGAAGCCGGCCAAGGCGGGGGTGTCGCTGGCGCAGAGAAACTCACCTTCGCCGAGACCGATCAGCAGCGGGGCTGCCTTACGCGCCACCACCAGCGCTCCGGGCACCTCAGCCCAGAGCACCGCCAAGGCATAGGCCCCCTGCAAGCGCGGCAACACCGCCTGCACAGCCGCCAACAGTGTGCTGCCATTCGCAGGCTCACCAGCGGCACTGCGCCGCTCCAGCTCGGCCGACACCAGATGCGGAATCACCTCGGTGTCGGTGTCGGAGCGAAACGTGACCCCGGCCGCCGTGAGCTCATCGCGGAGCAACCGGTGGTTTTCGATGATGCCGTTCTGCACCACTGCCACGCGGCCGCTGCCGTCGCGGTGGGGATGGGCGTTGTGCTCTTCCGGCTTGCCATGGGTGGCCCAGCGGGTGTGGCCGATGCCGCAGAAGCCTGGAGCCCCCTCCTGATCCACCCGTGCGGTGAGATTCACCAGCTTGCCCTTGGCGCGCACGCAATGAAGCGCGCTTGCCGCCTCGGCCCCGGAAACATCAATCGTGGCGATACCTGCGGAGTCGTAGCCGCGGTATTCCAGCTGACGCAGGCCTTCCAACAGCAGCGGCGCCGCCTCCCGGGAGCCAATCACCGCAACGATTCCGCACATACAAAAAAGCCCGGCAATGCCGGGCGGAGCTTATGAGTTGTTGAACAAAAAACCGATCGGAGTGATCAGTACGCCAGACCCATGCTGCGGGTGGTCTCGTCACCCAGGTAGACGCGAATGCTGAGGAAGTCCGTGGGGCAAGCGGTTTCACAGCGCTTGCAACCCACGCAATCTTCGGTGCGAGGGGAAGAAGCAATCTGGCCGGCTTTGCAACCGTCCCAGGGAACCATCTCGAGAACGTCGAGAGGACAAGCGCGCACACACTGGGTGCAGCCGATGCAGGTGTCGTAGATCTTGACGGCGTGGGACATGTACCCGTCTCGGTGCAGAGGACTTGCGGTCAACGTACCCGGGGTGAATGCTCCTGAGGCCAAGCTCGCGCTCTGCCGTCACTGTTGTTAACGACGAGCGAGGGTGGGGCCGAGGCCAGCCCGTAAGATGCGGCGTCCCGTCTTCACGGCCATGTCCCAGGAAGCGATCCTCGAAAAAGTCCGTTCGATCGTGGCGGAGCAACTCAGCGTTGACGCCGGCGAAGTGAAGCCGGAGTCGAATTTCCAGAACGATCTCGGCGCTGACTCGCTTGACACAGTCGAGCTGGTGATGGCCCTGGAGGAAGCCTTCGACATCGAAATTCCCGACGAAGCAGCTGAAGGCATCGCCACCGTCGGCGACGCCGTCAAGTACATCGAAGACAAGCAGGCCTGAGGATCGGCAGCATGGTGGAGGGTCTCCAACGCGTCGTGGTCACTGGCCTCGGCGCGGTGACACCGATCGGCAACAGCGTTGCCGAGTATTGGTCTGGCCTCACCTCAGGCCGCAATGGCGTGGCGTCGATCACTCTGTTCGATGCTGAAAAGCACGCCTGTCGTTTTGCCGCCGAGGTGAAGGACTTCGATCCCACAGGCTTCCTTGAACCCAAGGAGGCCAAGCGCTGGGATCGGTTCTGCAAATTCGGTGTCGTCGCCGCCAAACAGGCCCTCGCTGACGCTGGCCTCGCAATCACCGAAGCCAACGCCGATCGCATCGGCGTCAGCATTGGCTCCGGCGTGGGCGGCCTGCTCACCATGGAGACCCAGGCCCACGTGCTGGAGGGCAAAGGCCCCGGCCGTGTCAGCCCGTTCACTGTGCCGATGATGATCCCCAACATGGCCACTGGCCTGGCGGCGATCGCTCTAGGCGCCAAAGGTCCCAGCTCCGCGGTGGCCACTGCCTGTGCCGCGGGATCCAATGCCATTGGCGATGCCTTCCGTCTGCTGCAGATGGGCAAGGCCGACGCCATGGTTTGCGGCGGCGCGGAATCCGCCATCACCCCGCTGGGCGTGGCCGGTTTTGCCAGCGCCAAGGCCCTGTCCTTCCGCAACGACGATCCCGCCACCGCCAGTCGCCCCTTCGACAAGGAGCGTGATGGCTTCGTGATCGGCGAGGGTGCCGGTGTGCTGGTGCTGGAAACCCTTGAGCACGCTGAAGCACGCGGCGCCACGATCCTGGCCGAAATGGTGGGCTACGGCACCACATGCGATGCCCACCACATCACCTCACCGACCCCCGGTGGCGTGGGCGGAGCCGCAGCCATGCGACTCGCTCTGGAAGACGGTGGTCTGAGCGCCGACAGCATCGACTACGTCAATGCGCACGGCACCAGCACCCCTGCCAATGACAGCAACGAGACCGCGGCGATCAAAAGCGCTCTCGGCAGTCGGGCCCACCAGATTCCGGTGAGCTCCACCAAGTCGATGACCGGTCACCTGCTGGGTGGTTCCGGCGGCATTGAAGCGGTGGCCTGTGTGCTGGCGCTCCAGCATCACGTGGTGCCTCCCACGATCAATCACGCCAATCCCGATCCCGAATGTGATCTGGATGTCGTGCCCAACACCGCCCGTGAGCTCAAGCTGGGCACGGTGTTGTCCAACTCCTTCGGCTTCGGCGGCCATAACGTCTGCCTCGCCTTCCGACGCATGAGCTGAATCCATCGGTCTGGCCCGTTCTGCGGTGCCCTTGACCCGTTGTTTCAGACTGCTCGTACTCCTTACCGATTTACAACTCCCACGTCATGGTCGCTGCGCCCGCTTCTGTCGACACCCTTTGCATCAACAGCATCCGCATGCTGGCGGTTGATGCCATCAACAAATCCAACAGTGGCCACCCCGGCCTGCCGATGGGCTGCGCCCCGATGGGTTACGCGCTGTGGGACAAGTTCCTGAAGCACAACCCCAAGAATCCCAAGTGGTTCAACCGCGACCGCTTCGTGCTGTCAGCCGGTCACGGCTGCATGCTGCTGTACGCGCTGCTGCACCTCACCGGTTACGACTCGGTGACCATCGACGACATCAAGCAGTTCCGTCAGTGGGGCTCCAAGACTCCAGGTCACCCCGAAACCTTCGAAACCCCTGGCGTTGAAGTGACCACCGGCCCCCTCGGCGCTGGTATCTCCAACGCTGTGGGCCTGGCCATCGCCGAATCCCACCTGGCCGCCAAGTTCAACAAGGCCGACGCCACCGTGGTTGATCACTACACCTATGTGGTGATGGGTGACGGCTGCAATCAGGAGGGCGTGTCCTCCGAGGCTGCATCCCTGGCGGGTCACCTGAAGCTGGGCAAATTGATCGCCCTCTACGACGACAACAGCATCACCATCGACGGCCGCACCGATGTGTCCTTCACCGAGGACGTACTGAAGCGCTACGAGGCCTACGGCTGGCACGTCCAGCATGTGGCCGAAGGCAACACCGATGTGGATGCCATCGCCAAGGCGATAGAAGCGGCCAAGGCTGTTACCGACAAGCCGTCGATCATCAAGGTGACCACCACCATCGGCTATGGCTCCCCCAACAAGGCCGACACTGCCGGTGTGCACGGTGCTGCTCTGGGTGAAGAGGAAGCCGCGCTAACCCGTCAGCAACTGAACTGGAACTACGGCCCCTTCGAGGTGCCTCAGGAGGCCTATGACCAGTTCCGCCAGGCGATTGAGCGTGGTGCCAGCCTCGAAGCCGAGTGGAACCAGACCCTCGCCGCCTATCGCACCAAGTACCCCAGCGAAGCCGCTGAATTCGAGCGGATGCTGCGCGGTGAGCTGCCCGAGGGCTGGGATAAGGGTCTGCCCACCTACAGCGCCGAAGACGGTGGCCTGGCTACCCGCAAGCACTCCCAGATCTGCCTGGGTGCCCTGGGCCCCAACCTGCCTGAACTGATCGGCGGCTCCGCCGACCTCACCCACTCCAACTACACCGACATCAAGGGCGAAACCGGCTCTTATCAGGCCAGCAGCCCCGAAAAGCGCTACCTGCACTTCGGTGTGCGCGAGCACGCCATGGCGGCGATTCTCAACGGCATCGCTTACCACAACAGTGGTTTGATCCCTTACGGCGGCACCTTCCTGGTGTTTGCCGACTACATGCGCGGCTCCATGCGCCTCTCGGCCCTGAGTGAGCTGGGTGTGATCTACGTGCTCACCCACGACTCCATCGGTGTGGGCGAGGACGGCCCGACTCACCAGCCGATCGAGACCATCCCCTCCCTGCGGGCAATGCCGAACATGCTGGTGTTCCGCCCTGGCGACGGTAACGAGACCAGCGGTGCTTACAAGCTGGCCATCCAGAACCGCAAGCGCCCCAGCTCCCTCTGCCTCAGCCGTCAGGGAATGGCCAACCAGGCCAACTCCTCCATCGACAAGGTGGCCCTCGGCGGCTACGTGCTCGAAGACTGCGAGGGCACCCCTGAGCTGATCCTGATCGGCACCGGTACCGAACTTGACCTCTGCGTCCAGGCTGCCAAGCAGCTGACCGCTGAAGGCAAGAAGGTGCGCGTGGTCTCCATGCCCTGCGTGGAACTGTTCGACGAACAGAGCGACGCCTACAAGGAAGAAGTGCTCCCCAATGCCGTGCGCAAGCGCCTCGTGGTGGAAGCCGCTGAATCCTTCGGCTGGCACCGCTTCATCGGCCTCGATGGCGACAGCGTCACCATGAACCGCTTCGGCGCCTCCGCTCCTGGCGGCACTTGCCTGAAGGAGTTTGGTTTCACCGTCGAGAACGTTGTTGCCAAGTCCAAAGCACTGCTCGACTGAAACCCCTCCTGATCTCAATTCAATCAGGACAGTCATCATCAACCTTCAATCCCCTGGGGCTATTCGGCCTCAGGGGATTTTTTGATTGCGCTGATGACTCACCCCATACGATGAGGTGAGCATTGATTGCGTCTTGGCAATGATCCGCAACTTGATCACCGGTGGGGCTGGATTCCTCGGCTCACATCTGTGTGACCGGCTGATGGATGCTGGCGAAGAAGTGATCTGTCTCGACAACTATTTCACCGGTCGTAAGAGCAATATTGGTCAATGGATTGGCCATCCTCGTTTTGAGTTGATCCGTCACGACGTCACAGAACCCATCCAACTGGAAGTTGATCGGATCTGGCATCTGGCTTGCCCGGCATCACCCGTGCACTACCAGTTCAATCCCATCAAAACCGCCAAAACCAGTTTTCTTGGCACCTACAACATGCTCGGCCTCGCCCGCCGCGTTGGGGCCCGCTTGCTACTGGCGAGCACCAGTGAAATTTACGGCGATCCAGAAGTGCATCCTCAACCGGAAAACTATCGCGGCTCCGTGAACACGATCGGGCTCCGCAGTTGCTACGACGAAGGCAAGCGCATTGCCGAAACCTTGTGTTTTGACTACCGCCGGATGCACAACACCGAAGTGCGTGTCATGCGAATTTTCAACACTTATGGCCCACGCATGCTTCCCGATGATGGACGGGTCGTCAGCAACTTCATCGTGCAGGCCCTGAAGGGTGAAGCATTAACCCTCTATGGAGACGGCAGCCAAACACGATCCTTCTGCTATGTGGATGACTTAATCGAGGGCATGATTCGCCTGATGAATGGTGACCACACCGGTCCCATCAACATCGGCAATCCCGGAGAGTTCACTATCCGCCAGCTCGCTGAATTGGTGCGCGAACGCATCAATCCGAAGCTTGAACTGATCACCAAACCGCTGCCTCAAGACGACCCGATGCAACGGCAACCGGTCATCGACCTGGCAAGAGAACAACTGGGATGGGAACCCCGAATCTCTCTTCAGGAAGGTCTTCAGCCCACCATCGACTGGTTCAAATCAGCACTTGACGCGTGATGAACGCAAACTGAGGCATCAATCGGCATAAAAAAGTGAAGCCAGTTGGCTTCACTTTTCACTTCAGGAGTCAGTCCCGCAACAAAGGCCGCGGCTGATCAGTCAGCCTTGTCCATCTTCACGCCGGCGAGCTCGGCACCACCCTTGGCCTCCAGCACCTTCTCCAGACCTTCAAGATCCTCATCAGTGATCTTGGTCTGCATCGGGCAGTGCTTGGGACCGCACATCGAGCAGAACTCCGCCTGCTTGTAGATGTCGGCCGGCAGCGTTTCGTCGTGATATTCCTTGGCCCGCTCGGGATCCAAAGACAACTCGAATTGCTTGTTCCAGTCGAAGGCATAGCGGGCACGACTGAGCTCATCGTCGCGATCGCGGGCACCGGGGCGATGACGGGCGATATCAGCAGCGTGAGCAGCGATTTTGTAAGCGATCAGGCCTTCGCGCACATCATCGGCATTGGGCAGACCCAGGTGCTCCTTGGGCGTCACGTAGCAGAGCATCGCCGTGCCATGCCAGCCGGCCATGGCGGCACCGATGGCGGAGGTGATGTGGTCGTAACCAGGTGCGATGTCGGTGACCAGAGGGCCGAGCACATAGAAGGGCGCTTCGCTGCACTCCTCCATCTGCTTTTTCACGTTGAACTCGATCTGGTCCATGGGCACATGGCCGGGACCCTCCACCATCACCTGCACATCGTGCTTCCAAGCGCGGCGCGTCAGCTCACCCAGGGTGTGCAGCTCCGCCAGCTGTGCCGCATCAGAGGCATCGTGCTGACAGCCAGGACGCAGCGAATCGCCCAGCGAGAAGGTGCAGTCGTAGCGCTTGAAGATCTCGCAGATGTCGTCGAAGCGGGTGTAGAGCGGGTTCTGCTTGTGGTGGTACAGCATCCACTGAGCCAGGATGCCGCCACCACGGCTGACGATGCCGGTGATCCGGCCCTTCACCTTGGGCAGGTGCTCAATCAGCAGACCAGCGTGGATGGTCTGGTAATCGACGCCCTGCTGGCAATGCTTCTCGATGATGTGCAGGAAGTCGTCTTCCGAGAGGCGTTCGATCGAACCATGCACGCTCTCGAGTGCCTGATAAACGGGCACGGTGCCAATGGGCACCGGTGAGGCGTTGATGATCGCGGTGCGTACCTCATCCAGATTCACGCCACCGGTGGAGAGATCCATCACCGTGTCGGCACCGTATTTCACCGCCAACTTCAGCTTCTTCACCTCCTCCTCGGCGTCGGAGGCATTGGGTGAGGCACCGATGTTGGCGTTCACCTTGCACTTGCTGGCGATGCCGATCGCCATGGGCTCCAGATTGCCGTGGTTGATGTTGGCGGGGATCACCATCCGGCCCCGGGCGACCTCCTCCATCACCAGCGATTCGGGCAGGTTCTCCCGTTGGGCCACAAAGGCCATTTCCTCGGTCACCACACCCTGCCGGGCGAAGTGCATCTGCGACACGTTGGCTTGTCCGCGACGGGACTCAACCCAGGAAGCACGCATGATCCGTTCAGCGAATGGACTGCCAGGAGCCGGCCGATCGGCCGCGGATCACATGTGGTCACTTCCCTGGCGCCGGCATGACCCGGATCAGGTTCGGAGGGTGTGATCTCAGCCCTTGCGGCCGCGAACGGCCTCAGGCACCCCTAGTGGTGCCGGAACCGTAGCAAGCGTTCCGACAGTGGAGGGGTCAGGCCGCCTGCAAGCCGTTCAGCGCCGCCGCCACCACCCGGTGGTCGCCGTCCTGCTGCAAAGGCCGCAACAACGCCCGCGCCTGCTCACCGATCGGTTGATCCCTGCCCTCGCGCACAATCCGGCCCAGGATTTCGGCGCCACTGACCCGCACCGTGCCATCGGCATCGGTGATGGCGGCGGAGGCGAGCTCCAGCAACCACCCCAGATCGATCTGAGGTTGCTCTGCCAGGGCCGAAAGGATGCTGCAGCGCACCAACCAGGCGTCATCGGCCAGGAACGCCGCCTTCAGCAGCGGCCAGGCCCGCTCCACGCCATAACTGGCCAACGAATTGGCGGCCTCAGCCCGCACGTTGCTATCACCATCATTGCGCAGGAGCGTCTCCAGCACCGTCCAACCCTGCTCCGTGCGCTTGTAACCCAGGCCGCTGCAACTCAGGGAACGCACAAGGAAAGCCTCCTGCTCACTGCCCAGCACCAGCAGCGGCACCGCCTCTTCGTCGGTGCAGAAGCGCAGCTGAGTGAGCGCTGGCATCGCCAGGGTGGGATCGCCGGAACCGATCGCCGCACGCAACGCGTCGAGATCCGGAGCCTCATCCGCAGGCGATGGCGGTGTCGATGCCATGGACTCAGTCCTCCTCCAATCGACTGCTGCGCAGAGCCACCAGCAGCTTGTGGCGCCGGCGCCGGCGACCCAATACCGCATGGATCACCAGGCCAGAACCCACCAGGATGGCAGGAACGGCCTGCCAGCGATCGGTCCCCTCCCTTTGCGCCAGACCGACCAAACCCAGCAGCACCAGCAGCGGCGCCGCCAGCGACAGCAACACATGCAGGGGCTGACGCGACGGGGGGGTCATGGCGCCGGCTCCCAGGCCAGAATCGCGGCGGTCAACACCCGGATGCCGGTCTCCAGGCAACGCTCATCCGGCAGGAATTGACCGTTGTGCAACGGGGCACACCCGTCGGGACCCGCCACCCCCAAACGAAACATCATTCCCGGCACATCGCGGATCAGCTCCGCGAAGTCTTCAGCTCCGAGCGACGGCTGCTCCAGGCGCAGCACCTGATCCGAGCCGAGCTGCTCCATCGCACACCGCTCCAACAGCGCCGTCAGCCGGGGGTCGTTGTGCACAGGCGGTGCAATGCAGCGGTAACGCACCGTGGCCGTGGCACCGAATCCAGAGCAGATGGCCTGCACCGTGTCTTCGATCCAGCCGGGCAAGCGATCGTGCACATCGCTGCAGAGACAGCGCACGGTGCCGAGCAGGGTGACGCGCTCGGCGATCACATTGAACGCCTTGCCACCTTCAATCTTCCCGAAGCTCACCACCACCGGATCCAGGGCATCCAGGCGGCGGCTGATCGCCTCCTGCAAACCGGTCACCACCCGGGAGGCGATCCAGATCGCATCCACCGACTGATGCGGTCGCGCCCCGTGGCCGCCCTGACCGATCACCTCAATCTCCAGCTCACCGGCAGCGGCGGTGAGGCTGCCGCTGCGCACGCCAATGCTGCCCACCGGCAAGGAGGGGAAGACGTGCAGGCCGAACAGTCCGGCCAGACCATCCGCGGCGCCAGCTTCACGCATCCAGCGTGCACCCTGGGCGATCTCTTCCGCCGGTTGAAACAGCAGGCGAACGCCAAAGGGCAACGACGCTTCAGCCGCGAGCAGCCGCGCTACACCGATGCCGACGGTGCTGTGCAGATCGTGACCACAGGCATGCATCACGCCCTGGCGGACAGAGGCATAGGGGAGATTCGTGCGTTCCTCAATCGGCAAGGCATCCATATCGACCCGCAGGCCGAGGGTCGGCCCCTGCACAGGCCCCAGCTCCGCCACAACACCGGTGCGCCCCACCCCCTCGCGTACACGCCAACCGGCCTCGCGCAACTCACCGGCAATCAGCGCCGCCGTCTGATGTTCCTCACCGCTCAATTCCGGATGAGCATGCAGATGACGCCTGAATTCAACCAACTGCGGCAGCAGTTGGTTGAGGCGCTCGGACCAGGAACGCGCGAGGGTCGTCATGCCACCTCCAACGCGAGGAAGCGCTCAAGATCCGCAATCGGGCCTGGCGGCCAGCGGCGTACCTGCGCCAACCAGGCGGCATCGCGATAGCTGGGGTCCAGTCCAGCAGCTGCCGCCCAGTGGCTCTCGGCTTCACCGCGAGACCCCACGCGCCACAGCAGGGCACTGAGAGCAGCGCGGGCGTCAGCAAACAGGGGATAACGCCGAATCAGATTGCGCAGCTGGCGTTCGGCTTCCTGAAGATCCTCCAGCTGATAGAGGGCCAGGGCATCACTGGAACGGGCCATGGCAAAACCAGGCCTGGCATCAGCCGCCAAGCGGTAAAGCCGCTGCGCTTCCTGCCAGTCGCCTTCGGAACCACGCACATTGCCAAGGTTGTAGAGCGCCGATGCATCGCTGGGATCGCGATCGAGAATCCAGTCGTAGTCCGCCGCGGCCTCCGGCCAGCGCTGCAGCGCTTCTTCCGCGGTCCCGCGGTTCAGATGCGGATCAGCATCGTCGGGGGCCAGCTCGATCGAGCGGGTCTGGTCTGCAATCGCTCCTTCGGGGTCGCCGAGCATCAAACGCACGTTGCCGCGGTTGCTCCAGGCCGCCGCATCACGGGGAGCCAGATCAAGCACCTGATCCCAGATCGGCAGCGCCTGCACGGGATCGCCTTGACGGCTAAGGGCCAAGGCACGATCGAACAAGGCCGGCAGATCGTCTGTAGCCACAGCCCAAGCCGCAGATGGGGGGCAGGACACCAGCAGCAACACCGGCAGGAGCCATGCGATCAGCTGTCGCCGCCAGTTCATGCTGCCGCCTCCTGATCCGGCCAACCCAGGTGCGCGCGCCCCGCATCTGTCACCACCCGTCCGCGCGGCGTGCGTTGCAGAAAGCCGAGCTGCAGCAGATAAGGCTCCACGACGGATTCCAGCGTGGTTGGGTCTTCACCAAGGGCTGCCGCCAGCGTGTCCAAACCAGCGGGGCCACCGCCGTGAGACTGGAGCAGCAACTCGAGCACCCTGCGGTCACTGGCATCCAGACCCCGTCCATCCACCCGATGCAGTGTGAGGGCCTCATCCACTAGGTCGCGGTCGATGCAGCCAGTGCAATCGCGCACACAGGCCACATCGCGCACCCGGCGCAGCAACCGGTTGGCAATTCGCGGTGTGCCCCGACAGCGACGGGCGATCTCGGCACAGGCCTCAGGACTGAGCTCCAGCTCTAAGAGCCCAGCAGCTCGCTCCACGATCGCTTGCAGATCGTCCAAGCCGTAGAACTCCAGCCGCTGGATCAAACCGAAACGATCCCGCAGCGGCGAGCTGAGCGCCCCGGCACGGGTGGTGGCTCCCACCAACGTGAACGGCGGCAACTCCAGGGCCCGGGTGCGGGCGGTGCTGCCCTTGCCCACGGTGAGATCCAAGCGCCGATCTTCCATGGCGGGATAAAGCAGTTCTTCCGCAACCCGGCTGAGCCGGTGAATCTCATCGATGAACAACAGCTCCCGAGGCTGCAGATTCACCAACAAACCAACGATGTCGCGAGGGCGTTCCAGAGCGGGAGCGCTGGTAATGCGGCAGTTCACCCCCAACTCTTCGGCCAGCACCATTGCCATGGTGGTTTTGCCCAAACCAGGCGGTCCGTAGAGCAGCACGTGGTCAAGGGCATCGCCGCGGCCAAGGGCAGCCTGCACGGCGATGCCGAGCACCTGCTTGAGCTCGCGCTGACCGATGTAATCGTCCAAACGGCGCGGTCTGAGACCGTCATCGCGACCGGGCGCCGTTGATGGATCCAGATCATCTCCGGCTTGCCGAGAGCCATCCACCATCCGATTGGTCGGCCGCTCTGGCCGGGGACGTGGGGCTGCGGCGTTGGAGGAAACGATCGCCATGTTGGAAGGGTACCGAGCTCTGGATAGGGTCGGGGGGTCAAGCGGCTGGGGAGCCGATCGGTCCATGGCCAAAGGTGGAGGCAAAAAAAACGCCGCAGCGCGGGCTGCTGCCAATCGCCTGCTGGCGGACAACCGGCTGGCCCGGCACCAGTACGACATCCTCGAAACCCTGGAAACCGGCATCGAACTAGTGGGGACGGAGGTGAAGTCGATCCGTGCTGGTCAGGCCAACCTGCGCGATGGCTTCTGCCTGATCCGCAATGGCCAGCTGCAATTGCACAACGTGCACATCTCCCCGCACACCCACGCCAGCGGCTACTACAACCACGACCCCTTGCGCGTGCGGCGGCTGCTGGCCCATCGCCGGGAGATCGACAAGCTGCGCGGGCAGCTGGATACGAAGGGATTAACGCTGATCCCGCTCAACATGCACCTCCAGGGCTCCTGGATCAAGCTGACCATCGGATTGGGTAAAGGCCGCAAACTGCACGACAAGCGCGCCGCTGAAAAAGACAAGCAGATCAAGAAAGAGACCCGAGCTGCCATCGCCCGTTACTGAGCCAGCCTCCTAGGGCGGCGGCGGTGGCGCGATGCCTGCGGGTGCCGGCGGCGACTGAGGAGCACTGGGCTCCGCCGCTTCGCTGGATGCATCGGATTGGGCCGCAGGCGGCTCCACACCCGCCGGCCTGGGACCGGGCGGTTCCGGAAGCGCCTCGACCGGGCCCTGCACACCGGTGGCCGGATCTGGAATCGGATCCAAGTCCACCTCCGGCAAGGGCTGTGATCCGGGCAGATCAGCGCGACAGGACAACGTCAGCAACCCCGACGACACCCCGTCGTTGGTGACCAGCACCTGTACCGGTGATCCCGCCTGCACCGGCAAGGTGACCACCCGAAGCGGCCCACGCTCCGACACCACCGCACCATCGGCCGAGAAAACCGTCATCTGCATCAAGGGTGTGCCATTGATGCCCAGCACCAGTCGGCGGCCGGCCGGCACCGCAATCGAAATCAGCCGTGCGCCACCTGCCGGCACCCGGCTGGTGAGCACCGTGGGCGTGAGCTGCCGGGCCTTGACCGTTTCAATCTGCACATCCTCAAGACTGCGCAACGCCGCAGCAATCCAGAGCTGCCGGTAGGGCTCCGGCGGTTTGACCCCGGCCTGAGCCCCCGGCAACAGCGCCTGGGCTGAAGCGCTCACGAGTTGCTCCACAACCCTGGCGTTCACCCCCTGATCCACCAGGGCCTGGCGCTGGCTCCTCCAATCGGAGGGTTTGAGCTGACCGAGGCGACTGCGCAGACCAGGCGGCAGTTGTTCCACCCGTGCCAGCCACTCATCGGCCAGGTCATTCCAGACCCGCCGCAGGGGGGCATCGTCGAGGGAATCACTGGGCAGGCGACCACCGCGCTCGGGGAAACGGGCCATCAGGCTGGCGTCCACCAGTTGCAGGAACCAACTGCGATCCACCTGCAGAGCCCGCAGACGACTGAGCAACTGCTGACGTTGATCCACCTCCGCGGGGGGAAGGCTGGTGGCCGAGCGACCGATCAGATCACGATCGGTGGAGGGGGCCTGGGCCGGTGTCTTGCCCCTGCTGAGCAGGAACCAGCCAATGGCCGTTCCCAACACGGCTGACACCAGCAAGGCCGCCACCACCGGCCAGAGGCGTCCTTCCGCCGCCTGTTGACGTTCATCCGCCCGTGGACGGCGCCGCAAAGCCTGCCTGGCCGGTGGAGTGAACGGGGGCAGATCCGGCGAAGCAGCGGCGGTGGATTCAGGCTCCGAATCTGCAGCCATCACGGGGGCCAGCACCAAGGTGCGATCGGCGCGGGTCTGCGGTCCCGTGGATTCCGGCATCGTCACCGCCTGCAAAGCCCGCAGGGCTTCGGCGGCTTGATCAAAGCGCTGGTCGGGCTGCTCCGACAGCAGACGCTCCAGCACCTGCCGATAGGGGACCTCCAGCTCAAGCTCAGCGGGCACGCACCACCGGAGGCCTTCGGCATCCAGCAACTGTTCCGGCGGCCGGCCGGAGAGAAGGGTGAGCGCCGTCACACCGAGCCCATGCAGATCCATCCAGGCCGCCGCCGGCTCCCGCCGGCCCTGCGCACGTGGGGCATAGGCCGGCGAAGCACCCTCCAGAGGCTGGGATCCAGCGCGCTGCAACAGCCCGAAATCAATCAGCACCGGCAGTCCGTCCTGATCGCGGCGCAGAAGGTTGCGGGGATTGATGTCGCCATGCACCAGTTCAAGGCCGTGCAGCACCGCCAGCGGTGACAGCATCTGCCGCATCAGCAGCAGCACCTCACCCGCACCGAACACCAGCTGACGCTGCAGCCGCTGGTCCTGGATCTGCTGGAGGGTGGCCCCCTCCTGCCACTCACGCACCAGCCAGAGGCTGTCGTTGGACTCGATCAGCCCGCCGAAGCGGGGAATCTGGGGATGCAGCACCGACTGGATCGCTGGCCACAACAGGCGAAAACGCTCCTGAACCGCGTCGCCCTTCAGCTGCCTGAGCGCCACCGCTGCATCACCGGCCATCTGATCGGCAGCACGCCAGAGCACAGCGTCCGACTGATCAGGATCAGCGGAGCAACAACGGTCCAGGCGATACCGCTCAGCCAGCAACGTGCCGATCACGAATGGGGCTGCAGAGTTGGCCGATGCTAAGGGCAGTGTCTCACCGACAGCCGCTGGGGATCTCCCTAGGGTCTCCCCGACACGACTCCATCCCATGGCCGCTGGCTCCCTCCTGGATCGACTGATGGAGGTGCGTCATGCCAGCGAAGCCTTGATCGCGCCCCTGGAAGCGGAGGATCTCAACCTGCAGGGCATGGCCGATGCCAGCCCGCCCAAATGGCACCTGGCCCACACCACCTGGTTCTTCGAAACCTTCGTGCTGAAGCCCTATCAGCCGGGCTACATCCCAGCGGATCCCCGCTGGGGCTTCCTGTTCAATTCCTATTACGACACGGTCGGGCCTCGCCAGCCGCGGCCGCAGCGCGGCTTGCTCAGCCGGCCACCGATGGCGGACGTCGAGGCTTGGAGACATCGGGTGAACCAGGCCCTGGAGACCCTGCTGACGGATCACGCCGATGGCCCCTGGTGGGATCTGGTGGAGCTGGGACTGCAGCACGAGCAGCAGCACCAGGAGTTGATGCTGATGGATCTACTTGATGGCTTCAACCGGCAACCGCTGGAGCCCGCCTATCGCGACGACTGGTGTGAGCGGGATGAGGATCTGCCTGCCAGCGGGCCGACCGGCGCCGACGATCCCCATGGACCCTGGCTTCACAGCCAGGGAGGCCTGGTGGATGTGGGCCACCAGGGGAATGGCTTCCACTTCGACAACGAAAGTCCGCGTCATCGCACCTGGCTCGACCCCTTTGCCATCGCCGATCGACTGGTGACCAACGGGGCTTATCGCCGCTTCATCGACGACGGGGGTTACCGCCGCCCGGAGCTGTGGATGAGCGAGGGCTGGGCAACCTGCCAACGCTGGGGCTGGCAGGCACCCCGCTACTGGCGTCAAGATCACGATGGAGAGGGACCCTGGCGCTGGGAATTCAGCCTGGGAGGCCGCCGCCCGCTGGAAGATCACCGGCCGGTGCGTCACCTCAGCTGGTTCGAAGCCGATGCCTATGCCCGCTGGGCCGGGGCACGTCTGCCCAGCGAAGCGGAATGGGAGCTGGCCAGGGTTCAGCATGGAGAGGCGTTGCTCCAGAGCCATGGCCAGCTGTGGCAATGGACCGCCAGCCCCTATCGGCCCTATCCCGGGTTTCAGCCCGCGGCCGGCGCCGTCGGTGAATACAACGGCAAATTCATGACCTCCCAGTTCGTGCTCCGTGGCAGCAGCCGTCTCACCCCCCCTGGGCATGCCCGTGACACCTACAGAAACTTCTTCCCCCCGGCGAGTCGATGGATGGCCGCCGGTCTGCGCCTAGCGCGATGACCATGACAGCAACCACACCCACCCGACCGGCGTTGATTGACCTGCATCCGCCAGCAGCGGACATGCGGCGACTGGTGCAAGAGGGCCTGCAGCGAGCACCCCGACAGCTTCCCGCCTGGTTCCTCTACGACGCCGAGGGCTCGCAACTGTTCGATCAGATCTGCCAACAACCGGAATACAGCCTCACCCGCACGGAAATTGCCCTGCTGGAGCAGTCAGCCCAGGAGATCGCCACCGCCATGGGCTCCGGGGTGATCGTCGAATTCGGTGCCGGCAGCGCCCGCAAGGTGGGGCCTTTGCTGGAGGCGATGCAACCCTCGGCCTACGTGGCACTCGACATCAGTGCGGCCCATCTCCAGCAGGCCACAGCCGCGCTGCAAAGCGCGTATCCCGCCGTGCCAATGCTGGGCATCTGCTGCGACCACAGCCGGCTGGAGGCCCTGCCCGACCACACACTGCTGCAAGGACAGCGACGCCTGGGCTTCTTTCCCGGCAGCTCCCTCGGCAACTTCACTCAGGAGGAAGCAGTTCAGCTGTTGCGGCGCTTCCGCCTGCTGCTGGATGGCGGGCCCCTGCTGCTCGGTCTGGATCAGCCCAAATCGCAGGCGAGGCTGGAAGCCGCCTACGACGATGCTGCAGGCATCTCCGCCGCCTTCGCCCGCAATCTGCTGCAGCGTCTGAACCGGGACCTGAACGCCGATTTCCAGCCCCAACGGTTCCGCTATCAAGCGCAATGGCAAGCAGAGCAAAGCCGCGTGCGGATGGCCCTGGTGAGCGACTGCGCGCAGACCGTCTGCATCGGCTCCAGCCCCTGGCACTTTGCCGCCGATGAACCGCTAGTGACGGAATACAGCGTCAAGTATTCGCCTGAGATGGCCCGTGAGCTGGCTGAAGCCGCAGGCTGGCGCTGGTGTCGCCGCTGGCACGACCCCGCCGACGACCTCTCCCTGCACTGGCTAGAGGCGGCAGACTGAGCATCAGAGCCGCTGATGGACAGCCATGGGACTTGAGGAACGACGTCAGACGATCAAGGCCCAGCGTGAACAACTGATCAGCGAACTGGAGGCGATCTACATGGGTGCGTTCGAGCGGATCGGCCAGCTGGAAATGGGGGAAGGCGCGGTGGCACGACTGACGCAGCTGATGCTGCGTTCCCGCGAAGCGGCGATCACACCGCTGCAAGAGGAAATCGAAGCACCGTTGATCACCCGAGCACCGGACCAGGCCGGCCAGGCCAACTGATGGCCCCCACCTGGCTGGATCAACTGGAGCGCAACCTGGAGGAGCGCCTGGACGCATTTCTGCGCTCCAATCCCGATCAAGACCGGCTGCTCCAGGAGCAGCACCTGCAGGACCGGCAACGCGATCTCGGCCGGAGACGCGATCAGATGCAACTGCAAGCCCGGGACCTGCGGCGCCAGTTGCTGTCACTGGCGGAACAGGTGCAGGCCTGGGGTGCACGTAGCAGCAAAGCCCGCGACGCCGGTGCCGATGACCTGGCGCAGCGGGCAGAGAAACACATCACCACCTTGATGAATCAAGGCAGAGATCTCTGGGCAGAGCTGGATCAGCTCGGACAGAGCTTCAAAGACCTCGACCGTCAGATCTCTGACCTCAACCAGCAGGCCAGTCGACAATCGGGACAACGCAGCCTGGATGAAGACTGGGCCCTGTTCGAGGCCCACCAGGAGCTGGAGGAGCTGAGGCGCCGTCAGGGCCTCAGCTAAACACAACCCTCAGGCCTTGGGAGCGGGGGGCTCGAGGCTCACGTTCTCGGGCGGAGGCGTGGGGTCAGGATCCGCGATCAGCATGTGCTGCAGCACGATCTCGGGACGCTCGCTGTCACGCCAGCGAATGCGATAAGCCGGCATCTTGGTACCCCGACTCGTGGTCTGCTCCACCGGCTCCATCACCCAGCCGCGACGGGAGCGCCCCTGGGGATTGCGCTTGACCACCGCATCGGCGTGCTTGAAGCGGAAACCTACGCGCTCACCACTCATGGGAAAGGGACCATGCCACTGTGCACCATTATCCACCCTGAGGGTTCACGATGGCCAATTCCGGCTTGAAGTGCTGCTTCAGGCGTCGGGACGCAGCAGCGGAAAGGCGATCACATCACGGATCGAAGGGCTGTCGGTGAGCAGCATCACCAGCCGATCAATGCCAATGCCAAGCCCCCCCGTGGGCGGCATGCCCACTTCCAGAGCTGTGACGAAATCCTCATCCAGACCCTGGGCCTCGAGATCGCCGGCGGCCTTGCGCTCCTGCTGCGCTTCCAGGCGCTGACGTTGATCCACAGGATCGGTGAGCTCACTGAAGGCGTTGGCGTGCTCACGCCCCACGATGAACAGCTCAAAGCGTTCCACCAGACCCGGTTTGCTGCGATGGGGGCGCGCCAGCGGTGAAATCTCCACCGGGTAGTCGATCACGAAGGTGGGCTGGATCAACGTCGACTCCACCGCCTGCTCAAAGGCTTCGTTGAGCAGGCGCCCCACCGAATCGGCCAGCTCAGGGGCGTGCAGGCCTTTCGCCTGCATGGCCGCCGCTGCTTCATCGCGGCTGGCGAAGCTGTTGAAATCCAGGCCGGTGGCGTCCTGCACCAGTTCATGCATGGTGGCGCGACGCCAGGGCGGGGCCAAATCAATCTCGGTGCCCTGATAGGTGAGGGTGGTGGTGCCGCAGACCTCCTGACACACCGAGCTCACCATCTGCTCGGTGAGCTCCATCATCCCGATGTAGTCGCTGTAGGCCTGGTAAATCTCCACCGAGGTGAATTCGGGGTTGTGGCGGGTGCTGACACCTTCGTTGCGGAAGATGCGCCCCAGCTCGTAAACGCGTTCAAATCCCCCGACTACCAAACGCTTGAGGTGCAGCTCGGTGGCGATCCGCAACGTCAACGGCAGATCCAACGCGTTGTGATGAGTCTCGAAGGGACGGGCATCGGCACCACCAGGCTGGCTCTGGAGCACCGGAGTCTCGATCTCCAGAAACGCACGGTCATCCAACCAGCGGCGAATTGCACTCACCGTGTGCGCCCGGCGCCGGAAGGTCTCACGGGACTGGGGCGTCACGATCAAATCGAGGTAGCGCTGGCGGTAACGCTTTTCAACGTCCGCCAGGCCATGCCACTTGTCCGGCAAGGGCTGCAACGCCTTGGTGAGCATCGTCCACTCGCTCACCTTCACCGACAGTTCGCCGCGGTCGGTGCGGCGCAGGATGCCCTGGACCCCGATCAAATCCCCCGCATCCACCAGGGACGTGATCTGGGCAAAAGCCTCCCCCAGGGCCGCTTTCTCGAGAAACAACTGAATCGTGCCGGTTTCATCCGCCAGGGTGAAGAAGGCGAGCTTGCCCATCACCCGGCGGGTCATCACCCGGCCGGCAACGGCCACAGCGCAGTCCCGCTCCTCACCCTTGGGCAGATCAGCATGATCCGCCTGCAGCGCAGCCATCCGATGGGTGGGCTCGAACAGCAGGGCGTAAGGCTCACGGCCCTGCTCTCTGAGTGCATTCGCCTTCTCGAGGCGGGTCTCACGCAGTTCAGACACAGGTGTGCGGGATGCAGTCGGGCGCCACTCTGCCGGTCGACGGGACCCGAAGGCGACCCTCAACCGTTAAATGCGAGGCCGCAAAGGATTAACCCGCTGCAGCGGCAGGCGCGCCATCGCCCATGCGCTGGGAGGAGTAACCGATGCCACGCACGGTGAGAATTAACTCAGGATTGCGGGGATCGGGCTCCAGCTTGCCGCGCAAGCGGGCCACGTACACATCAACGACGCGCAAATCAGCGGCACGGCGCGGCGGATAACCCCAGAGCTGTTCCAAGATTTCCGCGCGAGGCACCACCCGACCAGGTTCGCGGAACAGCAGCTCCAACAGGCTGAATTCCGTGTAGGTGAGCGAAATTCGCTCACTGCCGCGCGTCACCTGACGACGGTTGGTATCCACCACCAGGTCACCGACGCGGACTACCCCCTGACCGGTCGGAAGCTCCTTAGGTTCTGCAGTGGCAGAGCCGCGGCCAACCCGGCGAAGAATGGTGGCAATGCGGGCCTCCAGTTCCTTCGGGCTGAAGGGCTTGGGGAGATAGTCATCGGCGCCGAGGTCAAGGCCGGCCACGCGCTCGGAGATGGCTTCCAGCGCAGAAAGAAAAATGATTGGTACACACGACTCAGCCCGCAGTCGACGGCAGACCGCGAAGCCGTCGAGCTTGGGCAACATCACGTCGAGCACCACCAAGTCAGGAGACTCGCTGTGGAACATCTCTAAAGCCTGTTCACCGTCTTCGGCACAGACCACGCGATAACCCGCCAACTGAAGCCGCATCACCAAGACGCGTCGAACGGCGGGCTCGTCATCCACCACCAACAAGGTGGCCTTGTGGGACTCCGGAGCCAGCTGAAGCGGCCCATCGCCATTGGTTTGGGATGGCCCTTCGTGCATGCGCTCACTACTTGAAGAATCGCAACCCTACCGTTCGGGGTGAGCACATCGAGACTTTTGATCGGCTAATGAGCTCAGGCTTCGCCTTCTCTTAAGGATTCGATGCGGCTCAATCCAAACCCGTCAAGGCCAGCGTGAGCGGGCATAGCGGTTCCACTGCTCTTCGGCCTCAAGCACGGCCTGATCACTGCTGATCTGCCCCAACATCGCCCGCTGCAATTGGGTGTAGATGATGCTCTGAAGCCGCTTGACGCCTGGGGTGGCGGGCACCAGCACCCGTGCCCGCTCCAGAGTTTCAGCCGACAGCAACCGTGCCGCGCGAATCTGGGCTGCACCTGGATCCGAGGGACGCTCCGCCTCCAACTCCGCCCGCACCGCCGCCAAGGCCTGCATCGACGAGGGCAGCACCCGCGCCTCACGCGCAAAGCGGGCCTGATTGTCGCCGTTGGTGAGAAACAAAGCCAGCTTCACCGCATCGGCGGCCTGATCGCTTTGACGGGGCACGGCCAGGGTCATCAAAGCCACGTTGGCGGTGCCGTCCGCACCGGTGAGCGGCGGCTCGGCGGTGGTCACCGCCGCCACGCGGGGCGCATTGGTCTGGATGCTGCGCAGAAACTCGGCACCACTGGCCAGCAAAGCCAACTCTCCGCTCTGGTAAAGCTCAATCGCCCGGCGCTGACCTTGGCTGACCACCTCCCGCGGCAGCAACCCGTCCCGGTAGAGATCCGTCCAGAACGCAAAGGCTTTTCGACCCTCGGGCGTGTTGAACGCAGCCCGCTGGCGGTCATCCAACAGGGTCACACCCATCTGGACCAACGACTCCAGCAACTCAGCGGAGTCGTCCGGCACCACCGTCACAAACAGGCCATAGCGGCCAGTGCGCTCACGCACGCGCTGGGCATAGGCGGGCACGTCCTGCCAACGCCGGGGGGGTTCACTGATGCCGGCCTGGCGCAGCAGATCACCATTCACCAGGCTGAGGCGCACAGTCAGATACCAAGGAATGGCGATCTGTCCCGCCTGCGGATCGCGCGCTGCAGCCCATACGGAAGGCAGATACCGACTTGCCGCATCAGGCGGCAGCAATGGCGTGAGGTCGGTCAGACCACCCTTGCTAGCCAGATTGGCCGCAAACGGAGGGTTGAGGTTCACCACATCCGGTGCCGTGCGGGCGAACACCGCCGCCAGCAGCTTGCGCTCCACCGATCCCCAGGGCAGGTCTGTCCAGCGCACCGGCGCGTCGGGATGATCCTGCTCCCAGCTGCCGAGCACCGCTTCCATATAAGGGTTGAATTTGGGCGCGAGCTGCAGCGTCCACAACTGCAACGTGCCGGCTGGCATCGACGCTTGCCGGCAGCCCCAGCCGATGGTCGCCAGGCCCGCCATTGCCAGGCCCACCAGGAACAGACGCCGTCGTTTCAACACAGTCATGTAGAGGCAGTCATGCGGGAGCCCGGCGTCGCCAGAGGAGCAGCTGCCAGGATCCGACCATCGGAGCCAGCAGTGCAGTGATCAGTGACTGCGCCACGGTGGTGTGCAGTGCCCAGGCCTGGATCATCGCTTCCGGTGCCCCCAGCAACAGCCACTGCAGCCAGAGACTCAAGCCCAGCACCACCGTGCCGATCCAGGCCAGCAAACCGAGATTGAGGCTGCGCTGAATCGGTTGGCCGCGACGCCCCAGTCGCCCCCACCACCAGCCCATCAACATCAGCGCCGGCACCTGACTGGCATCGCCCAAGCTGAGCCCGTCCAACACCATCCCCAGGCCAGCACCGGCAATCACACCGGCGACGGGTCCATCCACCAGCGACCAGGGCAGCAACCAAAGGATGGCCCAACTGGGTGGAATGCCCTCCAGGGTGAGCCAGGACGGTGCGGACAGCTGCAGCAAGGGCACCAGCAACACGGAGGCCACACAGATGGGCTGACGATGCAGTGGGGTCATGGATCAGCGCACCCTCACCTGCACCCAATCGATGGCATCGGGAGCAGCGATCAGCTGCACCAGAGCCGTGGGAGCCGGCACGGCCCGCAGGTTCATCGACTGCACCACAGCCACCGGAAGATTGGGGGGCAACAGGGTGCTGGCGGGAGAGGTGCTGACTAGATCCCCCTCCTTCACCTGGACGTCCTTGTCGAGGAACTGCAGCTGGGGCCTGGCCGTGCCCAGTCCCAACAGCAGACCATGCTGACGGGTGCGCGGCAACCAGACGCCGATCCGACTGCCAAGGGCCGTGAGCAAGCGCACGCGGCTGGTGGTGGGCGTCACGCTCTGCACACGACCCACCAGACCACCGGGGCCCACCACCGCATCGTCTTTGGCCACACCCTGGATCGATCCCTTGCCGAGCTCCAGCTGCTGCCACCAACCGGACGCGGTGCGCGAAATCACAGCGGCCTGAAGCCAGTCGCCAGAGGCCTGCTGGTTCAGTTCCAACAGGCCTCGCAGGCGGGAATTGTCTTCCTCAAGCAGCAACAGGCGCGCAGCCTCTTCCTTCCTGGTGGCAGACCGAACCCATTCCCGCTGCGCCGTGCCGGGCCAAAACGGGCGGCTGATCAGCGCGAAGGCATCAGCAAAACCGGCGCCTTTACTGAACCGCACCAAGCCAAGCGCCATCAACAGCAGCAACCAGGGCCAAAGGCGTTGAACCGATCGCAGCCGCGAGCCCTGCGGCCACTGGGAGGAACCCATGACGGTCAGACGGCAGCGGCGGCGCGAACGAATTCAGGGGTGTCGAGCACCCGCTGCAGACGCTTGTAGTCCTCCAGCACCTGGCCGCAACCCTTGACCACACAGAGCAGCGGCTCTTCAGCGATGTGCGTGAAGATGCCGGTCTCGTGGCTGATCAGATCGCTGATGCCCCGAACCAGAGCACCGCCTCCGGCCAGCATGATGCCGCGATCGACGATGTCGGCGGCCAGTTCGGGCGGCGTGCGTTCCAGGGTGCGCTTCACCGCTTCCACAATCACGTTGAGCGGCTCGGCGATGGCCTCCCGGAGGTCGCCGGCCTGCAGCTGAATGGTGCGAGGCAGACCAGACAACAGGTGCAGACCGCGCACATCCATCACGGTCTGGTCGAACTCGTTGTCGGGGAAGGCAGAGCCGATGCGGATCTTGATCTCCTCTGCGGTGCGCTCACCCACCACCAGGTTGTGCACCTTCTTGAGATACACACCAATGGAGTCGCTGATTTCATCGCCAGCCACTCGCACCGACTCGCTGAGCACCGTGCCGCCCAGGCTGAGCACGGCCACCTCCGTGGTGCCGCCACCGATATCCACAATCATCGTTCCAACCGGCTCAGTCACCGGCAGACCTGCACCGATGGCGGCGGCCACAGGCTCATCGATCAGGTGCACCTCACGGGCACCCGCTAGACCTGCTTCACGCACGGCCCGACGTTCCACACCGGTCACACCGCTGGGGATGCCGACGACCAGCCTGGGGGCAACGATGCCGCGGCCCTCATTGCCCTTCTGGATGAAAGTCTTGAGCATCTGCTCGGCGGCGTCGAAATCAGCGATCACGCCATCGCGCAAAGGACGCACCGCACGAATGTTGCCGGGCGTGCGGCCCAGCATCAGTTTGGCTTCATCACCCACCGCCATGGTGACGCCACGCTCGAGATCGAGGGCAACCACCGAGGGCTCCTGCAACACAATCCCCTTGCCGGAGACGTAGATCAAAGTGTTGGCCGTGCCCAGGTCAATGCCGATGTCGCGGGACAGCTGGAAGCGACGGAAGAGCACTGGCGAAACCACATTTCGGCGAATCATAGGAGCAGTTTCCAGACCCATCTGTTACGTCTGACCTCGATGGGGGAACTCCTTGAAAGCAGCCACGACAACGGTCAATTCCGGCAACCGTGGCGCATCATTGACCCAACAAACAGGAGAAATTCAATGGGAGTTAATTCCGTGACCCTCGTCGGCCGGGCAGGCCGAGACCCCGAAGTGCGCTACTTCGAATCCGGAAGCATGGTGGCCAACCTCACCATCGCCGTGAACCGACGCAGCCGCGATGACGAGCCCGACTGGTTCAACCTCGAGATCTGGGGCAAGCAGGCGCAGGTCGCCGCCGACTACGTGAAAAAGGGCTCGATGTTGGGAATCATCGGCAGCTTCAAGCTGGATCGCTGGACCGACCGCAACAGCGGCGAAGAGCGCAGCAAGCCGGTGGTGCGGGTGGATCGCCTGGAACTGCTGGGATCCAAGCGCGACAACGAAGCCGCCTCCGGGAATTTCGGTGGCGGGAACTTCGGTGGTGGCGGCCCCAGCGAAGAGGAAGTGCCCTTCTGATCAGTCGCAATCTGATCAGCCGTAAGGCGCTGGCGTTGCCATCCGGCAACGCCGACGTCCTGACAGAGCATTCAACGCATCAATCAGCGGCGTTGCGACGACGCCAGATGCGCAAGCCAAGCCAGATGCCCCCGGCGAGCACTGCGATCACCAGCACCACCTTGATTCCTTTGCTGATCGGGTCGATCAGGGTTTCCACATTGCTGTAACCCTCACCCAGGACCATGCCGGCCACAGTGAGCAGCAAGGTCCAGATCAGGCTGCCGGCCGTGGTCCAGATCAGGAACGGGGTGATCGGCATCAGCTCAATGCCCGCCGGCACGGAGATCAGGGTGCGGATGCCGGGCACAAGCCGACCCCAGAACACAAGAGCCGTGCCATAGCGGTTGAACCAGCGACGGCTGCGTCCCAGTTCTTCCGGGCTGATGCCGATCCAACGCCCATGACGACCGAGCCAATGCTCAATGCGCTCCTCGTTGATTAAGCGACCGATGCCGTACCAGGGCAGCGCCCCCAGCACGGTGCCCAGCAAGCCAGCCAGAACAACGGGAATCAACTGCAGCTGTCCCTGCTGCACGTAGAAGCCCCCCAGGGGCATGATCAGCTCTGAAGGGATAGGCGGGAACAGATTTTCTAGAAACATCGCCGCGAAGATTGCGGCATACCCAGCCCAGGGATTGGCTTCAACCGCCTGACCGATCCACTCCGGCAGTTGAGTGACAAATTCGGTGAGCCCCATGCGTGCACTGGAAGACCGGGCAAGTCTTCCATGAAGAGCACGTGATGGACGCTCAGGTGCGAGGACGCCGGCTGGCCGGATCATCGGAGAGGCGCAACAACAGCGTGTCAGCGTCGAAACGCTGAAGCGAAAACTCGCTGGTGCAGATCGCGTCTGTAGATGGCACACAGCTGCGCGGGAGGGAATCATGAGAATTGCTGGATCGATGCCTTTTCAGATCCAGGCCATGGAGCCGCAGCTGAACAAAGGAAAAACTCTGATCCCCATCCAGCAACGGCGGGATCAGACGGTCAATTAGGGGGAACTGACGCACTGTGTTCTGCACCACCGGAGAGCCGGAAATGGTGCCTTCCACCTTCAGAGATGTTGCGGAATGGACAGCAGCGCAATGGCCACCAGGATGTAGAGCGGCGCCACAGCGGTGAGCGGGCGACTGAAACTGACCCACTCGACCAGGGCATCAGCTAGTGGGCGGCCCACCCGCACCCAATCGGAGGCGCCATCCATGGCCCGCACTAGATCATCGATATAGAGATCGACGGACAACATCAACGGCAGCAGGGCGATGAAGCCGGAACCAAACGCAGCCCACCACTGGCGTTGGATCACAGGATCCCTGACCAGATCCACCACCGGCTGAACCATCGAACGCTGTGCCATTGCTGCCAAAAATGGACATCAAAAAAGCCAGGCCGCGGAAGCGACCTGGCTGAACGTCAACCGATCAGTAGCGGTAGTGATCGGGCTTGTAGGGACCTTCCACCGGCACGTTGATGTAGTCGGCCTGATCCTTGCTGAGCTCGGTGAGCTTGGCGCCGATGCGACCAAGGTGGAGGCGGGCCACCATCTCATCGAGGTGCTTGGGCAGCACGTACACCTCTTTGCCGTACTCGTCGCCCTTGGTGAACAGCTCGATCTGAGCCAGCACCTGGTTGGTGAAGGAGTTGCTCATCACGAAGCTGGGGTGGCCGGTGGCGCAGCCCAGGTTCACCAGACGGCCTTCCGCCAGCAGGATGATCCGGTTACCGCTGGGCAGGGTGATGTGATCGACCTGCGGCTTGATGTTCTCCCACTCGTAGTTTTTGAGAGAGGCGACATCGATCTCGTTGTCGAAGTGACCGATGTTGCAGACGATCGCCTCATCCTTCATCTTCACCAGGTGCTCGTTGCGAATCACCTGGTAGTTGCCGGTGGCGGTCACGAAGATGTCCATCTCCTCGACCACATCTTCGAGACGGACGACGCGGTAGCCCTCCATGGCGGCCTGCAGGGCGCAGATGGGATCCACTTCCGCAATGCAGACGGTGGCACCAAGACCACGCAGGGACTGGGCCGAACCCTTACCCACATCGCCATAGCCGATCACCAGGGCCTGCTTGCCGGCCACCATCACATCGGTGGCGCGCTTGATGCTGTCCACCAGGGACTCGCGGCAGCCGTAGAGGTTGTCGAACTTGCTCTTGGTGACCGAGTCGTTGACGTTGATGGCGGGGAAGGGCAGCTCACCGCTCTTCTGCATCTTGTAGAGACGCGCCACACCCGTGGTGGTCTCCTCAGTCACACCCTGAATCTGAGCCTTGGTGCGCGAGTAAAAGCTGGGGTCCTGGGCCAGCTTCTTCTTGATCGAGGCGAACAGGAAGGTCTCCTCTTCGTTGCCGGGGTTATCCAGAACGGTGATGTCCTGCTCGGCCTTGCTACCCAGCATCACCAGGCCGGTGGCATCGCCACCGTCATCCAGAATCATGTTGGGGGAGCCACCGTCACCCCACTCGAGGATGCGGTGGGTGTACTCCCAGTACTCCTCCAGGGTCTCGCCCTTCACCGCGAAGACCGGGATGTTGCGAGCTGCGATGGCTGCAGCGGCGTGGTCCTGGGTGGAGAAGATGTTGCAGGAGGCCCAGCGCACTTCAGCGCCCAGCTCCACCAGGGTTTCGATAAGAACGGCGGTCTGAATCGTCATGTGCAGGGAGCCGGCGATGCGGGCACCCTTCAGGGGCTTCTCGCTGCCGTACTTCTCACGCAGCGCCATCAGACCGGGCATTTCGGTCTCGGCAATGTCGAGCTCTTTGCGGCCGAAGTCGGCCTGGTTGATATCTGCGATGACGCAATCGACGCCGAGCTTCAGCTCAGCCGCGGACGTGGGCGCTGCCACCATGGTTTCGGTGCTCCCTAAGAAAACGTGGAGTTGAATATCTGCAGAGACGCCGAGGCTTCGGGCTCGCTTGCGATTCAATCTACTGATCGGTCCTGGGACTTAGAGGACCTGGAGGCCACCCGCGCGCTGGGCCGCTGGCTGGTGGAACAGCCGGATCGACCGTCCCTGCTGTTGCTGAAAGGTCCTCTCGGCGCCGGCAAAACCTCGCTCGTCCAAGGCATCGCCGCAGCGCTGGACATTGATGAACCGATCACCAGCCCCACCTTCGCGTTGTCCCAGCACTACCCGCAGGGTTCGCCGCCGCTGGTGCATCTGGATCTGTACCGGCTGGAACACTCGGCGGCCGCCAACGATCTGTTTCTGCAGGAGGAAGAGGAAGCGCTTGGCATGGGAGCCCTATTGGTGGTGGAGTGGCCGGAACGGCTCAGCCTGACGTTGGCGGACGCCTGGACGTTGACGCTGGCCCATCACAGCGATGGGGGGCGGCGCGCCACGTTGATGCGCTGACGATGGAATGCCTCTGCCTTGGCGGCGTCTGCACTGATCTGGTCTGCCAGCCGATTTCGGCGTTACCGGCGCAGGGGCAGCTAATCGAAACCGACGGAATGGAGCTCAGCCTCGGCGGCTGCGCCGCCAACACCGCCGTCAATCTGGCCCGATTGGGTGTGCGCACGGGCATCGCCGCCTGCATTGGAGAGGATTTCTTCGGTGCTTTCATTCGTCAGACGCTTGAGGCAGCGGGTATCGACACCGCCGGCTTAGTGCACGCAACGGACGCCTCCAGCGCCAGCGCAGCCGTGATCAACGTGCGCAAAGAGGACCGCCGCTTCATCGCCCACGCTGGCGCCAACCGACTGTTGACACCCGCCATGGTCCCGGAGGGTCTGATCGAATCGGCTGCCGTGCTCTACATCGGCGGATTCCTGATGCTGGATGGCCTTGAGAGCCCGGAGATGCTGCGGCGACTGGCGCAGGCCCGATCAGCCGGCACGCGCATCGTGCTCGATGTGGTGCAAGTGGCGGATGCGAACGCCATGGCCCGGCTCAGGGCCATCCTTCCTTTCGTAGACGTGTTTCTGCCCAACAACGACGAAGCTGCTGCGCTGACGGGCTGCCGCCACCCCTGGGAGCAAGCCGATGCCTTCCGAGCCGCAGGCGCTCACACGGTGGTGATCACGTCAGGACAGCGAGGCGCCCACCTAGTGAGTGACAACACGCGCTTGCACATCGGTGCCTACAACACGGACTTTGTCGGCAGCACCGGTGCGGGCGATGCCTTCGCTGCCGGCTTCATCGCAGCGCTCCTGGACGACCAAGACCTGCCCACCTGCCTGTGCTGGGGCAGCGCCCTGGGAGCCAGCTGCGTGCGCAGCAGCTCAGCCACCGGCAGCGTGTTCAGCCGTGACGAGGCGCTGCAGTTCATCGCCAGTCACCCACTTGCGGTGGAAGCGTTTTGAAACGAAGCCGCGTTTCAGTCGTCGAGCTGCTCGAGAAACTGCATCACCCGGCTGGGCAAGGGCTGGGGATCAATGCCTCCGGGACCCGCGCAAACCAAAGCACCACAGGCCGCCGCGTAACGCACCACCTGTTTCACCACCGCTTCGCTGAGCCGCAGCGGCTGCCCGGCCGAAGGCGTCAGTGCCACCAGCTGATGCAGCAGCCCAGCCGTGAAAGCATCACCGGCTCCCGTGGTGTCCACCACCCGTGGCGGTGGCAACACCGGCATCGAACCGCGATGGCCGGCCATGCACCAACGCACCGGCTGACCACCATCGGTGACCAGCACATCGGGCTTCTGCGGCAGACCCCCACTGATCACCTCCGGATCGCTGCTGCTGAACAACCACTCGGCTTCCTCGCGCGCCAGCTTGATCAGAGCCGCCTGCTCCAGCAGTGGGCGCATCCGCGCCAGCTGATCAGGCCCGGGACCCGCAGCGGGATCGGCAGCGGCATCCCAGAAGGTGGGGCGCCAGTTCACATCCAGCGCGAGACGCACCCCCGATGCCGCAGCCTGCTGCACCGCCGCCTCGAGAGTCTGGGCTGAGGCCTCGGTGGCCAGGGGAATCGTGCCGATCAGCAGCCACAACGCCTGATCCACCAGGGCAGACCACACCAGCCCGAGGCTCTGGGCATCAAGGGCCTGATCCGCGAAGCACTCGCCCGCATCGCCGGTGAAGCCCTGAAACACCCGTTCACCGGAGGCGTCTCTTCTTACCAACACCACGCGGCTGGGCCGGTGAGCGTCACTTTGCAAGCCGCGCAGGTCCACGCCGCGATTGGCGAGGAGCTCGCGGAAACTGTCGCCGATGCCATCAAGCCCCAGGCGACCGATGAAGCCCACCGGCGTTCCGAGCCGCGCCAGGGCACAGGCCACATTGGCTGGAGCTCCCCCCAAGCGGTCGTCGCAGTCCGCCGGCGCAGCCGTGGCGGGGTCACCGCCCAGGGGACCCAATCGATCCACCAGAGCCTCACCCAGACAAAGCACCTGGGGAGCACCGCCAGCACGCATGGCCATCCGACAGGGTCAACTGTTTGCAGCGTGGCCAGCGGCACCAGAACTGCCAACCAGGGAAACCACTCAAGCAATCAGGCCTCGAGCTCTAGAGGGTCGACGGCAGCCCAAGGTGATCCATCAGCGCTGCAATCATCCGGCCATTGGCCGCAGGAAAGGGAAAGTTGCCAAGCTCCTCAGGCTTCACCCAGCGCACCTGCTGACTGGCCAGGGGCTGGGGTTCGCCTGAAAGCCATCGGCAGCGATGCACCACAAAGCGCAGCTTTTTGTGGCTGTAGGCATGCTCCACGGTGATCAGTTCCTGCTCCACCTCCACATCAATCGCCAACTCCTCCCGTAACTCGCGGCGGATGGTGTCAGCAATGGCCTCACCAGGCTCCTGCTTCCCCCCAGGAAATTCCCACATACCACCCAGCAAGCCTTCATTGAGCCGCTGATCGATCAACACCTCACCCTCCCCATTGAGCACCACGCCGACACCGATCACCTGGAAGGGAATGCTGCGGGGCGCCTCTTTCACGGGATAGAGCTCAGGAGTGCTCGCAGCGTAAGCAGCGCAGCTGGCCTGCCAGGGACAACAGTGGCAGGAGGGATTGCGCGGCGTGCACAGGGTGGCGCCCAGATCCATCAGGGCCTGGTTGAGATCACGACTGCGCTGGGGAATGGCCGCAATCAGCGCCTCACTCCAGGTCCAGAACAACACCTGATCACGCATGGGCGGCCGCGGATGGGCCATCAAGCGCGCCAGCACGCGACGGACATTGCCATCAAGAATCGCCAGCGGACTGTTGAACGCCGACGACAAGATGCCGCCTGCAGTACTGCGACCAATCCCCGGGAAGGCCAGCCAGCTGTCGAGATCCTGGGGCCAGAGGGCCAGCTCCGCGGGATCAGCGTCGATCAGAGCCAACAGCAATCGTGCCGTGGCATGCAGACGACGTGCGCGCGAGTAATAGCCAAGGCCTTGCCAGCGCAACAGCACAGACTGCTCATCGGCTTCAGCCAGGGCCGCGAGCGTCGGGAAGGCTTGCATCCATCGCTGCCAGTAAGGCAACACCACCTGCAGCTGGGTCTGCTGGAGCATCACCTCCGCGATCCAGATGCCGTAGGGATCCAGCAACACCTCCGGCAACGGCCATACACCCTCGGGCGTGAACATCCAGGGCTTCAAGGCGGGCTCCCGCCGGCCAAAGCGCTGCCACCAATCGAGCAGCAGCGACGCTGCGGTTTCAGGCACTGACGACGACAACCGCAACGAGCAACCCTCCGCCGCAGTGAATCACGGCATCAGATGGAGCACGACTCTCGGCGGAACAATCCGCCCAGATAGTGACGAATCACCGCAGGGTCCTTGCATCCCTGCTGAAACAGAAAACCAGCGATCGCAGATTGCACCAGCCGGTACTGATCCCACTGGGGATGCTCGGCAATGAACGCCGCCATGGCGCGGTGGAGGTCTTCCGGCATCTGATTTTCCACACTCACATGGATGGGAATCCCATCAGGCGTCTCGCGCAACTCAAGCCACTCGCTGTCAACGCCTCCATCAGGCCATGACAACCGAGGCGGTGTCAAAAAACGGAGTCACTCCGCTTAGCAAGCCGCTAAAAACAAAAACCCTGTGCCTGCCAGGTTTCTGGGCGACGCATTGGAGGCCAGTTCGCAATGGGCAACAACCCGTAGCCTCGCCGTCAAGGGGAGAACCACTTTTCCCCGCGCCTTAGCCAAAGCCCCGATCAACGATGGGATCCGAGATCACCAACTTGTGGAAAACCTGTGAAAAACGCAGCGATCAACGTGGATTGAAGCGCTGTTCACCGCTGCTGATCAGTCGCCCAACGGCACCATCAGCACTTCCAACCAATGGCCCCTGCGACAGAACCACCACCGTGCCGGTTGCGCCCTGAAAAACCCGGTAACGTCCGGCCTTCTTGCTGGGCTTACGTGCGGCGACCGCTCCTGCTTTCCGTCCTGGCCGCCACAGCCCTACTCACCAGCTGCGGGACACCCAAAGCAGCGCAGAAAATCATGACGGTGCAGACCGCCACGATCCGTGACGCCACCTTCCAGCCCAGCATCCAGGCCATCAGCCTGCTGGAGTCGACCACCACGGTGTCGCTGAGACCAGAAACCGACGGCCGCGTGGTGAAAGTGCTGGCCAAGGATGGGCAGCGGGTCAAGGCCGGCCAACCCATTCTGGTGCTCGACAACGTGCAGCTGAGCGCAGCACTGGATTCGGCACTGGCACAGGCCCGCACCGACAAACTCAACGCGGAGCGCTATCAGTTTCTCTACGAAAACGGCGCCGCTTCCGCAAAGCAACGAGACCAGTACGCCACCCAGGCCATCGCTTCCCGCGATCAGGCCCGCACCGCCGCGGCGAACCTCGGCTACAAATTTGTGCGCTCACCCATCGATGGCGTCATCGGCGATCTCGACACGGTGAAGCTGGGTGACTACGTGGAAGTCGGCCAGGCGATCACGGGCATCGTCAACAACTCCACCCTCTGGACCCTGATGCAGGTGCCCGCCACCCGCGCCAGTGATGTGGCCATCGGCCAGACCGTGAAGGTGGCCTCCCAGACAAACCCGCCGGTGACAGGTGAAGGCACCGTGAGTTTCATCTCTCCCTACTTCGGCATCAGTGGGAACAACCAGTCGCCGAACACGTTGATGGTGAAGGCCACCTTCCCCAACCTCAGCGGCCAACTGAAAACCGGTCAGTTTGTGAAAAGTGAAATCGTGATCGGCGAAAAGCAGGCCCTAGCGGTGCCGGTACAGGCGGTTTTTATGCAGGCCCAGCAACCCTTCGTGTATGTGACGGTGCCATTGAGCCGTGCCCTGCCCAAGATCAAGGCGTCGGCTGCCGTCCCCGAAGCCCAGAAGCGAAAGCTGGCCAAACTGCCCGCCACCACACCGATCGTGGTGCAGCGGGCCGTGACCCTGGGGGACCTGCAGAACAACCTTTATCCAATCCAGTCGGGGTTGAAACGGGGTGAACGGGTGGTGGTGAGCAACACCGCACTGCTTAGCAATGGCGTTCCGGTGAAGATCGCCACGGGATCCGCCAAGGGCGCCAGCAACTGAGGGCAGGCATGGCGTTTTCCGACAACTTCATCAAGCGGCCGGTGCTCACCACGGTCTGCAGCATCCTGATCGTGCTGATGGGGGTGATTGCCATCCCCACCCTGCCGATCGCCAATCTGCCCAACATCGCGCCACCGCTGATTTCGGTGACGGCGAACTACAGCGGCGCCAATTCCCTGGTCACCGAGCAAGCGGTCACCAACCCGATCGAAGAGCAGATCAACGGCGTGCCGGGCGCGTCCTACATCGCCTCCACCAGCAACATGGAGGGGCAGAGCATCATTCAGGTCTACTTCGACGAGACCACCGACATCGACATCAACCAGGTGAACGTGCAGAACCGCGTGTCCCTGGCGATGCCACAGCTACCACCCCAGGTGTCCAACACCGGCGTGTCAGTGCAGCAGTCGACACCGTCGATCCTGCTCGCATACCAGGTGTCGTCAACCGAAGGCCAATACGACGCCGCCTATCTGAATGGACTTGTCTACGAAGAGCTTTATTACCCCTTGGAACGGGTGCCTGGAGTCGCCAATGTGAACATCCTGGGCGGCAGCACCCCCGCCTACTGGCTGTTCGTCGACCCCGACAAACTGGCGGCCAATCAACTCACCGCCAGTGAAGTGGTGGACGCCGTGCAAGCCCAGAACAGCACCTCCATCGGTGGCCTGGTGGGCGGCCCCCCCGCTGCAGGCCATCAGGCCTACACCTACCCCTTGCTGGTGGAGGACAACGGCAACCTGCTCTCGATCGAGGCGTTCAACAACCTGATCGTCGGCCGCAGCGAAACCGGCAACCTGCTGCTGCTGAAGGATGTGGGTGAAGTTCGCTACGGCTTCAACAACTACACCAGCTCCGCTGTCGACGAATCGAACCACGACACCATCTCCGTCGCCGTGTTCCAGACACCAGACAGCAATGCGCTGGATGTGGCCGACGCTGTGGTGCAACAGCTGGAGTCGTTCGCGGCGAACGTCCCACCCGGCGTGACCGTGAAGCAGGTGTACAACATCGGCCAGTTCATCGAATCCTCGGTGGATGGCGTGATCGATGCCCTGGGCCTGGCCATCGTGCTGGTGCTGCTGATCCTGTTCCTGTTCCTGCAGAACTGGCGCGCCACCGTGGTGCCCAGCCTGGCCATTCCGATCTCACTGGTGGGCACCTTCGCCTTCATCAAGGTGTTCGGCTTTTCGATCAATCAACTCACCCTGCTGGGGCTGGTGCTGGCCACGGGCCTGGTGGTGGACGACGCCATCGTGGTGATCGAGGCCGTGTCCAAGAACATCGAAGCGGGCATGAAGCCCCGGCAGGCGGCGCTGGCCTGCATGGGTGAACTGTTCGGCGCCCTGGTGGCCACGGCGCTGGTACTGATGGCCGTGTTTGTGCCGGTGGCCTTCTACCCCGGCAGCATCGGCATCATCTATCAGCAATTCGCGCTGACGATCGCCTTTTCGATCGCCATCTCGGCCTTCAATGCGCTCACCTTCTCGCCGATGCTCTCGGGCCTGATCCTCAAGAGTGGCGAAGCACCGACACCCAAAGGCTGGGTGTGGCCGGTGACCGGCGTGATCGTGGGCCTGGCCTTCGGACGCTTCAGCGCCGCCTCCTTCGGCAGCTGGACCTACCTGCTCGGCGTCGTGGTGGGAGGTCTGGCCGGCGCCAATCTGCCTTTGATCTTCCGAGTGTTCAACCACCAGTTCGGTCGCCTTCAAAGCACCTATGCCCGCTTGATCGCAACCCTGATCCGCACCCGGCGCTGGGTGATGGTGGCCCTGGGCAGCGGCATTGTGATCACCGCGTTGGCCTTCTCCGCCCTCCCCTCCGCCTTCATTCCCGATGAAGACCAGGGCTATCTCGCAGGGATCTATCAGCTGCAGAACGGCGCCTCCTTGAACCAGACCGAGGCGATGGGGGCGGAGATCGCCGCCATCCTCAAACAGGAAGACGACATCCTCAACTCCAATGTGATCAGCGGCTACGGCTTCAACGGCTCAAGCCCCGACCAGGGCACGATCCTGATCGGCCTGAAGCCGTTGAGTGAACGGCCCGGACGCAAGAACAGCTCCTTCGCCATCGCCGACCGGCTGAATGCCCAGCTCTCCCAGCTCAGCAGCGGCATGGCGGTGGTGGGACAGCCCCCGGCGGTGCCGGGCTTCTCAGCCCAAGGGGGCTTCTACTTCCAGTTCAATGACCTCACCGGCAGTTACAGCTTCAACGAGCTCAATGACGAAGCCCAGAAACTGATCAAGGCGGGGCGTGAGAGCGGCATGTTCTCCACCCTCTACACCCAGTTCATTCCCAGCGCGCCGGCCTTCGAACTCACGATCAATCGCGCCGTGATGGGTGCCCTGAATGTCGACTACAAGGAAGCGATGACCACCGTCGCCAGCCTGGCTGGTGGCAGCTACACGGGGCTGACCTACGAAAACGGCCAGGTCCGCAACGTCTACCTGCAGGCTGGCGCCGAGCAACGGGCCGACGTGAACGACATCCTCAGCTATTACGTCACAAGCCGCGATGGCGAACTGGTGCAGGTGTCACAGTTCGCGCAGGTGGAGCTGTCCAGCGCACCACCGATCATCAGCCACTTCAACCTCTACCGAACGGTGCTGATCCAGGGCGCCCAAGCCGTTGGCAAGAGCTCCGGGCAAGCACTGCAGACGATCCAGTCGCTGTTCAGCCAGCAGTCGTTCAACAACATCGGCTCAGCCTTCACCGGTTTGGCGTTGCTGCAGCTGTCGGCAGGCAATGCCAGCGTGCTGGTGTTTGGCCTGGGCATCGTGATCGTGTATCTGGTGCTGTCGGCCCAGTACGAGAGCTACATCACGCCGGTGATCATTCTTGCCACCGTGCCCCTGGCCATGCTCGGTGCCCTGGCGTTCCTGGCCATCCGCTCGATCGACCTGAACATCTACGCCCAGGTGGGGCTGGTGACACTGATCGGCCTGGCCGCCAAGAACGGCATCCTGATCGTGGAAGTGGCCGAACAACATCTGGAGGAAGGACTGTCGCCCACCGATGCGGTGGTGGCCTCGGCGGAATCGCGCTTGCGCCCCATCCTGATGACCGCCATCGCCGCCCTGGCTGGCTTTCTGCCCCTTGTGGTCGCCAACGGCGCCGGTGCCCAAAGCCAGCAATCGTTGGGCACGGTGATCTTCGGTGGTCTGGTGGTGGCCACCGTGCTTTCCCTGGGAGTCGTGCCGCCCTTTTATGTGGTGATCAAGGGGCTGGAGGCGCGGTGGTTCGGTCAAAACCAGCAGGATGAGAGCGACGACGCAGCAATCGCTGGTGCCAGCTGAATGTTTTTGGACTTGGGCGCAAGACGATGGCAGTGATCTGAGTGTCGCCTGGCGCCATGCAGGCCATCACGGCTCACCCGCCGAGTCATCGCGATCCCTGCCGTCGGTGGTGCTGGTGCATGGCTTCGGGGCCAGCAGCGGTCACTGGCGCCACGCCTTGCCGGTGCTGGGAGGCTGCACGACCACCTACGCGCTCGACCTGATCGGCTTTGGTGCCAGCAGCCAGCCCCAGGCCTTGTTGGCGGGGGAATCGGATCCCACCCAGCCCCCATCCAGCAGCAGCGCCCTGCGCTACGGCTTCGATCTCTGGGGGCAGCAGGTGGCCGACTTCTGCCAGCAGGTGGTGCAAGGGCCTGTGCTGCTGGTGGGCAACTCCATCGGCGGCGTGGTGGCTCTGCGGGCGGCGCAGCTGCTGGAGCAACGCTGCCGGGGAGTGGTGCTGATCGACTGCGCCCAACGGCTGATGGATGACAAGCAGCTCTCCACCCAACCGGCCTGGATGGCCTGGATCCGGCCCCTGCTCAAAACGCTGGTGAGCCAGCGCTGGTTGAGCACCGCCCTGTTCCGCAACGCAGCGCGACCGCGAGTGATCCGCAGCGTTCTCGGTCAGGCCTACCCCAGTGGCGCCAACATCGACGACGCGCTTGTTGACCTGCTCTATCAACCGACGCAACGACCGGGAGCAGCGGAAGCCTTTCGCGGCTTCATCAATCTGTTTGATGACCACCTGGCCCCTGTGCTGCTGGAGACCCTCCAGCAACCGGTGCATCTGATCTGGGGCGAACGGGATCCCTGGGAACCGGTAGCGGAAGCACGCGCCTGGGCTGAGCGTTTCAGCTGCATCCAGTCGTTACTCGTGCTCCCGAAGGTGGGGCACTGTCCCCATGACGAAGCTCCAGAGCCGGTGAATGCCCGGCTGCTGGAGCTTCTCGTAAGCATTGGTGAAGCGAAGTCGGTCTGAAGCTGAAGAACGTTGACTCAGCAGGCGACGTAGGCCTCCACCTGATCACTGAGACGACGCAGTCCGGCCAGACCGTCGCGCTCCAGGTTGCGCACGCGATCGCGACTGATGCCGATCACGCGGCCGATACCGGTGAGGCTCATCGGGTCCTCGCCGTCCATGCCGTACCGCATCCGCAGCACACGCTCCTGCAGTTCCGGCAGCTGACCCAGCAGATCCCGCAGGTCGCCCTTCAGGCATTCGCCCTCCACCTGTTCGCTCGGCAGCTCACCTTCACCGGCCAGAAGATCCAGAAGCTCGGTGTCATCACCGTCGCCCACCTTCATTTCCAGGCTCACCGGCTGACGCGCACGGCACATCAGGTCCTTCACGTCGTCTTCTGGCAGTTCCACAAATGCCGCCAGTTCCGTCACCGATGGCGTGCGGCCCAGTTCCTGACTCAACTCACGCTGACCTTTCTTCAGCTTGTTCAGCATCTCGGTGATGTGAATCGGCAGCCGGATCGTGCGGCTCTTCTCCGCAATCGCCCGCGTGATCCCCTGACGAATCCACCAGTACGCATAGGTGCTGAACTTGTAACCACGGGTCGGGTCGAACTTCTCCACACCCCGCACCAGACCGATGGTTCCCTCCTGGATCAGATCCAGCAGCTCCATATTCCGCTTGGTGTATTTCTTGGCGACGCTCACCACCAGACGCAGGTTCGCCGCCACCATCCGCTCCTTAGCGCGGCGGCCCGCATGCAGCTTGCGCTTCAGTTGTACTGGGCTCAATCCAGCAGCCTTGGCCAGCTCTGCTGCAGGCACCGCTTCGCCGCCACGCTGATCGCTGAGCTCCGCTTCCTGCGCTTCCAGATCCATCAGTTCCTGCACCTGACGGCCGAGGGTGATCTCCTGCTGATGACTCAGCAGCGGCACACGGCCGATGTCCCGCAAATAGGAACGCACCAGGTCGACATCTGTGCCGGATGGGCGGACGGCAACAGCTTTAGAGGACGAGCCTTTGGACGGCGACTTGGTCGCAGTGGCCTTTGCTGTGGGTGCCTTAGTGGATGCCACACCCTTGGTTGAAATCTTGGCAGCGTTCGCAACGGAAGCAGCGGCGAGAGCAGGAGCCATAACGCTTCTTTGAGTTGTGTGAAGCGTACTCCTAAGAAACGTAAACGTCCTCTCAGAAAAGTGCTGCGGCAAAGAAATGGGTAGAAATACCTGCCCCCTGCAGCAGCTGGGGCCAATGCACCAGCAACCACTGCGCTGTCTTTAAATAGATGAGCGTGCCCACCACATCGGTGCAGGTGGTGATGAAGGGCGTCGACATCAAAGCCGGGTCCAGCCCCATGCGGTTGAACAGCAACGGGAAACCGGCGCCGGCCGTGGCCGCCAGGGTGGTGATCGCCAGCAGGCTGGTGCCCACGGACAAGCCCACCAGCGGGCTCTGACCCCGCCACCAAGCGAAGGGCACCACCAGCACCATCATCAACAAACCCAGCAGCAAACCGGCCATCGCCTCACGGCCCACGGCCTTGAGCTGCCCCAGGGAGGCAATGCTCTGGGTGCTTAGACCACGGATGACCACCGTGGAGCTTTGGGCACCAACGTTGCCGCCGGTTCCCGCCAACAGCGGAATGAAAGCAGCCAGCAACACCACCTCCTTTAAAACGTCTTCATTGACGGCGATCACCTCGGAAGTGACGAGGCTGGCCACCACCAGCACCGACAGCCACACCACCCGGCGGCGCGCCACGGTAAACAAATTGCTCTGGAAGTAATCGTCTTCATCGCCCGCCTCCACAGCACCGGCGGCGTAGAGGTCACGGGTGGCCTCCTGCTCGATCACATCAATCACGTCATCGACGGTGACGATGCCCACCAGACGCATCTCGCGATCCACCACCGGCACCGCCAAGAAGTCGTAGCGCTGAATCGCCCGGGCCACCTCCTCCTGGTCGGTGTCGGTGTTGATGCTCACCACATCACGGGTCATCACATCACCGATGTGGTCCTCAGGATCAGCCGTGACCAGGTCCCGCAACGACAAGATGCCGGTGAGATGGCGCTCGGCGTCCGTGACGTACAGGCTGTAGACCGTCTCGGTGTCGCGGGCCCGGCGGCGCACGATCGCCAGCGCCTGCGCCGCGCTGTGAAATTCCTTGAGATCGATGTATTCGGTCGTCATCAGGCGACCCGCGGTCTCACTGGCGTAACCCAGCAGCTGAGCCGTCACCCGCCGCTCCGCAGGACTCAGCTCGGTGAGAAGCCTGCGCACCACCTTGGCGGGAAGCTCATCGAACAGCCGCACCCGATCATCCGGCGACATCTCCTCCACAATCTCGAGCACTTCGCCAGACCGAAGCCGCTCCAGCAGGCTCTGCTGCACCGGAGGCTCGAGGTATTCATAGACCTCAATCGCCTCATCCTTGGGCAACAAGCGGAAGGCCAGGGCCTGCAGGGTCATGGGCAGACCACCGATGGCTTCTGCAATATCAACCTCTTGGAGGGGCGAAAGCAGCGATTTCGCAGCGTCGTAGTGACCGACCTCCAGCAAAGCCTGCAGCTCTTGCAGCAGCTGCTCAGATTCCAAGCCGACTCCGGCCAAGGCTGCGGGGGCCTGCTCCATCACCGATGCCCCCATTCCTCATCACGAGTGTAATTGTGCCCAACGAGCCTCCCCAAGACTCGTCACCGGAAATAGTGATGTGAAGCACGAAACAGAGCATGCGCCAAGAGCAAGCGACGCTTCAAGCAGCCACAGAACCATCAAAGAAGCACATATCAACACATCACATAAAAAACGACCCAAAAAAGTCAAACCAGACGCTTCCTCAAAACCATAAAAGGACGCTCAAACAACCGCCAACAAAGATCCCCGACAACAATCGAACCAACCAAATAAATCAGCAAGCCGAATTCTGCCGGCAGATTTAATTGCCTCACAAAATAGGCAATTGGCAAGTGCAAAAGATAAACCGAATAGCTACAGCGACTGAGAACCTGAAGAGCACGGCTTCCCCATGTGGGCAAGGAGCGATATTGAAATCGCCAACTTGCGGCAACGAACGCAGCCGCCAAAACACCTGCTAGCGGGTAAAAACCAAATGAAATCCACCCCCTTGCATGTTCAGGCAGTGGATTCATCACATCCCTGAACAGCTCAGGGGCCGTCGCAGAAAGGGCACAGATCAAACCAATCACAGCAGGCGTGCTCACACTGCCCCGCCGCGCAAACGAATGAAATTGCTTTGGCAAACGGCGCAAAGACCAAGCCAGAAGCCCGCCATAGACGAGAGCATCCGTCTGCATCAACAAACCTTGCTTTAAAGCTTGCACAGAAAGACCCTGCTCAAGCGCATGAAAACGTGCAAACCCCGCAACAACGGGCACAACGAGAAGCACGGCAAGGAATAAGCGCACGAGCGACTGCCGCGAAACCAAAAACCTCTGGCGACAACACATCAACACTGCAGCGAAGGCTGCAAAAGCCAGATAACTCCATTCTTCAATCACCAGACTCCAGGAAACAGGCAACAGCACTGGTGCCAGTCCCATGGGTCCTTGCAAAAACAATCCATTGAGAGCAAGTGTGCTCCAGCCCAACCAAGCCAGAACACCAGTGCCGCTGAGTAACGCCAAAAGGATCCAGTAGGTGGGAACAGTGCGCAACCAGCGCCGCAGCACAAACACCTTCAAAGTCTCCTGGCGCTGGCCCAGCACCACATCCAGCAACTGCCCAATCACCAGAAAGCCACTGATGGCAAAGAAAATGGTGACGCCCCAAAACCCCGGACGAAACCAATTCAGCCCTGAACTGGCACGCAAGACATCTGGCAGCAGATCTCCTGCATGAGACCAAAGCACCAAAAACACTGCGCCGGCCCTCAACAGATCGACGCCCTCATAAAAGGCTCCTCGTGACGGTGACTCAGTCAGACGAACATCCGTCGTTGGATGGAGGCTACGACGTAGCTAAGGTCGCACTCCAAACCGACTTACGCATGTCTGTCAACGTCTCCAACGTTGTGGTGAAAACCGCTGCGGGATCAGATCAATCCCTCGGCGCCTACGCCGGCAAGGTGCTGCTGATCGTGAATGTGGCCAGCCGCTGCGGTTTCACTAAGCAGTATTCCGGACTGCAGGCGCTGCAAGACAAGTACGGAGCTGAAGGCCTGTGCGTTCTTGGCTTCCCCTGCAACGACTTCGGTGCCCAGGAGCCTGGCACCCTGGATGAAATCAAGAGCTTCTGCTCCACCACCTACGGCGCCAGCTTCGAGCTGTTCGACAAGGTGCATGCCAGCGGCAGCACTACCGAGCCTTACACCACCCTCAACACCACCGAGCCCGCCGGCGATGTGGCCTGGAACTTCGAGAAGTTCCTCGTGGGCAAGGATGGCACTGTGATCAACCGCTTCAAGAGTGGTGTCGCGCCGGAAGACGCCGAGCTCACCAGTGCGATCGAAGCGGCCCTTAAGGCCTGAGCTTGAGGCGACCCAGCCCTCGACCCACCAGCAACCCGAGGGCTGCGCCGCCAAGGCCCAGCCCCAGGGTGAGCCCGATCAAACCGACGGCCGCCCAAGGCTGGCCAGAGCTGAGCAGATCGACGCTGTTCACCATCCAACTGCTGAAGGTGGTGAAGGCGCCGCAGAAACCAACGCCGATCAGCAGCTGCAGACGAGGCCGATAGGGCAATCCCAGCAGCAGGCCGAGAATCAGCGCCCCGAGCACATTGGCCAGCACGTCGCGATCGTGCAGCGCAGCACCGAGCTGCCAGCGCAACAGCGCCCCCGGCACCGCTCCAATGGCCACCAACAACAGCTCCTGCAATTCGTCGCGCATCGACAGGGTCTTGTCAGCCATCAGCCAGCCCCAATCCATACCCCGCTGCGGCGACGAGCAAACCGCCCAGCACCGAACCAACGGCGAGCAACAGGGCTTCTCCCCAGCGGCGATCACGCAGGGTGTTGAGCACCTCCACCGCAAAGGTGGAGAAGGTGCTGAGGCTACCGAAGAAACCCACGCCGATCAGCAGGATCAATGGAGAGGTGCCACCAGCCGAGGGATCGCAGCGGCCGGAGCGCTGAAGACCCATCACCAGCCCCAAGGCGAAGGCGGCGGCGAGATTGACCATCAACGTGCCCCAGTGCTTGCGCGGCACCATCGGATCGAAGTGGTTGACCACCCGCAGACGCAACCAGGCGCCGGGAATCGCCCCAAGCCCCACCAACACCGCCTGATGAAGGGTGGCATCAGCCGCAGCAACGTCAGCCATGGATCCAGCCCCGCTGACCTTCAACAGCCATGGGCAAGGCTGAGCCGCTGGCCACCTGCACCTGAATCCAGTCACGGCCGTCATCGCTGCGCCAATGGCGCAGCAACTGCAGGGGCGTTCCCACCTCCAGGCGGCGCAGTGACGGGGCCGCCACACGTGGGCTGGCCTGCAAAACGCAGCGATCACCGCTGAGCAGCGGGCCACTGCCCTGGTAACGGCGCACTTGGGGCAAACGACGTTCGGCACCACCCGCCGGCAGGGCGGCAGGGCCGAGCAACGACACGCCAAGCAACCAGCTCCAGCGCAGCATCGCGGCGGCTGAGCGATTCATCAGATGTCGAGCGCTGTCATGTCGAGCTCAGCGCTGTGGGTTTCGATGAACTCACGACGGGGAGCGACCTTGTCGCCCATCAGGATCGTAAAGATGCGATCAGCTTCCAGGGCATCTTCGATCTCTACACGCTTCATGGTGCGAGTGGTGGGATCCATGGTGGTTTCCCACAATTGCTGGGGCATCATTTCACCCAGACCCTTGAATCGCTGAATGTTGTAGTTGGCTTTCTCGCCGAATCCGTCGATGGTTTTTTGCAACTCAGATTCGTTGTAGCAGTAGTTGTGCTTCTTACCGCGCTCCACTTTGTAGAGCGGCGGGCAGGCGATATAGATGTAGCCACCTTCCACAAGCTCCTTCTGATAGCGATAGAAGAAGGTGAGCAGCAGGGTGCGAATGTGCGCGCCATCCACGTCGGCGTCGGTCATGATCACGACGCGGTGGTAACGCAGATTTTTCACATCAAAGTCTTCGCCTTTGATGCCCAAACCGAGAGCTGTAATCAATGCCTGGATCTCGGTGTTTTTGTAGATCTTGGCGTCGTCGGTTTTCTCAATGTTGAGGATCTTGCCCCGCAATGGAAGAATCGCCTGGAAGCGCCGATCACGGCCCTGCTTGGCGGATCCACCAGCGGAGTCGCCCTCCACGATGTAGATCTCAGATTCGGATGGATCGCGAGTGCTGCAGTCGGCCAACTTGCCCGGCAGGGTTGAACTTTCCAGCACGCTCTTGCGGCGCACCAGCTCGCGGGCACGGCGGGCAGCTTCCGCAGCATTGAAGGCCTGAATGGCCTTCTCCAGGATCATGTCGATCACACCCGGATTGAATTCCAGGTATTGGCTCAAGGCCTCACCCACCAGGCTGTCGACGATGCCGCGCACCTCGGTGTTGCCGAGCTTGGTTTTGGTTTGGCCCTCAAATTCAGGCTCCGGCACCTTGACCGACAACACAGCCGTCAGACCCTCACGGATGTTCTCGCCAGCGAGATTGGAATCCGCTTCTTTGCGCTTGCCGCGCTTGCGGGCAAAGGTATTGAGCGTGCGAGTGAGCACGGTCTTTAGACCCTCGATGTGGGTGCCGCCATCGACGGTGCGGATGTTGTTGGCAAAGCCAAGGATGCTGTCGGAGTAGGCATCCACGCACCACTGGAGTGCCGCTTCCACCGAAACGCCATCCTTTTCGGCATTCACATAAATGATCTCGGGATGCAGCGCATCCTTCTCCGCATTCATGTAAGCGACGTATTCCTTGATGCCGCCTTCGTAGAAGTAAATCTCCTCGTGGGCATTGCCTTCGGCGTCGCGTGCCGACTCGCGCTCATCCCGGAACACGATGCGTACGCCACCGTTGAGATAGGCCAGCTCCCGCAGCCTGGCCGACAGGGTGGCGTAATCAAAAACGATGCCGCCCGTGAAGATCTCGATATCGGGCTTGAAGCGCACACTGGTGCCGGTGCGGCCGCCTTCGTCGGCCGGCTGATCTTCCGAGGCCAAGTTGCCAATCGGGGCGCCCCGCTCAAAGCGCTGGCGGTGCAGCTTCGACTGCCGGCGAACGGTGACCTCGACCCATTCACTCAGGGCGTTGACCACCGAGACGCCGACGCCGTGGAGACCACCGGAGACTTTGTAACCACCGGCGCCGAACTTGCCGCCGGCATGCAGGACGGTGAGCACCGTTTCCAGCGCGCTCTTGCCGGTGCGCGGGTGCACGTCGGTAGGAATGCCGCGGCCGTTGTCGGTGATGCAGGCGGAGCCGTCCTCACACAGCACCACCTGGATTTCGTTGCAGTGCCCCGCCAGCGCTTCATCGACGGAGTTATCCACCACCTCATACACAAGGTGATGCAAGCCCCTCGGCCCCGTGGTGCCGATATACATGCCGGGGCGCTTGCGGACGGGCTCAAGGCCCTCCAGCACCTGAATCTGTTCGGCACCGTAGGCCGCCTGTACTTTCGCGGCTTCGCTCATGCGCTTTCGGTCGGCCAGGCTTCCTGTCAGGCTGAATTTACCACCGGCGCAACAGAGACGCTCACAGAGGCCTCTCAGACGTCATTTTTTGCAGGGGTGCACCCCCTTTCCGCTCGATGCCCGACTCCAGCCCACCTGCAGCGCCCAACGCAGCGCAGGATGCACCACTGGTGGTGGTGCTGCTGGGACCCACCGCCAGCGGCAAGACGGCACTGAGCCTGGAGCTGGCGGAACGCTTCGAACTGGAGATCCTCAACATCGATTCGCGCCAGCTTTACGCCGAGATGGATGTGGGCACGGCCAAGCCCACCGCCGCCCAGCAGGCACGGGTGCCCCATCACTTGCTGGACCTGCGTCGCCCTGACCAACCGATCACCCTGCAGGAGTTCCAGCAGGAAGCAACCAAAGCGGTGAACCGCAGCCTGCAGACACGCGGCATGGCCTTCCTGGTGGGGGGCAGCGGCTTGTATCTGAAAGCCCTCACCAGTGGCCTGCGCCCTCCGGCCGTTCCGCCCCAGCCCGCCCTGCGCCAGCAGCTGGACGACCTGGGCCAACCGGTCTGCCATCAATTGCTGCAGGGAGCTGACCCGGCCGCCGGCCAACGCATCGCCGCGGCAGATGCTGTGCGCACCCAGCGCGCCCTGGAGGTGCTCTATGCCACCGGCCAGCCCATGAGCGAGCAGACCAGCGCCGAGCCACCACCCTGGCGGGTGCTGGAACTGGGCCTGAACCCGGCCAATCTGCGCCAGCGCATCAGCCAGCGCACAGAAGAGCTGTATGCCGGTGGCCTGCTGGAGGAGACCCGCCAACTCAAGGAGCGCTACGGCGCAGCATTGCCGTTGCTGCAAACCATCGGCTACGGCGAGGCCCTGCAAGTGCTGGATTGCCGCCTGAACCAGGACCGGGCCATCCGTCAGACCACCCAACGCACCCAGCAATTCGCCAAACGCCAGCGGACCTGGTTCCGGCGTCAGCACCAGCCGCATTGGCTGGGAGATGCTGATGCCCTTAAGGAAGCCACCCAGCTGATCGAGGCGGGTCTAGGGTGAGCCTTACAACATTGCTTGGCTGATTGCGGCCGAGCCGCCCCTGCACTCACTGAATGCCACCACGTCCCCGTTTTGACCGCCGTGCCCCCGTCCGGGAGCTTCCCAACATCAACGAGCGCGTCAACTATCCCCAGTTGAGGGTGGTCGATGCCGACGGCACCCAACTCGGGGTGATCGACAGGGAAGAAGCTCTGTCTGTGGCTAAAGAGCGTGAACTCGACCTGGTGCTGGTGAGCGAAAAGGCCGATCCGCCGGTGTGCCGGATCATGGACTACGGCAAATACAAGTTCGAGCAGGAAAAGAAAGCCAAAGAGGCCAAGAAGAAGTCGCACCAGACCGAAGTCAAGGAGGTCAAGATGCGCTACAAGATCGACCAGCACGATTACGACGTGCGGATCGGTCAGGCCCAGCGCTTCCTCAAGGCGGGCGACAAGGTGAAGTGCACCGTGATCTTCCGTGGCCGCGAGATCCAGCACACCGCTCTGGCCGAAACGCTGCTGCGCCGCATGGCCAAAGACCTCGAGGAACCGGCCGAGATCCAGCAGCCCCCCAAACGGGAAGGCCGCAACATGATCATGTTCCTGACGCCACGCAAAACACCGCTGGTGAAAAAGGACGACAAAGAGGAAGTGGTGAACAAGGCGGTGCGCACGATCACAGCACCCCCGCGCGCTGTGCGCACGGTGGGCAAACCCAGCAACAGCGGCTGATCGTCTGATCAGCTCAGCCCAAGCGCGTCCTCCAACAGCCGCCAGCCCGCGCTGGCGGCTTTGTCGTGAAAGGCAGCGCGGGCATCACACATGAAGCCGTGATCCGCGCCGGCATAGCTGACAGCGCGCAAGCGTTGCCCCTCGGGATCAGCAGCCTGCAAGGCCGCTGCAATCGCTACGCGATCACTGGCGGGAATCAGCGGGTCGTCGAGGCCGAACAGACAGGTGAACGCTCCTGACACCTGCGGCAGCAGCTCCAGGGTGGGAGCGCCGCCACCGGGCCGCCCCTGCACGACGCCAGCGCCATAAAACGCGAAGCTGCGGGTCACCCCAGGCAGGGTGGCCGCCAGCCAGGTGGCATGGCCGCCAAAGCAGAACCCCACCACGATGATCTCCAGATCCGTAGCCTCCAGGCTGCGCTGAAGCCAGGCGATCGCCGCCTGCAGATCAGCCAGGATTTCATCGGCATGGGTGGCGTTTTTGTGCTCCCGTCCATGCGCAAGTTGCATCTCGCCATAACTGAGATCCAACTCCGGAGCTGTGCGCGCGAACAGGGGTATCGCCAGGGCCGGAACGCCCATGGATGCGAAGCGATCGGCCACAGAGCGCACCCAAGCGTTCACGCCAAACACCTCGGGAAGCACCAAAACGGTACGTTTTCGCTCCGTTGCTGAGCCTTTCTGGTTACGGATCCGTGCTACCTCCTCCTGGCCGCCACTCAGCGGCTCCGGCAGCGACCACCAGCAGCGCAGGGGCACCGGGCCTCCATCCACCACGCACCAGCGGGACTCGATTTCCGGTGCAACGGGAACTGGCATAGGGACACTGACCACCCGGCCAATTGTCACCGAGCCGTTCACTCCTTATGGTGGCCGCATCTTGATCCGGCCCACCGGCGTGCGATTCCACATCCAGCAGGAAAGCGATATCCCCGCGTCGACCCAGCTGTACAACCAGATCTGTTTCGCCATCGCCGCCAGGCACTACCCCCCGGGTCATCGCCTGCCCAGCACGCGTCAGCTGGCGATGCAGACCGGCCTGCACCGCAACACGATCAGCAAGGTGTACCGCCAGCTGGAAACCGATGGCGTGGTGGAAGCCATGGCCGGCTCCGGCATCTACGTGCGCGACCAGCAGAAGCCGCGGGAAATCCGCTCGCCGATGACCATGCGCAACCGCGGGGTCACCGACATCGACCGCGAGGTGCGCAAATGCGTGGATGGGCTGCTGAATGCCGGCTGCACCCTGCAGCAGACCCGCGACCTGCTCACCCGTGAAATCGACTGGCGCCTGCGCTGCGGCGCCCGCGTGCTGGTGAGCACCCCCCGGGAAGACATCGGCGCCTCGATGCTGATCGCCGAAGAGCTGGAGCCCTGCCTGGACGTGCCCGTGGAGGTGGTGCCGATGGAGGAGCTGGAAAGCGTGCTGGAGAGCGCCAGTAATGGCACGGTGGTGACCAGTCGCTACTTCCTGCAACCCGTGGAAGAGCTGGCCAAGAAACACGGCGTGCGGGCCGTGGCCGTGGACCTCAACGACTTCCGCGGCGAGCTGGCGATGCTGAAGGAGCTGCGGCAGGGAAGCTGCGTGGGCCTGGTGAGCATCAGCCCGGGCATCCTGCGGGCGGCCGAAGTCATCCTCCACTCGATGCGCGGCAACGAACTGCTGCTGATGACCGCAACGCCGGATGTGCAGAGCCGCCTGCTGGCCCTGCTGCGGGCCTCCAGCCATGTGCTGTGCGATCGCCCCAGCATGCCCCTGGTGGAGCAGAGCTTGCGCCAGAACCGCTCCCAGCTGATGCGCATGCCCCAGGTGCATTGCGCCGAGAGCTACCTGAGTGGCGACACGATCGAGCAGCTGCGCAAGGAGATCGGCCTACAGACCAGCTGAGCACTGCCAGCTGCCACAATGACGCCCTTCAGTGCTGAAAGCGCGGCGCCCAGGCATGCTCAACCACCTCCGCGCCGACCTGGCGATCATCCGTGAACGGGACCCCGCAGCGCGTGGGCCGCTGGAGATACTGCTCTGCTACCCGGGCTTTCAGGCGTTGACCCTGCACCGCCTCAGCCACCGGCTGTGGCGCTCCAGGCTGCCCCTCAAGCTGCCCGCCCGCCTGCTCAGCCAACTGGGGCGAGGCCTCACTGGCGTGGAGATCCACCCAGGCGCCACCATCGGCCATGGGGTGTTCATCGACCACGGCATGGGTGTGGTGATCGGCGAAACCGCCGAAGTGGGCGATCGCTGCCTGCTGTATCAGGGCGTCACCCTGGGCGGAACGGGCAAGGAACACGGCAAGCGCCACCCCACCCTCGCCAACAACGTGGTGATCGGGGCCGGCGCCAAGGTGCTCGGTGCGATTGAAGTGGGCGCCAACACACGCGTCGGTGCGGGGTCGGTGGTGGTGCGCAATGTGGAAGCAGACTGCACCGTGGTGGGCATCCCCGGCCGGGTGATCCACCAGAGCGGCGTGCGGATCAACCCCCTGGCCCATTCGGCGCTACCTGATGCGGAGGCCAGCGTGATCCGCAACCTGATGGAGCGAATCGACCAGCTGGAAGGCCAGGTGCGCAGCCTCCAGGACAACCTCAGAACCATGGCCGCCGCCAACGGCAGTACCCTCCGCGAAGTGCGCAGCGGCAAAGCCCAGAACCTCAAAGACCGGGAAATCTTGGAGTTTCTAGGGGACTGACGGGTGACGCCAATTGCTGTCGGTGGCGAAAGGAACAGACTTGGATCAAATCAAAAATGGAAGATTGGGTCGTTCACGGTTGATCAACCGGATCGCAAGCCAGAGGCCCACCACATTGGCCAGCAGAACAACTGCATTTTGCGACCAAATCACTTCACCGGTCATCAAGGTGTGACGCACCGGGCTGAGCACGCGATAAAGAGGATTGAAATTTGCCGTCCATTGCATTGCACCCAAATTCTCTTTCTCAAAAAGAATCGGCGACAACAGGAAAATCAACTGAAGGGCCACTGGCACGAGTTGATAGAGATCGCGATAACGCGCTCCGAGCAAACAAATCAGCACTGGACACCAGTAAAGGAACAGCAGCAGATTGAGAATCGGCAGCCAACCTACGAACAGATAAGGAATCAAGCTGAGCTGAAAACAGCTAAGAACAGCCACCACCAGTAAGAAGGACATCACGAAGGTCTGCAGCTGAAACGACCACTCTTCCAAGGTGTAAAACACCGGATTAAGGTTGGTGTTGTGCACATGCGAATGATTGTGCAGAAACAGAGTGGGCGCTGATGAAATCGCGGCAGCAATCGCGTTCCAAACCACCAGACCCAAGCCTAGATACACCACATAAGTCTGAAAATCTTGCACTTTGAACACAGTGCCGTACACAGCCGCCAGAACTGCAATCGAAAACAGATTGGAAAGACCAAGCCAGAAGCTGCCGAAATAAGTGCGCACAAAACGCGCTTTCGTGCGTGCCGAAGCGGTGAACCACCACACGCGACGCATCCGCCAGGCTTCTCTCAGCGTGCTGCGCACACTGCAACGCGCGGGCTTGGCAGAACCAGGCAGAAGCGAGGGGGTCATCAGGGTTGGTTGTAATAAGCCAGGGCGTCGTTCAGCGGACCGTCGAAGACGATGCGGCCTTCCCTGAACACCAAACCACGACTGCAGAAACGCCTCAAGAGAGCCTCTGCATGGGACGCGAGCAGCAGAGTTCCCGCTGTATCCAGAAAACGCTCGAGGCGATCCTGAGCCCTGTCATAGAAGTGCGTGTCCCCGGCTCCGAAGCCCTCATCCATGGCAAGACACTCATGGCTGCCACTGGTGAGCACCGCAAACAGCAGCCTTGCCGCCATTCCCTGGCTGTAGGTCTTCAAGGGCAGATGAATGAAATCACCCAGACCGGCAAAGCCAACGACATCGTCCTGAAAGGCCTCGAAGCCAAGCAAATTGCCATGGATGAGGAGGTAATGCGCCTTCATGGCCTGGAGGCCGCTTAGTTCGTCGCTGGTGATGAAACTCTTGTGAATCATCGGGAACACCGGCACCTGAGCCTGAAACAGGCCCGCCGTGGGCTGATAGATCCCTGAAATCAGGCGCAGAAACGTGCTTTTGCCAGCACCGTTATGGCCGATCAAGGCAATGCGTTCGCCTTCATGGATGGTGCAGTTGATGTCCTGCAGAGCCGTCACAACCGCTCCACCCCGTTGGCGCCGAAGCGATCCCCCTGTCACTGAGCGGATCAACGACGCTTTGAGACTGCGGGTCTCGTTAGTGAAAACCGGAATATCCAGACGCACCCCTTCCAGATGGAGTGCGACCGGTGCAGGAGGGATGGGGCCTGGATCTGTCATTGCAATGGCAGCCAGCACTCCACACGAAAAGACCATCAAAAGAGTACCGGGCTAAAGCGGGATGATTCGTGCGGCTTTCCCCTGAATCAATGGCCGAAGCCACACCGAACGCTGAAGCCAACGCGACCCGCAAAAGCCCAGAACTTCAACGAACGGACAATCCTGAAATTCCTAGGGAACAGAAGAGAGCGTTAATCTTCCGCAACCAAGGTGCTCCTGAAACGATTGTCATGACGGCCATCCTGGGGATCTCTGCCTACTACCACGACAGCGCCGCAGCACTGCTGATCGACGGCCGCGTGGTCAGCGCAGCGCAGGAAGAACGTTTCAGTCGACGCAAGCACGATCCAAGCTTCCCAAGCCGTGCCATTCGCTTCTGCCTCGATCAAGCGGGGCTGAACATCAGCGACCTGGATGCCGTCACCTACTACGAGAAACCACTGCTCACGTTTGAGCGTCTGCTCGAGACCTACATCGGTGCTTCCCCTCGGGGAGGACGGTCGTTCGTGGCCGCGATGCAGACGTGGCTGAAAGAAAAGCTCTTTCTGAAGCGCACGATCCAAAAGAACTTGCAGACGATTGCTGGCGCTGGATCAACGATTCCTCCTCTGCTGTTCTCGGAGCACCATCTCTCTCACGCCGCAGCCGCATTTTTTCCAAGTCCCTTTGAGTCTGCAGCCGTGCTCTGCATGGATGGCGTTGGGGAATGGGCGACCACATCAGCCTGGATCGGCACAGGGCATGAATTGAAGCCCCACTGGGAACTTTCTTTCCCACATTCACTGGGGCTTCTGTATTCAGCTTTCACCTTTTATTGCGGATTCAAGGTGAACTCAGGAGAATACAAATTAATGGGACTTGCCCCCTATGGCGAACCCAAATATGTTGACATGATTTACAACCATTTAATCGACGTCAAACCCGATGGAACCTTCAGGCTCAATCTTGAATTTTTCAAGTTCCATCGTGGATTTCGAATGACAAGCCAACGCTTCCATGCGTTGTTTGGCCAACCGCCGCGTGATCCTGAAAGTGATCTCGAGCCGTTTCACATGGACCTGGCCGCATCCATCCAGGTCGTCACCGAAAGAATCGTGCTTGCCCTTGCGCGCAGCTTGCACAAAGAAACTGGCGCAAAACACTTATGCCTTGCGGGTGGCGTCGCATTGAATTGTGTTGCTAACGGCAGGCTGCTACGCGAGGGTCCATTCGACAAGATTTGGATCCAACCCGCCAGCGGCGATGCCGGATCAGCCCTTGGCGCCGCACTGATCACCTGGCATCAGCACTTCAACCAGCCGCGCTCTTTACCTGCGGGCGACACCATGCAGGGCACTTATTTAGGTCCAGCCTTCAGCAACCAAGACATTTGCAACTATCTGCAAGAACAGGACATCCCTTTCCACACCGAACATGACGAGCAGCTGTTCAACACGGTTGCCGAGCTTCTTGACCAAGGCAAGGTGGTGGGCTGGCTGAATGGACGCATGGAATTTGGGCCACGGTCGCTTGGAGCCCGATCCATCCTTGGAGATCCACGCAGTCAAGCGATGCAAAGCGTGATGAACCTGAAAATCAAATACCGCGAAAGCTTCCGACCTTTCGCACCCTCGGTGATGGCAGAGCATGTGAGTGATCAGTTCGAACTTGATCAAGACAGCCCCTACATGTTGATTGTGGCGCCTATAAAAAAAGAGCTCTGTATTCCGATGACTGACGAGCAAAATCAGCTTTTTGGCATCGACAAGCTGAATGTGCCGCGCTCATCGCTGCCTGCCGTCACCCACGTGGACTATTCAGCACGGGTGCAAACCGTTCATGCTGCCACTAACCCCAGGTTTCATGGCCTGCTATCGGCCTTCCATTCCCGCACGGGCTGTCCCACGCTTGTGAACACCAGCTTCAATGTGCGCGGCGAACCGATTGTTTGCACACCGCAAGATGCTTACCGCTGTTTCATGCGCACCGAAATGGATGCGTTGGTGCTGGAAAACCAAATCCTGCTGAAACACGAACAACCCAAATCATCGGAATCCGACCAAACCTGGATGCAGGAATTCGAGCTGGATTAACCATGATGTCGCTACCCACGATTCCCAAAGCCAGCGAGCAGCAGTTGCGCAATTTCGGGCTCACGCTCGGGTTGTTTCTGCCCTTGGTCTTCAGCCTGATCTGGCCATGGCTGCACAACACAGCCTCACCCACTTGGCCGATCGTGCTCGGCAGTCTCTGCATTGCCATGGGGCTGATTGCGCCCAAGCAACTGCAACGGCCCTATGGGCTGTGGATGCTCTTGGGCCATGGCCTGGGCTGGATCAACAGCCATCTGATTCTCGGCTTGATTTATCTGGTTGTGCTGCAGCCGATCGCGATCGCCATGCGCTTGCTTGGGCATGACCCCTTGCGCCGATCCTTCAAGCCAGAGCTCGACAGCTACCGCGAAAGCTGCGCCGACAAGACAGTTAATCTCGAGCGTCCGTTCTGATGCCGGTCGCTCCTGCCCATGCGTGACCTGATTGATCTCCTCTCTGATCTCTGGGCATTCATGAAGGTGCGCCAGAAGTATTGGCTCGCCCCTTTGATCATCACGCTGGTGCTCATGGGCGCCCTGCTGGTGTTCACGCAAGGCACCGTGGTCGCACCCTTCATCTACAGCTTGTTTTGAGCCAGCTCTGATGCGCAAACTGCTGGTCATCAACCTGCTGGTGTTAGCGGGCTTGCTCGCCTTGGCCGAGGTGACAGCAGCTCTGATGGCCCAACGGGAAGGAGAACCACTGGCCCTGGTGCGACTGGCGCGGCGCTTCAAAGACTCCAACCGACCCAAGGCGGATGAGTCAGTCAAAGGCTGTGATCGCAAAACCACCTGGGAGCCCAACTCGCCGTACCGCCCGGATCCCACCCTTGGCTATTGGTACAAGCCGAACAGCAGCCACACGGCCACCATTCAGCTGCCACACACCATTGAGCGCCAAGGCATCCAGGGAGCGGTGAACCGCTACCAGTGGTCGTTGACCACGGGCCCCCAAGGCGAACGGCTGAGCTACCCACCGACCCTGCACAACCGCTCCGAGCCCGCTGTGTTGCTGCTCGGCGACAGCTTCGTGTTTGGTGCGGGCCTCTCCGACAACGCCTCCTTGGCGTGGCAACTGCAAAGCCTGTTGCCCAATCAACCCGTTGCCAATTACGCCGGGGGTGGATTCGGCACCGTGCACCAGTGGCTGATGTTGCGCGATTCCATCGACACGCCAAGTCTGATTCCTGCAGCGCTGCGCCAACAACTCCAGGGCGGCCATGTGCTGCTTGGCCATGCCGATTACTACCTCAAACGCAATGTGGCGGCTCCCTCACGCCTGAAAACCTTCAACCCACGCTGCGGCACCTTTCAACAACAGCTTCAACGCCAACCTGAGCTAGCCAAGGCTTACAGCCACCCCCGTGCTGAGCTTGTGAATGGAACGCTCAGCATCTCGCAGGTTCCGCTGTTCCAAGACCATCCAGGCCCGGATCCTGACGGCAACGTCCAGATTCAGGTCACCACCGCATTGATCGATGCGATCCTGCAGGACGTGAAGGCTTTGCAGGCCACACCTGTGGTGTTGTGGCTGCAAGGGGCTGACGACAGTGCCGTGATCAGCCATTACCGCCAACGCGGCGTTGCCGTCTTGGATCTCCGAGGCAAGAGCTCTCTCTGGACCCGCGACAACCTCGAACCGTTTGACAACCATCCCGGCCCCCTCAGCACCAGTCAATGGGCCGCAGCCATTGCCAAACAGCTGACGACCCCATGAGCCAGCGACCACCGCTCACCCTGATTGTTGGCATGCATCGCAGCGGCACCTCGCTGCTGGGATCGCTGTTGCCGGCCTGTGGAATCGCCATGCCGGGTCCGTTAATTGCCGGTGACACCCACAATCCAGAGGGCTATTTCGAACGCGCCGACATCACCGCCCTGCAAGAGCAGCTGCTGATTGATCTCGAGCGCTGGTGGCCCTCCCCGCGGGGAATGCATCGCCTCCCCCAGAACTGGCTGACCAGCGAGCCTGGGCAGCAGGCCCTGAAGGATCTGATCGCGCTGTTGCAGGTCGAAGCCGAGCGGCAGCAGGGTCCCTGGGCGATCAAGGATCCCCGCAGCAGCCTGCTGCTGCCGCTCTGGAAGCAAGCCTGCCTGACGCTGAAGATCCCTCTGCAACTGCTGTTAGCGGTGCGCGATCCCGCGGAAGTGATGGTTTCCTTGGTGCGGCGGGATCAAGCCGTCACCGGCATGGATGGATGGCGTGCCCAGCGCCTGTGGTGGCACCACAACGCCCAGGTGCTGCGCGACGGCGCTGACCTGCCGCTTCAAGTGGTGAGCTACAGCCACTGGTTCACCCCAGACACGGCTCTCAAGCAGGTGAACAACCTGGCCCCAGAGGCCTCACAAGACCAGCAGCGTCAGGCACTAAAGGCTGTCAAACCAGAGCACCGCCGCAGTCGCCTGCACGATCTGCCCACCCCCCTGTTCCGACCGGTTCAGGCAATGTATCAACGCCTGAACCAGCTGGCACTCCAGCCGGTTGAACGGCAACGCCCCGTGCGGCAAGCGCTGGAGCAGTGGCTGAACCGACAACCTGAGCTGCCTGCCCCGGCCCCGCTGCCCCGCCGGCGCAGCCGAATCAAACAACGCGTGAAGCAATGGCTGGGCAAGCCAGCTGTGAACCGGGTGGCCGAGCATCCCTGGGGCGCTTTGGCTGAACTGAGCTGCGGCAGCCAAGGGCCGGCAGCGGAGCACCAGCTGCATTTCTGGGAAACACAGGGGTTCCGCAGCTTGGAGTTGGAGCGCATCGCTCTGCTCGCCGGATCCACCCCGGCGGCAGAACCCTGGAGTTCATCGGAGTCCGCGATCACACTCCAGGTGCGCGGCGGCGACCTGAATCAGTGGCCAGTGCATGCCTGGATTCAACACTGCCCGATCGAGAGGGCGTCAGATGGAGAGATCCTGGTCCTGCCCTTTGGCCGTGCAACAGAAAGCCTGGTCGCCCTCAACCTGATGGATGTCTGCAGCGGCCAGCTGGGTGCTGAGGAACTGCTGGCACTCGCGCAACTGGAGCGGGTCTGGGATCCCGATCGCGATCGGGTGAGGCTGCTGCGTCAGTTCGGCGTGAACGCCTCCTGGCTGCACCCCCACCAAACCACCAACGGCTATCTCACTCCCATGAACGGCAATTGGGATGCCTGCGCTGAGACGCTGGGGCTCGCAGCACCCGAGCAGCTCCGATGCCTTGGAACAACCCTCTGCCTTGGCACTGAAAGCCCCGCACTCAGCCAAGAGCTGCATCCACCCCTGCTCGGCATCCCCGGGTTCAATGGGCTGACGCAGGGCGATTCCCGGAGCGCTCACCTGCTAGCTCAGTGGCTGCAAGGTTGCCTGAGCAACGGGCTCGAACTGGTGCGCCAGCAGATCACACCTGAGGAGCAACAGATGCAGGGCTGGCAGGTCCTGCGCCAAACCGGTGCTGCGCAAAAAGCCCCGATCCTGATCCTGAACGCAGCGATCAGCGGCCGTGAGCTGCAGCAAGAACTGCACTGGTACCGCCAAGGCTGCCCGCCAGCAGAGCCTTGCCAAACCCCTGCGCCAAGCGTCCGTGTGCTGTTCGATCAGGACAAGAGGCAGCGCAGCAGAGGCCTGAGCGTCTGCATCAGCCTCTACAACTACGGGGCTCGCATCCTGGATGCCCTCAACAGTGTGCTGGCCCAGAGCGAAGCCGGCTCCACCGAGCTGATCGTGGTGGACGATGCCTCAAGCGACGACAGCGCCGCCGTTGTGCGGACATGGATGCAAGAACACCATCCGCAACTCGGACGCTGCTTGCTGTTGCAGCACAACAGCAATGGTGGACTGGCCGCTGCAAGGAACACTGCTTTTCGATTGGCCACAAGCCCCTGGTGCTTTGTGCTGGATGCCGACAATCAGCTGGAACCCCTGGCCCTGCAACAGTGCGGCCAGCTCGCGCGGCACAGCGCAGCCAATTGCGCGGTGGTGCACAGTCTGGTGCGAGTCCAAGCGGAACAAGGGAGTGATGATCCACGGGTGTTGGTGAGTGACACCCCATGGCAGCAACAGCTTTTACGAGGCGGGAACTACATCGATGCCATGGCCCTGGTGCGGCGTGAGGCCTGGGAGGCCATCGGCGGCTACACCCACATCCCAGGTGGCTGGGAAGACTTCGACTTCTGGTGCTCGTTGATCGATGCCGGTTGGCACGGGGTGCTCTGCCCCCAGGTGCTGGCGACGTACACCAGCCACAGCAGCTCCATGCGTGCGGAGAGCACCACCAAACAGGAACGCCGCCTCAGTCGCTTGTTGCAGGCCCGGCATCCCTGGCTCGATTTGCCGCAATGCCATGACCAAGCGATCTGGCCGCCATCCAAGGGCTAAGCCTGCGCACTCTCTTGCGCCGGTACAGGCCAGCGCTCCAAACGTGGCGGCCAGGAGAGCCGGAAATGGGGATTATCGAGACAAAGATTGGGGTTGTAGGCGGGGTCGTGCTTGAGCTGCTCACCCCAGCGCTGCTGCATCCAAGCCACTTCTGATGCAAAGCGAGCGGCTTTCTCAGGACTCAAATCCTGGCCACGACTCACCGACTCGTGATGGATGAGCTTGGCGGCACCCACATAAACGTTGTGGAGACCGATCTCCCGAAGCTTCAAGCAGAAGTCGACATCGTTGAACGCCACCTTGAGATGCGTGGCATCAAGACCCCCCACCTTCAAGTAGTGCTCCTTGCGCACCACGAGGCAAGCGCCCGTCACAGCCGCCATCTCCTGGTTCAACTGCGCTCTCGAGAAATAGCCCGGATGCTCGCCAGGCCAGCCGAGGTGAGCATGGTTGGCGACACCCCCCACACCAAGCAACACACCCGCGTGTTGCAGGGTTCGATTGGGGTAGAGCAGACGTGCACCGACCGCACCCACGCCGGGTCTCAACGCCTGAACCACCAGGGCTTCGAGCCAGTCAGGCTCAATCACCTCAATGTCGTTGTTGAGCAGACAGACCAACGTGCCCGTGGCTTGCTCCACGGCTTTGTTGTTGAGCGCTGAGTAGTTGAACGGGCTGGGATCACGCAGCACGCAGATCTTGCCCTGCTGCTCCAACCCTTCCAGGAAGCGCAGCGTGGCTGGATCATCCGATCCATTGTCCACCACCAGCACTTCAAAATCGGGGTAGCGGGTGATGCGAAGCAAACTGTTGAGACAAGGCTCGAGCACCTTCAAGCCATTGCGCGTGGGGATGATCACGCTGACCCGCGGGGCGGGCTCAGGCAGGGCCAGCTCGGCCCTGAATCCAAGCGGAGTCCAGCCCACGGCCTGCAAGGGCAGCTGCTGACGCTGAAGATGTTCTGTAATGGCACGCTCCGCGGCTTGCACCGTGTACGGCTTGGCCTGAGCACCCCCTGCCGTGCTTTCGGGATGCACGCGCCAGTGGTAAAGCACCCGCGGAATATGCACGATCTGATCACGGCGCAACCGCTCACTGCAACGCAACACCAAGTCGTGGTCTTGTGAACCTTCAAACCCCTCTCGGAAGCCACCCACAGACCGCACCAATGCGGTGTTGTAGACGCCGAGATGGGAAAACGTGTTCTGCGCCTGCATCAGCAGGGGATTCCAGTCCCCCTTGAAGTAGGGGTCGAACCGCGTCTCATCCGGACTGATCTTGTCTTCATCGGAGTAAAACAGCCGCGCTTCCGGATGGGACTGAATGGCCTGCGCCACCCAGATCAATGCATCGTCGGGCAGCAGATCATCGTGATCCAGCAAGGCCAGCCAGGGAGCTCGCACCACCTGCAAAGCGCTGTTGGAACTTGCGCAGATGTGCCCATTGCGCTCCCTGAACACCACCTGGATGCGGGGATCAGCCGCCATCGCCGCTTCCAGCAGCGGGCGGATGCGGGGATCCGTGGAGCAGTCATCAGCGATGCAGAGCTGCCAATGGGGGTAAAGCTGCGCTTGAACCGAAGCGATCGCCGCCTGCAACCACTCGGGCTTGGGGTTGAACACAGGCATCAGCACAGCGATCTGAGCCGGTTCAGGCAACGCCTTGGCCCAGGCCTGCATGGCCTCCTTCTCCAACGCCGTGGTGCCAAATTCGGCGAGCCAAGCCTCGTAATCCACCGAGAAACGCAGCGGATCGCTGAGGCGCCGCAACCGATCCAGGCTGGCGCGTGGCCCTTCCTTGAGGGTCCGCCAAACAAAGCGCGGCAAACGCAGAACAACCCCTGGATCCCCACGCAGCACCTGAGCGGAGGTGCGCAAACGACGGATCAGGGATCGGACTTTCATCGGGGCATCCAAGCCAGCAGACCGTATAACCCCAGCGTCCGCAATGGCCCATGTTTCCAAGGACGTTGATGCGCAGGGAGACGGCACAACGCCAGCCAACGGCGGCGGCGCGTCACCTGCATCAGCGCAGGGAGTGGCGACAAAGCCTGTCCGTAACGCTGCTCAAAACACGCCGCCTGTTGCAACGCCGCGCGGGTATGGCCACCAGCGGCGGGATCAACCAAGAGATTCCGGAGCCGTGTCATCCAGTAAGCCAGCCCCAAACCCTGGGCACCCAGCACGTTGCCGCCGTGCTGGCGATACAGCATCGTCGGCTGCGGCAGCCAGCCGATCGCGCCGAAACGACTGGCTACGAGGGCCAGCCACCAGTCGTGCATCAGAGCTTCCGGGGGTATGGGCAGCGCCTGATCCAGCAGAGCGCGGTTGACCAAAACCGTACAACCGGTCACCACGTTGGTGAGCGCAAGAGCCTCTGGAGCCGTGCAGCCGGGATCCAGACGCTGATGCTGCATATAAGTGCTGCCCAAAGGACAACCATCGGCCGCCATCAGCTCCAGATCGCTATGCACCAGCAGTGGCCGGTGAACGCCGTGATGCTGCTCAAGCCGCTGAAGCAACGCAAGCGACTCTGCCAACTTCTCAGGCAGCCAGATGTCGTCTTGATCGGCAAGCGCGACGTAGGGCGCTCGGCTGGCCTCCAGCAAGCGACTCACATTGGCACTGCAACCGAGGTTCTCCTCTGCAGGAAGCTGATGCAGCCAGGAGCCGTAGTGCTGCTGGAGCTCCGCAAGCAGAGCCTGGGTGCCATCGGAGGAGCCGTCATCACGCACCAGCAAGCGCTGGGGCCGAAGCGTCTGCCGATGGATTGAGTCCACCTGCTCTTTGAGATAAGCAGCACCGTTGTAAGTGGGGAGAACAACCTCAATCACCAGAGCGCCCAGCCCCACTTGCGGAAGTAGTGCCAAGCACTGGTCAGGTTTACGGCCATCAGGCCAAGGTTGCGGTAGTTGCCACGGCCCCAACCGTGCACCACGCTCGCCACCGGCAGGTGCACGCAACGGCCCTCACGGGCCAAGCTGCGGGTGAGGTCGGCATCTTCCAAATAGAGGAAGTAACGCTCATCGAAACCGCCGGCGCGGCGGAATGCCTCGCTGCGGATCAGCATGCAGCAACCGCTCAAGTAGGGCGCTTCAAACACCTCCTCGTAGTTCTGATCCGCCATCACATACCAGCGGTCGTAGCGCCTCAGCCAACCGGGTTTGAGCCCATTGGGCAGGAAGCGTCGGCTGAACAGTCCCAGCACCGTGGGGTGGTGTTTGCACAGCTTCTGAGGGGTGCCCTGCTCATCGAGGATCTGCGGAACAGCCAGGCTCACCTGCGGATGCTGTTGCAACCAGGCCAGCAACTGCTCAAAACTGCCGGGCTCCCAGGAAAGATCCGTGTTCAGCACCCCGATGTAAGGCGGCAACTGCCCCAGGCTCACCACCAACCGGTTCACGGCACGGCCGTAACCAGGGTTGTCGGCATTGGCGAGGAACAGGTCGGCTGCGGCCGCCAGCTGATCCACTGGCTCGCCCGGCTGATGGTCGTTCACCACCACGGCATAGCCCACCTCAGGCGGCAGCTTTGCCAGGCAAGCCTGCAGTTGCTCCACCTCCAGAGGGGACGGGTGATACGCCACCAACAGCAGCAGCAATTGGCGCTGGGCCTTGGCCGACGCTTGCGCCACGGGCAGGTCAGCCCTGGAAAGCCGTTGCGCCACCGGGGATTGCGCCAAGGCCAAGGCGGCTTGACGCCGTGCCAACGGATGCAGCCAGCAGCGCATCAACACCCCCCAGCAACCAAGCGCCAGGCCCAGGATCAGCAGCGTGCTGCGGTGGAACCACACCGCCGTGACGGGGACATTGAGCAGCCAACCCGCCAGGACCGCAAGGAGCAGGGCACTGCCCACCACCAGCAACCATCGCTGCAACAGCTGCCGAAATGGCATCCAGGGCCAGCGCAGGAAGGAGTACCCGCCAAAAAACCATGCCAGCAAGAGAAACCCTAGCCCGAAGGTCAAGCCATCGATGCTGAGCACCAGGGCAGGGTTGTGATGCAGCAAGTGCGTCGCCAGCAGAGCTGCGAGCACCAACCCCACAACGTCAAGGCTCAGGCTGATCCAAAGCAGTGACGAGCGCGCCTTCATCCAGCTATCGAGCTTGTGCCTGAGTGGCGATCCTCCTATAAGAATGGCCCATGTTTGACCAGGCTCGTCCAGCTCGGCACACGTCTGCTGAGCTCGATCTTCATCCGAACAAGACACGGACTGAGCCCTGCCGCTTCGACGCCAACGCATGAATATTCTGTTCGTTCACCAAGCCTTTCCAGGTCAATATGTTCATATCTGCCAGCAACTGCTCAAGCAGCCTGGCAACACGATTGTTTCCGTGGGAATGCGTGAAAGCAGCATCCCCAAAACAAAGGGTTATCACCATTGCATTTATCAACCCAAAAGAGGAAATGGCAACGACACCCATCCTCTAATTGTCGACGCCGAAACGAAAGCAATACGCGCTGAAGCCTGCGCAGAACTCTGCCAACAATTGAAACAAAAAGGCTTCACGCCTGACATCATCTGTGGCCATCCCGGCTGGGGAGAATTGCTCTTCTTACCCTTCATCTGGCCTGATGCACCCATTTTGATGTATCAGGAGTTTTGCTACAACGTGAATGGATTTGATTGCGCTTTCGATCGCGAACTCCAACCCGATGACAGCGACTGGCAGAACTCCGGACGGATTCATTTCAAGAACGCCAATACGCTGCTGAATCTTGATCACGCCACCTGGAATATCAGTCCAACGGCCTTCCAGAAAAGCTCCTATCCAGAACGGTTTCACCATCGCTTTTCTGTGATTCACGACGGCATCTCCATCCGGGCCAAGCCAGCCAAAAACCTCAAAAAACTCGCTTTTAAAATCGACGACGAGCTGACACTCACGAGCGCTGACAACCTGATCACCTTTGTGAACCGCCATATCGAGCCCTATCGCGGTTGTCACTCCTTCATCCGCGCCATTCCGAGGATTCAGGAGCTTCAACCTGAGGCCAGGATTGTGATTGTTGGAGAAAGGGAAGGGATCAGCTACGGCAAAGCCTGTGACGATGGCGAGTGGTGTGATCGTTTTTTGGCAGAGATCGACGGCCACTACGACCCTTCACGAGTGCATTTCGTCGGCCGCATCGACTACGACCGCTTTCTGACCTTGCTGCAGCTCAGCAAAGCGCATGTGTATCTCACCTACCCCTTCGTGCTCAGCTGGAGCCTGCTGGAAGCGATGAGCATCGGTTGCCCCATCGTGGGGTCCGCCACTGCGCCCGTGATGGAGGTGATGGAGGACGAACACAACGGCTTATTGGTGGATTTCTTCAGTCCGCAAGCCATCGCCGATCAAGTGGATCGGCTGCTGAACGATCGCCAACTGGCCCAAAAATTGGGCACGCAAGCCCATCGCGATGCCGTGGAGCACTACAGCTTGGAGCGCTGCCTGCCGCGCCAGCTCAACCTGATTGATCTGGTGGCCTCAAGAGCGATCGGCCAGTGACGTCAGGGGAGTTGATCGATCACGGCAGCGAGGGCCTGACGCCAGTGGCGTGCAGACAATCCCAACGCTGATCGAGTAAGGCTGCAATCGAGCAAGGAGTAGCCAGGACGGCTTGCCGGCGTGGGGTAGTCGGCGGTGGTGATCGGCTCCACCACGGCTACTTGGCTCAGGCGCCCTGATGCCTGAGCGATCTCCCCAATCGCCACAGCAAAGTCGAACCAACTGGCCGCACCAGCGTCGCTGCAGTGATGGATGCCAGAAGCCCCTTGTGCAACAACGGCCCAGCAGGCCTCGGCCAGGGTGCTGGTGCTCGTCGGACAGCCCACCTGATCGGCCACAACCCGCAGGGGCTCACCTGCCGCAGCCTTGATGGCATGCAACTTCAGCATGGTCAGCAGGAAGTTTTTACCCACCGGCCCATACACCCAACTGGTGCGCAGGATGCAGAGCCGATCAGCCGGCAGTGCTTCGGCAGCAGCCTGCTCGCCAGCGGCTTTGGTGCAGCCGTACACGCCCAGGGGGTCAACAGGTTGATCAGGGCGGTAGGGCGTTCCTTGAGCCCCGTTGAACACAAAATCCGTGCTCACTTGCAACAGCGAGCCCCCGGTCTGGGCGAGCGCCGCCGCGAAGGCGCCGGGCGCTTCAGCATTCACCCGATGGGCCAGCTCCGGCTCTGCTTCCGCGCGATCCACCGCGGTGTAAGCCCCGGCGCTGATCACCCAGTCGGGCCGATGCGTCTCAACGGCCGCGCGGCAAGCAGCGGAGTCGGCGAGATCAAGTTGCTCGCGAGCCATGGCCAGCAGCTGCACCGAAGGCGGGCACTGACGCTGCAGCTCCTGACCCAACTGACCGGCCGCGCCGGTAATCAGAACACGCATGACTGGTTCTTCAGCAAGGGAGCGTCTGCATCTTTGGCAGACAGAAGCGGCATGGCACCAGCCTCGGCACCGTCCAGAGCAGGCCAAGCAATCGCCAGATCGGGATCATCCCAGCGCACCGCTTGCTCGCACTCGCGGCTCCAGAAATCGGTGGTCTTGTAGAGCACCTCAGCATGGGCACTCAGGGTGAGAAAGCCATGGCCGAAACCGGCAGGCACCCAGAGCTGCTGATGGTTCTCAGCAGTGAGATGGGCACCGACCCACTGGCCAAAGGTGGCTGAACTGCGGCGCAGATCCACGGCCACATCAAAAATCTCGCCTAACACGCAGCGCACGAGCTTGCCTTGGGGGTGGGGCGGCAATTGGTAATGCAGGCCCCGCAGCACGCCACGGCTGGAGCGAGAGTGATTGTCCTGCACGAAGACAGGCACCGGCTGGCCGTCTTCCTCCAGCGCAGCGGCGAAAGCAGCCTGGTTCCAACTCTCGAAAAAGAAGCCGCGATCGTCACCAAACACCTTGGGGGTGATCAGCAGAGGACCGCAGAGCGTTGCACCGGAGTTTGTCTTGAGCCGTTCAGCCTGCATCGGGATGCTCCATTAATTGGAGCAGATAGTCGCCGTAACCACTCTTGCGCAAGGGTGCGGCCAGCTCCTGGAGTTGCTGGTCACCAATCCAACCCTTGCGCCAGGCCACCTCCTCCGGGCAGCCCACCTTGAGACTTTGCCGGTGTTCCAGGGTGCGGATGTAGCTGCCGGCCTCCTGGAGGGAATCACAGGTGCCGGTGTCGAGCCAGGCCATGCCACGGCCCATCAGTTGCACCTGCAACAGACCTTCCTCCAGATACTGACGGTTGAGATCGGTGATCTCCAGCTCACCGCGCCCCGACGGCACCACCCGCCGAGCCCGCTCCACTACAGACGCGTCGTAGAAGTACAGACCGGTGACCGCATAACGCGATTTCGGCTGAGCGGGCTTTTCCTCAATGCTGATCACCCGGCCATCGGGAGCGAACTCCACCACCCCGTAGCGCTCCGGATCACGCACCGGATAGGCGAACACCGTGGCGCCATCGTCCCGACCAGCGCTCTGCAGCAGTTGCGGCACGAGCTCACCGCCATGGAAGAGGTTGTCCCCCAGCACCAGGGCTGCCGGGGCTCCGGCCAAGAAATCAGCCCCGATCAAAAAGGCCTGGGCCAAGCCATCTGGACTGGGCTGAATGGCATAGCTGATCTCCATCCCCCAGGCACTGCCGTCACCCAGCAAGCGTTCAAAGGCCGCCCGATCGTGGGGCGTGGTGATGATCAAGACCTCACGGATCCCAGCCAGCATCAGGGTGCTGAGCGGGTAATAGATCATCGGTTTATCGAACACCGGCAGCAGCTGTTTGCTGACGGCGAGCGTGATGGGATGCAGGCGCGTGCCACTGCCCCCAGCGAGAATGATTCCCTTGCGCTGCTGCACCCATCCACTCGGCACTGCGGCGATGGTCGCATGGGATTGCGTGAGCTCAACACAAGGCAAGACGGGTACTCTGGCGCGCAGGAACGCGGATCCAGCCCTTCCCACGAGTCATGCGCGTTCACATTTGCATTCCCCACTACGCCCGGGAGGAAGCGCATCCCGCCGCCAACCCCCAGGGTTATGGCTCACTGCGTGCCGGTGGGCAATTTCAGCGCGCTCTCGCCCTCAACCGTTGTTTGCACAGTCTTCTGGGGCTGCAGCGACAAGCGGAGATCACCGTTCTCAACATCCAGCACAAACGGATCGACCACGCTCCAGCCGATCTGCCGCCACTCGAGCTGCAGATCAGTGTGTGCACGGATGGCGAACACCAACTGACCCAGGTGTTGGACCTCTTCGGCCCGCGGATCGAGGTGGTTCGTCTGCAACCCGATAACCCCCGGGAGCTGCCCCTGGCCTGCCGTGATCACCTGATCGCCAACCGTGCCGGTGCCGACCTGCTGATGTATCTGGAAGACGATTTGGTCATCCACGATCCCGCGTTCTTCGACAAGCAACGCTGGTTTCTGGAGAAAACCGAGCATCGTTTTTCATTGATGCCCCACCGCTACGAACCCGTGCATCAGGCGGGCATTCATCAATTGCTCGTCGATGGTCCCCTGTCACCCCAGTTCATTGGCCGCTTCATGCAGCCGCAAGCCAATGCCGCCCAAGGGCTCTACGCAGGGCAAGAGGCCGTGCACTTCGATCTCACCGCTAACCCCCATTCCGGGTGTTTCGTATTGAGCGCCCAACAAGCCGAGGAGCTCAGTCAGCAACCGCTGCCGCGAGAAGGCTTTGTGGGACCGCTGGAAACCGCCGCCACCCTCACCGTGCTGCACCGCTATCCGGTGATGAAGCCCAGCTTGAAGCATTGGCGGTTCCTACAGGTGGAACATGGTCATCCCTCCTTCCGCAGCTACCTGAACACGTTTCCCCACCAGGCCGGATGAGGGCTCCCATGCAGCGATCACTCCAGGCCTTCGGCGCCCTCACCCGCAATCCCACCATCCTTTGGCGTCTGACCGAACGCGAAGTCGCCTCCCGCTACCGGGGATCGTTGCTGGGCTGGGGATGGACCCTGCTCAACCCGCTGCTGATGCTGGCGGTGTACACGTTTGTGTTCTCCACGGTATTCAAAGCACGCTGGCCCGACCTGCAGGACGCAGGGCCGATCGGCTTTGCCATCAATCTGTTCGCCGGCTTGATCGTTTACAGCCTGTTTGCGGAATGCATCGGCAAGGCGCCCACCCTGGTGCTAAGCCAACCGAGCTACGTCACCAAGGTGATCTTCCCGCTCGAACTGCTCAGTGCCGTGGCTGTGGCAGCGGCCGCGTTTCACGCCTGCACCAGTCTGGTGGTGCTGGGGCTGTTCGAACTAATTGCGCAAGGATCCATTCCGCTCACTGCGCTTTGGCTGCCGGTGGTGTGGTTGCCCTTGCTGCTGGGATGCCTGGGGCTGTGCTGGTTGCTCTCAGCATTGGGCGTCTACCTACGCGACCTGCCTCAGCTGGTGAATGTGGGCTTGAGTGTGTTGATGTTCTTAAGCGCGATTTTTTATCCGGTGTCGGCCCTACCCGAACGCTGGCAGCCCGTGCTGAGCTTGAACCCGCTGGTGCTGGTGATCGAGCAAACACGGGCCGTGATGGTGAGCGGTCAAGGACCATCACCGCTCTATCTCGGCCTGGGCTTGCCCCTCAGCGTTGTGCTGTGTGAAGTGTGCTTCCGGCTCTTCCAGAAAGCACGCCGCGGCTTTGCAGATGTGATGTGAGCGGAGATCTGAACCATGGCTGACCCGATCACGATCCAAGCCCAGCAGCTCAGCAAGTGCTACCGCGTGTTTTCTTCACCGCGCGCTCGCCTCGCTCAGGGCTTGTGGCGAGGAAAGCGCAACTTCTTTGAACCCTTCTGGGCCCTCAAGGATGTGAGCTTCGCCTTGGAAGCGGGGCAAACCATGGGTGTGGTGGGCCGCAACGGCTCCGGCAAGAGCACGCTGCTGCAACTGCTCTGCGGCACACTCACGCCCACCAGTGGCACCGTGACGATCGAAGGGCGCGTGGCGGCACTGCTGGAACTGGGCAGCGGGTTCAACCCGGAGTTCACCGGCCTCGAAAACATCTATCTCAACGCGGCACTGCTGGGCCTAAGCCAAGACGAGACGGACGCCAACCTGGACGCCATCCTTGCCTTCGCGGACATCGGTGACTTCGTTCACCAACCGGTGAAGACCTACTCCAGTGGCATGGCGCTGCGGCTGGCCTTTGCGGTGCAAGCCAACATTCAGCCGGATGTGCTGGTGGTGGATGAAGCGCTGGCCGTCGGCGATGAATTCTTCCAACGCAAATGCTTCAAACACCTGGAGGCGCTCAAGGCCAATGGCACCTCCATCCTGTTGGTGACCCACAACTGCGGCCAGATCCTGCAGCACTGCGATCAGGCCATGCTGCTGCACAAAGGCCAGCTGGAATTTCTTGGCCGGCCCAAAAGCATCACCACCATCTATCAACGGCTGATCAACACCGGTGACGCGGACTGGCGCAGCCAAGCCCAGAAACTGTTTGTGCAACTGGAAGCCAATGCCGATCAACCGGATCCCGAACGCGAAGCGAACGCTGCACCCTCCACCAGTGGCGAGAGCAGCGGTTACGACCCGAACCTGAAACCGGAAAGCCGAATGGCCTATCCCAGCCGAGGCCTCAGGATCGAGACCATGCAGACCCTGGATGCCGCAGGCCAACGCTGCAACGTGCTTCACCAAGGTGAAGGCTTCAGCGTGATCCTTCACTACAACGCTGATGAAGCGGTGGAGAATCTGGAGCTGGCTTGCAGCATCACCGACAAAGCCGGCCAGTTGATCACCGGCCAACGCTTCCCGGAGCTAGGCCAAAGCCTCGCGCCTCTTAAAGCGGGCACGCGCTTTAGCTGCCGCTTTCGCTTTGAAGGCAGCCTCCAGCCGGGGCTCTATTTCGTCAACGCAGGCGCGTGGAACTGCCCAGAAAAAATCTATCTACACCGCATCATCGATGGATGCGCACTGCGGGTTCTGATGCCCCGCACAACCAACTTCGGTTTCGGACTGGTGGATCTCTCCAGCAGCGCGCCGGAACTCAGCGTGTGTGAGAACGCTGCTGCCAACGACCTGGAGCCATAGATTGCAGCCCGGTTTCCCACTCGGATGAGCACTCCCTCCTTTCACGATCTCACTCCGGAAACAAAGGCTCTGCTGAGCCGGCACAATCTGCTGAAGGCATGGGTGCGTGCTGAGGTGACAGCAACGGCGGTGCAATCGGTTGCTCTGCCTCCTGAGCAATGTGCGGAACTCTGGAGCGCTTACCTCCAAAAGCAGAACATCCAGGATGATGTTGCCCTGGACCAGCACCTCCAGGCCATCGGCCTGAGCGCTGAGGATTTGCACTGGCAATTGGAGTTGCCCCTGCGCGTCCGCCTCTACAGCCAGGAGCATTTCCAACACAAAGCCGAGGCGCGCTTTCTGGCCCGCAAAGAACAACTCGACCAGGTGGTGTACAGCTTGCTGCGGGTGAAGGATGGTTTCCTAGCTCGCGAGCTCTATCTACGCATTGCCGGCCAGGAAGCCAACTTCGCGGATCTGGCGGCGCAATACAGCCAGGGCCCAGAAGCCAAAACCAAAGGAATCGTGGGGCCGGTGCCGATGCGACAGGCCCACCCCGCTCTAAGCGAACGGCTACGCACCAGCCAACCGGGACAACTGCTGGAGCCCTTCAACATTGAGCAATGGTGGCTGGTGGCACGACTGGAGCGTTACGAAGCCGCTCGCTTCGACGCGGCCACCGCTGAGCAAATGACGACCGAATTGTTCCAGGAGTGGATCCAAGAAGAAATGCTCTGTAAGCTGGCTCGACTTTGATCGCGTAGCGGAACCCCGCCTGCATGACCGTTTCCGGCAAGATCGATGTGCTGCGGCAGATTCCAGCGTTTCAGGGATGCTCCGAAGAAACGTTTGAGACTCTCAGCGCCCGCAGTCAGATCGTGCGCTTCGGTATCGGTCAAGCCTTAAGCAGCACCAGCCTTGTTCCGGAACGTGTTCTGCTGATTGTGAGCGGCAAAGCGCGCTTGCTCGGTCAGCACAACAATCAACTCAACACCCTCGCACTGCTTGGTCCCGGCAACCTGGTCGGCCTGCCGTCCTTATTAAGAGCGGAGGGCTGCGAAGAAGTCAGCGCCTCCACGGATCTTGAAGCACTGGCCCTGCCTGATGCGCTGATCGCCGAGATCTACGCCAAAGAATCCAGCTTCCGTGTGTGGTGCAACAGCACCGTTTTTCCAGCCGAGCTCGCCTCACTGCTGCAAACATTGCTTGATCAAAGCGAGCGATCGCCCTACGGAATTCTGGATGTCCTGAGGGAAGTGTTGCCGAATGCAAACGCCCTAGCTGGGTCCAGCGATGCCGCTGCAGACATCGACGCCGATCAGCAGATGTTTGTCGCCAGTGCCAATACAGCAGCGCCCCTCAACAGTTGCATTGAGCAATCCGATGCACTGCCGATCAGTCAAGGACGTTTCAACCTCAGGCTGCTGACGCTGCCACGGTTGATGGTGGAGCAGATCGTGGCGGGGAGAGATCAGCCGCAGGCTGATCAAGACAACAACAACACCCCGTCTGAAACGGGTGAGACCTCCCCCGCTGTTCAGCTTCACAGTCGCTCCAGCCTCGATCTCACCGGGAAGGACCCCCGGGATTCCGTTGCCTTAATTAGTGCAGAGGGCCCGCTCAGGGAAAGCATGGCCTGTTTCCGGATGCTGGCCCAAATCATGGGCTTGCCGTTCCGGCGCGATTCCCTGGAAAAAACCATCCGGGAAACGCTCGGACGCGGCAAAGAACCGAGCCTGCCGATGATGGGTCAGCTGGTTGCGGGCATGGGACTGCACGCCTCGGGCGCAAAAGTTGCCCCTGCGCTCTGCACCCGCATGAATGTGCCCTGCTTGATGAGCTGGGCTGACGGCTTCGGGGTCGTGGTGCGCAGCGATGCCAACGGCCTGCTGATGGCGCATCCCAGGCTCGGCTGGCTGGAGCTCAGCCCCACAACAATCGCCGAAACGGCGCCCGATGGTTTCGAGGTGATTTTGGTGGACCGCACCAGCGCCACGCCAGACGCCAAGTTCAACTTCGCGTGGTTCCTGCCGGCGCTCCAGCGCTACCGCTCCACCTTGCTGATGGTGCTCGGCTCATCCTTTGTGGTGCAGCTATTCACTCTGGCCAATCCACTGCTGATCCAGGTGATCATCGACAAAGTGATCGCTCAGCGCAGCCTAGACACACTGCAAGTTCTGGGTATCGCCCTGGTGGCCGTGACCATTTTTGAAGGGTTGCTGGGAAGCCTGCGCACGTTCATGTTCGCTGACACCACCAACCGCATCGACATGCGCCTTGGCGCTGAGGTGATCGATCATCTGCTGCGACTGCCGGTTGGCTACTTCGACCGTCGACCCGTTGGTGAGTTGGGCACACGGGTGGCCGAACTAGAGAAGATCCGCAACTTCCTCACAGGTGAAGCGCTCACCACCGTGATCGACGCCGCTTTCTCGGTGATTTACATCGCTGTGATGGCGTTCTACAGCTGGTTGCTCACCTTGATCGCCTTGATCGTGGTGCCGATCCAAGTAGGGATCACCCTGGTGGGTGCACCACTGTTCCGCAGGCAGTTCCGCCAAGCCGCTGAAGAAAATGCCCGCACCCAGTCGCACTTGGTAGAGGTGCTCACAGGCATCCAAACGGTTAAGGCTCAAAACGTGGAGATGGTGAGCCGCTGGAAGTGGCAGGAGCGCTACGCCAAATACATCGACCGTAGTTATGAAAAAACCATCACCGGCACCGCTCTCAATCAGACCGGGCAAGTGCTGCAAAAGCTGTCCCAGCTGATGGTGCTTTGGGTGGGCGCCAGCTTGGTGCTGGATGGTCAGCTCACCCTTGGCCAGCTGATCGCCTTCCGCATCATCAGTGGCTATGTCACCCAGCCGTTGCTGCGGTTGTCCACGATCTGGCAACGCATCCAAGAGCTGCGCGTGAGCTTCGAACGCTTGGCCGACATCGTGGACACGCCTGAGGAATCCACTGAACTGGACAAAGGCAAGATCCCTCTGCCGCCCCTGCATGGCCAGGTGAACTTTGAAGATCTGCAGTTCCGCTTCGGGGCCGGCAAACCTCAGGTGCTGAAAAACATCAACCTCGAGATCCCCGCTGGCACCTTCGTGGGTGTGGTGGGTCAGAGCGGCAGCGGAAAGAGCACCCTGATGAAATTGCTACCCCGGCTCTACTCACCGGAAGAGGGCCGGATTCTGATCGACGGCTACGACATCGACAAAGTGGAGCTGTATTCCCTGCGACGCCAAATCGGCATCGTGCCCCAGGATCCACTGCTGTTCTCCGGCAGTGTGAGCGACAACATCGCCCTCACCGACCCCAACGCCAGCGGAGAGGAGATTGCCACAGCTGCGCAAATTGCCTGCGCCCATGAATTCATCATGGGATTGTCATCGGGTTACAGCACCGAACTGGGGGAGCGCGGCGCCAGCCTCTCCGGTGGTCAACGTCAACGCCTGGCCATTGCACGCACGTTGCTGGCCAACCCCAAGTTGCTGGTGATGGATGAAGCCACCAGTGCACTCGACTACGACACCGAACGGCGGGTTTGCCAAAACCTTCGCGAATCACTGAGCGGCTGCACCGTCTTTTTCGTGACCCACCGTCTTTCCACAGTGCGCAATGCCGACAAGATCGTGATGATGCATCAGGGCGCCATCGTGGAAGTGGGCAGCCACGACGAACTCGTTGCCCTGCAAGGGCGCTATTACGCCTTGCTGCGCCAACAGGAGGCCGGCTGACATGAAGTCCAGTGCATCCCACCAGCAACAACCAAGGCATTCAGAACCGGTGACGTCTCCAGCTGAAAAAAACAACATGACGCCGAAACGCTTCGCCACCCCGATCAAATCAGCGCAAGATTTTGCTGAAGGATTCTTCAAAGAGCGCGACACCGAGGGAGAAGCGATACAACAATCGCCGCGCTGGATGCGCGCCACCACTTGGGGCTTGATGGGCACAGCGGGATTTGCCATCAGTTGGCTCGCGCTGGCCACGACCGACGAAGTGGTGACCGTCAGCGGAAAATTGGAACCCCTCGGCTCAGTTCAAGAGATCCAGATGCCAGTGGGAGGAATCGCCTCAGAAATCCTGGTGGAAGACGGCGAAGAGGTCAAAGCCGGTCAAGTGTTGATGCAACTGGATGCCGAAACCACCCAACAGCGACTTAAGTCACTGAGGGAAAGCCAGACACTGAAAACCAACCAACTCAAGCTGAAGGAAATCGAACTGAGACAATATCAGCTCCTGAGTGACGAAGAAATTAAAATGCTCGAGCGCAACCTCGAACTTCAAGAAGAAGTGCTGAGACGCTATGAGCTACTCAACCGACAAGGCGCAACTTCAGAACTGCAATACCTTGAGCGCCTCAACATCGTTGCTGAGACAGAGGGCAAATTAAAGCAAGCCCGCGTTGAACGGTTGCGCCAAACCTCCTCGCAGAAACAACAGATTCAGCAATTGAAAGCTGAGCTAGAAGAATTACAAGCTCGTTTAACAGAAGCATCGGTCAATCTGCGCTATCAAGCCCTGCGATCACCCGTGGACGGAATCGTATTTGACCTCAAGCCCAGAGGCGAAGGCTATGTCGCCCAGGGCACGGAGACCGTCATGAAGATCGTGCCCTACGACACACTCCAGGCCAAAGTTGAAATCCCAAGCAATCAGATTGGTTTTGTAAAAGTTGGCATGCCTGCGGATCTGAGCATTGATTCATTCCCTGCCACTGATTTCGGAGTTCTTGAAGGCGAAGTGAAGAACATTGGATCCGATGCACTGCCACCAAGCCAACAGGAGAACCGGCCCGAGTACCGATATCCAGCTCTGATTCAACTGGATAGCCAACAACTTGCTCTCAAGGGCGGCAAACAGCTTCCATTGCAAGTGGGCATGAGCCTCACTTCCAACATTAAATTAAGGAAGGTCAGCTACCTGCAGCTGCTGCTTGGCACGTTCCAAGACAAGCTGGATTCACTACGAGAAATTTGAACCATCAGCGTCAGCGAGTCAGGACAATCCACTCAACCAACTGTCCAAATCACTTGCGCCGCAGTACATCTACTTATAAAGTTTTCAAGTAGCCCTTCTCTTTGCAAAGGCCTTGGCTTACACAACTACAACTGACGCCGACGGCGCAACCTTGGTCGGAACATCCGGCTCAGATTCCACCTCCAATTCCACTGCTGGAGTCATTCAAGTCAACTCTTTCCAAGGAGCTGACACTTTGACCCTTCAAGGTGTTATTACCTCTGCTGCGGTCGGCATGGGTGGTGGCATTGACAGTGTCACTCTCAGTGGCGACACCCTGAAAAAGAAGCTGAATATCACTCTTGGTGATGCAGCTGACACATTCACGCTTAACGACAGCACTGCAGACTCTGGGATCACCGTTGGCGGTCAAGGAGGAGCTGATACCTTCACCCTTACTAATGGTGCGCTAACAACCAAGAGTCGCTTCGCTGGCGGACAAGGAGCTGACACTTTCACCGTTACCGATCTCGGCGGTGCCTCTAACACTCTGGTTGGCGGCAGCGAAAGTGATTTCTTTAACGTGACCACTCTTGATGGAGCCGGTAACTTCATCAATGGCCAAAAAGGCAACGACATTATCAAAATCGCTACTGCCATCAGTGCAGATACCACCCTGCGTGGCGGTTCTGAGGATGACACAATCACCAACAGCACTAGTACCGGTGTTGCAATGTATGGTGACGCCGGAGCAGACAAAATCACTGATGGCGCTGGCAATGCCACTCTCATCGGTGGTGGTGGCAAAGACACTTTGATCGGTGGTGATGGTCTCGACACTTATGAAGGTGGTGCTGGTGTCAACCGTTTCAAGGTTGACAAAGATGAGTCTGGCTTAACTGCAGATTCAGGCGGCAATGAAGTCGTGATCGGCGATTTCAAAGCTGGAGAAACAATTACAGTTTCTAAGAAAGAAATCATTAAAGATTTCGGTGCGGGCAACCTGCTCGATACTGGCAATGCAGCCTCAGCCAATGCAACTACTGTTGCAGCCGCTAGCGGCTCCTTTGCTGCCAACATCACCTACTTTGCCTTTGGCACTTACCTGGTTGATGGAACCTTCACCATCGCTGCAACAGGTGATGACGCAATTGTTTTCGTTGGCGACGCAGCTGCAACTACTGGCACTGGAGCGGGCGCACTCGGAAGCGATAGCTGGCTTGTGATTGATGGTGGTGCAGCTAATCTGACTGCTTCTAGCTTCGTCTGATTCACACCTACTACACTCTAATAATCTGAAAGCCCTCCAAAGTGGGGGGCTTTTTTTTGACCAAAAATTCTATGATTACTGGGAACGATTTCATATGGCTTCATCTACCAAAAACCGGCGGGACAAGCACTGCCAGACTGTTCAGAGAACTGAAGTTTCCATGTATTAATATTGATCCAGACGATGTTGATGCTAAGCATGAATCAATTCAAACTCGCTTTAAAAGTATTAATGTACTGTCAAGCAAGAAAAGCATTATTACAACACGTCGACTTGCAAGATGGTTGCTCAGCGACTGGCATCACAAGACTAAAAAAATGGGTCTCGAGATTCCGTTTGAACCAGTTAGAAGTGGCTTGTTCTACTCACTCCGACTCGGTGGCACCTGGGTAGCAGCTGATTATTGGATTCACTATTTCAACGCAACATCATGCACACACACGGTACGCCTAGAACATCTCGAAGAAGACAGCAATCGCTACGTCTTACCTCTTTTACCAAAGGGAACCATACCACTACGATTTCCAAATCAAAATACCAATCAATATAGCCGCAAAATCGAAGATTTTTTTGGGAAGCGTGATCTAAACAGAATTTACGAGAACAATCCTGCCTGGACTGCCTGGGAAGAAAAAATATACGGTAATTTGACCAAAATCAATCCAATCAATCGCTTAAAGCATAAGGCCAATCGGCTTTTTACGTCTAATTAGCGACCCTGGGCTTTCAAAATCGTTTTAATCGTACGAAAGAGAATCACCAAATCCAGCCAAGCGCTGAAATGCCTTAGATAGTAAAGATCGTACGACAACTTGAGATCAGAATCTTCGACACTGCTGGCGTAAGGTGCACAAACCTGAGCCCAGCCGCTTAACCCCGGACGCATCCAGTGGCGCTTGCGGTAATGGGCGATTTCCAGTTCTAAATTGCGCTCCAGTTCTGGACGTTCTGGCCTGGGACCAATCAAACTCATCTCACCTTTGAGCACATTAAAGAGTTGGGGCAATTCATCAATCCGGAAGCGTCTCAACCAAATACCCACCCATGTGATTCTGTGATCCCCAACAGTCGTCCACGTCGCCGGAGCATCGCTGGGTTGCACCGTCATCGTGCGCAATTTCAGAACATTAAAAGGTTCACCCAACCAACCACTGCGTTGCTGGATATAAAAAATCGGTCCTTGATCTTCAAGCCAAATCAATAATGCTGCCAACACGACGAAGGGAGCAGTAACCAGCAACAACGACATAGATACCAACACATCAGCCAAACGTTTGAGCTGAGCTTGCACGCTGAATGTGGCTGCCCAAGGAAGATCGTCGTAAGCAAGTGCATCGTCCGGCATGAGAGCGGGGGGAAATCGTTCCTGCTCCTGTTCGAATAAACGGATTAACGACAGAACCCTGAGCTGGCGAGGATCACGGCTCTCCAAGCGCTGCATTAACGGAGCGAGCTCTAAGGTCTGGCGCGATGCCGGTGTGATCGCGACAAGCAAAGGTTCTTGAGAGTGCTGCATACGCTCCAACAACACCTTCGGCTGAATCAATCTCAAGTTCTGACGCCCTGGCACACGCTTCCAGGCCCGCATGATCGGATCAACTTCATCGGGTTGGGCCAGCAACAGGAAGCGCGGTGATTCCTGCAAGAACACACCACGCCGCAAACCAACCCGCACCAACAGAGCCCAGGCCGTAATCCCTGCAATCCAGACGATCTGAACACGACGGTGCACCAGCCAGACATCAACAGCTGGGTTGATCAACCAACGGGCGATAGCCACCAACATTAAGGTTGCAAAAGCGGTCAGCAGCAGACGCTGAAGCAGCACCAACAAGGGCAAGCGGCGCCAGCGCAACACTGTAAAACTGCCGAACAACCACCCCAGCGCTGGATACGCCAACACAACGAACAACACCCAGCCCAGCTGGGCGTTCAAGCCAAGCTCAGCCGTGGGCAATCCGGTGAAATCAGGCAGAACAACGAACAGACCCAGAAGCATCAACTGCCCCAAGCCATCCAGGAGCAGCGCACGCAGCAGCAGCGAGCGATGATCTGGCATTCAGCTCAGCTTGTAATTAGGGGATTTAGGTCCATGCAAATCGTCAAGCAACTGTGCTCCTCTGCGCTTCAGGTGGTGCCGGCTGGAACATGAACATCGAATAGATCACATTGCGGCGCATGTTGGTCATCATGTCGAGGAACATGTCGTAGCCCTCATTTTTGTATTCGATCAACGGATCTTTTTGGCCATAACCACGAAGGCCAACCGACTCGCGTAAGGCATCCATGGCCTGCAAGTGTTCACGCCAGAGCGTGTCGATCTGCTGAAGGATGAAAAAGCGTTCCGCCTCGCGCATTAGGCCAGGCCGCTGCTGCTCAATCTGGCCCTCCTTGAGGTCATAGGCATTGCGCAACTGCTCCTGCAGAAATGCCTTGAGCTCCTCCATGGACAGACCCTGAAGCTGTTCAGCTTTGAGGTCCTCCAGGAGATACACAAACTCCTGCACCTTGCTCACCAATTGCGCCACATCCCACTCTTCCGGCGGCAGATCGGGATTCACATAGGCCTCCACGATTTCATTCATGGTGCGTTCGCCGTAGCCCACCACTTGCTTCTTGAGCTCGCGTCCATCCAGTACCCGGCGACGTTCGGAATACACCGCCTTGCGCTGGTTGTTCATCACCTCGTCGTACTCGAACACCTGCTTGCGGATGTCGTAGTAGTACGTTTCCACCTTCTTCTGGGCCCCCTCCAAGGAGCGGGTGAGCATGCCGGATTCAATCGGCATGTCTTCCTCCACCCGGAAGGCATTCATCAGTCCGGCCACACGATCACCGCCGAAAATGCGCAGCAGGTTGTCGCCCAGCGACAGGAAAAAGCGTGTGGAGCCCGGGTCGCCCTGACGGCCAGCACGACCGCGCAGCTGATTGTCGACCCGGCGGGATTCATGACGCTCAGTGCCAATCACGTGCAGGCCGCCGGCCTCACGCACCCTTTCGTCTTCCTGCTTCACCACCACGTCGTATTCGCCCTTCACCCGCGCGATCGCCGTGCGCAACGCAGCGATCTGCGGGTCATCGGTGGGGGCCTTCTCCGCAGCGGTGGCGATGCGATCTTCCAGCTCAATCACTGTGAGAGCCCGATCCCCCCAGGCCTTCACTAGATCGCGAGCCAGGTCGGCCAATGCCTGATCTGTCTCATCGGTGAGCTGGCAGGGGTAGAGATTGCCGATGGCGCGGGCCTCGCTGGGGGCATTGCCGTGAGGTCCGGTTGAGGGGGCCGCCTTGGCAGCAAATCCACTGGCCGCATCCGCACTGCGCTGGAGAGGCACCGGCGGACGATGGCCCTCCTCCGGACGCACCAAACGTGACAGAAGCACTTCCCGTAGCTTCAGCCGGGCCATGTAATCGCTGTTGCCACCGAGAATGATGTCGGTGCCGCGGCCGGCCATATTGGTGGCGATGGTGACGGCACCGGATCGACCCGCCTGGGCCACGATCTCGGCCTCCCGCTCCACGTTTTCCGGCTTGGCATTCAGCAGGTTGTGGGGGATGTTCTGCTCCGCCAACAAAGCACTGAGCAGTTCACTCTTCTCCACGCTGGTGGTGCCCACCAGCACCGGCCGACCCTGCTGGTGGATTTCGGCGGTTTCCTTAGCCACCGCGCGCCATTTGGCGTCTTCGGTTTTGTACACCTGATCCACCCAGTCCTGGCGGGCACGCACCCGGTTGGTGGGCACGATCGCGGTTTCGAGCTTGTAGGTCTTTTCGAATTCGGTTTCCTCGGTCTTGGCCGTGCCGGTCATGCCGGCCAACCGCGGATAAAGCAGGAAGAAGTTCTGGTAGGTGATGGAGGCCAGGGTCTGCGTCTCCGGCTGGATCGGCAGCTGCTCCTTGGCTTCAATCGCCTGGTGCTGGCCATCACTCCAACGGCGACCCGGCATCACCCGGCCGGTGAATTCATCGACGATCACCGCTTCGCCATCGCGGACGATGTAGTTCACATCCCGGGTGAACAAATCCTTGGCCTTGAGGGCATTGGTGATGTAGTGAGCCCAAGGGTCCTGTGGGTCGTAGAGGTCACTGACGCCGATCATCTGCTCGGCCTTGGCGAAGCCTTCATCAGTGAGCGTGCAGCTGCGCTGCTTCTCATCTACCTCGTAATCGCCTTCGGGATCGATGCCGTCCTTGCCCATTTCTTCAGCCCGGGTGAGGTAGGAAGCCACCTCCGCCGCTTTCTGATATTTCTCCTGAGGCCGTTCCACCTGGCCGGAAATGATCAGAGGGGTGCGGGCCTCATCAATCAGGATCGAATCGACCTCGTCAATCACGCAGAACTGGAACTCCCGCTGCACCACCTCACTGATGTCGGCGGCCATGTTGTCGCGCAGATAATCAAACCCCAGCTCTGAGTTGGTGGCGTAGGTGATATCGCAGCCGTAATTGCTGCGCCGCTCTGCCGGTGCCATGTCCTGCTGGATCAAGCCAACGGACAAGCCCAGGAAACGGTGCACCTGACCCATCCACTCCGCATCGCGGCGGGCCAGATAGTCGTTCACGGTCACCACGTGGACGCCGCGGCCTGTGAGGGCATTGAGATAACTGGGCAGCGTGGCCACCAGGGTCTTGCCTTCGCCGGTCTTCATCTCAGCGATCTGGCCTTCATGCAGCACCATGCCGCCGATCAGCTGCACGTCGAAATGGCGCATGCCTAGGACGCGTTTGCCTGCTTCGCGCACCACCGCGAACGCTTCCGGCAACAGCTCATCCAACACTGGGCGCTGCTGGTCGAGCGTTCCCGCATTCTCGAGACGCTGACGGAACTCTGCGGTGCGCCGGCGCAGGTCGTCATCGCTGAGCGGTGCGATCTCCTCTTCGAGCAGATTGATGTCTGAAACGATCGGCTGATAGCGCTTCAGCTTGCGGGCATTGGGGTCACCCAGCAACAGCTTGAGCATGGAAACCGATCAGCGCAGTGAGAGCAAGCTTACTGAGCTGATGCTTGGAACCAGCTGGAATCCAGGATTCTTTGCCGGATGCCCGCAGCATCAGCGCGGAACACCAGTGCTTGAACTCTGATTGTTTCGGCAAATCCGCCTTCTATTGGTCTTTCGTTCGTGTCAAACAATTTAAAAACTTCTCAAGCTCATCGAACTGAGTAATTGTCAGATCACTAAAAAATGATCTCATGATTTGAGAACATCGACATTTAGAAATCAGCTAACGAACCACTTGGGGAGATCTAATTTCCGGAAATGGAAATTGATCGTCAAAAGCGGATGAAGAGATTCGAACTCTCGACCCTCTCCTTGGCAAGGAGATGCTCTACCACTGAGCTACATCCGCAAGTCGGTTGTGAGGTTGTCTCCCTCACGACCAGATGAGTATGCACCACCGGGGTGCCCTCAGGCAATCAGCTCAACGCCTTCATCAATGAACCCATCTCCAGTGCTTCCAGGCCATAGCTCCAACCCAAGTTGTTCTTGATGCCGGCACGCTCCAGGGCCTGCTGCATGGTGTCGGTGGTCAGCACCCCAAAAATGACGGGCACCGCCGTGTCGCGGGACACGGCGGCCACCCCCTTACTGGCTTCCGCCACCACCACATCGAAATGCGGAGTGTCGCCGCGAATCACAGCCCCAAGGGTGATCAGCACGTCGTACCGACCACTGCGGGCCATGGTTTGCGACACCAAAGGAAGCTCGAAGGAGCCAGGTACCCAGGCCACATCCAGCTGAGCGCTGGTGGCAGAAGCATCAACGCCATGACGCGTGAGGCAATCCAGGCAGCCGCTCAGCAACTTGCTGGTAACCAGATCATTGAAACGGGCCACCACCACACCGATGCGGAGGGATTGCGCATCCGTGAAGCGACCTTCGAAGGTGGCCATGCCGTTGCCGAAAACTGATCACATGCTCCCACTTCAGTGGGAGCCACCGCGACGATTCAGTTCAAATGCCGACCCGCTCGGTATCAGACCACGAAGAAGCTGACGCCCCAGTTGAGCAGCACGAGTCCCACCCAGGCGATGCCGCCAAGCAGGATCAAGCGGTTGGAGCGGCCACTGTCTTCATTGGAGGCGTACAGCACAGGTACAGCCACAATCAGGGCAAACGACATCACCACCAGGGCCAGAACGGTGAGGGTGTTGAGGATCTGCATGGAATCAGTCGACGCCAGGTCGGATCGTGAGATTCTCACACGTTGACCGCTTCTGCGCGGCAACGGGCCTCAGCAACCTTCACAGCTTGTGGTGAAGGCGATGGCAAAGCCCCTTACGATCACCTCCCCGCTGGACTCCTGAGTGCCTCAAATGGACCTGGCCCTGCAGGGAAATCTGTTCGGTGAACCCGAAACCGCACCCCAAAAGGCGAGCTCAGAGCCGGCGGCAGCGAGTGACACCAGCCTCGACGACAACGCGCTGACCGAAGACGCCCGCGCCCGGCCTCGGCAGCGCGCGAGTGCCGAGCCAGCCGCTGATACCAGCACCACAGCGCCGGCAGCTGCTGAAGACGCAGGCCCGGCCTCCGGCCAAAGCGATGACGATGACCTCCCCGCCTGGAGCCATCACAGCCTGGTAGACCCGGCACAGCTCACACCGATGCTGCGCCACTACGTGGAACTCAAGGCGAGCCATCCCGAACGGGTGCTGCTCTATCGCCTGGGCGATTTCTTCGAGTGCTTCTTTGAAGATGCGATTGAACTGTCCCGGTTGCTAGAGCTGACGCTCACCGGCAAAGAGGGCGGCAAAAGCATTGGCCGGGTGCCGATGGCGGGCATCCCGCATCACGCCGCCGAGCGCTATTGCGCTGAACTGATTCGCAAAGGCCGCAGTGTTGCTCTCTGCGACCAACTGGAAACAGCACCTGCCAAAGGCAGTGCCAAGGGCACCTTGCTCAAACGCGACATCACTCGCGTGCTCACACCGGGCACCGTGCTGGAGGAGGGCATGCTCAGCGCCCGCCGCAACAACTGGCTTGCAGCACTGGTGGTCGAACCGGCAAAGGGCCAGCAGCCTTTGCGCTGGGGGCTCGCCCGTGCGGATGTAAGCACTGGCGAATTGGTGTTGCTGCAGCAGGAGAACAGCGGCGATTTGCATCAGGAGTTGGCACGACTGGATCCCGCCGAACTGGTCTGGGGCCCAGGGCCTGAACTCACTGCGCCAAGCAACAACACGGGCCGTCCTGCCTGGTGCCCCGAGCGCTTGCAGCTCACGGCCATGGCGAGCACGCCCTTCAGCCGGCCGGAAGCCGAGCAGGCGTTGCTGAACCACTACCGGCTGAGCACCCTCGACGGACTCGGACTGCAGGATCATCCCCTGGCCCTACGCGCCGCTGGAGGTCTGCTCGCCTACCTACAAGACACCCGGCCCCTAGAAGACGACGACCTCCATGCGCCGCCACTCGAGCGGCCCCAGTTGCGCTTCAAGGGCGATGCCCTGGTGCTTGATGCCCAGACGCGCCGCAATCTGGAACTGACCTGCACCCAGCGCGACAACCAATTCCAAGGGTCGCTGCTCTGGGCCATCGACCAGACGCTGACGGCCATGGGCGGCCGCTGCCTACGCCGGTGGCTTGAAGCCCCGCTGGTGCAGACCGATTCCATCCAGCAGCGCCAGACCAGTGTCAGCACCCTGGTCTCCGCCAGGCCTCTGCGCCAATCACTCAGGCGCCTGCTGCGGCCCATGGGCGATCTCGAACGCCTGGCCGGCAGAGCCGGAGCGGGCCAAGCCGGTGCCCGCGATCTGGTGGCCATCGCCGATGGCCTGGAACGCCTGCCCCAACTCGCTGGACGGATCAACGGACAACTCAGCGATGGCCCCGACTGGCTGCAGCAACTGCTCGAACCGGATCCTGCGCTGCAGACGCTGGCCCAGACGATCCGCCACCAGCTGCTCGACAGCCCACCCCTCAGCCTCAGCGAGGGCGGCCTGATCCATGACGGCGTCGACCCTCTGCTCGATGGCCTGCGCAACCAGCTCGACGATCAAGACCACTGGCTTGCCCAGCAAGAACAGCAGGAACGGCAGCTAAGTGGAAACACCAACCTGCGGCTTCAGTATCACCGCACCTTTGGCTATTTCCTCGCCGTCAGCAAAGCCAAATCCACCGCCGTTCCCGACCACTGGATCCGGCGCCAGACCCTGGCCAACGAGGAGCGTTTCATCACGCCCGATCTCAAGGCACGAGAAGGAACCATCTTCCAGCTCAAGGCCAGGGCCGCGCAGCGGGAATACGAGCTTTATTGCCAGCTCCGAGAAGCGGTGGGCCTGCAAGCCGAATCCATCCGGCGTGCTGCCCGCGCCGTGGCCGGTTTGGATGCCCTCTGCAGCCTCGCGGAGGTGGCGGCCACCGGCGGCTGGTGCGCACCGCTGATCACCGATAGCCGCACCCTCGCCGTGGAGGGCGGCCGGCACCCGGTGGTGGAGCAGCTGCTGGCCGACGAACGTTTCACCCCCAACGACGTGCAGCTGGGAGCAGGCACGGATCTGATGGTGCTCACCGGCCCCAATGCCAGTGGCAAGAGCTGCTATCTGCGCCAAATCGGCCTGATTCAGCTGCTGGCGCAGGTGGGCGGTTGGGTGCCGGCCGCCTCAGCCCGCATCGGCATTGCCGATCGCATCTTCACCCGGGTGGGGGCTGTGGATGATCTGGCCGCGGGCCAATCCACCTTCATGGTGGAAATGGCCGAAACCGCCAACATCCTGCATCACGCCAGCGATCGCTCGCTGGTGCTGCTGGATGAAATCGGACGCGGCACCGCCACCTTCGATGGCCTCTCCATTGCCTGGGCGGTGAGCGAGCACCTGGCCGGAGATCTGCAGGCCCGCACGGTGTTTGCCACCCACTACCACGAGCTCAATGCCCTGGCGGACCAGCGCAGCAACGTGGCCAATTTCCAGGTGCTGGTGGAAGAAACCGGGGATGATCTGCTGTTTCTACATCGCGTCGCCCCCGGTGGTGCCAGCCGCAGCTACGGCATCGAAGCCGCCCGCCTCGCTGGTGTGCCCACCCCTGTGGTGCAAAGAGCCCAGCAAGTGCTGGACCGCTTAGCCGCCTGATGCACCGCCAGCCAGCATCAGCGTGCTGGCTGGAACAACCCCTGGAGTGTGCTTAGCCACACCGCACGGGCAAAGAGCTGCCGGTAGCGCAAGCGGGCTTGCTGCCCCAACTGAACCCGCCACGCCGGCTGATCCGCCAGCGCCTGCAACACCTCACGCAGTTCTTCAGGTTGCTGCGACCAGGTGAAGCCAGGCAATTGCCCCACCCAACCCATGCCTGAGCGCCGACGCTGAAAGGCCAAAGCAGGAATCCCCGCAGCCATGGCCTCCAGCTGCACGATGCCAAACGCTTCGGTGCTGCGATCGGAGGGGAGGACGAGCACATCGGCCGTGGCCAGACAGGCCTGCTTGGCCTCTTCCGACAGTCGTCCCAAGAAGCTCACCTGCTCGCTGCTGCGTGCGCCGATGCGTTGCTGGCACAACAGCTCAAACGCAGCCCGGCGGGGACCATCACCCACCACCAAAAGCTGCCAGGGACCACGCACCCCTGCCAACGCTTCAATCAACCAATCCAAGCGTTTGTAACTGTCCAGGCGACCGATGAACACAACCTTGAAAGGACTGCCTTCAGGAACGGCCTGACGCGGCATGGCCAGACCCACTGCTTCCTGCTCGTGACTGAGACAGCAAGGCAGCACCATCACGCGCTGAGGCTGACAACCACCGCTGATCAAGGCATCGCGCAGCACAGGAGAGGTGGTCACCACCCCCGAGAGCCAAGGCACCGTTTGCAGGGCCAACTGCTGATAAAGCGCATGCAGACGGCCGGTCCAGCCATCCCCAGATTCCACAAAACAGTGCCAATGCGCTGTGACGCGTCGGCGTCGGTTGAACAAGCGCGCCAACAGCAACACCGCCAGCACACCCGGTGAGGGCAAGTGACCATGCAGCGGCTGCTTGGAATTCAGCAGCTGCCACAACGCCCGCGATGGCCATGGAAGCCGCAGACGCGCCACTGGCGGAGTGCAGGCCAAGCGTCGACGTGGATACGCCACGGGCAACGCGTCGTGGGCCTGGCCAGACAGGCCCTGAGCGTCCAGGCTCCAAACGGTGCCGCCCCAGACCACCGCTAATTCATGAGCGACTCTCTCAACCCCGCCATACCCAGGCGGCCACTCGCGCAACAACTGTTCCGTCATGGCTGCATCCAAGGACGCCACACCCATTCAGCCGGTCCAATCACACAAGATTGATCACACTGGAATCCAATGAAGCAAGGCTTACGCCCAAGAGGGTCGTGGCGCCGAAGGCCGTCGAGATCTCCACACCCTGGACACCCTGCGCGACGCGATACGACACATCACTGGACAGCTCCAAACGATCGCCTGCAGCGGCATCAAATCCCCCGATCACATCAAAGCCCGCCGACAAACGGAAACGATCAGCCCCACCATCACCCCACAACTGATCATTTCCAGCACCGCCATTGAGCCAGTCAGCGCCCTCGCCACCCTGGATCAGGTCATCACCATCACCACCAGAAAGGCGGTCATCTCCAACGCCTCCCAGCAGCCGATCATTCGCCAACCCTCCACGCAAAACATCCGCCGACGACGCACCCGTCAATGCATCGGGGCCAGCCTCAAAAAATGCCGTGGTCTGGAGGGGAATGTCAGGCATCACACCAGGGGCGAGCGGTTCAGCTCCCCAGATCTGCACCAGGGCTTGGAGGTCGTTGTCAGTGAAGAATTCAGGCCACACGCCACTCAGAGGAAGCCGGTAGGCCATCACCGTTTCTTCTGGAAAGGCACTGGTCCATGGATTGGTACTGCCATTCACCGTGTCTCCATCCGCAGCCTCGAACGGATGCTCCAGTCCCAAGGCATGACCGAACTCATGCAGCAACACATAGCGGCGAAAGTTCTCGTCATTGGCCAGCTCAGGCTCATTGATGAAGAGTTCCCAACCACCGAATCCCGAGGTTGTCGCCAAACCCACGGTGGTCCCTGATCCAGCCTCACCGAGATCAATCTGCGTGTCATAGAAGAGATCGACATCGGCGCCAATCGCCGTAGCTGACTCACGAAAATCAAGGTCGAGAATGGCATCCAACCTCGCGACCGTCGATCGGAAGAACGCCTGGTCCTCGAGGGAAATCGGCAGCGACTGAATCACTTGCAGGCCAAAGCCACCACCGTCAATGACAACCGGTCCCCCGGGCGTATGCAGGTAAAAATCCAGAACACCATCCGTTGCGGTGAACTGACGGGTCAGTGCTGCACTGCCTTCATCGATCAGAACAGCAGGAGCGATGGACAGACCCTTCAACACACGGCCGTCATCGATCTCACCGGCCTGGAAAGCTTGCGCCTGTGCACGCTCACAGAGGACACACATGGTGAACGGCGACCTCTTAGTAATTTTTTGAAGCTAAGCGAATGCGCCAGGTCACCAATGACCGAACGATGACCAAAGGCTGAGCAACTGCTGAGATCGCTCAACAAGATCCCTCCGAAGCCCGAAGCAAGGCATTCACCGCTGCTGCCACCAAGCCAGCGCCGCCGCGGGTGCCCTCCAGACGGATCTGATCCAGCGACGTCGACGCCAGCCGTCGCTTGCTTTCCGGCACCCCCACGAATCCCACCGGCATGCCGATCACCAGCGCAGGCCTAGGGGCCCCGGCATCCACCTGATCCAACAGCTGTTCCAGGGCCGTCGGCGCACTGCCCACCAACACCAGCGGCATCGGCTGACCCGCCGTCTGGGCCGCGGTGGTGAGCTCCGGCCAGCAGCGCTGCATCGCCGCCGCTGAACGCGTGGACCCCTCGGGTGACTGCGGCGGGGCCCAATCCAGCAAACAGCGCACGGAGGTGCCAAGCGTGCGCCGGGCCATCGGCGACACCGCCGCCGCGGCCATTGCCGTGTCCGTGAGTACCAGGGCCCCCTGACGCAGGGCCTCCAGCCCTTGTTCGCATGCGCCTGGACTGAAACGCAATACCGGCGCCAGACCGGGGTCGCCACTGCTGTGCACCAGCCGCTCCAGCACCTGCTGCTGCAGGGGATCCAGCCCCGTCTCACCGAGCAGAGCACGGATGCGGCGAATGCTCTCGGTGAAGATCGGGTGATCAGCCAAAGGTGCTCCTGTCACGGCGACTGCCAATCAGGGCAGACTTCGGCATTCTCCGACGACCCGCCGCGATGCCAATCCAGCTGCTGTGGGGCGACGATTCCGCCGCGCTGGAACGCGCCATCCAGACCGTGATCGACAAGGACGTCGATCCCTGCTGGGCCAGCGTCAATGTGAGCCGCCTCGACGGCAGCGAATCCGCTCAGGCACGCCAGGCGCTGGAAGAGGCAATCACTCCACCCTTCGGCGGAGGGGCGCGCGTGGTGCTGTTGCAGCGCTCGCCGTTTTGCAATGCCTGCCCCAGCGAACTGGCGGAACGCTTTGAAGGCGCTCTCGACGGCATCCCAGACAGCACTCATCTGCTGCTCTGCAATCCCGCCAAGCCCGATGGCCGGCTGCGCACCACCAAGGCGCTGATGAAACGGGTCAAAGCGGGCGCCGCCAGCGAACGCAGCTTCAAGCTGCCAGCCGTGTGGGATGGCGCCGGTCAGCGCCAACTGGTGGAACGCACCGCCCATGAACTCAACCTGAAACTCGAACCCGCTGCAGTTGATGCGCTGATCGATGCCATCGGCAGCGACAGCGCCAGGCTGACGATGGAGCTGCAGAAGCTGGCCCTGCATGCCGAGAGCAACGGCGAAGCCAGAATCAGCGCCAAGGCCGTGGAGACGCTGATCAGTGGCCTCAGCACCAACGCCCTGCAGGTGGGTGACGCCCTGCTCGCCGGCGATCCTGGCCAGGCCATCGCCCTACTCGATGCCCTGATCGATGTGGGCGAACCGGCCCTGCGGGTGGTGGCCACCCTCACCGGTCAGATCCGGGGTTGGCTGTGGGTGCTGCTGCTCGAACAGCAGGGAGAACGGGATGTGGCGGTGATTGCCAAGGCCGCTGGCATCGGCAACCCCAAGCGCATCTATGTGATGCGCAAGCAGCTTCAAGGCCGCTCACCCCAGCGCTGCCTCAACCTGCTGGGGCGGCTGCTCGATGTGGAAGCAGCCCTCAAGCGGGGGGCACAACCGGGCGATGCCTTCCGCGACGGGCTGTTGGGATGAATGGGCTGCTCGGATCAACAGCTTGCTGAGATCAATCAGAACGCTCAGTGAGACAATCGCCAGCGACATGAGGCGGCGTGGATGGCCCTGCTGGTGCAGAAGTTCGGCGGCACCTCCGTCGGCAGCGTGGAGCGCATCCAGGCCGTGGCCCGGCGCATTGCCGCCTGCAAGGAAGAAGGGCACGAGCTGGTGATCGTGGTGTCGGCCATGGGGCACACCACCGATGAACTGACGGCCAAGGCCAACGCCATCAGCAGCAACCCGCCCCAGCGGGAAATGGACATGCTGCTGGCCACCGGTGAGCAGGTGTCGATCGCCTTGCTGTCGATGGCCCTGCATGAGCTGGGTGTGCCGGCGATTTCCATGACCGGCCCGCAGGTGGGCATCGTCACCGAATCGGCCCACGGCAAGGCGCGCATCCTCGATGTGCGCACCGACCGGCTGCGCAGTCGGCTCGCGGAAGGCCGCGTGGTCGTGGTCGCCGGGTTCCAGGGCACCAGTCAGAGCAGTGGCGGCACCGCGGAAATCACCACGCTTGGCCGCGGTGGCTCCGACACCTCCGCCGTGGCCCTGGCCGCCGCACTGGGTGCTGACGCCTGCGAGATCTACACCGATGTGCCCGGCGTGCTCACCACCGACCCACGCAAGGTGGAGGACGCGCAGCTGATGCAGCAGGTGAGCTGCGACGAAATGCTTGAGCTGGCCAGCCTCGGTGCGGCAGTGCTGCACCCCCGGGCGGTGGAGATCGCCCGTAACTACGGGGTCACCATGGTGGTGCGCTCCAGCTGGAGTGATGAACCGGGCACCACGCTCACCAGCCGCAGCGCCCGTCCGATCGGCCGCGAGGGTCTGGAACTGGGCCGACCCATCGACGGGGCCGAACTGGTGGAGCATCAGGCCGTGCTGGCCCTCTCCCATGTTTCGGATCAACCGGGCGTGGCGGCCCAGCTGTTCGAAAGCCTCTCCGCAGGGGACGTGAACGTGGATCTGATCATCCAGTCCACCCAAGAGGGCAACAGCAACGACATCACCTTCACGGTGGCGGAAGCCGATCTGGAGAAAGCGCGCAGCATCTGCGAAACCCTGATCCAGAGCCTCGGCGGCGAGCTGGTGGCCCAACCGGGCATGAGCAAGCTGAGCATCAGCGGGGCCGGCATCATGGGCCGCCCCGGCATCGCCGCCGGTCTGTTCCAGACCCTCTCGCGCGCCGGCATCAACCTGCGCCTGATCGCCACCAGCGAAGTGAAGGTGAGCTGTGTGGTGGCAGCCGACGTGGGCAGCAAAGCCCTGCAAGCCACCCAGGAAGCCTTCGAGCTGGAAGCGGGTCAGATCAACCTCAACCCCCCCGCCAGCGGCGACGGTGAGCCAGAAGTGCGCGGTGTGGCGCTGGACCGCGACCAGGCCCAGGTGAGCGTGCGCCGCGTGCCCGACATCCCGGGGACCGCCGGGGCCCTTTGCAATGCCCTTGCTGATGCCGGCATCAGCCTCGACGCCATCGTGCAGTCGGAACGCCAGCACGAGGACGGCAGCCGCGACATCAGCTTCACACTCAAGCGTGAGGACCGTGCCGCGGCCGATCGCGCCCTCAGCGCCCTGCTGGCGCAGTGGCCCGGGGCCCTGCTGGAGGACGGCCCAGCCATCGCACGGGTGAGTGCGGTGGGTGCCGGCATGCCCGCCACCGCTGGAACCGCGGGACGGATGTTCCGCTACCTGGCGGATGCCGGCGTGAACATCGAAATGATCGCCACCAGCGAAATCCGCACCAGCTGCGTGGTGGCGGAAGCGGACGGCATCGCCGCCCTGCAGGCCGTGCATGCCGGCTTCCAACTCGGCGGCAGCACCCGACATGAAGCCCAGGGCACCGAATCACCCCTGACTGTCTGAGCCTTTGAGCCTCAGGCGTTGCCCACCAGCTTCTGACGCAGCTTCTTGATGCGATCGCGCAGGTTGGCTGCTTCCTCGAAATCGAGCTTCTTGGCCGCATCTTTCATCTTGGCTTCGAGCTGGTCGATCAGTTCGGGCAACGCATCCAGAGCCATGCCATCGGCATCGTCTTCAAGAGCCTTCACGGCCTTGCCGGCCACCTCCACCAGGTCGGCATCCGGCCCATCGGTCTTGAGTTTTCGCGAAAGCTCCAGAAACGACAGAATCGAATTGCTGGCTTTCTTGCCCGCCGCGGTGGGCACGATGCCGTGCTTCTCGTTGTAGGTCTGCTGGATCTTGCGGCGTCGTTCGGTCTCCTCGATTGCCTTGGCCATCGATTCGGTCATGTTGTCGGCGTAGAGCAGCGCCACACCTTCCACGTGGCGCGCGGCGCGTCCAATGGTCTGGATCAGTGAACGCTCGGCCCGCAGAAAACCCTCCTTGTCGGCATCGAGGATCGCCACCAAGCTCACCTCCGGTAGATCCAGACCTTCCCGCAGCAGGTTCACACCCACCAGCACGTCGTACTCGCCAAGACGCAGGTCCTGGATGATCTCGATGCGCTCGATCGAATGGATTTCCGAGTGCAGGTAACGCACCCGCACCTCGTTCTCCGCCAGGTAATCCGTGAGGTCTTCCGCCATCCGCTTGGTCAGCGTGGTCACCAGCACCCGCTGCTGCTTCTTGGCCCGGTCGCGGATCTCGCCGAGCAGGTCATCCACCTGGCCAGTGGTGGGCCGCACTTCGACGATCGGGTCCAGCACGCCCGTGGGCCGGATCACCTGCTGGGCCACCTGGCCGTCACTCACCTCCATCTCCCAGTTGCCGGGGGTGGCACTGACAAACACCGTCTGACGCGCCTTGGTCCAGAACTCCTCGCCCTTGAGCGGACGGTTGTCCGCAGCACTAGGCAGGCGGAACCCATGGTCAATCAGCACCTTCTTGCGCGCTTGGTCGCCGTTGTACATCGCCTGCAACTGCGAACAGGTGACGTGGCTCTCATCCACGATCAGCAGCCAGTCGTCGGGGAAATAGTCGATCAGGCATTCGGGTGCTGAGCCGGGCTCACGGCCGGCCAGATGGCGGGCGTAGTTCTCCACGCCATTGCAGTAGCCCACCTGCTGGAGCATCTCCAGGTCGTAGGTTGTGCGCTGCTCAAGTCGCTGCGCCTCCAAGAGCTTGCCTTCCGTGTTCAGGAACTCCAGCTGATCCCTGAGCTCCACGCGGATGTCCTTCACCGCTGAATCCAGGCGATCCTTCGGGGTCACGAAGTGCTTCGCCGGGTAGATGTTGATGTTGTCGAGGCTCTGGAGAATTTCTCCGGTGGTGGGGTCGACGTAGCGGATCGCCTCCACCTCATCGCCGAACAACTCCACCCGCACCAGACGGTCTTCGTAGGCAGGGCCGATCTCGAGCACATCTCCCTTCACGCGGAAGCGACCGCGGGTGATGTCGAGATCGTTGCGGCTGTACTGATTGTTCACCAGCTCCCGCAGGGATCCGCGCAGGTCGAGCGATTCCCCAACGCGGAACTCCACCGCAGCCTTGAGGTATTCGCTGGGAATGCCCAGGCCGTAGATGCAGCTGATCGACGCGACGACGATCACATCGCGACGTTCAAACAGCGAGCGCGTCGCTGAGTGGCGCAACATGTCGATCTCTTCGTTAATCGACGCTGTCTTGGCGATGTAGGTGTCGCTGACCGGAACGTAGGCCTCCGGTTGGTAGTAGTCGTAGTAAGAGATGAAGTATTCAACGGCGTTGTGAGGGAAAAATTCCCTCAGCTCATTGCAGAGCTGCGCGGCCAGCGTCTTGTTGTGAGCGAGCACCAGTGCCGGACGACCGGTCTGGGCGATCACATTGGCCATCGTGAAGGTCTTGCCCGTGCCGGTAGCGCCCAGAAGCGTCTGATAGCGCTGCCCGCCATTCACCCCCTCCACGAGTTGCTTGATCGCGGTCGGCTGATCCCCTTTGGGGCTGTAAGGCGCGGAGAGGTCGTAGGCGGGCATGGTCCTTGCCTGGTGAAGCCCTATTGAGGGTTGTTCAGGTTACGGGGATCGGCTGTGAGCGTCGTGACCAACAACCGAGGAACCAGCCGTCGGCAAGGCCACCACCAGCGGGCAAGATGAAACCCTCTGGCGGTGCAACCCGTGACTCCGATCCGGCTGGTTCACCATGCACCTGGCGCCCCAGGCCTGCGCTGGTTCGGCATCGGTCCGGATCTCTGCCCCACGCGGGCGCTGCTCAAGTTGCAGCGTCTGTTTGATCGCCACGCCTTCTGGGCCCGGGGACGCAGCTTTGGGCAACTGCGGCGCTTGCTCTCGGGCAGTGATGCCGTGGTGAGCCTGTGGCGCGGCAAACGACTGGTGGGCTTCGGGCGCGCCACCTCCGACGGCTTCAGTCGTGCCGTGCTGTGGGACATCGTGGTCGCCGGTGATCTCCAGGGCCATGGCCTCGGCCGGCGTGTGCTGGAGGAATTGCTGCATGCACCCGCCGTTGTTGGTGTGGAGCGGGTGTATCTGATGACCACCAACAGTGCTGGCTTTTACCGCCAACTGGGCTTCCGTGATGCCGACCCACAGCAGCTGATGGTGTTGCGCCGCTAAGGCAGGTCAACGCTGTGGGGATGACAACGAAAAGCCCCCCGGAACCAAAAGGCACCAGGGGGACCATGAACCAATGGCCTTGACGAGAGTTCAGACCCGGCTGACCACAGCGCTGCTCAGTGCTTCACGCAATCCGCGCACCACGGCCACCATCGCCAGCTCATCGTCGAGACGGTTCACAGCGGAACCAACGCCCACACCGGAAGCACCAGCTGCAATCGCCATCGGCAAAGTCACCGCAGACAGACCCGACGCGCAAAGTACCGGTGCACTTTCACCGGCCTGTTGCAGCGCAGCACTGATGCTGTGGGCTGCCGCCAGGGTGGGAGCCGCTTTCTCAATCAAGCCGAGGCTGCCGGGGCTGAAGGGCTTGGCGCTGGTGCCGCCCTCGGTCTGGATCAGGTCGGCACCGGCGGCCACCAGATCCACGGCCAGCTGCTGCTGCTGATCCATGGGCAGCACGTGGGGCACGGTGACGCTCAGCACCACCTCAGGCAGCAGTGCCCTGGTCTGGCGAGTGAGCTCCAGCACTTCCTCAGCACCGAAGATGCGGCCCTGGGGATAGAAGGCGTCGAAGTTGCCGATTTCCACCATCACGGCACCGGCGGCAACAGCGGCAGGGAACTGCTCGGGCTCCACCGACGACACACACACCGGCACACCACCGGAGGCCTCGATGGCCAGCTTGACCAGCGCGGGATCACAGGCCACATCGATCAGGTCGGCACCGCCCATGCCAGCGGCGCGCGCCACGCGAGCGACCGAGTCAGCCTCGAAGTTCATCAGGCCGGCGATCACCTTGAGGGCGGAACGCTGTTCCAGGCTGCGGCGAAGGGCGGCGGGCAGCAGAGAAAGGCGGGACATCCAGCTGATATCAGATGAGTCCATCCTCCCACCGCATGAGCGGGCAGGATCAAGGCGGTGTTGATGCAGCGCAATGACAGCCGGCACGCCGTGGCTGAACTGGCACGACCGGCTGCACCGCCAGCTGCTGCAGGATCCGCAGTGGCTGCCCAAGGGCAGCACCCTCGTGCTGGCTGTCTCAGGCGGCCAGGACTCGATGGCGCTGCTGGGACTGCTGCGTGATCTCCGCCGCCAGCACCAGTGGACGCTGCAGCTGTGGCACGGCGACCATGGCTGGCATGAGGGATCAGCCCAAATCGCCCGCGAGCTGCAGCAGTGGTGCCAAGACCAACAGCTGGAGCTCAGCCTCAGCCGCGCCGATGCCAGCATCACCAGCAGCGAAGCCAAAGCCCGCGACTGGCGTTACGCCGAACTGACACGGCTGTGCCGGCAACGGCAGACGAATGGCAACGCCTCCATCACGGTGGTGACTGGTCACACCGCCAGCGACCGGGCCGAAACGCTACTGCTCCAACTCAGCCGCGGCACGGATCTGGCTGGCCTGGGCAGCCTCAGGCGCCAGCGCCCCCTCAGCGCCGACGCCGGTGATGGCATCCAACTGAGTCGTCCGCTGCTCGGCTTCAGCCGCGACGACACCGCAAGCATCTGCCGCGACCTGCAACTGCCGGTGTGGCTGGATCCCAGCAACAGCGACCCTCGCTTTGACCGCAACCGCATCCGCCGGGAGGTGCTGCCGGTGTTGGAAGACCTGCACCCTGGCTGCAGTCAACGCATGGCGGACTTGAGTGAGCGAATGTCCCAAGTGCAGGACACTCAGGTCGCCCTGGTGGAGCTCAGCCTCCATCAGCTGCAATCCAAGGCAGGGCAATTGCAACGGCTGGATTTGCAGCAGCAACCCGCAGCCGTGCGGCGAACACTGCTACGGCACTGGCTGCAAAGCCAAGGCGTGGGGTCCCTAACAGCGCGGCAGCTGGAGGAGCTCAGTGCTGCCATCGCCACGGGCCAGCCCCCAGGCGAACGCCATCTGGCCGGCGGCCGGCGGATCCATTGGTGCCGGAACTGGGTACAACTGGGTGAACAGGGCTGAACCAGCGTGGACGGCGATTTCCAGACGCACTACCTCACCGCTGAACAGGCCTATGGCGCTGGTGACTTCCGCACAGCCCAATCCATCACGGTTGACCTGCTCAGCCAGCTGGATGGGATGGCGGCAAACAACGCCGAGCAGGATGCGCTGCTGGCCTGGCGCGCCTTCGTGGCCTTGCTGGCCGGCAACGTTCACCTCTACGGCCTGAATGAACCGGAGCAGGCCTGTGGCTTTTTTGAATTGGTGCTCGCCAGCAATCCTCAGGACACCCTGAAAGATCTGGCTGAGCAGGGCCTGGAGCGAATCCAGGAACGACAGGGAGATGCCGCTGATGTGGTGGCTCCAGCTCCGGCACCAGCGGCATCGTCGCTGATCCAGGACCCGTTCCTAGCCCAGCCCAGCGCCGGTGGATTCACCAGTGGTCTTGGCTCCCAAAACGACGCAAGCCAAGCCTCCGCCACACCCTGGCTGGATGGCCCCGTCGCCACGGCTCCGGTTGCCATCGACGAAGAGATGGCCAAGGAGGAAGAGATGGATGCGGTTGCCGAAGACGTAGCTGACGCAAAGCCAAGCTCCACGATCGAGGTTCAAGCCGATCCTGAACCGGACGACGTGATCGAAGCGGAGGTCATCCCCGAACCAGAGCCAGAACCAGCACCAAATCCAGAACTTGTTGTCCCCCCCTCCATCCTGCAACGGCTGGAGCAGGGCCGACTTCAGGTGACCCTTCCAGCCCAACAAAAACCCCTGTCAGAGCTCAGCTCAGACAGGGGCAAAGACAGCAGTCGTTGGTCGTGGCTGCGGGCTCGCTTAAGCCGCAGCTGAACGACGACGGCGGGTGCGGCCGGCCGGCATGTCTTGATCGACGGTGGCCGTCGAAGCAGCGCTGGCGGCGGCAGGCACAGGTTCCCTGGCTGGTGTGGAGGTCGCGGCAGCAGCCGGTGCAGGAGCCGCCTTGGCAGCAGCCGCAGCGGCGGCTGCTGCCGCTCCCGCTCCAGGAGTTGTGGTGATCACCCGCGCTGGAGTGGCCTCACGGTTGCGACCGGCATCCCGGTTGCGGCCACCGCCATGGCCACCTCCATGACCACCCCCACCATGACGACCTCCACCCTGGCGTCCGCCACGGCCGCGCGGTGCCGGTCGATCATCGGGTTCGGAATCGGCACGACCCTTGTAAACAGGAGTCCCGGCAGGGGCCGGTTGCACCAGACAGAGGATCAGGGGCTCCACCTGCAACTCGCGGCGCATGCGTCGGCCAAGGCCCACTTCCACCTCACGCTGCACGCCCATCCAGTCCACATCCGGTGCCTTGCCACCGGTGTTGCGCGTGAGCTGCTTCCAGCGGTTCTCCAACACCCACTTGATTTCCCGCTCGGTCCAGAGCGACATCTTGCGCGCATCGGCAGTGGTAACCACGCCGCGAAGATTGACGCGCGGAGGGGCCACCATGGCGCCGTCGGTGCTGATGGCCGCCAAGATCGTGACGATTCCGTCTTCTGCCAGCTGCTGACGTTCCTTGAGTACGCGGGCATCGACGATGCCGTTGCGGGACTGATCGAGCAGCTCGATGCCGGCCTTCACAGGGTCAGTCTTGCGAATCGAATCCTCGGTGAGCTCCACCACATCACCGTTGTCGATGATCAGGGTGTTGTCTTCCGGGACACCCATGGAATGACCGGTGCGGGCGTGACGCACCAGCATGCGGTGCTCACCGTGCACCGGCACGAAGAACTTGGGACGAGTCAGCGCCAGCATCAGCTTCTGGTCTTCCTGGAAGCCGTGGCCTGACACGTGAATGCCTTCGCCCTTGCCGTAAACCACTTTGGCCCCCAGCATCATGAGCTTGTCGATGGTGTTCACCACGGAGATGGTGTTTCCAGGGATCGGGCTGGCCGAGAAAATAATCGTGTCAGAGCTCTTCACCCTCACCTGCGGGTGTTCCCCACGGGAGATGCGACTCAGAGCCGCCAACGGCTCACCCTGACTGCCGGTCATCAGCAGCAAGGTCTCACGATCGGGCACGTGGTTGATCTGCTTAATCGGCACGAACAGCTCGTCGGGCGCACGCATGTAGCCGAGCTCGCGCGCTTTGGCGATCACGTTGAGCATGGAGCGACCCAGCAGGCCCACCTTGCGGCCGTTCTTAAGCGCCAGCTCCAGAATCATCGACACCCGGTGGATCGAGCTGGCGAAAGTGGTGACGATCACCCGTCCTTCGGCTTCCGCGATGTGGCGATCGAGGTTGGGGAACACCGAGCGCTCGGGGGGGCAGAAGCCAGGAACCTCAGCGTTGGTCGAGTCACTGAACAGGCAGAGCACCCCTTTGTCGCCGTGATGGGCCAGACGGGCCAGGTCGAAGTGCTCGCCATCCACCGGCGTGTGATCGAACTTGAAGTCACCCGTGAAGATCACCGTGCCCACTGGGGTGCTGATGGCCAGCGAGAAGCTGTCGGCCATCGAGTGAGTGTTGCGGATGAACTCCACTGAGAAATGCTGACCCACCTTGACCACGTCACGGGGTCCGACGGTCTGCAGGGTGGTGCGATCGGTGACACCGGCCTCATCCATCTTTCCGGTGAGCATCGAGAGGGCCAGCCGGGGCCCGTAGATCACTGGAATGTTGAAGTGCTTGAGGTGGTGGGCAATGCCACCGATGTGGTCTTCGTGACCATGGGTCACGATCATGCCGCGGATGCGCTTCTGGTTCTCGCGCAGGAAGCTGGTGTCGGGCAGCACTACGTTCACGCCGTGCATGCCATCGCTGGGGAAGGCCAGGCCGGCATCCACCAGCATCAGGTCGTCGCCGTACTCGAACACACAGGTGTTCTTGCCGATCTCGTGCAGACCTCCAAGGGGGATCACCCGCAGGGTGGGTTGCTGGGTTTTGGCGTTAGTCACGGTCATGGGGTCGCTTGGAGGTGAAAGGGAAATCGATCAGGTCGGCGCATGTCAGCGCTCTCAGCAGCCGTGGCGTCAGGTCTGACGCAGGGCAGCGAGGGTGTCGGAGAGGGCAACGCGCATGGCGGGTTCCAAGGGAATCAGAGGAAGACGGGGAACACCCACCGGCCAGCCGCTCAGTTCAAGCGCGGCTTTCACCGGAATCGGGTTGGTGGTGGCAAACAGGGCCTTGAACAGGGGCAGCAGACGCTCGTGATGCGCAAGAGCGACGGCGTTCTCACCCTTGAAATGGGCTTCGATCATGCTGCGCATCGGGCGGCCCACCACGTGGCTGGCCACGCTCACGACGCCGACGGCACCAACCGACAGCATCGGCAGCGTCAGGCCGTCATCGCCGCTGTAGATCGCCAGGCGTTGGCCGCAGGCCAATCGCAATTGAGACACCTCATCGGTGGTGCCGCTGGCCGCTTTGAAACTCACAACATTGGTGCAATCCATCAAGCGGGACACCGTCGCCGGCGTCATACTGCAACCAGTCCGCCCGGGGATGTTGTAAAGCATCAGCGGCAGCTCAGGAGCCGCCTTGGCGATGGCCCGGAAATGGGCCTCCAAGCCGTCCTGCGGCGGCTTGTTGTAGTACGGCACCACCACCAAGGCACCGTCAGCACCAGCGGCCGCCGCCTCGCGCGTGGCTTCCACCGCCTCGTTGGTGGAGTTGCTGCCGGTGCCGGCCAACACATGCACATCGGGGCCAACCGCCTCACGCACCGCTTCCAGCAATTGCACCTGCTCCTGCCAGCTAAGCGTGGGGGATTCGCCCGTGGTGCCGCACACCACCAGGCCATCGGATCCCTCCTCCACCAGGTGACGGGCCAGACGACCCGCCAAAGCCAGATCCACCGCACCCTGAGCATCGAAAGGGGTGACCATCGCCGTCAGCAGACGACCGAAGGGAGTGGGGGATAACTCTGCAGCGATGCTCATATGAATCAGGCGACGGGCAACAGCAATTCAGCGATCTGGATGGCATTCAGGGCCGCACCCTTGCGGATCTGATCGCCACAAAGCCAGAACTCAAGCGCCTTGTCTTCGCTGATGTCCTGGCGAATCCGGCCCACGACCACTGGGTCACGTCCCGTGACATCCGTGGGCATGGGGAACCGGTTATTGACTGGATCCTCCAGAAGCTCGACGCCTGGGGCAGCCGCGAGCAACTCGCGGGCTTCCTGCACGGGGAAGGACTCCGCGAACTCCACATTCACCGCTTCCGAGTGGGCGCGCAGCACCGGCACGCGCACGCAGGTGGCGGTGAAACGCAGATCCGGCAAACCCATGATCTTGCGGGTTTCATTCACCATCTTCATTTCCTCTTCGCAATAGCTGTTGGACTGAAGCGGCGAGTTATGGAGAAAGAGGTTGAACGCCAGGGAATGGGGCAACACCTCACTTTTTGGCGCCTCTCCATCCAACACCGCACGGGAGAGGTCCTTGAGCTCGTCCATCGCCCGGGCTCCGGCACCACTGGCCGATTGATAGGTGCTCACCACCACCCGTTGCATCGGACGCCGGGCCGCCAGGGGAGCGAGCGCCAGGGTGAGCAGGATCGTGGTGCAGTTCGGATTGGCGATCACACCGTTGTGCGCAAACGCCGCATCCGGGTTGACCTCGGGCACCACCAGAGGAACCCCGTCTTCCATGCGGAACGCACTGGAGTTGTCCACCATCACAGCGCCGGCGGCCACGATCGCCTCGCGCCACTGCTTGGACACGGATCCACCGGCAGACGCCAGCACAAGATCCACGCCCTCAAAAGCGGAAGCCGTCACTTCCTGCACGATGAGGGTCTGACCATTCCATTGGCAGGTCTGGCCTGCCGAGCGCGCCGAAGCCAGCAAGCGCAGTTCACCGACCGGAAAGCGGCGTTCCTCAAGCAGCTGCAGCAACTCCTGGCCTACGGCACCGCTGGCGCCGAGCACAGCCACCGTGAGGGGTCGATTCGGCAGTGAAACAGAAGAAGAAGACGCGGTGGACAAGCGAACGGAACTCAACAACAGATATGGGGTGGATCAACCACCGGCTGTGACAACCCTGAAAACTTCGAGGCAGGGGCACAGCTGAAACTTGGCCTCAGCTTACGTGGAAGGCCACGGTCAGGCACTTAATTAAGGTATTGGGCTGCTTGTACCTGCGTCCCCCTGATGAGTGCCGCCAGCCTGAAGGTCTCCACCTCCTCCCGTCCCGGCAGCCGCCTGGCTGTGGAGGTCGCCGTTCCTGCCGAACGGTGTCAGGCCAGCTACGAGGAAGCGATCAATCGGCTGAGCCGCAGCGTGAACCTCCCCGGCTTCCGCAAAGGCAAGGTGCCCCGCACCGTGCTCGTGCAGCAACTGGGTGCGCTTCGAATCCGCGCTAACGCACTGGAAACCCTGGTGGACAGCATCTGGCGTGATGCCCTTGAGCAGGAAACCATCGAAGCCCTGGGCCAGCCCGAGCTCAGAGGTGGCTTCGAGGAATTGCTGGAGAGCTTCAAGCCGGGTGAAGGCCTCACCCTGACCCTAGAAACGGATGTGGCTCCCACACCAAAGCTGAAGAGCACCAAAGGGCTGAAGGCTGAAGCCGAAAGCGTCAGCTACGACCCGGCTCGCGTCGACGAGATGCTGGAGCAATCCAGACGTCAACTGGCCACCGTGGTTCCGGTGGAGGGCCGCAAGGCTGAGAAAGGCGACATCGCCGTGGTGGGCTTCAAGGGCACTTACAGCGATGACGGCAGTGAGATCGAAGGCGGCAGTGCGGATTCGATGGATGTGGATCTGGAGCACGGCCGCATGATCCCCGGCTTCATCGAAGGCGTGGTTGGCATGGCTGTCGGCGACAGCAAGACCGTGGAGTGCAACTTCCCCGACGACTACCCCAAGGAAGACGCACGCGGCCGCAAGGCCAACTTCGAGATCGAGCTCAAGGATCTCAAAACCCGCGAACTGCCCGCCCTGGATGATGCCTTCGCCAAGCAGGCCAGTGAGCAGGAATCTCTGGCCGACCTGCGCAGCGATCTGGAAAAGCGTCTGAAGGATGACGCCGAACGCCGCTCCCGCAGCAACCGCCACGACGCCTTGCTGGGCGCCCTGGTGGAGCAACTGGAGGTGGAACTGCCTGAAAGCCTGATCCAGCAGGAAGTGCGCAACTTGGTGGAACAGACCGCCGGTCAGTTCGCGCAACAGGGCATGGATGTGAAGTCCCTGTTCACGCCTGAACTGGTTCGCAACCTGATGGAGTCCTCTCGTCCCGAGGCTGAGGAACGCCTACGCCGCAGCCTGGCCCTCACGGCCCTGGCCGACAGCGAGAAGCTGGTGGTGGACGATGCCGATGTGGATGCCAAGTTGGCCGAGGTGAAGCAACAGCTGTCCGGCGAACGGGACATCGATCCCGAGCGTCTGCGTCAGGCGGTGTTGGATGACCTGCTGCAGGACAAGCTTCTGGGTTGGCTGGAAGACAACAGCACCATCACCGAAAAAGCGCCTGTAGCGGCTGACGACGAGGCCAAGCCTGCGGACAAGAAGACTGCAGCTAAGAAAACCACTGCCAAGAAAGCAACCTCCAAGAAGGCCGCATCCGCCAAGGACAAAACCGAAAAGAGTGACGCTGCGGACGCCGATGCTTGATCGGCACCCATAGATTGCTTTCACTAAGCCCGTCAGCCGCAGCGTGATCAACGCCCGTAGTCACCATCCAATTCAGAACCGCTGGCGGGGCATTCAGCCTGTCTCCCTGCATCCCCAGGCCTCTCCTGGGGTTCCGACGGTGGTGGAGCAGTCCGGCCGCGGCGACCGGGCCTTCGATATCTATTCACGCTTGCTGCGGGAACGGATCATCTTTCTTGGCACCGGTGTGGATGACGCGGTTGCCGATGCGCTGGTGGCCCAGATGCTGTTCCTCGAAGCCGAGGATCCCGAAAAAGACATCCAGGTGTACATCAACTCGCCCGGCGGCTCTGTAACTGCCGGCTTGGCGATCTACGACACCATGCAGCAGGTGGCCCCTGACGTGGTGACCATCTGTTACGGCCTCGCGGCGTCCATGGGCGCCTTTCTGCTGTCGGGCGGCGCCAAAGGCAAGCGCCTGGCCTTGCCCAATGCCCGAATCATGATCCACCAACCCCTCGGTGGAGCCCAGGGGCAAGCCGTGGACATCGAAATTCAGGCCAAGGAGATCCTGTTCCTCAAGGAGACCCTCAACGGCCTGATGGCCGAACACACAGGCCAGCCCCTGGACAAAATCGCTGAAGACACCGACCGGGACAACTTCATGTCGCCGGCCCAGGCCGTGGAGTACGGACTGATCGATCGGGTGGTGGACAGTTTCGGAGACGGAGAAATCGTTACGGGGGGCTGACATCAGCCCTTTTCGTCGCGATGCTCAGTATTCAAGCCGGGATCCATTGATCTGGTTCCTTGTTCCGACTGATCTGCGAAGCGCCTGATGGCCAAGTTCGACGCCCATCTGAAGTGCTCCTTCTGCGGCAAGTCCCAGGAGCAGGTTCGCAAACTGATCGCCGGCCCGGGCGTGTACATCTGCGATGAGTGCATCGATCTCTGCAACGAGATCCTGGATGAGGAGTTGATCGACGCCCAAGGCAGCGCGCGCCAGGGGGCTGAGCCCGCCCGCAAAGGGACCGCAACCCAGGCCAAGAAGAGCAGCAAGCCTGCTCCAACCCTGGCCTCGATCCCCAAACCTCACGACATCAAGGGATTCCTGGATCAACAGGTGGTCGGCCAGGACGCTGCCAAGAAGGTGATGTCTGTGGCGGTCTACAACCACTACAAACGCCTGGCCTGGCAGGGCGATGGCAACGGCGAGACCGAAGAAACTGCCACACGCCTGCACAAGAGCAACATTTTGCTGATCGGCCCCACCGGCTGCGGCAAGACCCTGCTGGCCCAAACCCTGGCGGAGATGCTCGATGTGCCCTTCGCCGTGGCCGATGCCACCACCCTCACCGAAGCGGGCTACGTGGGTGAGGACGTGGAGAACATCCTGCTGCGACTGCTGCAGAAGGCCGACATGGATGTGGATCTGGCCCAACGCGGCATCATTTACATCGATGAAATCGACAAGATCGCCCGCAAGAGCGAAAATCCCTCGATCACGCGGGATGTGTCGGGAGAAGGTGTTCAGCAAGCGCTGCTGAAGATGCTCGAGGGCACGGTGGCCAACGTGCCGCCCCAGGGAGGCAGGAAGCATCCCTACCAGGACTGCATCCAGATCGATACCAGCCAGATCCTGTTCATCTGCGGTGGAGCGTTTGTGGGTCTCGACGATGTGGTGCAGAAACGCATGGGACGCAACGCCATCGGCTTCGTGCCCAGCGACAGTCGCGGCCGTGGCAAGGCCACACGCGACCTGCAGGCCTCCCAGGTGCTGCGTCACCTGGAGCCCGATGATCTGGTCAAGTACGGCCTGATCCCGGAATTCATCGGCCGCATGCCCGTCAGCGCCGTGCTCGATCCCCTCGACGAGCACGCCCTGGAGTCAATCCTCACCGAACCGCGGGATGCCCTGGTGAAACAGTTCCGCACCCTGCTGAGCATGGACAACGTCCAGCTGGACTTTGAAGCGGGCGCCATCGAAGCCATTGCCCAGGAGGCCCACCGTCGCAAGACGGGAGCACGAGCCCTGCGCGGCATCGTGGAAGAGCTGATGCTCGATCTGATGTACGAGCTGCCCTCCAGCAAAAACGTCGATGCCTTCACGATCACCAAAGCCATGGTGGAAGAACACACAGGAGGCAAGGTGCTGCCCCTGCCCGGCACAGACCGTCAGCAGGAATCCGCCTGACGTGACCACAGCCAGCAGCGCCGCGACAGACTGAAGACAGCCCCTGAACACGGCCATGGCCGCCGCAGACCATCTGAAAGTGCCCCGCCAGCACGGGCTGTTTCTGCATCACGGCATTGACCTGGGGGATGGCACCGTCGCCCACTATCTGGAAGGCCGGGAAATCCTGCGCAGCCCCCTGGACGAGTTCAGCCGCGGCCAGGCGCTGAGCGTTGTGAGCCATGAGCAGGCCTCACCAACGAGCGTGACCTTGCGGCGGGCCATGAGCCGCATTGGCGAGCAGAACTACAACCTTTTGTTCAACAACTGCGAGCATTTCGCGAACTGGTGCAAGACCGGTCGCCACCGCAGCGGTCAGGTCGAAGACTTTCTCCACACCGGCAGCCTCGGTGCTCTGGCACTGGGGCAACTGATGCCAGCGGCACTGCTGACAGGACTGGGGCTGGTGCTGCGCAAGGGCCTGATCGATGAGCGCTCACGGGAACGGGCTCAACGCGGCCTGGACCAATTGGAGCAGTTGCGTCTGCGCCTGCTGAACAAGCTGGAAAGCACCCTCGAACAGGCTGAAACCTGGATGCAGGGCATGCCCTGTCAGGGAGCGGATGATCGGGTCAATCGCCACAGCCGCCAGCTCCTGCTCACAGGCCGCACGATCGCCGATGAACTGGCAGCCGTGGAAGACATGGAAGCCAAGCTCAATGCCCTGCTGGAGGACACCTCCTCCAGATCCAGCACAAAAGCTGAGCCCAAACCCCGGTAGCCTCAGCATCTTGCAGGCAGTGCATGAGCCAGCCATATCAGCCACTGCATCACAAATACCGGCCCCAACGCCTGGATCAGCTGGTGGGGCAGGAAGCGATCGCCGCCACCCTCGGCCATGCCCTGCGCTCCGGCCGGATCGCTCCTGCCTACCTCTTCAGCGGTCCTCGCGGCACCGGCAAAACCTCCAGCGCGCGCATCCTGGCCCGTTCGCTCAATTGCCTGAGCAGTGAAGGGCCGACCCCGGAACCTTGCGGCACCTGCGAGCTCTGCACCACGATCGCGGCGGGCACCGCCCTGGATGTGATCGAAATCGACGCGGCCTCCAACACCGGCGTCGACAACATCCGCGACCTGATCGAACGCTCCCGGTTCGCGCCTGTACAGGCGCGCTGGAAGGTGTATGTGGTGGATGAATGCCACATGCTCTCCACCGCAGCATTCAATGCGCTGCTCAAAACCCTGGAAGAACCCCCGCCGCAGGTGGTGTTCGTGCTGGCGACCACCGATCCCCAACGGGTGCTCCCCACCATCCTCAGCCGCTGCCAGCGATTCGACTTCCGGCGAATTCCCCTGGATGCGCTGGAACAGCACCTGAGCTGGATTGCCGAACAGGAAACGATTCCCATCCAGCCCGAAGCGCTGCATGTGGTGGCCCAGAGGGCTCAGGGCGGTCTGCGTGATGCCGAAAGCCTGCTGGATCAGCTGAGCCTGCTGCCCGGCCCCATCGAAGCCAATGCCGTCTGGGATCTGCTGGGAGCCGTTCCTGAACAGGAGCTGCTGGAGCTGGTGAAGGCGATGAGCACCAGCGAACCGGTGACACTCTTGGAGGCCACGCGCCAGTTGCTGGATCGCGGACGGGATGCAGGATCCGTGCTCCAGGGCTTGGCGGGGATCCTGCGCGATCTGGTGCTGATGGCCGCTGCCCCTGACCGTCCTGAGCTCACCAGCGTCTCGCCTCAGTTCCGTGATCAGCTGCCGCCTCTTGCCAAGAGCATCGGGCGGACCCGCTTGCTGCAGTGGCAGGGCCAGCTGCGCGGCAGCGAGCAACAGCTACGCCAGAGCGTGCAACCCCGCCTGTGGCTTGAAGTGTTGCTGCTGGGACTGCTGGCGGAACCGGTGACAGCCAGTATCAGCCGACCTGCAACCGCTCCGGCCACCACCACGCCCGTCGCCAGCGCAAACGTTGCCGCCACTGCTGCTGCGTCAACAGCCCCTACACCAACAGCCGCTCCAACGACAGCACCAGCGGTTGCTGCTGCCTCCACAGCGCCAACCCCTGCCCCGACGCCCCCAGCAGCCGAGCCCACACCCCCGGCCGCTACCGCCACAACGGCAGTGAGCCTTCCCAACACCGCAAGCCCAGCGCCGCCGGAACCGGAGACGGTCGAAGCGACAACGCCGGCGCCATCCACCGAGGATCTCGGTGAACTGTGGCAGCAGATCCTGGCCGGCCTGGAGCTGCCCTCCACTCGCATGCTGCTCTCACAGCAGGCACAGCTCGTGCGCATCGACAACCACCGCGCCGTCGTGCAGGTGGCGGGCAACTGGATGGGCATGGTGCAAAGCCGGGTGGCCCTGCTGGAACAGGCCATCGCCCGGACCATGGGCGGGACGCGCCAGCTGGTGCTGGAAAACCACAGTGGCGCCGCACCGATGGCCGCGATGCCGGCAAACACAGCAACCGCAGCCCCAGCCCCCACAACACCTGCAGCACCCGCCTCAACTGCGCAAACAGCCGCAGCAACTCCGACAGCCGCACCCACCGCGCCACCGGCATCCGGCGGGGGCGGAGGCGGGGCCCAGCTGCCTCCTCGACCCACACCTGCAGCGCCAACATCCCAGGCTGTCCAACAGGCACCCTCACTACCCGGACCAGCCGCACCAGCTCCAGGTGCAACGGCAGCGCCACCATCAGCGCAGCAACGCAGCGAACCGTCGGTGATGGATGAAAAAGTGAAGCGCTTCGCCGACTTCTTCAACGGCCAGGTGCTGGACGTTGACCTCAACGGCTGAGGAAAAGAGCAGCTGAATCAAAGAGCTTTTGATCGGCAGTTCAACTGAAGAGCGTTCAGCCAAAAACCGTGCTGTTGAAGGCTGGCTCAGACCTCAAGCGTCTCTTCCTGACCGCGATGGCTCGTCTTGGCCCAGACCAGACGCTTGGGCAGCACTGCCATGCGCAAGGTGACCCAGGGAATGACCACGAACCAATGACTGAGATAAGCAATTCCCAAAAGCAAATTGAACAGATCAGGCGGTGGCAGCTCAGGCCCCTCGCTTGGACGGCGACACCCCCGCCAATAGGCCACTCCAGACACACTGAAGGCCACGATCGACAATGGCCAGTAGAGCGGTGCGGTGCGACTCAAGGCACTGGTGAGCAGATCGGCCCACGACACCACGGGCAACGCGTATTGCAGAAGGAAGAAACAGGCCAGATCGCGGCGTTGGGCGAGGGTCAGGCGAGCGGAGAACAACCCCGGCAAATAATCCAGAAAACGCTGAAGACCACCCTCTGCCCAGCGTTGCCGCTGCTTCCAGAGCGCCGGCACCGATTCAACGGCTTCCTCCAGAACCGGCGGATCCCAGAGGATGCCCACACGGGCATTCTCAAGGAGCAGCCGGAAACTCAGATCCAGATCGTCGGTGACGGTGTCTTCGTTGAAGCCGCCGCATGCCTCCAGCAGATCGCGACGCAGAAGCTCACCGTTGCCCCGCAGCTCGGCCACGCCGCCGCCGGAGAGGCGGCCCTGCTGCAGCTGGGCATCAAAAGCCATCTCCATGGCCTGCACCCGGGTCAGCCAGTTGCTGTCGGCATTGGTAACCGCCTTGCGCATCTGAACGGCGGACCAATCACCTCCCGTAGCAAAGGGGATCAAACGCTCCAGCTGATCTTCCGCCAACTGGGCATCGGCATCCAGGATCAACAGCCATTCACCCTGGGTCTGCTCGAGAGCAGCGTTGAGGGCCCCCGACTTACCACCGCCTGCATTGCGAGGCCGTCGGATCACCTTGAGCGACGGAAAACGAGCCTGTAGCTCGCTCAGGCGCTCAGGCGTGTGATCCTCACTGCCGTCATCCACCACACACAAGGTGAGCTGCCCGTCGGGATACCGGAGCGCAGCAAGCCGCTCCACCAGGCGGGTGACCACCGCTTCCTCATCGCGGGCCGCTACGACCACATCCACCGTGGGACAGGACTGTCCATACAGCGTTGTGTTGGCCGACTTGGCATCGCCGTCAGCACCAACAAGGACTGAGTCCACCCGGCGCAACAACGTGCGCAAGCCGTAGCCGCCCAAGAGAACAGCGAGAGTGAAAGCAGGAATCAGGCTGCGGGACGGATCCATCCAATGCGGCGCAGCGCCGGCCCAGCCGCAGGCCACCAGGAAGAAAGCCGTCTTGCCGCGTCGGTGATTGCCAGTCCCTGCGGCCACGACCCTCCCATCCCACGAAGTACAGGGACTTTAGGGGGCCTGAGCAGGGGGGGGTTCAGGCGCAGGTGCCAGCGGTGCCAGCTTGGTTCCTAGGTAGTAGTGCTCAAGGATCCGCACAGCACTCCAGCCGCGACCGGCGAGATCGATCGCACCGGCCTGGGACAGACCGACACCGTGACCAAAGCCACCCCCCTGGAAACGCCAGGCCTCTGCACCCTCCGGCTCGATCACAAACAAGGTGCTGGGCAACCGCCGCAGGGTGCGACGGATTGCATCCAGACGCAGCGTCACCGGCGCCACTCCACCCTCTCGATCTATCTCCAGGGCCACCACCCGGCCGCTGGGGCCACGGGACGCCACCCGCAGCGCCGTTGGCAGAGCATCACCCTGGCCCGCTGCCGCTAAGGCACGACCAAGTTGACCCGCGGTGTAGACGCGATTCCAGCGGAAGCGTGGATGACCTGCGCCATAGGCACCATCCCAACGATCGAGCAGAGCCCTCACGCCCTCGGCGCTCTGGAGGGGCAATGTGATCGAACCTACCCAGGCTGGCGAGCCATCGGCCCGCGCCTGCACATAGGGCAAGGGATCCATCGACCAGGCTTCCTCGGCCCCTGCGCTCACACCACCATTGGTGGCGTGATACCAGGCCTGGATGGGTTGACCATCCCGTTGCAACACCTGACCTGAAGTGGCTCGGATGGCCTCCCGCACCGACCCACTGGCCTGGCGCGGATCGCTGTACACCTGACATTGAGTGTCGCTGCACAGGTGATAGCCGTCGAGACCAAACCGGTGGCTGTTGGCCAGCGCCCAGGTTCGCGCCAGCACCGCCTGGGCCTGCAGAGCAGCCGGCGGTGATCCAGCGCCGATTTCGTGGGGAACAACGCCTTCGAGATAGCGCTCTACCGGGACCTGCTCCAGCAGCGTCCAGCTGCCGTAGGCGTCCGCCTGCAACCGGAACGGACCGCGAAGAACACCTCCATCCCACCGCAGGCCATCGGGGGCGATCACCTGCAATGGACCGTCCAGAGTGCGGCCCCCGCTGGGGCCCTCCAGCACCGGTTGCACCCCATCAACCAGGCGTTCCCGCACATCGCGCAGGCTCACGCCAGAGAGATCCAGAGCATCCGACGGAACCCACACTTCCCACTCGTCGGGGTGAGCCACCCGGGCCTTCACCCCTTGATCCCGCCAGCGGGATGCAACACGGTCCGCCGACTCGAAACTGGCGTAGGGACCGGCGACCCGCCGGGCAATCTCCAGGGGTTCTGCCAACGCCACCAGACGCCAGCTGAAGCGCAGCGTGTCAGCCGTTTCCAGGGGCTTCCCAGACCAGTCCTGCAATTGCAAAGGTTCCGCGCCAGCCGTGGTGAGGGTCAGTGGAGCAGCGGAGCGATTGGGCTGCGTACCCCGACCGAGATGGTCATCCAGGGACACCCAGAGCACGGCATTCCGAACCGAGGGCGGCTGGGGCACGCTGCGATGGGTGGGAATGGCTGGCGCAGGCGGTGGCTCTGCTGGGACAGCAACGTCCTGGGCACGACAGCCCGCAGCCGCCACGAGCGGAAGCACTACCCATGGAAGGACCCTGCGCACGGCTCGAACGGACCGGTTCATCGCCATGGCAGCGACATCGATGAATGAGATGTCCTGAGCATGAACCGGAACCGGACGTTTGGCTGGAGGGAGGGTGAGGTTCTATGTTTGTCGTTTGTGCCACGCGCCGCCAGAGAAATGCCCAAGCTCAAGACCCGCAAAGCAGCCGCCAAGCGGTTCAAAGCAACCGGCACTGGCAAGTTCATGCGTCGGCGCGCGTTCCGCAATCACCTGCTGGATCACAAGAGCCCCAAGCTCAAGCGCCACCTGGGCACGAAAGCTGTCGTCGACCGCACGGACGAGGATCGCGTGGCTCTGATGATGCCCTACGCCTAAATCACGGCCTGCTCTCCTGAGCAGTGACGGAATCGCTCAGATCGTTCTTACTTCCCCCTTCAACTCCCCATGGCACGCGTCAAAAGAGGCAACGTCGCCCGTAAGCGCCGCAATAAAATCCTCCGTTTAGCCCGTGGCTTCCGCGGCAGCAACGGCACCCTCTTCCGCACCGCCAACCAGCGGGTGATGAAGGCTCTGTGCAACGCCTACCGCGATCGTCGCCGTCGCAAGCGTGACTTCCGCCGCCTCTGGATCGCACGCATCAACGCCGCTGCCCGTCTGAACGGTGTGAGCTACAGCCGTCTGATCGGCGGCCTCAAGCAAGCTGATGTGCGTCTGAACCGCAAGATGCTTGCTCAGTTGGCAGTGGCGGATCCCGCCAGCTTCACGAATGTGGTGAATGCAACCCAGGGTTGAGTAGGGTCCCGCCCCGGGACTTCCCTCATCCTTCATGGACTCCTTCCTGCCGCAGACCTATCTGCTCGGGCTGATCGGCCTGCTGGCAATCGTGGCTGTCGTCGCCGGGCGACAGCTTCTGCGGGTACGCCGCGACGAACTGAATTTGATCCGCCTCGAGCAGGCGGATGCAGGCTCCTCAAAAGATGCAGGTCAGCTCTACGAGCTGGCTTCAGTTCAATTGCGCAAGCGTCTCTATCCCCAGGCCACCGCGACGTTGCGACAAGCCGCAAAACGGCTGAACAACGAGCCTGACGAAGCGAAGGCGCTCGTGCAGAACGCCCTGGGTTTCTCTCTCGCCGCGCAGAAAGACTTCTCCAGTGCAGTCCGCCACTACAAATCTGCGCTGCAAGCCAAGGCGGACTATCCCGTTGCGCTCAATAATCTGGCTTTCGCCCAGGAACGCCTGCTTAACAGGGACGACGCCTGCGATCTCTACCGCAAGGTGTTGGCCCTGGAACCTGCTAATAAAACGGCCCGCACCCGGCTGAAACGCCTGGAGCGGACCTTGCAACGTCAAACCAGCAAGGCATCGACGTCATCCGGTGGTGGATCACCAGAGAGCTCGGATCGCCGGGGCTTCTGAGTCGGAACAACTGGGCTCAAGGCTGAGGCTGCCGCCCAGGTTGGTGAGACGGGGAGCCTGCCAGCTCGACAGGGAGAGGCCCTGCAGGCCAAGAAAATCTCCGCCCGCCTCCAATTCATTGGGGAGTGTGCTGGCCAGGGGCAGCAGATCCAGTTGATCTGATGTGGCATTCAAATTGCCCTGCACCGGCGTGGAGACGCTGCCGATCTGCATCTCTCCCCGCAGATCCAGCATCTGTCCCATTGGCACCACGCTGGCCAGCGTCAACACCACATCCACCGTGTCGCCGCTGGTGAACGAGGTGTAACTGCCGCACCACTGGCGGGGCATCGACACCGCCAGGCTGGCCGCCCGCGCCACAGGATCAAAGCGAAGAACCGATCCCTCAAGTTCGAGCGGTTTCTGTAGAACAGACGCATCCAGAGGGAGAGACGGTTCGAACGTCGCCGGAATCTCGATCGGCGCGTTCATGTCCACGGAAATGGGCATGACGAGAACGGATGATGGGCGCACGGTAGGGCCCTCCAGCGTGGCCCGTCCGACTTCCGATCCGGTTCACCACCAGTCCGCATCTCCGCATGATGGCTTCAACACCGTCCAGCACCGACCCGCTTCTGATCGGTGGACGCCCGTTCAGCAGTCGGCTGTTCACCGGCACCGGCAAATACCCCAACCTGCAAGCCATGCAGCAGAGCCTGGAGCGCTCAGGCTGCGAGATGGTCACGGTGGCTGTGCGGCGGGTCCAGGCGGTGGCGGCGGGACATGCAGGCCTGATGGAAGCCATTGACTGGTCTCGCATCTGGATGCTTCCCAACACCGCTGGCTGCGCCACAGCGGAAGAGGCCATCCGGGTGGCCCGCCTGGGACGTGAGCTTGCCAAGCTGGCGGGTCAGGAAGACAACACCTTCGTGAAGCTGGAGGTGATCCCCGACAGCCGCCACCTGCTGCCCGATCCGATCGGCACCCTGGAAGCCGCCGAAACCCTGGTGAAGGAAGGATTCACCGTGCTCCCCTACATCAATGCAGACCCGCTGCTGGCAAAACGACTGGAGGATGTCGGCTGCGCCACGGTGATGCCGCTGGGCTCACCGATCGGCTCCGGCCAGGGCCTCTGCAATGCCTCGAACATCGCCCTGATCATCGAAAACGCCACCGTGCCTGTGGTGGTGGATGCCGGCATCGGCGTCCCCAGCGAAGCTGCAGCGGCCTTAGAGATGGGAGCCGATGCCGTGCTGGTGAACAGCGCCATCGCCCTGGCGGGCGATCCCGCGGCGATGGCGGAAGCCATGGGGCAAGCCGTTCAAGCGGGCCGTCTGGCGTTCCAATCCGGCCGGTTACCGCGCCGCGATCAGGCCAGCCCCAGCTCTCCCACCAGCGGGCTAGTGAAGTAACGAGTGGTGAAGTGACATGAAGCCAGCGACACAAAGCCTGTCAGTAAGCAATTGGACTCATAAGGTCTCGGCAGTCGACAAGGACTCATGCAGGTCACAACCGAAGACGGCGGACGCTTGAACGCCTTCGCGAAGGAACCCCGCATGGAAGTGGTCTCTGAGGAAACCAGCCGCAGCAACGGCTCCAGACTGATGATCATCGGTGGGTCAGTGCTGGTGGTGGCTCTGATGGCCGTCACCGTGGCGATCAGCTGAAAACCCTGTAGTAGCTTGCACCTCATTGGCGGCTTGAACGCTTCAGCAGGAGTTTGGGGTGAAAGTTCTCGTTCTCGGTGGTGACGGCTTCTGTGGCTGGCCCTGCGCCGTGAATCTGGCGGACCAGGGTCACGAGGTCGTGATCATCGACAACCTCAGCCGTCGCAAGATCGACATCGACCTGGAAGTCGAGTCGCTCACACCGATTGCGAGCATCGGCGAGCGGCTGCAGGCCTGGGAGGAGATCGGCGGTAAGCCAATGCGCTTCGTGCACATGGACATCGCCCACGAGTACCAACGCCTGCTCGACCTGCTTATCGAGGAAAAGCCCGACTCCGTGGTGCACTTCGCGGAACAGCGGGCTGCCCCCTACTCCATGAAGAGCAGCGCCACCAAGCGCTACACCGTCGACAACAACGTCAACGGCACCCACAACCTGCTGGCCGCGATTGTGGAATCCGGCAAGGACATCCATGTGGTCCACCTCGGCACCATGGGTGTGTACGGCTACGGCTCCCACCGTGGCGCCACCATCCCTGAGGGCTATCTCAAGGTGGAAGTGCCCCAGCCCGATGGCAGCCGCTTTGAGGAGGAAATTCTCCACCCCGCCAGCCCCGGCAGCGTCTATCACATGACCAAGACGCTCGATCAGCTTCTCTTCCTCTACTACAACAAGAACGACAAAGTCCGAATCACCGACCTACACCAAGGCATTGTCTGGGGCACCAATACCGATGCCACCGGTCGGGATCCCCGTCTCACCAACCGCTTCGATTACGACGGTGACTACGGCACCGTGCTCAACCGCTTCCTGATGCAGGCCGCGATCGGGTATCCCCTCACCGTTCACGGCACAGGTGGTCAGACCCGCGCCTTCATCCACATCCGTGATTCCGTTCGCTGCGTGCAGCTCGCCCTGGAAAACCCACCCGAACAGGGTGAGCGGGTGAAGATCTTCAACCAGATGACCGAAAGCCATCAGGTGGGTGAACTGGCCAAGAAGGTAGCGGCCCTCACGGGTGCTCAGGTGAACAACCTGCCCAACCCACGCAACGAAGCCGTCGAAAACGATCTGATCGTTGACAACCGCTGCTTCCTCGAGCTCGGCCTCAACCCCACCACCCTGGATGACGGCCTACTCAAGGAAGTTGTGGAAATCGCCACCCGCTATGCCGACCGTTGCGATCGCGATCGCATCCTCTGCACCTCCGCCTGGACCAAAACCCAGGCTCAGGCCATCGGCACCGCCTCCTGATTCCTGATCGGGGTTTCTCCTTGAAAATCGCCTTCTTCACAGAAACCTTCCTGCCGAAGGTCGACGGCATCGTCACCCGACTCACCAAAACGGTGAAGCATCTGGTGGATGCCGGCGATGAGGTGATCGTGTTCTGCCCTGAGGGCTGTCCAGATCAGTACATGGGAGCACGGCTGATTGGGGTGCCCGCCATGCCGTTGCCGCTCTACCCCGAGCTCAAGCTGGCCCTGCCCAGGCCGGCCGTTTCTGAAGCGATTGATGCGTTCCAGCCCGACCTGATCCATGTGGTGAACCCAGCCGTGCTCGGACTGGGGGGGATTTGGCTGGCCAAGACCAAATCCATCCCGCTGGTCGCCAGTTATCACACCCATCTGCCCAAGTATCTGGAGCACTACGGCATGGGCATGCTCGAGCCCTTGCTCTGGGAACTGCTCAAGGCAGCGCACAATCAGGCCCTGCTCAACCTCTGCACCTCCACCGCGATGGTGCAGGAGCTGAGTGAAAAAGGAATCCAGAACACTGATCTGTGGCAGCGCGGGGTCGACACCGATCTATTCCGGCCCCAGTTGCGCAGCGAGACCATGCGTCAGCGACTGCTAGGCAATCACGACGACCGCGGCGCCCTGCTGCTTTACGTGGGTCGTCTCTCAGCCGAAAAACAGATTGAACGGATCCGGCCCGTGCTGGAAGCCCTTCCGGACGCCCGTTTGGCGCTGGTGGGCGATGGCCCGCACCGCCAACAGCTGGAGAAACATTTCGCCGGCACAGCCACCACGTTTGTCGGTTATCTGGCCGGTGAAGAGCTGGCGAGCGCCTATGCCAGTGGTGATGCGTTCCTGTTCCCATCCAGCACTGAAACCCTGGGCCTCGTTCTGCTGGAAGCCATGGCGGCTGGATGTCCTGTGGTCGGCGCCAACCGCGGCGGCATCCCCGACATCATCACGGACGGCTCCAATGGCTGTCTGTATGAGCCCGACGGTGCCGATGGCGGTGCCGCAAGCCTGATCGAAGCCACACGCCGCCTGCTGGGCAATGACCTGGAACGGCAGGCCCTTCGCAAAGCGGCCCGCGATGAAGCCGAGCGCTGGGGCTGGGCCGGCGCCACCGAACAACTGCGCGGCTACTACCGCGATGTTCTGGAGCAGCAGGATCTGAACGTGGCTGCCTGATCAGGACTTGGTGCGAGTGCGGTTCCACACCTCCATCACTTTCTTAGCCATCGGCAACGCATGCACGGAACCACCGCCAGGTGTGTTCTGCGCGAAGGCCACAATCACGATCTGCCCTTCCGGATAGGGGGCATAAGTGGCGAACCAGGCATGGTCCGGGCCGCCCGTGCTGTCTTCGGCTGTGCCGGTCTTGCCACCAGCCGGTGGAATGCCGGGGCCATTGAGGCCGAACCCGGTGCCATCAGACACCACCTTGCGCAGGCCCTCACGAATGGTGTTCAACGTGGCCGGCTGGATCGGCACCTTGGTGCGACGGGGTGGCTCCGTCCAATCCAATCCCTGCTCCGCCAGGTGAGGGGTGACGAGCCATCCACCGTTGGCAAACACCGAGTAAGCCCGGGCCAGCTGCAGTGGGGTGATCTGCACCACCGACTGACCGATCGATGCACTGGCCATGTCTTCTGGAATCCAGGGCGTTGAACCGGGCTCAGCCCAGCCGCGGCCAGCGGCGGCCCAGGCCTCATCACCAACTAGGCCGATGTTTTCCTCCCAACCGATCTCGATGCCGGTTTTTTGCTGAAAACCCAGGGCATCCGCAGCCTTCTTCAGGGCCAGAGACCCCGCTCCCACACCCACCTGATAAAAGAAAGTGTTGCTGGAAAAGCGCAAGGCATCGGCATAACCGATCCGGCCGAAACCAGCGCCGTTGTGGTCGGGAAAACAATGGCCGCCGTAGGTGATGCAGGCGGTGGTGTTGAGCTTCGTCTCCGGGGGGAATTTGCCCGATTCCATCCCGGCCATGGCCGTGACCGCCTTCCAGGTGCTGCCGGGGTCATAGGCATTCATGGCCCGGCTGAGCAATGGCTTCTTGGGATTGGAGAACAGCGCGTCGTACTCCTTCTGAGTGGTGACGAGCTTGGAGAAAAAGTTCGGATCGAAGGTGGGTTTGCTGGCCAGAGCCAGGATCGCGCCCGTGTTGGGATCCATGGCGACGATGGCGCCGCCAGGTTTGTCAGCCAGCGCCTGCTCAGCGGCCTTCTGAAGGTCGAGATCCAGGGTGAGGGTGAGGTCCTTGCCTGCCACTGACGGGCGATCGCCAAGATGGCGCTGCACCTCACCCATGGCATTCACCTCCAGCATCTGGCCGCCCCAGGCACCGCGGAGATGACTTTCATAGGCCGCTTCCACACCGATCCGACCGATGCGATCACGAATCTTGTAGCCCTTTTCAGCGAGCGTTTCGTACTCGCTCTCGGTGATCGGCTGGGTGTAGCCGAGGGTGTGGGCCGCCAGCGTTCCATGGGGATAGAACCGCAGGATGTCCACATCCACCTGCGCGCCCTTGAGCCCCAGAGACTGCTCCCGGAACCGGAGCACCTGCTCCGGCTTCAGATCGGTCGCCAGATTGATGCGATAGCCATCACGGGCTTCACCGCTGCCGCGTCGCTGATCGAGCACGGTCGCATCAAGGTCGAGGAGACGCGCCAAACGATCCCGCAGGTCCGGCCAGGACGCATCGTCCACCAAGCGCGGCTCCACATACAGGGAGTAGGTCAACTTGCTGGAGGCCAGCACGCGTCCCTTGCGATCGAGCAGACGACCACGCGTGGGGGAACGGGGCACCAGGCGGATGCGGTTCTCATCCGCCAGCTCGCGGTAACGCTTGCCCTCCAGCACCTGCAGCCACACCAAACGAGACACCATCGCTGCGCTCACCAGCAGGACAAAGGCAAGTAGCACCAGCGGCTGCTGGCGCAGACCGCTCTGACGCTGACCATCCCGTCGCGACAGGCCCGAGCGCGCCATTCCGCTCAGCTCTCCGACGCCATCAAGGCATCCAAGCGCTTCAAGCGATCTTCAATCCGGCCCAGCACCTCCTGAAGCTGCGCAGGGGACAAATCCGAATCACCGGAACGATCCGATGGAATCTCGCTGGCTGCATCGATGACCTCAGCCGCTACATCAGGCTCATTCACCTCCACCTGCACCGTCATCACAGGATTGCCGAGGCCGGGGCTGATCTGATCCAGCCGCTCACGCACCTCCCGGGCCGCTGGTTCACCCTGCTGACGCAGATCTCCGAGCGGGTCCTCGCCTTTCGCCACGGATTCAACCGCCTTCGCTGCACCGTCGGTGCGGACGCGATCCACAAAGGCCAGACCCACCGGCAGCACGTCTTGCATCAAGGTCAGGCGCAAGGAGTCGAAAGGTTGGCTGTCGGCCATCAAGCAAGGCCCTCAACGATCAACGAACTCCAGTCTGCTGCGCTGGAGGCACAAGTGCCGGACAACTGGCACGGGACGACCCGAGCGACCAGCCGATCACACCGGAGATCACCACCAAAGCGACCATCGGTGCCAGCGCCTGATGGGTGGTGTCGAGGGCAATCCATTCCGACCAGCCCCGTAGGAAGCGATCACGGGCAAAACGACGCTTCTCACGTGTCTGCAGCCGAGCACGCCGCTTATACGACTTCTCAACCCAGCGCTCAAAAGACCGCTTCTTGGTGATCGCCATCTTGCGCTCCACCTCCAGCAGCTGTCCGGAGGTGAGTTCAGGATGAAAGGTGCCGATCAGCTCCAGGCTCTTGAGGAACATTTCAACGGCGCCGTCCTTGATCTCCTGATCGGTGACGTCGAGCAACGCCCAATCCAGTTCGGGATAGAAGCGGCTGCGGTTCTGCTGGATCTGATCCTCGTTCAGCTGACCGGGCTCGCGCAGCCAGCGGTCGGTGTTGCTGTCAAAGCGACGCCAGTAGAGAAAAGGATTGATGTAGACGGTCTTGCCGGCCAGCTGGATGCTGTCCTGCTGCAGACGTCGCTGAAGTTGCTGATCCTGCTGTTGGGCAGCGGTCACACGCTTGAGGCCGGGGGCTCAGGGTATCGGCGCTGAGCGCGACCCACCAGCCCCCACGGAGACCTATTCCCACTCGATCGTGCCAGGGGGCTTGCTGGTGATGTCAAGGACGACGCGGTTGACTCCCTTCACTTCGTTGACGATGCGATTGGAGATCGTCTCCATCAGGTCGTAAGGCAAGCGCGACCAGTCAGCGGTCATGCCGTCCTCACTGGAAACGCAGCGCAACACGATCGGCCAGGCGTAGGTGCGCTTGTCACCCATCACACCCACAGAACGGACGGGCAGCAGCACGGCAAACGCCTGCCAGATGTCGTGATACAGCCCGGCCTGCTTCACCTCCTCACGCACAATCAGATCCGCATCCCGCAGGCAATCGAGCTTCTCATCCGTGACCTCTCCGAGGATGCGGATGGCCAGACCAGGGCCGGGAAAGGGATGACGCCGCACGATCTCTTCCGGCAGGCCCAGGGAGCGTCCCACCTTGCGCACTTCGTCCTTGAACAGCTTGCGCAGAGGCTCCACCAGCTTGAACTGAAGATCCTTGGGCAGGCCGCCGACGTTGTGGTGGCTCTTGATCTTCACGGCCACCCGTTCACCCGTCTTGGGATCCACGTTGGTGCCGGCACTCTCGATCACATCGGGATACAGCGTGCCCTGGGCCAGGTAATCGAAGGGTCCGAGACGCTTGCTCTCCTCTTCGAACACCCGGATGAATTCCGTGCCGATGATCTTGCGCTTCTGCTCGGGATCCGTGATGTCCTTCAGCTTCTCGAGGAAGCGCTCACGCGCGTGGATGTACTCCACGTGAATGTTGAACTTGCGATCGAAGAACTCCATAAGGAACTCCGGTTCCCCTTTACGCATGAAGCCCTGGTCGATGAACATGCAGGTGAGCTGATCCCCGATGGCCTTCTTGAGCAGAAAGGCCAGGGTTGAGGAATCCACACCACCGGACAGCGCCAGCAGGACGCGCTTGTCACCCACCTGATTGCGCACCTGCTGGACCGCTTCCTCGATGAAAGCGTCAGTGGTCCAGTCAGGGTCACATCCACAAATGTGGTAAACGAAATTGCGGATCATGGCCATGCCGCAGGTGGAGTGGACCACCTCGGGATGGAACTGCACCCCGTAAAGACGCCGGTCGTGATTGGCGACCGCTGCTTCCGGCGTGTTGGCCGTGTGTGCAAGGCGCACAAATCCCTCCGGGAGCGCCTCCACGGAATCGCCGTGACTCATCCACATCGTGGATCCGTTGTCCACGTTGGTGAGCAGATCGGTGGGGTCGTCCACCTCCAGCGGTGCCTTGCCGTACTCGGCCTTACCGGTGGCCGCCACCACACGCCCGCCCAGCTGCTGCACCATCAATTGCATGCCGTAGCAGACCCCGAGAACGGGAATGCCCAGCGACCAGATCTCGGGATCGCAGAGGGGCGCACCCTCGGCATAGACCGAGCTAGGGCCACCACTGAGGATGATTCCTTTCGGGGCCAGCTTGCGCAGCTCTTCCGCCGATGTGCTGTAGCCCAGCACCACGGAAAACACCTCGGTCTCGCGCACCCGACGCGCAATCAGTTCGGAGTACTGGGAGCCGAAATCAAGGATGACGATGGCCGGCTGACGCTGACCTTCACTCGAAACCTGAGACATCTCGCACGTGATCCGTGGAACGGGAGATCGCTGAACACGATCGCCAATCCTTCAGCGTAGAGAAGGGCCTTCTCCCTCATCCCCTGGCAAGGGCTCCAGATGCAGGCCCGCATGGCCCAGCATCCGCAGGCCTTCAGGACCTGCCCAGCGCAGCTGACGGTCACGACTGAACAGGGCAGCGCCAATCGCCATGGCCGGACAGCCATAGCGCTGCAGGTAGGCCTGGCTGCGCTGCTCGACCGCCCCAGCAATCGACATCCATAAAGCTCTGGCTTGGTCTTCGTCCTGCGACGCGAGCCATTCCCAGGCCTGTTCGAGCGAGACCGCTTGCAGCAAGGGACGGATGCGTTCCGTGCTCAGGCCCTGCTGCACCGCCAAAGCAGCCAACACCTCGAAACGGGCATCCGCCAAGTGGTGATGGGTGTGAAAAATCCCACCAGCCAATTTGATCAGTTTTCCGTGGTAGCCGAGCAGAAGCAGCTCGCGCACACCGGCTTCGGCCGCCGCCACCAGCACCGGACCGATCCAGTTCCCCGCCTTGAGCACCGGTTGCCGCTGGGACAAGCCGAGCCGCTGGGCCAGATCCAATCCGTTCTCACCAATCACCAGGGTGAGCTGTCCGGCAAAGCCAGCCTGGGAGGCCAGATCACGCAACTGGGTCAGGAGCGTCTGCAGTTGATCCGGCGATGCACTGGTCTGCACCTCAGCCTGCGTCCCGATCAGCGCCAGACCATCCACCACCCCGAATGCGGCGTTGCTGGTGCGCAGGGCCAACTCCTGACCACGGGGCAGCACCACCTCCAGCTCCAGAGCCGACTCAGCCGTAAGCAAATCCCTGAGGTTGAGGTCCAGCAACTCCCGACCAAACCCGGACATGCAGAGCGCACCGTCCTGTTGATGCCGTCCAACACCGGCACCGGCCGTGACTTGAAATCCAGGTCCAGGAGCGGATGTGCAAGTAGCCCGCACCCAGATCTCCAGACCACGGGTGAGATCCAGCCCTCGGCCTGGATCACACACCGTGATCGCCAGGGCCTGATCCCCACTCTCCAGACGAGCAGCAGCGCGCACAGGCACAGAACGAGACGCCTGTTCGCCTGGGATTTTCAGTTCGACGCTCGCAGGCGTGGCACCACCCTTCAGCACCAGCACGGCCGCACGCGCTGCTGCCGCGACCCAGACCGGCAGGGTCAACCCGGTGGCAGATGCAGCAGAGGGCTCGGTGATGAGGGGGTGAGCGGATCGTTTTTTAGGATGGACGATTGGCACTCCTTGAGCCCGTGCAGGACAAGCTCACCCTGATGATCCCCGGGCCCACCCCGGTGCCCGAAACGGTTCTCAAGGCCATGGGCCGGCACCCGATCGGTCACCGCAGCGGTGAATTCCAGGCCGTAGTGGAGCGCACCACCGCGCAACTGCGCTGGCTGCACCAGACCAGCAGCGACGTGCTGGTGATCACCGGCAGCGGCACAGCCGCCATGGAAGCCGGCATCATCAACACCGTCAGCCGCGGCGACAAGGTGCTCTGCGGTGACAACGGTAAGTTCGGCGAACGCTGGGTGAAAGTGGCCCGTGCCTACGGCCTTGACGTGGAAGTGGTGAAAGCCGAGTGGGGCCAACCCCTCGACCCCGAGGCCTTCCGGGCAGCCCTCGAAGCGGACACCGCCAAGGCGATCAAGGCGGTGATCCTCACCCACTCGGAAACCTCCACAGGCGTGATCAATGACCTCGAGGCGATCAGTGGTCACGTGAAAGCCCACGGCACCGCCCTCACCATCGCGGACTGCGTCACCAGCCTTGGTGCCACCAATGTCCCAATGGATGCCTGGGGACTGGATGTGGTGGCTTCCGGCTCACAGAAGGGCTACATGATGCCGCCGGGTCTGAGCTTTGTGGCCATGAGCGAGCGCGCCTGGCAGGCCTATGAACGCTCCGATCTGCCGAAGTTCTATCTGGATCTCGGCCCTTACCGCAAAACAGCGGCCAAGAACAGCAACCCCTTCACCCCGGCGGTGAATCTCTATTTCGCCCTGGATGCGGCTCTGGAGATGATGCAAGCCGAGGGCTTGGACGCGATCTTTGCCCGCCATGCCCGCCATCGCGACGCCTCACTGGCTGCGATGAAAGCGATCGGACTGCCGCTGTTTGCAGCAGAAGGTCACGGCAGCCCTGCCATCACCGCTGTCGCACCTGACGGCATCGATGCAGAACAGCTGCGCAAGGCCGTCAAAGAGCGCTACGACATTCTTCTAGCCGGTGGCCAAGATCACCTCAAAGGCAAAGTGTTTCGCATCGGTCATCTGGGATTTGTATGCGATCGCGATGTGCTGACCGCCGTTGCAGCGATTGAATCCGTGCTGCAATCCCTTGGACTGCATAAAGGAACAATGGGTGCAGGCTTGAGCGCAGCCTCACAGGCTTTGAGTCGCTGAGTAACGCAATTCAGCCCTGCAAAACAACAGGCATGAGCTAAAATCATGCCTGTGCGGGTGTAATTCAGTGGTAGAATGTCAGCTTCCCAAGCTGAACGTCGCCGGTTCGAGTCCGGTCACCCGCTTGAAAACAATCAAAATTTAATTCAACTTAACTTCGATTCCCCCAGTTAGAAGACGTGGGACGAGGCTTGATCAGTTGCATCACCTGTGGGCCCACGCTGCCAGCGCGACGCTCCTGATCAAGAGCTTTGAGAATGGTTTGAGCAGACCCCGCGATATTTCCTTCGTCCGCCTGCACGCGTGCCTGCTCGAACCATTGACGCGCGCGAGCCAATAATTGTTCCCGATCCAGATCCGATGACGGAAGCGATACAACTGACTTCACCGACGCCGTCACTTCGACACAACATTCATCGCTGGGATATTAACAAGCGATCTTGAAAATCAACAATGCCTCAACAAATGCAAGTGTTTCAATCATCCGATCGATCCCGATCCGATGAAGCTTGCTGAATCAACCGCCACCGTCAGGTGCCGGGCTCCTCAGCATTCCCGCCCAGTTCAGCGATCTGTTGACGAAGAAGCTCGGAACGGCTGCTGTCCCCGCGTGTGATGGCAACTGCGAGCGCAAACTCAAGCTTTTCCAGCTGGTGACCTCCTTCGTAAAACCCCTTGGGCCCGCTGGATGCCACCGAAGCGGATGAACGCGAACCACGATGGCCACGACCAGAGCCGCAGTTACCGGATGTGGAGACGGTTGTTGGTGCCATGGATGGCTTTCTTTTTATTTTGACACCTTTGACCCCTCTTATGCAGCCTCCTGCAGGTCTGCATCTCCGGACTCAAATGCGGAGCTTTCAGCAACGGCCGCCTCATCGCTGCTCTCAGGCTCTTTGTTGCCCTGAGGCTCCGAGCTGCTCAGCAACTCCTGGCAGTCGAGCAACAACTGATCCACATCATCCAGACGTTGCAGCTCATCAGCCGGCATGGACTCCGACTGACTGCGCTGGTGGCGCATCTCCAACTCGAGACTTTCCAGGCGTTGTTCCAGCTTCACTAGACGCTGAGACAACGCGTTGAGCGTCTGCGCAACATCCTCAGCGGTGCGCGTGATGCGGAAGGAAACGGACTGACTCATCCGGAAAGGGAAGGGTGCTGGCCCGATGACAACACATGCATGTCTCGGTCTCAAGGGAGACGTTGACAAACAACGACAGCTCTGCATTCAGACTGAAGGCACTGATGCAAGCGGGTGCAATGCCTCCTTTAATGACCCTGCTGATCTACGTGCTGGCCGGGGTCAGCATGGGACTGCTGGCGCTATGTACCGGCCTTCCCGCAGCTCCTCTGGCCGGCGCACTGCTGGGGGCCGCCCTGGTGAGCATGAGCGGTCGCGTTGAGATCGCCCAATGGCCAGCGGGCACCCGCACGGTCCTGGAAATCGGCATCGGCACTGTGATCGGCACCGGATTGACGCGAGCCTCTCTGGAGCAGCTGCAAAGCCTCTGGAAACCGGCCGTTCTGATCACACTCACGCTAGTGATGACGGGACTGGTGGTCGGGCTGTGGGCGAGTCGGCTCCTAGGGGTCGATCCCCTGATCACCCTGCTGGGAGCTGCACCAGGTGGCATCAGCGGCATGAGCCTGGTGGGAGCGAATTACGGCGTTGGCGCGGCCGTAGCTGCACTGCACGCTGTGCGCCTAATTACCGTTCTGCTAGTGCTTCCCCTGATGGTGAAACTGCTCACACCACTGGGAGTTGGCAACTCCTGAGTCCACCCAGCTCTGGACAGAAAAACCCGAGCCGATACGTTGGCGCAGACCGATCCTTCTGTCCATCAATGGCCAGCCTCCGCTCCCGCCTTGCCCTGCTCCTGCCCATGGCCGGGATGCTGCTGGCCGCTGCTCCTACTGAAGCCGCCACGGCCGGTCCGGCCCAGAAAGGGGCTCAGATGTATTGCTTCATGCGCAGCAACGGCAACAACCACGTAGTGAGCTGGGAAGCGTCCTACGCCTTAATCAAACGACAGAGCAGCGGGCTGTTCAAAACATCTCCGGAACATGCCGCCGTGATGATCACAGAAGCGGTAGTAGCCGATCCAGGCAACTATCCCGACTGCGGCAAATACCTTGGAGACCTGTTCGGAGGTAACAAGAACAGCAGCTCCAGCTCCAGCTCCAACAACGCATCCGTCGGTGCCAGCAGCTCAGGGACGTCGGACGGCTGGGATGCTACTGAGCGGTACAGCTACTGATCACCGTGTTGCAAGTGAGGCTTGGGCTTCGGCGCTCCGCCCGAGTGATGCCAGCCCTGCTGTTAGCAGGGCTGGTTGTTTTGATCCAGGCCTGCAGCCAAGGCGGCGATGCTGCGAAGCCAACCAGCGATCCTGAATTGGCTGCCTCCAGCTGCTTGGAAGGGCTCGACCTTGAGCGTCTGGATGAAGCGCTCAATCACTGCAATGCCGTGGTGAAGGGCCACCCCGGCAATCCAATCCCGCTGACCGACCGCTCTCTCATTCACACCTTGATGGGCCGTGATGATGAAGCCTGTGACGATGTGAAGCAGGCCTCAGCCTTGATCGCCAAAGACGGCCAACGCCATGACCCATTGCTAAGGCATGAGCTAACCATCCGTCAGCAATCCTGCAAACAGCGCGCGACCATGGCTGGCAATGGCTGACGGTCAACGCTGATCCGACGTGGTCCCAGCAGAAGTTCAATCCGATTGGCCTTGCTGGCCACCAAAGCGTCCACCAACTGGTCCGCCAGACCCAGCTGCAACCAGTGGCTGGTGAGACCACCATCCATGCCGATGCGGTGACATCGGTCTTCCGCCTGATCTACGTCACCAGGAGTCCAGGGGCGTTCGAGCAGCACCACGTGACGGGCCCGGTGGAGCGTGAATCCCAGGCCACCAGCCCCGTAGGTGGCCAGCAAAAGATCCGAATCGCCACCTTGAAAGCGATCCACCGCGTCCTGGCGTTGCTCCGGTTTCTGCCGCCCAGTCAGCAGTTCGCCACCGAGGTCCTCCTGCAGCAACTGAAGAGGGCCCACAAAGGAACTGAACAGAACAATGGCCTCTCCTGTGTCGCGTAACTCCTGCACCAGCCTGCGAGCCGCCGGCAGCTTGAACTCCGCCGCGATCATGCGCATGGAGGTGAGGACCGCCAGGGATTCGGCATCAGAGCGCACCTCACCGGCCAACACCCGCTGGCGATAGTCCTCCACCACCAGCCGCAAGCGGTGATCCAACCCTCGGTTCTGATCCGCCGCCAATGAGACCGGGTGCAATTGCCGCGTCTTCGCCGGAAGACCGAGCACCGACTGCTTCCGGCGGTGCAGCACCAGGGGGCGGGTGAGACGACGCAACTCTTCCAAGCGACTGGCACCATCGGCGCGCCAGCGTCGCTGACCACCGCGCTCACTCCAATGTCCCTGGCAGAAGATCTCTTCAAAGGCCTTCTGATCACGCGCAATCGGGTGATCCATCGCTGCCAGTAGCGGAAAGAACTGAATTGGACGACCGTTACGAATGGGCGTGCCCGTGAGCATCCACACCGCCCGCAGGCGGGGATGCCGCGCCAGCCGCAGGAACGCCTGGGTGCGCTGCGCCTGAAGGGATTGGGCGTAATGCGCTTCATCCACCAGCAGCAAGGTGCCGGCCTCCGGCAACTCAACGGGCAACTTGGCCCAGCTATGCAAGCTGAACTCCAGATCCAGCGCTGCTGCTTCGCGACGCCAATGCGGATGCAGACCGACAGGTGCAATCACCATCAGGCGCAGCGGCACGGCACGCATCAGCGCCCGAGCCGCCAGCAGGGCGGTGAGCGTTTTTCCAAGTCCCATCTCATCGGCCAACAAGGCCCCACGCCGGGCCAACAGCCAGCGCGCGCCCGAGCGCTGGTGAGGCAACGGCGTGCGTCCATCCAGCAGAGACCGATCCAGATCGGCGCCTGCCACCAAGACGCGATGGTGCGGAAGCGGCGGCAGCGGATGACGGTGCCAGTCAAGCCAGCGCAGCAGCTCCTCCTCCACACAAAAGCGCCCACCGAAGCGCTCCAGCAGCAAGTCGGCAGCAGCCAGGGGAAATTCCCAGCCACGGCTCGACCCCTTCCAAACTCCCCGCGGCCTGATCCGCCCCATCTGTGCATGGGTCACGGCGTCGAAGGGGTAGGTGACGCGGACGAGTCCTGCGGGAGTCAACCCCAGACTGCAGCTGGAAGCGAATGAAGCCGTACCAAAAAACCAGGGAATATGACTTTAGTTCTTTGGCTGATAAAAACAAGCCATTGGACGTTAAAAATCACATTCGAAACGGCCGAGAAAAGATTGAAAAATGCAGCGTTGGACACATTGACGATCGAGGCGAACCCGTCAGAATCTCAGTAACCGAGACATTCGGATGCATAACAGGGATGCGGTCTTCCTCGAAGAACTTTGCCCCAAATTGCGTGTCCGACGATGGCGTCAATCTCTCCACTCTTACACCGGCAAAAGTTGTATTTATTGCGGAAAACCTTCTGAATCCATCGATCACATTCTTCCTCGTGCTCGAGGAGGATTAAGCGTCACCGAGAATTGTGTTCCGGCTTGCTTGTCATGCAACGGTCACAAATCCGACGCTGAAGTGTTCGATTGGTATCGCCGTCAACGCTTTTACGATCCCCGACGCGCCATGGCCATTCGCGCCTGGATGGATGGTGATCTGCGCCTCGCTCTGCGCCTTCTCCAGTGGGCTCAACCGGAATCAACTCCATCAGGTACGCCGGCAAACCCGAACGAACCGTCACTCAACCAACAAGACGACTCCGACTGGATGCTGCAGGCGGCCTGAGCGAATTACCGCTCACCAGACCCTGCAGGCTTCGACGGAATGATGCTGCTGACAGATCGACGCCTGCTGCTCAGGCTGCTCAGGCGCCAGCAGAAATGCAGCACCCAGGAGCGCTGACGCCGCGAGGGCTTTGAACACCCTGTCAAGAGGAATGGTCTGCCGCTCGGCGGCCCTGATCACACGGCTGCCATCACAGGGAGGCAGCATGGAACGCTGTGAAGACACCAGGGAAAGACAGGAACCAGTCACGGCCAGAACATTGCTAATACGTTTGTACTCATGCCTGATCCGCTTGTCAACCGCTGCCATCCTCTGCCTGCGGGCTCAACGCTCTGCATCCTTGGAGCCGGCTTCAGCGGTCGCCGTCTTGCATCCCTCGCCGGAGCGATGGGGATCCGGGTGATCACGACCCGACGCAACCCTGATCCCGGCAGCAATGCTCTCGCGTTCGACAGCACCAACAACCTGGTGCCGCCAGCCTCTGCCCTTGCAGGGGTGACCCATCTGCTCAGCACCATCCCGCCCGGCCGCGAGAGCAGCGACCCGGTGCTTCGCACCCTTGGCCCGCTTCTGCAACAACAACCGTTGCGCTGGGTCGGCTACCTCTCCACCACCGGCGTCTATGGAGATACCGATGGCCAGTGGGTCCGCGAAACGGATCCGCCCAAGGCGACACAGGAGCGCAGCAGGCGACGCCAGGCCTGCGAACAGGAATGGCTGAACAGCGGTCTGCCGGTACAGATTCTGCGACTGCCGGGGATCTACGGCCCAGGACGATCACCACTCGCGGCCGTTAAAGCCGGCACACTCCAACCGATCGACAAGCCCGGACAGGTGTTCTGCCGGGTGCACATCGATGACATCGCCGCGGCCTGCCTACACCTGATGCACTGCTCAGCAGAGGGGCGCCATCCAAAGGTTGTGAACGTCTGTGATCACGAACCGGCACCCAGTGCTCTGCTCCAACGCCATGCCGCAGAGCTACAGGGATGCCCGCTGCCGGAGGCCAGGCCCTACAGCGAAGCGGAAGCCGAGATGAGCCCCATGGCGCGCTCCTTCTGGGCGGAGAACCGACGGGTCAGCAACGACCTGCTCTGCAAGGAGCTCGGCTACACCATGGTGCATCCCAATTTCCGCAGCGGACTGGCCCAATGCCTGGAGCAGGAACGGCTCATGGAGCAACAGGTTCCGGCCGCTGCGGGTTGAACAGTGGCAACTCATGCAACTGCATCGGCCGGTCCGGATCGATGAACGTCAGTCCGGAATCGTGCAGCAACTGACTCCACTGCACCTCCAGCCAGCCTTGCCGCAGCGCGGTCCCCAGGCCGTAGAGCAGCAATCCGATCAACAGCCAGCGCAGCATGACCACACCCTTCGACTGCCATGACGCTAATCAGCGCCTTGTGATTGCCCTCGGTGATCCAGCGGGCATCGGCATGGAAGTAACGCTCAAGGCCCTGGCGGATCCACAACGGCAAGCCAACATCAGCCCACTGCTGGTGGGATGCAGAGCCAGCCTGGAACGCACGGCTCAGCAGCTCAGAGAACGAACACGGGCACCCGTGGCTGACCCTGATGACTTGGAGGTGGACGATCAACCCATCCCCGGCGGCCCACTCGAGCCCGGCACTGCCGGGAGCATCAGCGGCGAAGCCAGTTTCCAGTGGCTGACCCGAGCGGTGCAGCTGGTGCAACAGGGCCAGGGACGTGCACTGGTGACGGCACCGATTGCCAAGCACGCCTGGCATGCCGCAGGGCATCGCTATCCCGGCCAGACCGAACGCCTCGCCGAGCTCGACGGTGGCCAACAGGCCTCCATGTTGTTCACGGCCCTGTCTCCGCAGACGGGATGGCGCCTCAACACGCTGCTGGCCACCACCCACATTCCCCTGCAACAGGTGCCTCTGCGCCTCTCCGCTGATCTGGTGGAAGCGAAATTGAATGCGCTGACAAGCTTCTGCCTTCGCTTCAATCCCAACCCCAGGCTGGTGGTGGCAGGCCTCAATCCCCACGCAGGCGAACAGGGTCAACTGGGAACTGAAGAGCTGGACTGGCTCATGCCCCTGCTGGAACGCTGGCGGCTGGCCCATCCCAACGTGACACTGCTAGGACCCGTGCCACCGGACACCTGCTGGCTGAGTGCCGCCCAGGCCTGGACCCAAACTTCTGCATCCAACAGCCCGGATGGACTGCTGGCGCTGTACCACGACCAGGGATTGATCCCCGTCAAACTGCTGGCGTTCGATCAGGCCGTGAATACCACCCTGGGTCTCTCATTCCTGCGAACGTCACCAGACCACGGCACCGGTTTCGACATCGCCGGTCAGGGAATCGCGCGGCCGGCCAGCATGCTGGCCGCGATTCAGGCAGCCTGGGAACTCAGCCGGGCTTGACGCGCATCAGGACCTGACCAAATTCAACAGGTGTGCCGTTATCCACGAGGATTTCCACGACTTCTCCGGACACCTCGGCTTCGAGCTCGTTCATCAGCTTCATCGCTTCGAGAATGCAGATGGTCTGACCGGCGGTGATGCGATTGCCGATCTCCACGAACGGACCTTCACCCGGAGCGGGTGCGCGATAGAAGGTGCCCACCATCGGTGCGGTGACATCCACCAGATCCGAGCGGGTGCCAGCGGCAGCAGGAGGTGCCGTTGATGCGGTCTCACCCTGCAGCTGCACATCCAGTGCAGGAGCTGGAGCGGGTGCAGCCTGGGCCACCGGCATCACCGGTGCCGCAACGGTGGTCACAGGTAGGTTGCGACGGACCTCGAGACGAAAGTCATCGCCTTCCAGACGGAACTCCTGGATGTCGCTTTCACCCAGAACATCCAGCAACTTGTGAAGCTGATCGTGATCGAGTTGCATGCTCAGCTGTTCTCCCGGCCCAGGTAGGAATCGTTGCGGGTGTCGACCTTGATCTTCTCGCCGATCGAGAGGAACAAGGGCACCATCACTTGAGCACCGGTTTCAAGGATCGCGGGCTTGGTGCCACCGGTGGCCGTATCACCCTTCACACCCGGGTCGGTCTGGGTGATTTCCAAAACCACGGAATTGGGCAGTTCAACCTCAAGGGGCTTGTCATTCCAGGAGACAACGCTCACCTCCATCCCTTCCTTGAGGTATTTGCGGCTGTCACCGATCTGCTTCGCCGTAAGACGCGTCTCCTCAAAAGACGCCATGTCCATAAACACGTATTCCTCGCCCTCCATGTAGGTGTGCTGGAGGGTGGCTTTCTCGAGCATGGCCTGGGGGACCATCTCACCGGCACGGAACGTCTTTTCCACCACGCTGCCGCTTTGCACAGCCTTGAGCTTGGTGCGAACGAATGCAGAGCCCTTGCCTGGCTTCACGTGCAGGAACTCGACCACGCGCCACACGGCACCGTCGAGCTCGATCGTGGTGCCAGTGCGAAAGTCGTTGCTGGAGATCATTCCCGCCGAACGGTTCAGGGGATCATACGGCTGTGCCAAAGTCCTTTCAGCACCTGGGGTTCTCCTTGGCGATTCGGATGGCGTTTCAGCGCCTCAGTACGTGGCTTCTCGGTCTCGCGATGATGATTGGCATCGCCTGGGCCTCACCGGCCTGGGCGGGGCTGCCTCAGGGCAATGCCGTGCAAGATCCAGCGGCGATCCTGCGTGATTCGCTGCCGATGGATCAGGAGGACCTTCGCGAACTGCAACATCGGCTGGAAGGCACCAGTGACGATCTGCGCGCCAAGCGCTGGAGCGCTCTGGGACGAGGAATCAAGCGCACCCAGTCGGTGCTGAACACCCGACGAAACACGATCATCGCGGCGCTCCCTAGCGAAGACCAGGCGCAGGCGGAACAGGTTCTCGATGCGGTGAGCAGCGACCTTGATCTGCTGCAAGAACGTGTCGACGCCTCCGACAAGGCAGGCTTCATCGAGACCCGCCGGAGGGCACTCAGCCGGATCGGAGACCTCGAAGCGATGTTGATCGATGACCGCCTGCCGGACATCCCCGCTGAGTTTGAGAACCTGCCGCGCCTGGCCGGACGGGCCACTGTGGTGATGAAGACCACCCAAGGGGATCTCACCGCCGTTCTTGACGGCTATAACGCCCCGCTGACCGCAGGAGCCTTCGTTGACCTGAGCCTGAAGGGCTTCTACGACGGACTGCCGTTCAACCGAGCTGAAGACTTCTACATCCTGCAGAGCGGTGATCCGGAGGGTCCGGAGATCGGCTACATCGATCCCAAAACGAAGCAGGAACGTCACGTTCCACTGGAGATCAGAGTTCCCGGCGAGCCGGAAACGTTTTACAACCAGACCTTCGAGGATGTCGGGCTTTACAAGGCCACTCCAGTGCTGCCCTTCTCCACCCTCGGAACCCTGGGTTGGGCTCACTCCGATCAGGCCCTCGACGACGGCTCCTCACAGTTCTTCCTGTTCCTTTACGAAGCGGAGCTGACCCCCGCCGGTCTCAACCTGGTGGATGGCCGTAACGCCGCCTTCGGATACGTTGTTGACGGCTTCGATGTGCTCGAAGAACTGGGCGTGGATGATGAAATCCTCAGCGTGAAGGTGGTCGAGGGCGCGGATCGTCTGCAGCAGCACGCCTGAAAGCCGTGACGGTGACCCTGGGGGAGCTGGGCGAAGCGGAATTGCTGAGGCGACTGGCGCGTTTCGCTCCGCCCGGTCAGCTGAGCGATGACACAGCCGCTCTCAGCTCCGACTCCAGACCCTTGTTGGTGAACACCGACGTGCTTGTGGATGGTGTTCATTTCAGTGATGCAACGACAAGCGCAGCGGATGTGGGCTGGCGTTCGGTGGCAGCAAACCTCTCCGATCTCGCCGCCAGCGGAGCGGTTGCCATCGACGGCATCACCGTGGCCCTGGTGGCTCCAGGCACCACCCCATGGCGCTGGGTGGAGGAGCTCTACACCGGCATTGCAGCTGGTTTGGATCAATTCGGAGGGACGTTGCTGGGGGGTGACTGTTCCGCGGGCCTCCAGAGACTGGTTTCGATCACAGCCATGGGGCGTCAGGGTCCGCTGCGCCTGCATCGCGGCCAAGCGCAGCCCGGAGACTGGATCGTGACTAGCGGGGCCCATGGGTTGAGCAGGCTTGGCCTGGCACTGCTGCAGAGGGATGACGCCCTGAACGCTGCAGATCTCGATCCCCAACTGCGTGCACAGGCCATCGCGAAGCATCAACGGCCCATTCCGAGACTCGATGCGCTCCACACCCTGCTGGCCTGCAAACCCGATGCTCTGGGCTGGAGAGCCGGCGGCACCGACAGCAGCGACGGGCTGCTGTCGGCCGTGGAAGCACTGTGCAGCAGCAGTCGTTGCGGCGCTGAACTGACGCAGGCCTGGCTGCCGCGAGCGCAACACTGGCCATCCGGTGAACGCTGGGATCAATGGTGTTTGGCAGGAGGCGAAGACTTTGAACTGGTGTTGAGCCTTCCCCCCACCTGGGCCCAGCGCTGGTTGGATCGACAGGCCGGAAGTCGACGCATCGGCAGCATCACGGGTGAGGGCGGCGCCATCCGCTGGAGCGAGAACACACAGCCCGTGCAGACCCAAGGGTTCCATCACTTCCGCAACCGCTGAGCACCGAGCCACAAAAAAGCCCTCCCCGAGGGGAGGGCTGATGCGCCTATCGGAAGAACCTTCAGGCGAAGATCACTTCCTGTTCTTGGCGACCACTTCGGCCAAGTCGACCACACGCTGGCTGTAGCCCCACTCGTTGTCGTACCAAGCGACGATCTTGAAGAAGTTGTCGCCCATGGCCAGGGTCAGGTCTGCATCAAAGATGGTCGACTGGTTGGTGCCGGCGTAGTCGCTGGACACCAAGGGCAGATCGCCGTACTTGATGATCTTGCTCATGGCGCCGTCAGCGGCTCCCTTGATGATCGACTTGATCTCGTCGACGGAGGAAGCGCGGGAGGATTCGAAGACCAGGTCAACGGCGGAGACGTTGGGGGTGGGAACGCGCATAGCAATACCGGTGAACTTGCCCTTCACAGCGGGATACACCAGAGCGACAGCCTGAGCGGCGCCGGTGGAGGTAGGCACCATGTTCACGGCTGCCGCACGGGCGCGACGCAGGTCGCGGTGATTGTTATCGAGGATCCGCTGGTCGCCGGTGTAGCTGTGGATCGTGGTCATCAGACCGCGGTTGATTCCGATCGACTGGTCAATCACCTTCACCAGGGGAGCCAGGCAGTTGGTGGTGCAACTGGCGTTGCTGAGGATGTCCCAGTCCTCGTGGTTGTACTGGTCTTCGTTCACGCCCACCACGAAGGTGCCGACCTTGGGTCCCTTGCCGGGGGCGGTGAGGATCACCTTTTTGGCACCAGCCTGGATGTGCATGCTGGCCTTCTCATCGGTGTTGAACACACCGGTGGACTCGAGCACCAGATCCACGCCCCACTCCTTCCAAGGGCAGTTGAGAGGATTGCGGTCAGAGAAGAACTTGACTTCCTTGCCGTTGACGATCATCGAATCGTCGGTGGTCTCGATCTTCACGCTGGGATCAAGCTTGCCCAGAATGGAGTCGTAGGTGAGCAGGTGAGCGCTGGTCTTGGGATCGGAGGTAGCGTTAACACCAACAATCTCGATACCGGTATCAGCGCCACGGCTGATCCAACCCCGCATCACATTGCGACCGATTCGGCCGAATCCATTGATCGCAACGCGCAGGGTCATCGTAAAAGCGGCAGAACCGCAACAAGGTTTGGCCGCCGATCATACAGAAATCGCTGTTTTTCTTCTGCTCATCAGTTCTTCTGAGCCTTGCGACCGAGCCCTCGCGACAATCTGCGCCATTTAGTGGTCACTCCGAAAAGCTGATTTATCCTGCGTTTTCACGATTTTCTTCCTTGAGCAGACCTCTCGACAGACCGTCGTCGGTGCATTTCCTGGGTGCCGGCGGAATCGGCATGTCTGCTCTGGCCCGGATTCTGATCGATCGCGGTCATCAGGTGAGTGGATCCGATCGGCGAATGTCCCCCGCCATGGAAGGTCTGCAAGCCCTGGGCATGGTGGCCTTCGGTTCCCAGGTTCCCGAGAATTTTCGCGAACTGGATCAGCGCGGCATCACAGCACCGCTTGTGGTGATCAGCAGCGCCATCCCGGACAGCAATCCTGAGCTGATCGAAGCCCGCGAACGCAAGCTGACGATCTGGCACCGATCCGATCTGCTGGCTGCCCTGATCGATCAGCAACCCTCCATTGCTGTGGCCGGGAGCCACGGCAAAACCACCACAAGCACGGTGGTCACCTCCCTTCTCCACAGCGCCGGCGAAGATCCGACAGCTGTGATCGGCGGGATCGTTCCCTGCTACGGCACCAATGGCCATGCCGGGTCAGGACGACTGCTGGTGGCGGAAGCCGATGAATCGGACGGATCCCTGGTCAAATTCAACGCCGCTCTGGGCGTGATCACCAATCTTGAGCTGGATCACACCGATCACTACCGGGATCTGGATGACCTGATCGTTACCATGCGGCGCTTCGGATCCGGATGCAGCCGCCTGCTCGCCAACCAGGACGATCCGATCCTGAGCGAGCACTTTCAGGCCGACGCCTGGTGGTCCGTGCAACGCAGCGACAACGTGGACTTCGCCGCCCTACCCATCAGCCTGGAAGGCGATCGCACTACTGCCGACCTCTATGAACAGGGTGTTCGGGTAGGGCGGATCACCCTCCCCCTTCCCGGTCTTCACAACCTCAGCAATGCCGTCGGAGCCATCGCTGCCTGCCGCATGGAAGGCGTACCGCTTGAGCAACTGATTCAGCACCTTGGCCAGCTCAAATCACCAGGGCGTCGCTTCGATTTCAGAGGCGACTGGGAAGGGCGGTTGATCGTTGACGACTACGCGCATCACCCCAGTGAAGTAGCTGCAACCCTCACCATGGCGGATCTGATGGTGTCGAGCGGCCGCAGCCCCCTGCCACGGGCTCCACAACGACTCATGGCCGTGTTCCAACCACACCGGTTCAGTCGGACGCAGGAATTTCAGCAGGAGTTCGCCCAGGCCCTCAGCACCGCAGACCTCGTGGTGTTGGCCCCAGTGTTTTCAGCTGGCGAGTCAGCGATTGACGGTGTGACCAGCGAGGCTTTGGCCCGCTGCATGCAGCAGCTCCGATCCGACCAGATCATTTATGTGGCCAGCACGATGGACCAGGTCACAGAGCTCGTGTGTGAACACAGCCGAGCCGATGATCTGGTGCTGGCCATGGGGGCCGGCGATGTGAACAGCCTCTGGTCGCGGCTGTCTGCCAACTCAGCGCAAGGGCAAGCGTCATGTCAGTCAGCAGTCGCGAGCTAAAAGCACTCCAGAGCAGCAGAGTCCTGCAGGAGCAGGTCCCGCTGGCGGGCTACACCACCTGGCGTGTGGGCGGACCGGCCCAATGGTTGGCCGAACCCAACGACCCGGATCAGATTTCTGCGCTGCTGCGCTGGGCAGCGGATGCTGGCTTGCCCGTGCGTGTGATTGGAGCCGGCTCCAATCTGCTGATTGCCGATGCAGGCCTGCCAGGGCTGACGCTCTGTCTGCGTCGACTGCAGGGCTCCGAACTGAATGCCAAAACCGGCCAGGTTCGGGCCTTGAGCGGAGAAGCGATTCCAACACTGGCGCGCCACGCCGCCAAGCAGGGCCTGCAGGGCCTCGAATGGGCTGTAGGCATTCCCGGCACCGTGGGTGGTGCAGCCGTGATGAATGCCGGAGCCCAGGGTGGTTGCATCGCTGAGCATCTGCTCAGCGTGGATGTCATTGACCTCATGGCCGAGGACATGGCGATCCGACGCATCGAACGGGATGCCCTCGATTACGCCTATCGCCACAGCGCCCTGCAGCAGCAGACCAGCTTGGTGGTTGCGGCTGACTTCCAGCTAGAGCCGGGGCATGATCCTGCAGAACTGCAACGGCGCACGAGCGGCAACCTCAGCCACCGCACCAGCACACAGCCTTACAAACAGCCCAGCTGCGGCAGTGTGTTTCGCAACCCCGAACCGGAGAAAGCGGGCCGACTGATCGAAGGGCTTGGATTGAAAGGACGAAGCATCGGTGGCGCCCAGGTGTCGGAAGTGCATGCCAACTTCATCGTGAACACCGGTGACGCACAGGCTGACGACATCCGTCGTTTGATCCACTTGGTGCAGCAGGAAGTTGCCGATGCCCATGGCATCGAACTGCATCCGGAAGTGAAACGGCTGGGATTCGAGTCGGCGGCCTAACCTTCCGATTCCTTCAGCGATTCCATGGCCGGTTTCGGACTTCCCAATTTCGGACAGCTCACCGAAGCCTTCCGCAAGGCGCAGCAGATCCAGCAGGACGCCCAGAAACTGCAGGAAGAGCTGGATGCCATGGAGATCGAGGGCAGCAGCGCTGACGGTCGGGCCAGCATCTGGCTCTCCGGCAACCAGCAGCCCCTACGCGTAAAACTGGACCCCAGCCTGCTGAGTGAGGGCCAGGAAGCCGCGGAAGCCGCGACTCTCGAAGCCCTTCAGGCGGCGTACGAAAGCTCCACCGGCACCATGAAGGAACGGATGCAGGAGCTCACCGGTGGGCTCGACCTCAACCTCCCCGGGATGGGCGGCTGAGTCCAAGCAACTCCTCCACCGCGCGTCGGTACATCGGATAGCGCTCCCAGTCGCGTGTGACGCCGCACCCGGGTTCATCCCGGTGCAGGCAGTCGCGGAAGCGACAGGGATGCTGCTCGAGCTGAGCCCTCAGCTCAGGAAACAGCACTTCAAGGTTGCGCACATCGTCCGGCAGTTCCGGACGATTGAACCCGGGCGTATCCGCCACCCGAGCCCCTGGGGCAAACGCATGCAGCTCCACATGTCGAGTGGTGTGGCGACCGCGCTGCAGCCGGCCGGACACAGCACCCACCCTCAGGGTCAGACCAGGCAACAGGCCATTGAGTAGTGAACTCTTGCCCACCCCGGAAGGTCCGCAAAGCACGGATATCGGTGCCGAGGCCAGCTGCACCCGCAAGGCCTCCAGGCCCATGCCCGATTGGGTGGACACCAACAGAGGCTCATACCCCCAGCCCTGCAGCCGCCGTTTCAGCTGATCCAGCTCCTCCGGCTCCAGCAGATCGCACTTGGTGAGCACCAGCAGCACCTGCAAGCCGGTCTGTTCGGCCGTCAGCAGAAACCGGCTGACCTGATCAGGATCGAAGGCGGGTTGTTCCACCGCCACCGCCACCAACACACAGGTTGCGTTGGCCACAGGCGGACGGGTCAGAAAGCTGCTGCGGGGCTCCACGGCCGCCACCACCGCTCGGGCGTGATCCCGATCGATAGCCTCCACCCGCACGCGATCTCCCACGTGCACGGCTGCGCCTCGATGGTTCAGCCGCGTGCGGCGCGTGCACAACAGACGGGAGGGAACCCCCTGAGGTGCTGCATCCAGCTCCACCTCTAGGTAGTTGGCCTGAAGCGCCACCACCATGCCCGACTGAAGCTGGCGATCACTCACAAGAACAGATCACCATCAGCCGCACCCTCGCCTCCGAGATGGGCTGCACCTCCACCTGATGACCATCGCGGCGCAGACCGGGAACCACCATCTCCTCAGGCTCACCCGGATCCAGATCCACCTGCAGGACCTGGCCAGCAGTCATGGTCTCCAGGGTGAGTCGACAGCGAATGAAATTGAGCGGACAGGGCGTCCCACACAGATCGAGCTGTTGGTCCGGGAGACGCTCCGTCATGGTCAACGCTGTCCGAACAGGCGTGCGAACAGGCCACTCTTGTGATGGTGATGTTGCTCACCGCGAGCGGAGTGATGACCAGCCAGCTCCTCGAGCAGACCGCGCTCTTCATCGTTCAGCCGTGTGGGCAGCTTCACATTGACGGTGATGCGCTGATTGCCCCGGGCCACAGGATTACCCAGCTTGGGAATGCCCTTGTTTTCCAGGGTGAGCACGGCATTGGGCTGCGTACCGGCAGGAATCTCAAGGCTGGTGGGTCCATCCACCGTGTCCACCTCAATGGTGTCGCCCAGGATCGCCTGCAGATAGCTGACCTTCACCTCGGAGTTGACCGTGAGGCCATCCCGCTTGAGCGAAGGATGCGGTTTCACCGTGATGAAGACGTAGAGATCACCGGAAGGACCTCCCCGGAGACCGGCATTGCCCTCGCCTGCCACCCGTAGCCGGGTGCCGGTGTCGACACCGGCAGGAATATTGATGCGCAGCTTCTTGCGCACCTGGGTCACGCCCTGACCGCCACAGGCATTGCACGGATCAGCAATCACCTGACCAGTGCCATTGCAGGTGGGACATTCGGCGACCTGCGTGAAACTGCCGAAAGGCGTGCGCGTCGCACGACGGACCTGACCGACACCGCCACAGGTGGAGCAGGTGGTGGGACCGCTGCCGCTCTTGGCACCACTGCCACCGCAGGTGGTGCAGGTTTCCAGGTGAGGAACACGGATCTCCCGCTCCTGTCCGAACACCGCCTGCTCGAAATCGATCGTGAGGTCGTAGCGCAGGTCGTCGCCCTGCTGAGGACCGCGGCGCCGCTGCTGGCGGCCACCCCCTGCTGCACCGCCGAACCCACTGAAGAAGGTTTCAAAGATGTCGGCGAAGCCACCCATGTCGCCCATGTCGGGCATGCCGGCCGCACCGCCGAGACCCGCCTCACCGAATTGGTCATATCGACCGCGGGTCTGGGGATCACTGAGCACCTCGTAGGCGCGACCGATCTCCTTGAAGCGGTCTTCCGCGCCGGGCTCCTTGTTGATGTCGGGGTGGTACTGGCGGGCCAGTCGCCGATAGGCGCGTTTGAGGGTGTCAGCATCGGCATCCCTGCTGACGCCGAGCAGCTCGTAGTAGTCAGCCATCAGCTGGTCATCCCGAAGGTCACAGTAAAAGCAGGAGTGGGATCAACCGTTGGCATCACCCGCGACCTCCTCACCAGCGGCAGCATCCTCGGCTGGGGCTTCAGTGGCTGAACCTGACTGGGGACCGGGACCCATCGACACTTTGACCATGGCGTGACGCAGCACGCGACCGTTGAGGTGATAGCCACGCTGCAGCTCTTCCATCACCACGTCCTCGCCATGCTCCTCGCTCGGTTCGCGCAGCACCGCCTCGTGGAGTGTTGGATCGAAGTCCTGCCCCACCACACGCATGGGAGCCACCCCGAGCTGCTTGAGCACGTCTACCAGCTGTTTGTAGAGACCTTGATAGCTGCGATGCAGCGCCTGAGCTTCCTCTCCCTCGGGATTCAGCTGCTGACGGGCACGCTCGAAGTTGTCCACAACCGGCAGAATTTCACTCAGGGTGCTGCAGGTGAGCTGCACCTTGAGATCGTCCTGGTCACGGCTCTGACGCTTGCGGAAGTTGTCGAAGTCCGCCGCGATGCGTACGTACTGGCCTCGCAGCACCTCGTGCTCCTCACGCAGGGTGGAATGTTCGCGCTCGAGCTGTTCGAGACGGGCCTCGTTGTCGCCGGCGGGAGCGGCTGGCTCCGACGCGGCAGCCTCCGGAGTCGGAACCGCATCAACGGATGCGGCCTCCGTGGACTCAGAAGCCATCACGCCAGGTTGCTGGCCGTCAGAAACTTCCGTGGACAGATCCTGCGCGGGGGTGGAAGCATCGCCACTCATGCTGACCGGTTGCGAATTCACGTCTAGACATGTTGATAGGTGAGGTAGGCCTCACACAAGCGGGGGAAGCCCGCACCTCCCATGAATTGGATCCGTGATCGACGATCGCCGGCGTCTCGAACTTGAATTGCTGTTGCAGCAGTCGATCCCGGGAACTCTCGGCCGTGCCGATGCGCCATCCCTGCTGCAGAAGCTGAAAACGATGGGCTTCGATCCAGCACGGCATGCCGCGCTGGGCGAACAGCTCACTGCATTGCTGGATCAGCAGTCCTCCCCGCATCCAGACAGCGCGTCGAGCCAGGCCACCCCTGCACCGATGCATGCCGTCGACGCAACCGAACCGATCGAGCGTTCAGCCGACCCAAACACCGAAGAGACCACCCTTGCGGCGAACACCGTGGCGGAGACCGCCACCTCCTACCTGGAGGAGTTCTCCGTGGATGGCGTTCTGGAGCAGGACCCGGAGGAGGCAGCAGCGGAATCAGCCGGACCGGAGGATCTGGAGTCGAGCCTCAACGATGCGGACCGTTCGCCGGTAATCAACCTGGTGGACCGAATCCTGATGCAGGCCCTTCAACTGGGAGCCAGTGACATTCACGTGGAGCCCCAGCAAGCAGGTCTGCAACTGCGCTTCCGTCAGGACGGTGTGCTGCAAAGCCACATTGAACCCCTGCCCAGCCGGCTGATCCCGGCCGTGACCTCCCGCTTCAAAATCATGGCGGACCTGGACATCGCCGAACGCCGCATCGCCCAGGACGGTCGGATCCGCCGTCGTTTCCAGAACCGCACGGTGGACTTCCGGGTGAACAGCCTGCCCAGCCGCTACGGCGAAAAGATCGTGCTGCGACTGCTCGACAGCTCCGCGACCCAGCTGGGTCTCGACAAGCTGATCAGCAACCCGGAGGCGCTGGAACTGGTGCGAGCCCTCGGGTCCAAACCGTTCGGAATGATCCTGGTGACTGGTCCGACGGGATCCGGTAAATCGACCACCCTCTATTCATTGCTGGCGGAACGCAACGAGCCGGGAATCAACATCTCCACGGTTGAAGATCCGATCGAATACACCTTGCCCGGGATCACCCAATGCCAGGTGAATCGCGACAAAGGGTTCGATTTCAGTCAGGCCCTGCGGGCCTTCATGCGTCAGGACCCGGACGTGCTGCTGGTGGGAGAGACCCGCGATCTGGAAACAGCGAAAACAGCCATTGAGGCAGCCCTGACCGGTCACCTGGTATTGACCACCCTGCATTGCAACGACGCCCCCAGCGCCATCGCCCGTCTGGATGAGATGGGGGTGGAACCGTTCATGGTCAGCGCCTCCCTGATCGGGATCGTCTCCCAGCGACTGCTGCGGCGGGTCTGCCCCCACTGCCGCGTCGCCTACCGCCCGGACCCTGAGGAACTGGCGCGGTTCGGATTGATGGCCAGCCATGAAGCCGATGTGAGCTTTTTCAAGGCCAATCACCAAGACGGGGAGTTCAACAACTGCCCTCACTGCCAGGGCAGCGGATACAAGGGCCGGGTTGGGGTGTATGAGGTGCTGCGCATGAACGAGGAACTTGCGGCAGCCGTGGCCAAAGGCGCCACCACCGACATGGTGCGGCAACTGGCTCTCGAAGGCGGCATGAAGACCCTGCTGGGGTACAGCCTCGATCTGGTGCGGGAAGGCCACACCACCCTGGAGGAGGTGGGGCGCATGGTGCTCACCGACGCAGGCCTGGAATCGGAACGGCGCGCCCGGGCCCTGAGCTCACTCACCTGCAGTGGATGTGGTGGCGGACTCCAGGAAGGTTGGCTGGAATGCCCTTACTGCCTGACACCACGTCATTGAGGACGGAGCGATGGAGCTGATGATCGAAGACCTGATGCAGGAGCTTGTCGAGGCCGGCGGCAGCGACCTGCACATCGCCAGTGGGCAGCCCCCCTACGGCCGCTTCAGCGGCGAACTGCGTCCGATGCGGGACGAACCTCTGCTGGAGGAGAGCTGCAACCGGCTGATCTTCTCCATGCTCAACAACAGTCAGCGCAAGACACTCGAACAAACGTGGGAACTTGACTGCGCCTACGGACTGAAGGGCGTGGCCCGCTTCCGGGTGAATGTGTACCGGCAGAAGGGAAGCTATGCCGCCTGTCTGCGGGCCCTCGGCAGCAGCATTCCCAGCATCGATCGGCTGAATCTGCCGCCGGTGGTGGTGCAGACCTGCGAACGACCACGGGGCCTTGTGCTGGTCACAGGACCGACCGGCTCGGGAAAGACCACCACCCTGGCGGCGCTGCTCGATCACATCAATCACAGCCGCGCCGAACACATCCTCACCATCGAGGATCCGATCGAGTTCGTGTACAAGAGCGACCGCAGCCTGGTGCATCAGCGGCAGCTGAATGAAGACACGCGCAGCTTCGCCAACGCCCTCCGTGCGGCGTTGCGCGAGGACCCGGACGTGATCCTGGTGGGTGAAATGCGGGATCTGGAAACGATTCAACTGGCGATCAGCGCAGCGGAAACCGGCCACCTGGTGTTCGGCACCCTGCACACCAGTTCGGCCGCGCAGACCGTGGACCGCATGGTGGATGTGTTTCCCCCCGAGCAGCAGACCCAGATCCGCGTGCAACTCTCCGGAAGCCTGGTGGCTGTGTTCTCGCAGACCCTCTGTCGCCGCAGCAACCCAGCCCCGGGCCAGTTCGGGCGGGTGATGGCCCAGGAAATCCTGATCAACACCGCCGCCACAGCCAACCTGATCCGCGAAGGCAAGACCGCACAGCTGTATTCCCAGATCCAGACCGGAGGAGAACTGGGCATGCAGACCCTTGAGAAAGCGCTGGCGGATCTGTTGAAACGCAAGCAGATCTCCAAGGCGGAAGCCATGGCCAAGGCCTCGAAACCCGGGGAGCTGGAACGACTGATCCAAGAGCTCTGACCATGGGTCAGTTTCGGGCGACTTACCTGAACCGAAAGGGCGAACGCCTCAGCATCACGCTGAAAGCGGAGGACAGCGCCAGCATCCGTCAGCAGCTGCGCAAGCGGGGGTTCAAACCAATTCAGGTCGAATCCTGCCACCAACAACCTGACGCACCAGGGCAGCGCACCCGACGATTCGAAGCCCGCTGTCTGACCACCCGTGGCAGAACGCGCACAGTCACCCTGAACGCCGCCTCAGCTGACGACGCGCGCCGGCAACTACGCAAGAGCGGTCTGCGTGTTCAGGAGATCCAACTGGTCACCGACACCAACGGCGGTGACCCCGACGACAAGGGGAAGGCGCCGCAGACCAAAAGCAACCTGCTGCAATCACTGGAAGAAGCGCTCCAGAAACCGCCAGGAGTGAAGGACAAAGCAGTGTGGGCCAGCAAGCTTGCGGCGCTGGTGGATGCAGGCGTGCCGATCGTGCGCAGCCTGGATCTGATGGCCACGCAGCAGAAGCTGCCGATGTTCAAGAAGGCACTGACGGCTGTGGGGCTTGAGGTGAACCAGGGCATCGCCATGGGCGCAGCCATGCGCCAATGGCCCAAGGTGTTCGACCAGCTCACGGTGGCGATGGTGGAAGCCGGGGAAGCCGGAGGTGTGCTCGACGAATCGCTCAAGCGACTGGCCAAGTTGCTGGAGGACAACGCCCGTTTGCAGAACCAGATCAAGGGGGCTCTGGGCTATCCCGTAGCGGTACTGGTGATCGCCATCCTGGTGTTCCTGGGAATGACGATCTTCCTGATTCCCACCTTCGCGGGCATCTTCGAAGACCTGGGCGCCGAGCTGCCCCTGTTCACCCAGCTGATGGTCGACCTGAGCGAGCTGCTGCGCTCCTCAGCAGCGCTGGTGTTTGCCGGAGCCCTGATGGTGATGATGTGGATGTTCAGCCGCTATTACGCCACCCACAAGGGCCGCAGGGTTGTGGACCGGCTGATGCTGAAGGTCCCCCTGTTCGGGGATCTGATCATGAAAACGGCGACGGCTCAGTTCTGTCGGATCTTCAGCTCGCTGACCCGCGCCGGGGTGCCGATCCTGATGTCACTGGAGATCTCCAGTGAAACCGCCGGAAACTCGATCATCTCCGACGCGATTCTCGACTCCCGCAGCCTGGTCCAGGAGGGGGTGCTGCTGAGCACCGCACTGACACGCCAGAAAGTGCTGCCCGATATGGCTTTGAGCATGCTCTCGATCGGCGAGGAAACCGGCGAGATGGACCAGATGCTCAGCAAGGTGGCCGACTTCTACGAAGACGAAGTCTCCGCATCGGTGAAAGCACTTACTTCCATGCTCGAGCCGGCGATGATCGTCGTGGTGGGCGGCATCGTGGGCTCCATCCTTCTGGCGATGTATCTGCCGATGTTCACCGTGTTTGATCAGATTCAGTAAGGAACCATCACGCCACAGTGGCCGCAATGGCCTGACCCGCCAGCCAGCCACCGCTCCAGCAAGCCTGGAAGTTGAATCCGCCGGTCACACCATCCACATCCAGGAGTTCACCGGCCAGATAAAGACCGGGACAACGCCGGCTTTCCATCGTGGCCAAGTTCACCTCACCCAGGTCCACGCCACCCGCAGTGACGAACTCCTCTCCGAACGGTCCCCTGCCCTTGATGGGAAGACGCTGGGCGCAAAGGATCTCCAGCAGCTGACGCTCCGCTTTCAAAGGGAGATCAGCCCAACGTCGGTCTGCCTCCACACCGGCCATCGACAGAAACGCCTGCCACAACCGACGCGGCAGATGCTCCATGGGCTTGGCAGCCGCGAGTGTGCGCCTGGCCTGCTCCTGGCGCCACTGTTGCAGCCGCTGCTCCACCCCCTGACGGCCCAGACCTGCACTCCAATCCACTTTGAGCTCACCCTGGTAGTGGCTCGCATGCAGCGCCCGCGCCGCAAAAGCAGACAGCCGCAAGGTGGCGGGACCACTCAATCCACGATGGGTGATCAACACCCTCCCGGTCTGGCGGAAACGCTGATCGCCGAGCTTGAGGTCGAGGCTCACGTCATCGATGGCAATGCCGCTGCAGGCCACGAGGGGTTTCGCCTGCAGCGACAGGCTGAACAACGACGGCACCGGGGGAACCACCTGATGCCCCAGGGCCTCAGCGATCCTGCGACCGCTGGGATGGCCGCCGGTGGCCAGCATCAACTGGCGCGCCCGCAAGGGGCTCTCCAGGCCGCGGCCCACCAGCGCGAATCCTCCATCGGATTGGGACTGCACCTGCTGAACCATGACGCGCGTGCGCAGCTGCACACCGGCTGCCCTGGCAGCGTTCTGGAGGCACTGAATCACCGCTTCGGAACGGTTCTGCTGCGGAAACATCCGGCCGTCGGGCTCTTCCACAAGGGTGAGACCGTGCTCCTCAAACCAGGAGATGGCATCACCACAGGCGAAGCGGCTGAAGGGGCCGCGCAGCGGACGGCTGCCACGCGGATAGTGGGTGGCCAGCTCGCGTGGATCCCAGCAAGCGTGAGTGACGTTGCAGCGGCCCCCACCACTGATGCGCACCTTCTGAAGCGGCTCAGGCGTTCCTTCCAGAACCAACACCCGAGGCAGCCCCTGCTCTGCGGCGGTGATCGCTGCCATGTAGCCGGCAGGACCACCACCCACGACGATCAGATCAAACGGGCTGGAAGCGCAGGGCGACGCCGTTGTTGCAGTAGCGCTTGCCTGTGGGCCTGGGGCCGTCATTGAACACATGACCCTGGTGACCGCCGCAGCGGCTGCAGTGGTATTCCGTGCGCGGAATGATCAGTTTGAAATCTACTTTCGTGGCGATCGCCCCGGGCAGCGGTTCAAAGAAGCTGGGCCAACCGGTGCCACTGTCGAATTTCGCCTTGGACGAAAACAAAGGCTGATCACAACCGGCGCAGTGGTAGGTGCCATCGCGCTTCTCGTTGTTGAGGGGGCTGGTGAAGGGTGCCTCTGTGCCTTCCCGGCGAAGCACGGAATACGACTCCGGAGACAGGCGCTGCTTCCATTGCGCATCCGAGAGGTCCCAGGCTGAATCCGAAGCCTTCGACGCTGCCAGCACCTGCTCGGGTGCGCGGAACACACCGAACACCCCTGCCGCTGATGCCATCAGCAGCGATCGTCTGCTCAGCAGCCAGTGATCAAAGGTGGGTGTCATGGCCTGAAGCGTTCCGTTCGTGGAACTGTTCTAAACAAATCAGGTCCCAGGGCCAGGCAGCATGGAGGGATGGATTCCCTCACCAGAGCCGATCGGGAACCTCCCTGGCGTTTCAGCGTCGCGCCGATGCTGGACTGCACAGACCGGCATTTCCGCCAGATCATGCGGCAGATCAGCCGCAGGGCCTTGCTTTACAGCGAGATGGTGGTGGCTCAGGCCCTGCATCACAGCAACCGCCGCGAGCGGCTGCTGGGGTTCGATGCGGAGGAACATCCGATCGCGCTGCAGGTGGGCGGTGACGATCCGGTGCTGTTGGCAGAAGCCACCCGTATGGCAGCGGACTGGGGCTACGACGAAATCAACCTCAACGTGGGTTGCCCGAGCCCGCGGGTGCAGGCCGGCAACTTCGGCGCATGCCTGATGGCCGAACCGGATCGGGTGGCCCGCTGCGTGGAAGCGATGGTGACCGCCAGCAACCTCCCGGTCACGGTGAAACACCGGGTGGGGATTGATGATCTCGACAGCGACAGCCTGTTGACCGCCTTTGTGGATCAAGTGGCAGCGGCAGGCGCGACACGGTTCAGCGTGCACGCCAGAAAAGCGTGGTTAGAAGGACTAGATCCAAAACAGAACCGCACCATCCCTCCGCTTCAGCACGATCGGGTAATCGCCCTCAAGCAACGCCGACCCCAGCTGTTGATCGAACTGAATGGCGGCCTCGACACCCCCGAACAGTGTCTGAACGCTCTCGACCACTGTGATGGCGTGATGGTGGGCCGAGCGGCCTATGCCCATCCCCTGCGTTGGGCGGGCATCGATGCCCTGATCTTCGGGGAGGCGCCCCGGCCCATGAAGGCATCGCAGGTGCTGGTGGGACTGATGCCCCACGCCGAACGACACCTGGATCGCGGCGGTCGCCTCTGGGACCTCTGCCGCCATCTGGTGCAACTGGTGGAAGGTGTCCCGGGTGCGCGTCACTGGCGTCGGGACCTGGGCCAGAAGGCTCAGCGCCCAGGCGCCAATCTCAGCGTGCTGGAACAGGCTGCCCAGCAACTGATCGATGCCGGGCTCTGAAGCTCAGCTCTAGCGAGCTCAGCCTTCAGCGCCGCCGTAACCGCCATAGTCACCGCCACCGCCATCCGGCTGGGAGGCACCGCCACGACGACGACGGCTGCGGCCATCGTCTCCAGCGCTGTAACCACCGCCGCCGCCATAGGGGGAGCCGGACTGATCTCCGCCACCTCCATAGCCGCCACCACTGGAACCACCGCCATAGCTGCGATCCTCCCAACCGCGAGCTCCGGAGCGACGGTCACCACCGCCACCACCGCCACCACCGCCGCCACCGCCGTAGCCGCCGCCGCCACGACGCGGTGCACTGCCACGGGGTTCAGCCTTATTGATGCGCAAGGGTCGGCCCATCAGCTCAACCCCTTGAAGAGCGTCGATAGCCGCGGCCTCAGCCGCTTCATCAACCATTTCCACAAAAGCAAAGCCGCGCTTGCGACCGGTGTCGCGCTCCAAAGGGAGGGCACAGTTCGTGACCTCTCCGTGAGCGGCGAACAGTTCGATGACGTCCTCCTGCTCGGCGCGGAAGGGCAGATTGCCGACAAAAATGCTCACTTGACTGCTGGACCTAACGAGAAAGGGACCCAAGGGATCAGACAAGCCATCGGTTCAAGGTCCGGTGAGGGAGCATTGGTCCTCTGGCCTTTTAAGCGTAGTCCCGTTATCACGAAATGATCACTGAGCGACAAAGCCGAGACGTTCGCTCCACAGAGCCAGCTGTTCCTCGACCCGCTTGAAGCCTGTTCCACCTTCACTGGTGCGAGCGGCCACCACCTGACGTGGGGCAAGCGCCTCATAGAGATCGGCCTCGATCGCAGGGTGGAACTGCTGCCATCGCTCAAGGGTCAGGTCGCGCAGAAGCAGACCTTCACTCAGGCACTGCTTCACCACTGCACCGACAATCTGATACGCCTCCCGGAACGGCACCTGACGCGCCACCAGGTAGTCGGCCACATCCGTGGCATTAGAGAAATCAGCGCCCACCGCAGCCTCAAGCCGATCCGGGCGGAAGCTCAAACCTTCCTCGATCAGGATCGTCATCGCTTCCAGACACTGCTTGGTGGTGGAGACCACATCGAACAGGGCCTCCTTGTCTTCCTGAAAATCCTTGTTGTAGGCCAGAGGCAGGCCCTTGATCATCGTGAGCAACCCCTGCAGATGCCCGAACACACGACCGCATTTACCGCGCACCAGTTCGGGCACATCCGGGTTTTTCTTCTGAGGCATCAGGCTGCTGCCGGTGGCACAGCGGTCCGTCAACCGCACGAACCCGCATTCCTCTGAAGCCCAGAAGATCACTTCTTCGGCCAGACGGCTGAGATGCACCATCAGCAGCGATGCAGCCGCAGAAAACTCCACCGTGAAGTCGCGATCACTCACCGCATCCAGGCTGTTGGCGTAGATGCCATCGAATCCAAGCGCCGCGGCCGTGCTGCGCCGGTCGATCGGCACCGGCGTTCCGGCCAAAGCCGCCGCTCCGAGCGGTGACCAGTTGACGCGTTTGCGGACGTCCTGAAGCCGCTGGCGATCACGCTCGAGCATCTCCACATAAGCGAGAAGGTGATGGGCCAAACACACGGGCTGAGCCCGTTGCAGATGGGTATAACCGGGAATCAAGGTGGTGCGGTGGTCACTGGCCTGCTTCAGCAAGGCGGTCTGAAAGGCCTGCACCTGGGGATCCAATTCATCAAGCCGACGGCGCAGCCACAGGCGCAGATCGGTGCCGACCTGATCGTTGCGGCTGCGACCCGTGTGCAGTTTCTTGCCCACTGGACCCAACAGAGCGATCAGCCTGCGCTCCACCGCAAAGTGGACGTCTTCATCCTCAAGCCCTGGCTGAAAATGTCCAGCTGCTGCTTCAGCACGGATCTGCTCCAGACCACTGCAAAGCTGATCAGCCTCAGCCGAGGAAATCACGCCGCAGTTGGCCAGCATGCGGGCATGGGCGATCGATCCGTCGAGGTCCTCCTGAAGCAGGGTGATGTCGAAGCCGATCGAGGCATTGAATCGTTCGATCGCCGGATGCAGGCCCTGTTCGAAACGATCACTCCAGGTGGCGGAGCCTCCGCCCGTCACTCCACCCGCCATCGCCGATCCTCAACAGAGATCCCCTCAGCTTGTCAGGCCGAAGTCCTGGGAACAGACGGCAGCATCACCTCCTCCCGCACCTTGAGCACGACCATCGAAGCGTCGTCCTCCAACTGACGATCCGGGCCGACAAAACGATCCAAGCGACGGAACAACTGATCGAGAATCCCCTGCGATCCCGTTCCAGACCGACATGCTGACTCCAGGCTGCGAATCAGACGGTCCTCGTCGAAACGATCACCTGTGATGCCGGGAGCCTCGGTGACCCCATCGGTGTAATAGAGCAGGACATCGCCAGGTTCCAGCACCGTGGAACCGACGCCATACTCCGCCTCCGGCTGAAGACCGATCAGCAGACCGGGTGCATCGAGTCGGCTCACGGAGCGTTGCTGAGACCTCCAGATCAACGGTGGGTTGTGGGCAGCATTGGCGAAACGCAATCGACGCGTGCGCGGATCGAAATCCGAATAAAACAGCGTCACGAAACGGTGGGACTGCGACAGATCCTCAAGGGCCAGCTGATTGAGGTCATGCAGGATCCGATCCGGTGGCAAGCCACTCAGCACCTCAGCGCGCAACATTCCACGCAGCATGGTCATCAAAAGACCGGCGGGAACCCCTTTCCCCATCACATCGCCCATCACCAGGGCCCAACGCCCCCGCTCACGACGTCGGCCGATCAACTCGGGACGTGTGGGAATGAAGTCGTAGTAGTCACCACCCACCTGAAAGGCAGGACGGCAGCGGGCCGCCAGTTCCACACCCTCGATCACCGGACAGTGATCCGGCAGCAGCTGAGCCTGGATCTCAGCACCAATGCTCAGCTGCCGGTCGACACGCTCATGCAGGCGGGCTTCCTGAAGCATCAGGTCGTTCTCGATCGCCACACCGGCAAGATCCGCCACAAGCTGCACATGGCGGCGATGCACATCCGTCCAGATCAATGATCCGGAGGGATTGAACACATAGAGACGTCCGCGCTGACGACCGCGGGCCACCAGCGACGTGGCGAATACACCGGCCGATCCGAGCTGACGCTGGACCAAGCGATCCATGCCCAGCACCAGGGCATCGTCAGAACCAAAGCCGGATGATCGTCCAGGTTCGTGCTTGTTCAAAGCCTGGAGCACAGGTTCCGAACGGGCAGTCGTGAGGATCTGCAGCTGTTCGTTCCAAAGGCGTCCATCGGCATGGAACGGTACGAGCAGGGCCCCCTCAACACCCACCAGACGGGCTGCCACCACTGGAACGAGCTCCAGAAAACGGTTGAGATTGGTGAAACTGCGCAGAGCGAAGCCCAACGACACGAGCAGTTCCTGATTGGACCGTTGCTCTTTCGACAAGCTGTCGAGCAACTGACGCAACGAAGCGGTTGCCGAGGTGGACGGCAGACCCTGACGAGTTGGAGAAGCCGGATGGCGCCTTGATGGATTGCTGCTCACGGCAACCCCTGGCAGGACCCGCAAGGTAGCAAGCCTGTCCTGAGAAAACCGATGCGCTTAGCGGCCAGCCAACAGCGCTTCCACGAACTCAAAGCTGTTGAAGGGCCGCAAATCGCGGATTCCCTCACCAGCACCAATGAAACGAATTGGCAGCCCGGCTTCCGAGGCCACCGCCAGCGCGACACCGCCTCGGGCCGTTCCGTCCAGTTTCGTGATCACAACGCCAGTGAGTCCCGCCGCCTTGGCAAATGCCATCGCCTGTTTGAGTCCGTTCTGACCCTGGCTGGCATCCAGCACCAGCAGGGACTCCACATGGGCATCGGGGGCCAGACGGTCGACCACACGCCGGATCTTCTCAAGCTCCTCCATGAGGTTGTGCTTGGTCTGCAAGCGACCGGCCGTGTCAACGAGCACCAGATCCGTCCCTTTGGAACGGGCCGCACCGATGGCGTCAAACACCACAGCTGCAGGGTCAGCGTTGGAGGAGGGATTCGCCACCACCGGCACATCACTGCGATCACCCCAGACCTGAACCTGCTGAACCGCTGCCGCCCGGAAGGTGTCAGCCGCCGCGATCATGGCGGAGTAACCACTGCGGACCGCAAGATTGGCGAGTTTGCCAAGCGTGGTGGTCTTGCCGACACCGTTCACACCAACCATCAGCCAGACGTTCAGCTGCTCACGCTGCGGAGCAAGCAATTCAACACCGCTGTCCTTGATGGGCTTATCCAGCAGATCGCGCAACTGCTCCTTCAGGAAGCGAATGCCCTCGGTGGGATCAACCACCTGTTCATTCATGCGGCGGCGCAGGGCTTCCAGCACCTGATCAGTGGCCTTCACACCAGCGTCAGCCCGCAGCAGCAATGACTCCAGGTCATCCAGAACCTCAGGAGTGAGTGGGTCATCACCGAGGTTTTCAAGGAGGCCGGTGACAAATCCCTGACGGGTTTTTTCCAGCCCCTGGCGCAGACGACCGAGCCAGTCGATCTCTTCAAGCGTGACCTGATCCGCAGATCGTCCCTGAGCCGCCAGGACTTCAGCCGACCAAGTGAAGGTGTCATCGAATTCACCCAGGCTGGGCTCATCGGATGAATCGACCGGCGTCTGAGGTTGTGCAGGAACCGCGGCAGCAGGCTCAACAACCTCAGGTGCCGGAGCCTGCTCCAGCTGCTGCTGACGTTCCTGACGCTGGGCTGCAGCCTGCTCGAGCAGAGACGGTCCCGGAGAGGGTGGTTCAGCAGCAGGCTGCTCGACGGAAGCCTGTTCAACGGAAGGCTGCTCGACAGCAGACGGTTCAACAGAAGGCTGTTCAGCAGGAACCGTGTCAACGCTGGGCTGTTGGGCTGACACCTGCTCCGCTGAAACTGGTTCGGCTGAAGGTGGTTCAGCTGAAAGTGATTGCGCCACCGAAGCCGAGCTCTCTTGCTGGGCCTGCTCTTGCTCCTTCTGAGCTTTCAGACGCGCATAGGCCTGGCGCGCCCACTCCAGGGGATCATCGTCAGGGTTGGCAGGCTCGGTGGATGGCTCTCCAGAGGGCTGAGGCGGCTCCGGCTCCGGATCTGGATCTGGAACAGACTCAGGCGCCGCAGGTGCAGCGAACGACTCCACCAATTCGGCTGAAGGACCTTCTGAAGCTGCACTCGGCACGTCCGCGACCGATGACTCGACCGACTCAGCATCAGGCGCTGAAGGTGCCGTGTCCTCAGGGCTGGATGCCGGCTGAGCGGGCTGTGCCGCCTCGGGGCGTCGGTTGAACCAGTCGAAAACCATGCGAAATCAGGGAGACGCCTAAACGGTGGCGTTCTGCAGCCGACGCAGAACTCCGTTGATCATGCGACGGCCTTGCTCATCGCTATAGCGATTGGCCAGTTCGACGGCCTCGCTGCAGGCCACGGAAGCCGGAGTCTTCATGGCACCGAGATCCACCACCGCAAGACGAAGAATGTCGCGATCGATGCGCGGCAATCGGCTCAGACGCCAGCCTTCCATCACACCATCCAACTGCTGATCAATGGTGTCGCGAGAATCAAGCACCAAATGAATGCGGCGCATGGCTTCCTCGCGCACACGGTCCTGATCAGCCAGTGCCAGCAGCCGCGGCAGCTCAAGACTGGCGGAAAGGCCGTTCAGAACCTGTTCCGCACTGGTGAGTGAATCGCGCAGGTGCTCGCGCACAGGGGCAGCATCACCCGCATTCGGAGAGTCCTGAAGTTCGCTGTCAAGCAGGGACTGCTGAGCTTTCTCCAGATCCCCAGCACAGTGGTCGAGCACCTCTCGCCAGTGCTGCATCAGGCTGTCAAGGGCCTTTTGCAACAACACATCCAAGGTGTCGTTGACCGCAGCGGAGCGATCGCGCTCAGCGCACTGGCCAAGCACCAGCAAGGCGAGCTCACGGGAGAGGGTGCGGGTCTGCATGGGTTAAGGCGTATCGAACGGACGACTCAGGACGATGAGGGTGCCACGGAGGCGCGCAACTGGGCGATCAAGCTGGAAAAACTGCGGTTCACCGGTGCTTCGCGTTCATCGGGATTGACGATGCCTGCCGAAATGATCGTTCTGAAGGCATCTTCAACGGAGATATCGAGCTCTCGCACCGAACCTTCGGGAACGAGGGTGTACCAGCCTGTGGTCGGGTTGGGGGCCGTGGGAATGAACACACTCAACAACGTGTCGCCCAGATCGGAGCGCAGGGATGGACCCGCTTCACCCGTAACGAAACCGACGCTGTAAAGACCCTCTCTTGGGTATTCGACCAGAACCACCCGCCGGAAGCGGCGCGAGTTGTCGCGCAGAAAAGTTTCCAGCAGCTGTTTGAGGGTCTTGTAAACAGAACCGGCAAGGGGGATGCGCTGGAGCGTTCCCTCACCGAACTCCAACAACCAGCGGCCCACGATGTTGCGAGCCATCAGACCGATGAGAAGAATTCCCATCAGTGGAACCGTGAGCCCCAGCGCCAAATTGATCAGATCCTGAAGCCAGGGGTTCAGGTTGATGAACGGATTGAACTGCTTGGGGATCGAGGTGAGGAACGCCAGCACAAATTTGCTGACGATCGTGGCGAGCCAGATCGTGGTGGCCAGCGGAATCACCACGAGGAGACCCGCAATCAGATCATTCTTGAGATCTTGTTGAAGCCTGGCGCTGAGCGGCAGGTCAGGTCTCGGGTTGGACTGAACCAAGGAACGCCTGGGGCCTGAAGCCAACGTGTTTCACCAACCTAACTAGCGGTCCCCAATTAGCGGTCAGAGAACTGCGGCCAACGCCAGCAGCACCAGGGCCACGGCCAACACCACGGCGCTGATGGTTCCACCGAACAGTCGCTGATTCACGGCCAGGTTGCGCTGGCGCTCCGCCTGCTTGATCTGGTCACTCATCTGAGCGAGCTGCTTGTCGATGAACGCCTGCGCAGCCTCGGTTTTTTCTTCTTCAGTGGCATCAGCGGGGAGCTGACCGGCCTGCGCAAGTTGCTCACCCAACACCTTTACGTTGTCGGGATTGGCGGACTGCTGGCGCGCCATCTCCAGCTGGCTACGGCGCTGATCCAGGGTCTGGTCTGCCTCACCCACCAATTCCTGACCCCCGCTCAAGCCCATGAAGATCACGGAGAGCATCATCAGGGCCAGCACTGCCGACAGCGCGCAGACCACCCAACGAATCGGCGTCCGAGCGGTTTGAGGGTTGTCTAACCGTGAGCTGATCAGCATCAGCAACAGACCGACAAAGCCCATCGGGGTCTGACTCACCAGCCGCTCAATCAGCAGCTGCTGGTAGATGACGTCGCTCCAATCCGCTGCACTGAGCACCACGCCGATCTGCAATCCCAGCAGAAGCACCAACGTGATTCCCAACCAGCGCAACAGAAGTGACAGACGCAGCGAGGAATCTGTTGAGGAAGCGGACACGGCACGATGCCTAAAGGCGCCCAACTCTAGGGTCAGATTTTGGATGTTCCATCCGAGCGTGAAGCACTGAGCCGAGCCCTGAAACAACGGGCCCGAGAGGAGGGATTCGACCCGGTCGGCATCGCTCGCCTGCCGGGGAGCGCGCGATTGCAACTGCGCACCGAAGCTCTGCAGCGCTGGCTGGACGCCGGTCATCAAGGCGCCATGGGCTGGATGGCCGCTCCCCGTCGTCGCTCAGCCCAGACGCTGCTCGATGGAGCCAACAGCCTTCTGGCAGTGGGTCTGAACTATCACGTAGCCATCGAACGACGCATGGATCGCCTGGCGGTGGCCCGCTACGCATGGGGTCGCGACTACCACCGGGTGGTGAACCAGCGACTCCGGCGTGTGGGGCGCTGGCTGCAGGAGCAACGTCCGGATTGCCGCTGGCGTGTCTGCGTGGATGCAGAACCGCTCCTGGACAAAGCCTGGGCAGAAGAAGCGGGCCTGGGATGGATCGGGAAACACAGCAACCTGATCCATGCCGATCGTGGCTCCTGGATGGTGATCGGTCATCTGATCACCACGGAAGCACTGGAGGCCGATCAACCTGCGGCAGCGCGCTGCGGTCGCTGCCGCACCTGCATTGATGCATGCCCAACAGAGGCCATCACCGAACCCTTTGTGGTGGATGCACGGCGCTGCATCGCCTTTCACACCATCGAAAACCGGGAGCCGGAACTGCCCGAGACGATGGCAACAGCTTTAGGGCCATGGGTGGCCGGCTGCGACATCTGCCAGGACGTCTGCCCGTTCAATCAAGCCGGAATCCCCTCCAGCGACGATCCGGATGTGCAACCACGCCCCTGGCTGCTGGATCTCCAAGCCGAAGCGATCCAGGCATGGACGGATGACGATTGGGATGAACGTCTGCGCGGTTCTGCACTGCGTCGCATCAAACCCTGGATGTGGCGACGCAATGCGGCAGCAGCGAAACCAGACAGCCCGCCTAGTGTTGATTGATCTGTGAAACAACCATGGGAGTTTGGGGGCGTTCGGGGAAGCGTTGGTGTCAAAACTTGGCCATCACACTGCTGATCGGTTCCGTGGGCTCCCTGAGTTCAGCTCCTGCCCGGGCCCTGGTCCCGTACGTGTACACACCCAGCACCGAGGAGCTGGAGAGTGCAGGCATTGGCATCGGCCGCACCGCGGCTCAGTTGCTACGTCTGGGTCAACCACAGGAGGCAGCACGTCTGGCCGCACTGGCCGTTCGGCTCCAACCCAACGACGAACGCCTCTGGTCCGTGCTGGCGGAAGCACAGCTTCGCAGTGATCAGCTCCAGGCAGCGGCGGGCTCATTGGCCAAGGCCAAGTCGTTGGATCCACAGAACGCAGGACTCTGGTTTGCCGAGGCCTCCCTGGCCTTGCGCGATCAACGCCCGGATGATGCCGTGCCGCTGCTCGATCAGGGCTTGCGTCTTGACCCCAAAAATGCCGGCGCCTACTTCGATCTCGGTAACGCCCGTGTAATGCAATCGGAGCTGCGTCAGGCCCTCCAAGCCTTTGAACAAGCCACAACCATCAAGCCCAGCTTCTGGGAAGCGCTGAACAACCAAGCGCTGGTGTTGTTCGAGATGGGAAACACAGGGGAAGCGATCCGACGCTGGAGATCCGTGCTGGAGATCAAGCGCAACGCCGAGCCGATGCTGGCTCTCGCTGCAGCATTGAACAAACAATCCCCCGGTGATGAGGAATCGATCGACCTGGCCCGCCAGGCCCTGGCCGAAGACCCGAATTACGTGCTGCCGGGGCATCAGGAAAACCAGCTCTGGGGCAAAAAACTGCGCCTAGCCACTGGTGTTCTGCTGGCGGAACCCAACCTGAAGGGGGCCGTCGAACGGGCTGAAGCCAATGCCGATCCCAAATCGGCTGAGTGATTCAGGAAGAAGATCTGTAGGCTGAGCGCCTTCTGCCTTCTTGATTCCGGAGCGGATGGCCGAGGAGCGCGTTCAACCGATCGCCCTGCATCAGGAGATGCAGCGCTCCTACCTCGAGTACGCGATGAGCGTGATCGTGGGTCGAGCTCTACCGGATGTCCGTGATGGGCTCAAACCGGTTCAACGGCGCATCCTCTACGCGATGCATGAGCTGGGGCTGACGCCAGATCGGCCCTACCGCAAATGTGCCCGAGTCGTCGGCGACGTGCTCGGCAAATATCACCCCCACGGTGATCAAGCCGTGTACGACGCCCTGGTGCGGCTGGTGCAGACCTTCTCCAGTCGGCATCCACTGCTCGATGGTCACGGCAACTTCGGCTCCGTGGACGACGATCCGCCGGCCGCGATGCGATACACGGAGACGCGACTAGCCCCGATCGCCCACGAAGGGCTTCTGGACGAAATCGGCAACGACACCGTTGATTTCGCACCCAACTTCGACGGTTCTCAACAGGAACCCACCGTCCTGCCGGCTCAGCTTCCGTTTCTGCTGCTGAACGGTTGCGCAGGCATTGCCGTCGGGATGGCCACCAGCATTCCTCCCCACAACCTTGGCGAAGTGGTGGATGGCTTAATCGCCCTGGTACGCAAGCCGGACCTCACCGATGAGAAGCTGCTCAGCCTGATCCCCGGACCTGACTTCCCCACAGGTGGTGAAGTGCTGCTGGGCAGTGGTGTGCGCGACACCTACCTGAAAGGCCGCGGCAGCATCCCGATGCGGGGTGTGGCACACATCGAGGAAGTCCAGCCAGGCAAGGGACGTCACAAACGCAAGGCGGTGATCGTCACGGAACTGCCTTACCAACTCAGCAAGGCCGGCTGGATCGAAAAACTGGCGGAACAGGTCAACGACGGAAAGATCGGCGGCATCGCGGACATCCGCGATGAAAGCGACCGTGAAGGCATGCGTGTCGTGGTCGAATTGCGGCGTGACGCCGATCCAGACACGGTGCTGAAGGATCTGCAACGACGCACCTCACTGCAGAGCAATTTCGGCGCGATCCTGCTGGCCCTTGTGGACGGACAGCCCAAGCAGCTGTCCTTGCGGCGCATGCTCCAGACCTTCCTGGACTACCGGGAACTGACGATGATCCGGCGCACCAGTCACGCGCTGCGCAAAACGGAAGATCGCCTTGAAGTGGTGGAGGGTCTGACCACAGCCCTGGCATCGCTGCAGAAAGTGATCGCGATGATCCAGGAAGCACGCGATGCATCCAGCGCCCGGGCGAGCCTGATGGTGCAGCTGGATCTGAGTGAGCGGCAGGCTGATGCCGTTCTGTCCATGCCTTTGCGCCGACTCACAGGCCTGGAACAGGAAAGTCTGCGTCAGGAGGCCGACGATCTACGGGCCGAACGGCAGCGCTTGAAATTGCTCCTCGACAACCGCGATCAACTGCTGGATGCCCTCGTGCAGGAGCTGCGCCAGCTCAAAAAGCGTTTTGCCACGCCGCGACGGACGCGACTGGTGGAAGGCGGCGACCATCTCCTCGCTGAACGGGCCGCCAGCCAGCGTCCCAATGCTGAACTGCAGCGTCAGCAGGCTTTGGATGCCCTACCACCTGAATCGAAACTTCTGATTCAAAACGATGGTCAGGTGAAGGTCGTCAGCCCACAACTGCTCGGCCGCCTGCATCTAAATGAGCCGGTGAATCTGGGTTATGAACCCTCACCAGCACAGCTGATCCTGCCGATCCACCCCGCCCCTCGTTTGTTGGCGCTCACCGCCACGGGACGAGTGGCATTGGTGCGCTGGGAATTCGCCGGTCAGCAGCCCGGTTCGCTGGAACGATTCCTGCCCACTGCTCTGGAAGGCGACTCGGTAATCAGCCTCCTGCAACTCCCACCTGCGGACGATGATGAAGCCAATCAGCGTCTGTCCCTCGGCCTGCTGAGCACTGACGGCCGCTTCAAGCGACTGCCACTGGACGACATGCAGGAGCTCTCCGGTCGTGCGGCAACCATTGTCAAACTCAAAGATGGAGTCTCACTGCTGTCGGCCGTGATCTGTGAAGACGGTGGCACCGTGGCCTTGATCAGTGACATCGGTCGAGTGCTGTGCCTACCCGTGGAAGAACAGTGTCTGCCCGTGATGGGAAAACTGGCGCAGGGTCCGATGGCGATGCGCATGTTGCCCGGAGAGACGCTAGTGGGAGCCGTGAGTCAGCCGGCAGATTCCACAGCCGCCGGAAACAGCGGCGAAATTCTTGTAGGAACAGCTAAGGGTTGGCTCACACGATTGTCCTTGGCGTCGCTGCGTCGCTGCAAACGGGGAGATCTCGGCGAGATTGCCCTTCAACTATGCGCCAATGGAAAAGAACTGGATCCTGTGATCACGGTATGTGCAACAAGTGATCTTGCAGGAGTGATCACCAGCAAAAGCCGTCATGGACGCATCTTGAGCGAATCAATCAGTCCTGACACCGAAGCACCGACTGACCTTTCATTGAAAGCGGATGAGCAGTTGACCCGCTTGGTGCCACTGATCAGCTAAACAATTGTTGGTTCTTCAACTTCAACGGTTGAAATCCATCAGGAACGGCAATTCCCTTCCAACCACTTCAAGTAATTTTCATCAATATCACCAGTCACGTAATTCCCATCAAAACAAGACATTTCAAGCTGATCAAGATCTGTCCCCTGAACAATGCTCTGCTTCAGGTTGTCCACGCTCTGATAAACAACATGGTCTGCTGAAAGAACGTCAGAAATTTCTTCCGTTGTTCGTCCGTGCGCAAGCAATTCTGCTCGTGTAGGCATGTTGATGCCATACACATTCGGAAAACGAACTGGCGGTGCGGCAGAGGTAAAGGTCACCTGATTCGCTCCTGCATCACGCGCCATCTGCACGATTTCCTTGGACGTGGTACCGCGCACGATTGAATCATCCACAATCAAAACATTTTTTCCAGCAAATTCAGTCCCCAAAGCATTCAGTTTCTGGCGAACTGATTTTTTACGCTCTGCCTGCCCCGGCATGATGAAGGTTCTGCCCACATAGCGGTTTTTATAGAATCCTTCGCGATACTCAATTCCAAGTTGCTTTGCCACCTGCATGGCCGAAGGACGGGCAGAATCAGGAATCGGCATCACCACATCGATGTCACCGGCAGGCAACTCTTCAGCAATGGTCTTGGCCAGAAGATCTCCCATCCGCAATCGGGTTTCATAAACGGAGATTCCATTCATGACGGAATCAGGCCTGGCGAGATAGACGTATTCGAATGCACAGGGAACCAAGCGAGCCGACAGAGCACACTGGCGATGATGCAAGTTGGCATCAAAATCAATGAAGATGGCTTCACCGGGTTCTACATCACGAACAATCTCGTATCCACTGTTTTCAATCACCAGTGATTCACTGGCAACAATCCATTCATTGCGACCCTGATCCGACGTGCGTCGCCCCAGGATCAGCGGACGAATTCCGTAGGGGTCGCGGAAGGCAAGCATGCCGCGGCCAGCAATCAGAGCGATGGATGCATAGGAACCCTTGACTCTCTGGTGCAGCGACGCCACTGCATCAAACAGCTGATCCGGCGAGACATCAGGACCTGTGAGGCGAGACTGAATCTCTGTTGCCAGCACATTGACCAACATCTCGGTATCGCTGGAGGAATTGGTGTGGCGACGATCCACCTTGAACAGATCCTCTTCAAGCTGAGACGTGTTGGTCAGATTGCCGTTGTGAACAAAGGTGATTCCATAGGGAGCATTCACATAAAACGGCTGCACCTCATCTTCTGATGCTGCAGCTCCTCGTGTGGCATAACGCACGTGGCCAATTCCGACATTGCCGAGAAGCTTGCGCATATCTCTTGTTCGAAACGCTTCTCGAACCCTTCCCCGTTGCTTGTGCACATGGAAGGTGTGATTATCCATCGTGACAATCCCCGCAGAATCCTGCCCGCGGTGCTGAAGCAATAGAAGGTTGTCGTAGATCTGCTGATTCACAGAATCAGAACAGAACATTCCGATAATTCCACACATAACGACAACCTCTAACTAAAAAAATTAAGCGGACTCAACACCCCTGAAGAGTTCAACACAACAGCATTGATTGACTCGCTGGGAATGATTGAAACGGTGGAAACTGAGCAAGGAAGATTAGCAAAACGAGTGGTGGTCATTTTGTGACCTCAACATCGGCTTCGATGCGACGCGGAAGCGCCATAGCGTGGGCATCACGGCATTGCTGAACGGACAGATCCAAGCAGGGTCTCTGGTCCACCTTGATGACCAGGCTGGGTTGATCGGTCACCACACCAATCGGCGTGATTGGTAGCTCCATCGCTGCACCGACCAGGGACTCCCAGGCTTGGACACATTCCGCCTTCACAGACACCACGATGCGGCTGCCGCCTTCAGCAAACAGAAGACGATCCGTGCGAACACCACCGGCGGCAAGGTCGACGCTGATCCCATGGTCGGAGGCCATCGAAGATTCAGCCAAGGCGACGCTCAAGCCACCGTCGCTGCAGTCGTGGGCTGAAGCGAGCAGTCCTCGCGCAATGCCATCGCGCACCAACGCACCCACGCGCGCTTCCAAAGCGAAATCCGTCTCAGGCGGACGACCGGCGAGGCGACCGATGGCCAGCTGTTGATAGGCACTGCCTGCCAAACCGAGCGAGCCGGCATCAGCATCGGCCACGGGCACACCCAGCAGATACACAGGATCTCCTGCCCTGCGCCAGCCCAAACCGGTCACAGTGGTGATGTCATCCACGCCTCCCACCATGCCGATCACGGGGGTGGGGTGAATGGGCTTCAGGCTGCCGTCATCCTGTTTGGTCTCGTTGTAGAGGGAGACATTGCCACCAGTGACGGGGGTGTTCAACGCTCGGCAGGCATCGGAAATGCCCCGACAGGCTTTGGCCAGCTGCCAATAGCCCTTGGGTGTTTCAGGAGAAGGGAAATTGAGGTTGTCGGTGACCGCCAGCGGTTCGGCACCAACACAGCTGAGATTGCGCGCCGCTTCAGCCACGGCCGCCTGAGCACCTCGCTCGGGGTCAAGTGCAACCCAGCGGTTGGGACAGTCAACCGTGGCCGCCACACCCCGTTGGGAGGCCTCAAGCGAACCTTCACCCTGCTGAGGGCGGAGCCGCACTACGGCAGCATCGGCAGCACCTGAAGACACGACAGTGTTCGCCAACACCTGCTGGTCGTACTGCCGATGCACCCAGCGCTTGCTCGCAATGGTGGGGTCATCCAGAAGAAGCAGCAACTCCTGACCCCAGTCGTGGTGCTGAGCAGGGCAGGGAAGATCCGCTTCAGTCCAGCGCCAGAGCTCCTGAATGTCAGCAGGTGGTTCCTGCAGGAGGTCGTGGTGATTGATCGGCGTGTCTTCGGCCAGAGCACGGGACGGCACCTCCGCCGCCACTTCACCGTGCTGCAGCACACGAACCACAGGCTCCGCCAGCACACGACCCACCACTGCCGCTTGAAGTCCCCAGCGACGGAAGCGCTCCATCAAAGGCTCCTCACGGCCGGCGCGAACCACGAACAGCATCCGCTCCTGGGATTCAGAGAGCAGATACTCGTAAGCCGTCATCCCCTCTTCGCGCGCCGGCACCTTGTCGAGATCGAGCTCCACCCCGACATCACCCTTTGCCGCCATCTCGGAACAGCTGCAGGTGAGGCCAGCTGCCCCCATGTCCTGAGCAGCCACCACATCACCGCTCTGAAACGCCTCCAAACAGGCCTCAATCAGGCCCTTTTCCAGAAAAGGATCACCCACCTGCACAGCCGGTCGATCGTCGAGTGAAGCAGAACTGAGCTCAGCACTGGCAAAACTGGCTCCCCCCATGCCGTCGCGGCCTGTGGTGCTGCCGACATAGACGACGGGATTGCCAATGCCGGAAGCCCCTGATTTGACGATGTCCTCGGTCTCCATCAGACCCAGGGCCATGGCATTGACCAGAGGGTTGCCGCTGTAGGAGGGGTCAAAGGCCACCTCACCTCCCACAGTGGGAACACCGACGCAATTGCCGTAGTGGGCAATGCCTGCCACCACGCCCTGCATCAGGCCCACATTGGCGGGATCCTCCAGCGGGCCGAAGCGCAACGCATTCAGCAGCGCAATCGGCCGAGCACCCATGGTGAAGATGTCCCGCAGGATGCCGCCGACCCCTGTTGCAGCCCCTTGGAAGGGTTCAACCGCTGAGGGGTGGTTGTGGCTCTCGATCTTGAATGCCAGGCGATGGCCGCCGCCGAGATCAACCACACCGGCGTTTTCACCGGGACCGACCAGGATGCGAGGCCCTTCCGTAGGGAAGCCGCTGAGAAGAGGCCTGGAATTGCGATAGCAGCAATGCTCTGACCACATCACGCCGAACATGCCCAACTCAGCGCGGTTGGGATCGCGTCCCAAGCGATGTTGAATTTCGGCGTAATCCTGCTGCGTGAGCCCTTCCTGACGGAGGACAGCGGCGACATCGAAGGTCTCTGCCACAGAAGAAGACTGGGTCACAGTCAACAGGTCATCTCTTCCCAGTGTTGCCGACGGCCGGCTTGACACCCCTCAGCTCAGATCCAGGGATCTTCGTCGCGATCACTGCGGCGATCTCTCACCCGTTCCTGCTGCGAAGGCCAATCGGAATCGTCCCAGTCTTCCAAGGGATCTGGGAGATCGGGACTCGCCATGGGGTCAGGATCGTCATCGCGAAACACCTGTGCCGGAACTGGCTCGTCATCCCAGGGTGGTTCCTCGAGCCAACCCTCTAATCGTGCGCCAGCACGATCACCCAATTGCTGAAGCTGATCCCGCCAATGACGGGAACGCCTCACCAGATCTTGACGAACGCTGGCCCGGGCCTGGGGGAGATCGTCGAGATCACGAATGCCTGTGGACACCAGTCCGGGTTGCTGATCAACGATGCGATCAGGCGTCAGCCGCCAGCGACTGCTGCCGGGCAATCGAGGATCGCTGCGGGACACTAGGTAATGAAGGATTTCTCCCGTGGAGGGCACAAAGGCCAAATCCGCCACCTGGCCGATGCGTTGACCCTCGACATCAAGAAGATCGGCATCCAAGAGGGTCGGCAACCGCTCCAGGGTGAGCTGATCGGCTTCGGCCGGTGATCCCTTCACGAACACCTGCTGATCATCCAGTCCTCGACACTGATCAAGACGCCAGACAGCCCGTGAATTACGGAGGGCCGAAGGTCGACTCACCCAACCCAGCAATCGATGCACAGGTGGGTGCATCCAGGCCATGACACCGAGGCCATAGTCCAGACCCTGATCACAGCGCACGCGATGGCGCAGCAGATCACTGAGCAGCAGTGGATCAGGCAGCGCCAAGATCAGGTCCGGATCTGAACAGGCATCACCAGATAGGTGAGTCCGGAACCATCATCCGCAGGTGAGAGAATGGCCGGTGTGGTGGGTGCATTGCACTGCAGGCAAATGCGATCGGCATCCATGGCCTTCAGCCCGTCCAGCACATAGCGCACGTTGAACGCGATCTGCACCGGTTCACCATCAATGTCGGCCGGAAGCGATTCAGAACCACTGCCGACATCCTGCGCATCGGCACTGATCTGCACAAGACCCTTGGCGGGATCAGTGCCGATGCGCACCACGTTGTTGTGCTGATCAGCCAGCACAGCAATGCGCTCGAGCGACGCCACAAACGCACGACGATCGAGCTGAAGGGTGCGCGTGAACGACTCAGGAATGAGCTGTCGGTAATTGGGATAGGTGCCTTCCAGGGTTCGGCTGGTCACCATCTGATCAGCGGCCAGGACCACAACCTGGCCACGTTCACAGAACAGGCTCACCGCATCGGTGCCTTTCCACCCCGCCATGAGCCGCTCCACTTCCCGCAGGGAGCGGGCTGGAAGAGTGACGGCCAAAGCAGCGTCATCAGACGCGTCTGGATCAGCCACTTCAAGCGGAGCCTGTAGGGCGTCATTGACGCTGAGCACGGCCAACCGGTGACCATCGGTGGAGGCCGCTTCGAGGCTGGTGCGATCGAACCGCAGGTGTACCCCGGTCAAGAGCTGCTTGGCCTCGTCAGAGCTGCTGGCGAACAGTGTGCCGCGCAGCGCTTTCACCAACGCTGCAGGATCCAATTTGAGGGCGGTGCCGTTTTCCACCAAAGGCAGATCGGGAAAATCGTCGGCAGGCATGCCGCGCATTTGATAGCTGCCGCTGAGGCTGGTGAGTTCCACCTGCTCACCCGACTCATCCGTGGAGAGAGTGATCGGGGAGTCACTCGACAAACGGGAAACGATCTCAACGAATAGTCGAGCTGGAAGCGTCACGGCACCGCTGGTCTCCACGGATGCAGCCAACGATGTCTGGATGCCGAGGTTGAGATCAAATCCCGTGAGGCTGAGCCTGTCGGTGCCGGCATCGGCAGTCAGCAGCACGTTCGCCAGCACTGGATGGGTTGGACGCGACGCAACGGCACGGCTGACCAATTGGAGCGCTGCGTTGAGTTCCGACTGGGAGCAAACCAGTTTCATGGCGAGGCTGTTCGCTGGAGCGCTTCAAGGCCTCCACGGTTTCACAGGCTTGGACGAAGCGCAATGGCCCTGATGCCTGCCTGGCTGTCCGACTGTCTACGGGCTGTTTTTGATTTCTAGAAAAACTACCTATACAGCCGTAATAGGTGCTGGGGAAAGCGTGGAAAAACCTC